>NZ_JBQHCZ010000009.1:0-300342 GCF_052068155.1 Streptomyces sp. OZ13 | reverse complement strand
ACCGGGCTCCGCCCGGACCCGCCACCGCGCTCCGCGCGGTGTTTCGGGGGCTCTGCCCCCGCACCCCCGCGCCTCAATCGCCGGCGAGGCTGACACAGTCAGCCCGTCCGGCGTTCGAGGACACCGCGCGGAGCGCGGTCCGGGGTCCGGGGCTTGCCCCGGTTCGGGAAGGGGCGGGGTGGGGGAAAGCCCCGCGCAGCGGGCCCGTGGCGCCGACGCTCGGGGCCCGACGCCCCCGCGCAGCGGCCCAAGTCCCCGCGACGACGGGGCCCTCCGGGTAACGCCCCCCCCGCCCTCGCGCAGCGGCCCCGCCCCCGCGGCAACGCTCCCGCGCAGCGGCCCAAGCCCCCGCAACGACGAGGCCCTCCGGGCAACGCCCCCCGCCCTCGCGCAGCGGAACCCGCCCTCGCGCAGCGGGACCCGTTCGCTACTTCGTCAGGTCCGCCTCGAGTTCGTCCAGGATGCGGGACGCCGCCGTGTAGCCGATGCCCTGGATCCACAGTTCGTCGTCGACCGCGAACACCTTGTTGGTCTCGACCGCCTTCATGCTCTTCCACAGCGCGCTGTCCAGCGTCTGCTTCTGCTTCGCCTTCTCCGGGTCGCCGTACGTCGAGTGGAAGACGACCTCCGCGTCCGCGAGGTCGATCTTCTCGGGGCTCACGTCGTAGGAGAAGCCGTCCTTGGCCTTGTCGGTGATGGCCGGGCGGCCCAGGCCGACGTCCGCGAGGATCGTCGAGATGTAGTTCTTCTTGCCGTAGATGCGGATGTCCGCGCCCTCGACGAAGCGGACGACGTTGACCTCGGTCGCCGCCGCCTTCTCCTTGCCGCCGAGCGCCTCGGTGACCTTTCCGGCGTGCGCCTCGTACGCGGCGACGGCCTTCGCCGCCTCCGCCTTCTTGCCGAGCGCGTCCGCGTGGGTCCGGAAGTTCTCCTTCCAGGGCTCGCCGGTGGTCTCGGTCATCACCGTCGGCGCGATCTTCTTCAGCTCGGCGTACTTGTCGCCGTGGCGGATCTTGCTGGTGAGGATCAGGTCGGGCTTGAGCGCGGCGATGGCTTCCAGGTTGGGGGTCATCATCTCGCCGACGTCCGTGATGCCTTCGAGCTTGTCCTTGGGCAGGTAGTTGAGGAAGCCCGACTCGGTGCCGGCGTGGGTGGCGCCGACGGGCTTCACGCCCAGGGTGATCGCGGAGTCGAGCTCGGCGGTGTCGAGGACGACGACGCGCTTCGGCGCGTCGGGGACCTCGATGTCGCCCATGGCCGTCTTCACCGTGTGCTTGCCGCCGGACGCCGCCGGGTCGGAGGGGGTGGCGGCGTCGTCGTTCGCGCCGCAGGCGCTCAGCGTCATCGCGGCGGTGAGGGCCAGGGAACCGGCGAGGAGGCCGCGGCGGCGAAGCATGCTGCTCATGAACGGGAACCTTTCAGACGGACTGTGAGGTGGACGTGGGGGTCTTGGGCCGGCCCGGCGGGGCGTACGGCGCTCCCGGCACGACGAGCGGGGACCCGGTCACCGGGTCGGGGACCACGACCGACTCCATGCCGAACACCTCGCGGACCAGGTCGGCGGTGACGATGTCGGCCGGGGCGCCTTCGGCGACGATCCGGCCGGCCTTCATGGCGACGAGATGGTCGGCGTAGCGGGCGGCCTGGTTGAGGTCGTGGAGCACGGCGACGACCGTGCGGCCGCGTTCGTGGTTCAACTGCCGTACGAGGTCGAGCACCTCGACCTGGTGCGCGATGTCGAGGAACGTCGTCGGCTCGTCCAGCAGCAGCAGGTCCGTCTCCTGTGCGAGCGCCATCGCGATCCACACGCGCTGCCGCTGACCGCCCGACAGTTCGTCGACGGGACGGTCGGCGAGGGCCGTGACGTCCGTGCGTTCCATGGCGTCGGTCACGGCGCGTTCGTCCTCCTGCGACCACTGCTGCCACCAGTGCTGGTGGGGCTGGCGGCCGCGGGCCACGAGGTCGGCGACGGTGATGGCCTCCGGCGCGACCGGGGACTGCGGCAGCAGCCCGATCGACCGGGCGATCCTCTTCGTCGGTATCGCGGACAGTTCCGCTCCGTCGAGGAGGACCGCGCCGCCCTTCGGCTTCAGCAGCCGGCCCAGCGCCCGCAGGGTGGTCGACTTGCCGCAGGCGTTGGGGCCGACGATGACGGTGACCCGGCCGTCGGGGACCGCGAGGTCGAGTTCGTGCACGACCGTGCGGTCCTCGTAGGCGAGCGTCAGCTCGCGCGCCGTCAGCCTGCTCACGACTTACCTCCAACGGTGCGGCTGCGAACGATCAGCCAGATCAGGTACGGGGCGCCGATCGCGGCCGTCAGCACACCCACCGGGAGCTCCGTGGGCGAGAACATCCGGCGGGCCGCGAGGTCGGCGAGGACGACGATCACTGCGCCGAGCAGCGCGGAACACAGCAGCGGGATCTGCGCGGTGCGGGTCATGCGGCGGGCGATCTGCGGTGCGAGCAGCGCCACGAAGTCGACGGGCCCGGCGGCGCCGGTCGCGATCGACGCCAGTACGACCCCGAGGAGCACGAGCCCTAGCCGTACCCGGCCGAGCCGTACGCCGAGGGCGGTCGCGGTGTCGTCGTCCATGGAGACGGTGCGCTGGGCGCGGGCGGCCCACAGCACGGCGGGCAGCAGGACGAGCAGCGTCCAGCCGAGCGGCGCGGCCTCCTCCCAGCCGCGGCCGTTCAGCGACCCGGTCATCCAGATCTGTGCCTGCTGGGCGACGAGGTAGTCGCCCTTGGTCATGAACAGCGTCGTGACCGAGCGGAGCGCGATGGCGAAGCCGATGCCGATGAGGACGAACCGGGTGGCGTGCAGCCCGCCGCGCCAGGCGAACACGTACACCAGCGCGGCGGCGACGATGCCGCCGGTGACGGACAGGTACGGCAGCACCGAGTACGAGGTGACGCCGAACGTCATCGCGCCCACGGTGAGCGCGCTCGCGCCCTGGCTGATGCCGATGATGTCGGGGCTGGCGAGCGGGTTGCGCGCGACGGTCTGGATCAGCGCGCCGGCGACGCCGAAGGCGGCGCCGACGAGGAGTCCGAGGACCATCCGGGGCAGCCGCAGCGTCCCGACGACGAGTTCGTCCGGCGAGGGCTGCCCGAGGACGACCTTGAGCACCTCGGCGGGGGCGACGAAGCTCTCGCCGACGCTGAGGTAGGCGACGCACCCCGCGGCGAGCACCGTGGCGAGGCCGAGGGCGATGGCGGCGGCGCGGCGGTGCAGCAGGAAGCTGCCGCGGGCGGTGCGGACGAGGGTGTAGCCGGCGGGCCGGATCCGGCGGCCGGTGAGGGTCTCCGCGCTCATGCCGGCACCGCCTTGCGGCGGACCAGGGTGACGAGGAACGGCACACCGATGAGCGCTGTCATCACGCCCGCCGGGACCTCGCCGGGCGGGAAGACGATCCGGCCGATGACGTCGGAGACGAGCAGCATCACCGGGCCGACGAGGGCCGCCATCGGCAGCACCCACCGGTGGTCACTGCCGACGACGGCGCGGGCGATGTGGGGAACGGCCAGGCCGATGAAGGCGATCGGGCCGGCCGCCGCCACCCCGGCGCCGGTGAGCACGGTCGCGCCGACGCCGCCCACGATCCGTACCGTGGCGACGTTCTGGCCGAGGCCCTTCGCCATGTCCTCGCCGAGCGCCAGCGCGTCCAGGCCGCGGGCCACGGAGATCACCAGGACGGTGCCCACGAGCAGGAAGGGCCAGATCTGGCCGACCACTTCGGCGTCGCGGCCGGCGACCGAGCCGACCTGCCAGAAGCGGAACTCGTCCAGCGCCGCCGCCTTCGTCGTCAGGACGCCCATCGTCACGGAGACCAGCAGGGCGTTGATCGCCGCGCCGGCGAGCGCCAGTTTGACGGGCGTCGCGCCGCCCCGGCCACGGGCGGCGATCGCGTACACGGCGACCGAGGCGATCGCCGCGCCGACGAAGGCGAACCACACGTATCCGCTCAGCGTGTGCACCCCGGCGAAGGCGATCGCCAGCACCACGCCGACCGAGGCGCCCTGGCTGATGCCGAGGATGCCGGGGTCGGCGATCGGGTTGCGGGTGATGCCCTGGAGGACCGTGCCGGCGAGGGCCAGTGCCGCGCCGACCATCAGTCCGATGAGGGTCCGCGGCACCCGGAGCTCGCGTACGACTTCGGCGTCGGGGCTGTGCCCGCCGTTCAGTACGGCGTCGAGGACGGCGGTCGGGGCGACCGAGCGCGCCCCGACCGCGAGGCTGAGCAGCACCGCGAGCAGCAGGGCCGCGACGGCGGCGGCCGTCCACCCGATGCGGCGGGCCGCGAGCGCGCGTCTGGCTGACATGGGAACCAATCGAGGTGCGGTCGTGTCGGGCGTGAGAACGGGCCGAGGCCGGAGCGCAGCGCCGGTACCGGGCCGAGGTTGGTAAGGCTTGGCTAAGTCTATGCGTCCGAAAATGCGTGCCTACGGGCGGGCACAATGACCCCCATGGCCCCTCACTCCGCCCCGCGCCCCCTGACCGTCGGCTTCGACCTCGACATGACGCTCATCGACTCCAGGCCGGGCATCCGGGCCGCATTTCGCGCGCTGTCCGAGGAGACGGGAGTTCCGATCGACGCCGACCTGGCTGTTTCGCGCCTCGGGCCGCCGCTGGAGCAGGAGTTGGCGCACTGGTTCCCGGACGGGCGGATCCAGGAGACGGCCGACAGGTACCGCGAGATGTACCCGGTGTACGCGATCGCCCCGACGCCCGCGATGCCCGGTGCCCGTGAGGCCATAGCCGCGGTCCGGGAGTCCGGGGGCCGGGCGATCGTCGTCACGGCGAAGCACGAGCCGAACGCGAAGCTCCACCTCGCGCACCTCGGCATCGAGCCCGACGAGACGATCGGCTGGCTGTGGGCGGAGGCCAAGGGGGAGGCGCTGCACGAGCACGGGGCGAGCGTGTACGTGGGCGACCACATCGGCGACGTGCGGGGCGCGCGGGTCGCCGGCGCGCTCTCCGTGGCGGTGCCGACGGGTCCCTGCGACGCGGACGAACTGCGCGCGGCGGGTGCGGACGTGGTCCTCGACGACCTGACCGCGTTCCCGGCGTGGCTGCGTTCCTACCGCGCGGTTCCGGCCTGACGCCGCTGCGCGGCGATGGAACGCAGCACGCCCGCGGCGGCGACCATGAAGCCGACGCCCATCAGCATGCTCACCATGTAGGCGACGGTCGGAAAGGGCTCGGTGCCCAGGAACAGCGGGGCCACCGTGACCAGAGTGGCCACGGCGCCGATGATGAACAGGACGGCACCGGCACGCACCAGCCCGTCGCCCGGGGCGGGAGCGGTGGCGGGAGGAGTAGCAGTCATTCGGCCAGGGTAGTTCCCTTGCGCGTACGAACCGACCGGGGACGTCTTGTCACCAGCCTCTGGACCATTAGCCTTGGGGGTGGCGGGTCAGGCGACCCGCTGTAGTGCTATCAAGAGCCGTTTTTCGGCGGACCGACTTGCGGTGCCCCAGCGCCCAACGAGTACGAGGACGAGGACAGACGTGCCTACCGGCAAGGTCAAGTGGTTCAACAGCGAGAAGGGCTTCGGCTTTCTCTCCCGCGACGACGGCGGCGACGTCTTCGTGCACTCCTCCGTACTCCCGTCCGGGGTAGAGGCCCTGAAGCCGGGCCAGCGCGTCGAGTTCGGTGTGGTGGCCGGCCAGCGCGGCGACCAGGCACTGTCGGTGACGCTGCTGGACCCGACGCCGTCCGTGGCGGCCGCGCAGCGGCGCAAGCCGGACGAGCTGGCGTCCATCGTGCAGGACCTCACCACGCTCCTGGAGAACATCACCCCGATGCTGGAGCGCGGCCGTTACCCCGACAAGGCGCAGGGCGCGAAGATCGCCGGTCTGCTGCGCGCGGTGGCGGACCAGCTGGACGTGTAGCCGTCCCGCGGCCGACGACATGGCACCCGGCGCGGAAGGACCCGGAGTTCCGGGCCCGGCGCCGGGTGCGTCGTCGTTGCGTGAACGCGCGGTGCGTCAGACGAAGTCGAGCGCGCCCGGGCCGAGGGGCGGTACGAGCCCTTCTGCCGCGGCGCGTGTGAGCAGTCCGCGCACGGCGGCGTAGCCGTCGTCACCGAGGTCAGCGGTGAACTCGTTGACGTACAGCCCGATGTGACGCTCGGCGACGGCCGGGTCCATCTCCTGGGCGTGCTCGAGCACGTACGGCCGCGAGGCCTCCGGGTCGTCCCAGGCCATCCGTACGGACGTGCGGGCCGACTCGGCGAGCAGGCGCAGGGTCTCCTCCCCCAGCGACCGCTTGGCGATGATCGCGCCGAGTGGGATCGGCAGGCCCGTCGTGGACTCCCAGTACTCGCCCATGTCGGCGAGTGAGTGCAGCCCGTAGTCCTGATACGTGAAGCGGGCCTCGTGGATGACGAGTCCGGCGTCGACCTTGCCGTCGCGCACGGCGGGCATGATTTCGTGGAACGGCATCACGACCACCTCGCCGACGCCGCCCGGCACGACCTCCGCGGCCCACAGCCGGAACAGCAGGTAGGCCGTCGACCGCTCGCTCGGCACGGCGACCGTCTTCCCGCTCAGTCCCTCAGAGCCTCCGGCCCGGGAGGTCCGCCCGGCGCCCGGCTCCCGCGTGAGGACCAGCGGGCCGCAGCCCCGGCCCAGCGCGCCGCCGCACGGCAGCAGGGCGTACTCGTCGAGCACCCACGGAAGCACCGCGTACGACACCTTCAGCACGTCGTAGTCGTCGGCGCCGCCGTGCTCGGCCCATCCGTTGGTGAGGTCGATGTCCGCGAACGTCACGTCCAGCGCGGGCGCGCCGGGGACCCGGCCGTGGGCCCAGGCGTCGAAGACGAAGGTGTCGTTCGGGCAGGGCGAGTACGCGATACGCAGGGTCACGGTTGCTCCTGAAGGACGGGGGCGAGCTGCTGGAACGCCTTCCGCAAAGCGGCCAGCGCCTCGCCGATGCGCCAGGCCGCGCGGTCGCGGGGGCCGACGGCGTTGGAGACCGCGCGGATCTCGACGACGGGCACGCCGTGGGCGGCGGCGGCCTCGGCGACGCCGAAGCCTTCCATCGCCTCCGCGGCGGCACGCGGGTGCCGGCGGGCGAGCTCGGCCGCCCGGGCTGCGCTGCCGGTGACCGTGGACACGGTCAGCACGGGCGCGTGGGCGGCGCCGATGGTCGCGGCGACGAGTGCCGACAGGCCGGCGGGCGAGGGATGCACGGTACGGCCGAAGCCGAGCTTGTCGACGGGCAGGAAGCCGTCGGGCGTGTCGGCGCCCAGGTCGGCGGCGACGACGGCGTCGGAGACGACGAGCGATCCGACGGGCGCGTGCGGCGGGAAGCCGCCGCCGATCCCGGCGGAGACGACGAGACCGTACGGCGTGCGGGCCACGGCCAGGGCGGTCGCGGTCGCCGCGGCGGCAGCGGCGGGGCCGACCCCGCCGACGAGCACGTCGTAGTCGGGGGTGGGCGTCAGCGCGTAGCCGCCCGGGAGCGGCACGGCGGCGGCATCCGGAGGACCGGCGTCCGCGACGACGGCGGCGGCCTCCGCCGCCACCGCGGTCACGACAAGCACACGCACGGTGTCACCCTCCGGTCCCGGTCAGGACTCCTTCTCGAACTGGAAGTTCCAGATGCCGACGACCTTCTGGCCCTTGGTCTCCATGACGCTGACGGCCGTCTTGGTCGTCGGCTCGCCGGTCGCGGAGGAGAAGAAGGCGTTGCCGGGGATCGTCCGGTACGTCTTCTTGAAGGGCTCCTGCTCCACCGGCTGCGCGCCGAACAGCAGGGTCCAGCCGTTGTCCGCGATCTCTGGGTCGACACCCATGCGGACCTGGTCGTCCATGGCGACCTTGATGGTCTTTGACGGCTTCTTGGTCAGGCAGCCCTGGATCTCGGACTCCTTGATCGCCTCGCCGTCGTTGTAGCAGGCGGCCTCCGCGTGGACGGAGTCCGAACCGATGGTCACCGTGACGAGCGGCGTCGGCTTGTCGCAGGCGGAAAGGACGAGGAGCCCGGCGGAGACGGCACCGAGAGCGGCAGCGGCCCGGCGGCGCTTGCCCGAGAAGAACGCAACGGTCATGAGCCGAAGGCTATCGGGCGCGCTTCGCCCTGCCGCGCGGGGGTGCGCGGCGCGGCGGCCCGAAGCGCGCCCCGGTTACGCCGCGGGAGGTACCCGTGACCGCACGTCGCACGGCCGGCGGGGCGCCTGCGGGGGCCCGGAGCTAAGCCACCCGGGCCTTCGGCGTGGCTCCGCGGTGACGGGCCGCGCCGAGCAGTCCGCGTCCCGCGGAGACGGCTCCCACCGCGACGATGCCCGCGGCCACCGACATGCCCACCACGCCGTTCAGCGGCAGCACGATGCCGATCGCGCCGCCCACCACCCACGCCATCTGAAGCAGCGTCTCCGACCTGGCGAACGTCGAAGTGCGGACCTGTTCCGGCACGTCCCGCTGGATCACCGCGTCCAAGGACAGCTTCGACAGCGCCTGGGACAGCCCGGCCGTCGCGCCGAGGACCGCCACCATGCCCGTGCCGAAGAAGACGGCCGCCGCGACGGCCGCCGTCAGCACGAGCGAGAGCATCGTGACGATGATCGCCTCCGGGGCGCGGGCCTTGAGCCAGGCGCCGATCGCCGTGCCGAGCGCGTTGCCCGCGCCTGCGGCGACGCCCACCATTCCCAGCGAGACCGCGGCCGACTGCCCGGCGAGCGGATGCTCGCGCAGCAGGAACGCGAGGAAGAAGATCAGGAACCCGGACAGCGCGCGATGGGCCGCGTTCGCCTGGAGGCCGTGCAGCACCGACGGGCCGACCGTCCGCAGCGTCGGCCTCTTCTCGCCGTGCGCGAGCATGCGCACGGGCGTCTCGCCCTTCGCCGAGTCGACCTTGGGCGGCATCGTGAAGGCCCAGTACGTGCCGAGGACGAACAGCGCGCACGCCCCGTACAGCGGCCACTGCGGGCCGATCTGCTGGAGCCCCACACCGATCGGCGCCGCGGCGCCCGTGGCCAGCAGACCTGCCAGTGTCACCCGGGAGTTCGCCTTCACCAGCGCGAACTTCGGTGGCAGCAGCCGTGGCACGACGGCGCTGCGGACCACCCCGTACGCCTTCGACGACACCAGCACGCCGAGCGCCGCGGGATACAGCTCCAGGCCGCCCGTCGCGACCGCGCCGGACATCATCAGCGCCAGCAGCGCGCGGGCGAGCATCGCGCCCGCCATGGCCGCGCGCCGGCCGTGCGGGAGGCGGTCGAGGAGGGGGCCGATCACGGGAGCGAGCAGGACGAAGGGCGCCATCGTGACGGCCAGGTACAGCGCGACCCGGCCGCGTGCCTCGTCGGTCGGGACGGAGAAGAAGACCGTGGACGCCAGCGCGACGGTGATCATGACGTCGCCCGCGCCGTTCACTGCGTGCAGCTCGATCAGCTTCCCGAGGCCCGATTCGCCGGCGCCGTGCGCGTGCGTCGCCCTGCGGATGCCGCGGGCGGTGCCGGTGAACGGAAGGTGCAAGGCACGGCCGACCGCCCGGCCCGCCCTGCGGGCCGGGCCGTCTCCTTCGGACGACCTTGCGGCTGCCACCCCGTCATAGTGCCCCAAGCCCGGCTGCCCCGAACCGGATCCCCGCCCGCGGTGCGGCGTGTTTTCTCCTTGCGGAGTTCTGTGGGTGTTCCCGCGGTGCTCCCGCGTGGATATGTGACCGGTCCGTGCCGGGCCGCCGCCCGGTTCCCGCGGTCCCCGACCTGTTCCCCGCCCCCTTCCTGCCCGGTTCCCGCACCGTTCGTGCCGGTCGCGGCGGCTCTTTCGCCGGGCCCGGTTCGGTCCGGGTTGGGACGGGCAGGTGGGCTGCGGGCGAAGGAAGGGGTAGCGTGCGTAGCGCGCCACCGGCGGTTGTTCTCGGCCGCGCGCCTCTTCGGCATCCCGCAGAATGGATGACGTTAGGTGTGCCCGGGATCAGGACGGTCCGGGCGTGTGGACGTCGATGCGGCCCTCTGGTCCGCTCCGTGCGCCGCCCCGTACCTCGTCATCGGCCGAGCGCATCCGTGAGACGGCGTAGGAGAGAAGCGAGACTAGTGAGTGCTGCGACGACGCGAAGCCGTACCCCCGACCGCCTGTGCGCCGAGGCGGTAGACCTCGCCAGGGAGGCGGCCGAGGAGGCCGCGGCGCCCGGGGTGGTCGGAGAGCATGTGTCGCTCGTCTCCGAGGGGGACCGGGTCGTCACGCACTTCTTCGAGTGCCAGGAGCCCGGCTACCGCGGCTGGCGCTGGGCCGTGACCGTCACCCGCGCCTCACGGGCGAAGAACGTCACCCTTGACGAAACCGTCCTGCTGCCCGGCCCCGACGCGCTCCTGGCGCCGGAGTGGGTCCCGTGGAGCGAGCGGCTGCGGCCCGGCGACATGGGCCCCGGCGACCTGCTGCCGACCGAGGCCGAGGATCTCCGCCTCGAGCCCGGCTACAGCGGCGAGGACGAGCCGCCGCCGAACTCGGTCCTCGCGGAGCACCCCCCGACGCACGACCTGGTCGAACTGGCCGAGGCGGAGGACGCGGAGTTCACCGACCGCAGGCCGGCGATCGAGTCCACGACCAACAGCGGCCGTGGCCAGATCGCGGCGCTCGCCGAGGAGCTGGGCATGCGCCGTGCGCGCGTGCTGTCCCGGTACGGGCTCTACGCGGCGGCCGACCGCTGGGAGGAGTCCTACGGCGCGAAGACGCCCATGGCACAGGCTGCCCCGGCGTCCTGCGTCTCCTGCGGCTTCCTGGTCCCGATCGCGGGCTCGCTGCGGCAGGCGTTCGGCATCTGCGCGAACGAGTTCTCGCCGGCCGACGGCCGGGTGGTCTCGCTGGCGTACGGCTGCGGCGGCCACTCGGAGGCCGCGGTGATGCCGAAGCCGCCGACACCGCCGCCGCCGGTCTTCGACTCCATGGCGGCGGACGAGTTCCCGCTGCGTCCGCCCCGCGACGGCGGCTCCGTCCCGGAGGAGCCCGACGGCACGTCGGACGACCTCGGCCACTCCTAGCGGACCGGGCCGCGGCCCGACGACACCCGACCGGGCCCGGGGCGTGTGGCGACGGCCCACCCGGTGCGCGTGGCCGGAGACCCGCCTCTCTCGGCCGCGGCCGAGTCCTGCCCTGTGCGGATGGACCCGGGCCCTCCAGGCCCGGGCCCGCGATGCGTGGCTCTGGGCCGGTGCGTGGCGAGGGTTCACGCGGGTGCCGTGCGTGGCTCGGGCTCGCGTCGTTCCGTGCCTGCCGGCGTGCTGGCCCGGCCCTGTCCGGCCGGTGGCGACGGCCCAGCACGGGTCCTGATTCCGCGCTCCTCCGGGCCCGGGGGCCCCGAGCCTGACTCTGACCCGCGCCTCGGGTTCCCCGTGCCTGCCGGCGTGCTGGCCCGGCCCTGTCCGGCCGGTGGCGACGGCCCAGCACGGGTCCTGATTCCGCGCTCCTCCGGGCCCGGGGGCCCCGGGCCCGACTCTGACCCGCGCCTCGGGTTCGGAGGTTCCATGTCCCGGCCCGCGCTCGGTTCGGGCGCAATGGCCCGGCTCCGGGCCGTGCTTACTGGGCCCAGGGGGCCGTGGTCCCGCTGGGTCTCTCCCCTTCTCGGCCTGGGCGCGCCCCAGCTGTGCCCCCCCCGCTTCCTCGGTCCGGGGGCCCGTTCTGCCCCGGTGCGTCGCGGCGTTCCGGGCGGGGCCGACGGGTCGGGTGATCCCGGGGGCTCCAAGCGCGTGGGGGACGTACCGGCATCCCCGGCCCGCACGCCGGGGACGTGAGTCCGGTCGCGCGGCGTGCCGCGGTGGTTCCGGCGGTGCGTCGGAGGGGTGTGGGGCCGGCGGGGAAGGGGGACACGCCCGGTGCGTCGCGGCGGGCGGTGGGCGCGGGCCGCACCCCGCGCCGGTACGCGGTACCTTCGGGCGCATCAGGAGTCGCAGCAGGCCGGCGTGGCCGGCCCCGCGCCCGGGAGCCGTAAGAGAGTGGAGCACAGCGTGAGCGTCAGGACGACCGAGTGGGCCGACCCGTTCGGGACGGCGCGGCTGCGGCGCGGCGTGCTCGACGCGTGGGGCGCGAGCCCCGCCCGCTTCCGGGAGGACGCCAACGCCGAGGAGGACCTCGCCCTCGGCGGCTACCGGGACCGCCTCGTCGTCGAACTGGCGCAGAACGCCGCCGACGCCGCGGCCCGTGCCGGTGTCCCCGGCCGGCTGCGGCTGAACCTGCGGCCCGCCGGCGCGGACGGCGAGCCCGCCGTGTTCGCCGCCGCGAACACCGGCGCCCCGCTGGACGCCACCGGTGTCGAGTCGCTCAGCACCCTGCGGGCCTCCGCGAAGCGTGAGGGCCACGAGGCGGCCGTCGGCCGGTTCGGCGTCGGTTTCGCCGCTGTCCTCGCGGTCAGTGACGAGCCGGCCGTCATCGGCCGTCACGGCGGCGTGCGCTGGTCCCTGGCGGAGGCCAGGGAGCTGGCGGGCCGGGCAGCCGAGGCCAGCCCCGGCCTCGGGGACGAACTGCGCCGCAGGGACGGCCACGTACCGCTGCTGCGGCTACCGCTGCCCGCGGAGGGCACCGCACCGGAGGGCTACGACACGGTCGTCGTGCTGCCGCTGCGGGACGGCGCCGCCGTGGACCTCGTCGAGCGTCTGCTCGCCGGCATCGACGACGCGCTGCTGCTCACGCTGCCCGGCCTCGCCGAGATCGTCATCGAAACCCCCGATTCGACGCGGGTGTTGAAGCGTTACGAGCAGGAGCCGTACGTCCGCGTCGAGGACAGCGTCCACGGCGAGCGCCGCTGGCGGGTCGTCAGCCACGGCGGGGCGACCGAGCCGGCGCTGCTGGCGGACCGGCCGGTCGAGGAGCGGCTGCGGCCGCACTGGACCGTCACCTGGGCCGTACCCGTCGACGACGAGGGCGCGCCCGCCCGGCCGCTCACCGCGCCCGTGGTGCACGCGCCGACGCCGACCGACGAGCCGCTGGGCGTGCCCGCGCTGCTCATCGCGTCGCTGCCCCTGGACACGACCCGCCGCCACCCGGCCCGCGGGCCGCTCACCGACTTCCTGGTGGAGCGCGCGGCGGACGTGTACGCCGAACTGCTCGGCGGCTGGCAGCCGGTGACCACCGGCCTCATCGACCTCGTGCCCGGCCCGCTCGGCAAGGGCGAACTCGACGGCGCGCTGCGGGCGGCGATCCTGCGGCGCCTGCCGCGCACCGCGTTCCTCGAGGCGGCGGTCCCGCGTGACGTGTCCGACGAGGACACCGGACTGCCGGACCGGGTGACCACCGGTGGTCTGCGGCCCATCGAGGCGGAGGTGCTGGAGGGCGCGGGCACGGACACGGTGCGCGTCCTGGCGGAGGTCATGCCGACGCTGCTGCCCGCCGGCCTCGAGCGCCGGGTGGAGCTGCGCACGCTGGGCGTGGCACGGGTGCCGCTGACGGAGGCGATCGACCGGCTGGCCGGCCTGGAACGCGAACCGGCCTGGTGGCACCGCCTGTACGACAGCCTCGCCGGCGTCGACCCGGACCGCCTGTCGGGACTGCCCGTCCCGCTCGCCGACTCGCGCACCACCATCGGCCCGCGCCAGACGCTGCTTCCGCTCGCGGACACCCCGGCCGACCTGGCCCGCCTCGGCCTGAAGGTCGTCCACCCGGACGCCGCCCACCCGTTGCTGGAGAAGCTGGGGGCGCTGCCCGCGACGCCACGCGCCGTTCTGCGGACACCGCAGGTGCGCGCGGCGGTGGCGGCCTCACTCGACGAGGGCGAGGTGTGGGACGAGGATGCCGACACGCTCGACGCCGAGGAGCTCGCCGAGACGGTGCTCGCGCTGGTCCGCGACGCGGAACTGGAGCCGGGCGACGAGCCGTGGCTCGGCGCGCTCGCCCTGCCCGACGAGGACGGCGAACCGGCTCCGGCCGGCGAACTGGTCCTGCCGGGCAGCCCGTTCGCGTCGGTGATGCGCGAGGGCGAACTCGCCCTGTGCGACGCCGAGCTGGCCGAGCGGTGGGGCGAACAGCCCCTCGCCGCCTGCGGCGTCCTCGCGAACTTCGCCCTGGTGCGCGCCACCGACGTCGTCCTCGATCCCGATGAACTCGAGCCGCGCGAAGGCGACTTCGCCGAGCCCGACGACGCGGGCCTGCTCGACGCGGTGGACGTGTGGGCAGAGGACGTCCTCGACCGGCTGCCGGACACGCCCGTGCCGCCGGTCGCCACGGAGATCGTCGCCGTGCGCGACCTGGACCTGGTGGACGACGACCGCTGGCCGCAGGCGCTGGCACTGCTGGCGCAGCCGCCGCTGCGGGACGCGCTCACCCAGTCCGTACGGATCCTGCTGCCGGACGGCACGACGGAGACCGTGCGCCCGTACACGGCGTGGTGGCTGCGCGACCATCCGGTGCTGGACGGCCGCCGCCCCGCCGGTCTGCGCGCGTCGGGCGCGGACCCGCTGCTGGAGGGCCTGTACGAGTCGGCCGACACGACGGGCTTCGCCGACGCGCAGGTGCTGCACGCCCTCGGCGTCCGCACCTCCGTCGCGGCGCTGCTGGACGAGCCGGGCGGCGCGGCGGAGCTGCTGTCCCGGCTGGCCGAGCCCGACCGTGAGGTGACCGGCCGACAGCTGCACGGGCTCTACACGGCGCTCGCGGAACTGGACCCCGACCAGGTCACGCTCCCCGACGAGCTGCGCGCGGTGGTGGACGGAGAGGTACGTGTGGTGGACGCCGCCGACGCGGTCGTCGCGGACACCCCTGACCTGCTGCCGCTGTGCGCCGGTCTGCCCCTGCTCCCGGTGGCGCCGACCCGCGCGGCCGACCTGGCGGACCTGTTCCAGGTCAGGCGCCTGAGCGAGACGGTGGACGCGGACGTCACGACGGAGGGCGAGGAGCACGAGGTCCCGGAGTCCGTCCGTATCCTGCTGGGCCCGGCGACGCCCGACTCGTACGTCGAGCACGAGGAGCTGGTCGCGGGCGGCACCGAACTCGACTGGCGCCGCACCCCCGACGGCGTGCTGCACGCCGCGACGCTGGAAGGCGTGGCGGCCGGTCTCGCCTGGGCGGCGGGCCAGTGGCCCCGCCGCTTCGAGGTCGCGGCGCTGCTGGAGGACCCGTCCCGTACGGAGGAGCTGGCGCGGGACCGCTGGTTCGACGCGTAGTCCGCCGCCGGGGGCCAGGTGCTGTCCGCGCGTACTTGCGAGGGAATCGCACCTGGTCACAGGGCGTATGACGGCTGTAGCCGCAAGGCGATTCCTGTGCGACGGTGGGTGCCATGGCGGGGATTCGGCACACTCATCCGAACGGGCACCACCACCACGGCGGCGATCACGAGCACCACGGCGGTCACGACCACGGTCCTGTGCGCGGCGGGGCGCGGCACCGTCTCGCCCACCTCCTCCGGCCGCACAGCCACGAGTCCGGTGACAAGGTCGACGCGGCGATGGAGACGTCCCGCGACGGGATGCGCACGCTGTGGATCTCGCTCGTCGTTCTGGGAGCGACGACTGTCGTCCAGGCCGTCATCGTCGCCCTGTCCGGGTCGGTGGCGCTGCTCGGCGACACGGTTCACAACGCCGCCGACGCGCTGACCGCCGTCCCGCTCGGCATCGCCTTCATGCTGGGCAGACGCGCGGCGAACCGCCGCTTCACGTACGGCTACGGGCGGGCCGAGGATTTGGCGGGCATCGTCATCGTGGCCGCCATCGCGGCGTCGGCGGTCGTCGCCGCCTGGATGGCCGTCGACCGGCTGCTGAACCCTCGCGACATCACGCATCTGTGGGCGGTCTCGGCGGCGGCGCTGGTCGGTTTCGCGGGCAACGAGTGGGTCGCCCGCTACCGCATCCGCACCGGCCGGCGGATCGGCTCCGCCGCGCTCGTCGCGGACGGCCTGCACGCCCGTACGGACGGATTCACCTCGCTGGCCGTCCTGTTGGGCGCGGGCGGCGCCGCGCTGGGCCTCCGGTGGGCCGATCCGGTCGTCGGTCTGCTGATCACCGCCGCCATCCTGCTGGTCCTGAAGGACGCCGCCCGCGAGGTCTGCCGGCGTCTGATGGACTCGGTCGACCCGGCCCTCGTCGGGACGGCGGAGACCGCGCTGCGCGGTGTGGAGGGCGTGCTGGACACCGGGCAGGTGCGGATGCGGTGGATCGGACACGCGCTGCGGGCGGAGGCCGACATCGTGGTCGATCCGCAACTGACCGTCGTCCAGGCGCATTCGCTGGCGGTCGCGGCCGAGCACGCGTTGATCCACGCCGTACCCCGGCTGACGGCGGCCACCGTCCACATCGACCACCGTCCCGTCGAGGGCGATCCACATGCGGCGCTCGCCCACCACGGCATTGTCAGTGCCGGCTGAAAGGATCGGCGGATGACCGACTCCGCAGCGATCACCGCGTACTGGGATGCAGCCGCCGCCGACTTCGACGCCGAGCCCGACCATGGTCTGCGGGCCGCCGGGACCCGCGCCGCCTGGTCCCGACTGCTCACCGCCTGGCTCCCGTCGGCCCCGTCGTCCGTGCTGGACGTCGGCTGCGGCACGGGCTCGCTCTCCGCTCTGGTCGCGGAGGCCGGGCACCGGGTCACCGGGGTCGACCTCTCGCCCCGGATGGTCGACCAGGCTCGCGCCAAGCTCTCCGCCGCCGGTCTCCCGGCCCGTTTCCTGGTGGGCGACGCGGCGGCACCGCCCACCGGCGACGAGCGGTTCGACGCCCTGCTCTCCCGCCACCTCGTGTGGACCCTGCCCGACCCCGGGGCCGCCCTCGCCGACTGGACGGCCCGCATCCGCCCCGGCGGCACGCTGATCCTCGTCGAGGGCCGCTGGCGCGAGTCCGGCCAGGCCGGTGTGGAGTACGTGGCGGGCGCGGAGGCCCTGCCCTGGCACGGCGGCGTCACGGCCGCCGACCTGTCGGCCGCCGTCCGCCCTCTCGTGACCGATCTGCGCGTCGAACCTCTCAGCGGCGACCCGGCCTTGTGGGGCGGCCCGGTGACGGACGAGCGTTACGCCTTGATCGCCCGCGTCTGACGGCGCCGCCGGCCTGCGCGGCATACGGATCCCGGGCGGGAACCCTGCGCTCAGGCGCGTACGTCGGACCGCGAGACCACGGGCACGGTCCCACGGCCGACGGCGACCAACAGGGTCCGATCAAACGTCGCGAGCCGTCAGGGCCAGGTGCGCTCGATGCGGTCCCGCCGTACGGCGTACGCGGCGGGGCCGCCCTTCTTGACGGCCCGATGGATCGCGTCGCGGTGCGCGTCGAGACGCTCGACCATCTCGATGCTGCGGAGCTGCTGGTTGTCGAGGTAGAAGAGCACCGCACTGCGGTCGAGTACGGGCTCCTCCCGCAGCCGTCGGATTCTGCATCGTCGCACAACCACGTCTGCCCGCGGGCGCCGCCGACGTATGCGCGGGTCAGCACGCCGTCGCCAGGCCCGCGGCCGGTGGGCAGTCGCGGCAGCGGCCCGGTTCCGCCGCGCGGAAGGCGCGTTCGCAGCCGCCGTCGCAGGTCTGCCAGGGGAGGGCGGCGGGGGCCGTGGGCCGGTCGGGGAGGGGTGGGGGGAGTTCCCGGAGGCGGTAGGCGAGGATCCGGGCCGGGCGGGCCCGCAAAGGCTCCGGCAGGCGGGTGGTGAGGTGGGTGGTGATGTCCTCGGGGCCGACGCCGTGGTCGAGCCGCTGGGTGACCGCCGGGGCGAGCTGGTCCGCCTCGCGCCGGGACAGGATCAGCCTGCGGTCCACGATGCGCAGCGAGGCCAGGATCACCGCGGCGCGGGGGTCGGGAGCGGGGTGGGCGGCCGGGTCCGCCGCGGGCTCCGGTTGTGCGGCGCCGGTCTCCATGGCGGGCGCCGGGGCCGGTTCGTGGTCCGGCTCGGGCGCGGGCTCTCGCGGTGGCGACGGCTCCGGGTCGTCGCCCGATGGCACGGGTGGCACGTCGTGGAAGAACGTCCGCGTGCGGAGCCGGCCGCTCGGACCGCGCTCGCGGCGCCGCTCCAGATAGCCGTCCGCCTCCAGCTCCCGCAGGGCCCGGGAGATGAGGATCTCGCCCTCGGTGAAGTGCTCGCACAGCGCGTCGATGCGGACGGGCGCGCCGTCCGGGATGTAGCCCGCGACGCCGACCGTGACCGCGCTGCCCCGGCGCTGGAGCAGGGCGTTGGCGATCACCGTGAAGTCACCGGCGAGCCGGGTGCGGACGTGGATGACGCCGGAGGTCGGAGCTCCGGCGGGGGCGCGCAGGGGCGCGTTAGACTGCCGTTCAGCCATCGGGAAGGTATCGCTTCCTGATCGGTGAGGCCCTCGATCGGGATTGCCGTCCCGGCCGGGGGCCGTCATATGTCTGAGGTTGTTGCCGCGAACGTAACGGCCAACTTCCCGCCCCCGCAAGCCGGTCACCCGTCCGGGTGATGCGGGGAGGGGAGGGTGGGCAGGTGGTTCTTTACCTCAGGTTCTTCGGGGGAGTTCGTGGCCCGCCGACCCCTCGCGGGCGAGGTCCCGGCGGGCCGGGAAGACCGGCGTACGGACCGGGTCCCGCTCGGCTCAGGCCCGGTCGGCGGCCTTCAACTCGCCTATGAACGCGGTCCAGGACGTCGTCGTGAAGGTGAGCGCGGGACCGTGCGGGGCCTTGCTGTCACGCACCGGAACCACGCCGGGGATTCCGTCGGCGACCTCGACGCAGTTGCCGCCCTCCTGATTGCTGTAGCTGCTCTTGCGCCAGGCGGCGTCGCGCGGACCGGGAAGGGAGCTCGGGGTCACGGTAGTCCTCCTCCATCGCGGATCGGATCATGGTGAGCGACCTGCGCGGGGGCAGGGCCGCTGCCCGCAGCCGATCGTAGGCCACCGCGAAACGCCGCACATCCGGCCGGTCTTCGAAGAGCTGACCGTGGTCCGCGCCTTCCGTGTAGGCGACTTCGGATCCGTCCGCCAGGGTCAGCACGGTCAACGAGCCGCCCAGCACGTCGTGCGCGCCTTCGTCGAACGGCAGGACCTGCACCGTGATGTGCGGCTCGGCGGCGGCCTCCAGCAGACGCGCGAGCTGCCGTCGCATGACGTCGTCCCCGCCGATCCGCTTCCGCAGCACCGTCTCGTCGAGGATCACCAGCAGTTCCGGGCGGTCCGGCGAGCCGAGCCGCTTCTGCCGCTCCAGCCGGGCGGCCAGCCGCTCCTCCAGGTGCTGCTCGTCCCGGTGGGACAGGCCGACGCTCAGCACGGCCCGGGCGTACTCCTCCGTCTGCAGGAGACCCGGCACGACGTGCGCGGTGTACTCACGGATGGCCTCGGCCCGCGCCGAGTACGCCATGAACGTCCGCGACCAGTCCGGGAACGACTCCCGGTAGACGTGCGGCCACAGGTCCACCAGCAGCCCGTCCGCTCCGAGCGCCGCGTCGAGCGCCCGCGCGAGCTCCAGCGTCGGACGGGCGCCGGACGCCCGCTCGACCTGCGTGATGCGGGTGCTCACCACATGGGTCTTCGCCCCCAGTTGGGCCTGTGTCAGGCCGGCGGCCGTCCGCAGGCGGCGGACCCGGCAGCCGAAGAGCGCGGCCATCGACTCCTCGGGCTCAATTCCTTTGGCCATGGGCTTACTTCCGTTCCTTACGGCTTGCGGTGTAAGGCTGCATGCCCTTCCGAGCGTAGAGCCGCGCGACGACTCTTGAACACGGAACGTCACGGTCCGTACACCCACGGGTCGTGCCTCAAGAGAGCGGCGAACCGGGATGGGCGACACAGTGCTGAAGACCATGACGACGCCGGGCGAGGGCCCGGACCACCAGTCGGCGGCGGACGAAGAGCCGTGCACCGAGAGCCGGTTCGCGGCGCTGTTCGGCTCGACACCCCGGGGCGCGCGGTTGGCCCGGCGGGTCGCCGTGCGGCACCTGGCCGAGTGGGGTCACCCCGCCGGCTCCGACCTCTCCTGCACCGTCGCCCTGCTGGTGGCGGAGCTGGCCGGGAACGCCGTACGGCACGGTCGCGTACCGGGGCGGGACTTCCGGCTCCGGCTGACGCTGGACGTACGGCGGGTGCGCGTCGAGGTCTCGGACGCGTCCTCGGTGCATCCGCCGACCGACGTACGAACCCCCGCCGCCGATGACGTGTCGGGCCGGGGGCTGGTTCTGGTGGACGTACTAGCCGACCGCTGGGGCGTGGAGCCGCGCCACCCCGCCGGGAAGACCGTCTGGGCCGAAGTGGCGGCTCAGTGCCCGCCCTTGGGTTCCCTGCAGCCGCCCTCGACGTAGTGCCCGTGCGCCTCCGCCTCCGCCGGGTCGGCCAGAGTGCCGGTGATGCACGGACCGGCGTCCGGGATGCTGAACGTGAACCCCGGGGCGGCGCCTGTTTCGTACACCTCCACCGTCTCCGGCGGATAGCCGAGACGGCCGAGTGCGGAGCGCAGCGCCTTCTCGTCGTGTACGCCCGCCAGGCCGGCGGTGATCCGGCGGGCGTGCGCGTCGCCCCGGCAGCGGGCGTCGGTGTCCAGGCGTGCCTGTGCCTTGTAGGCGTGGTTCTCCGCGACCTTGCGGGACCACGGGTCGGTGGGCGCCTCGGAAGGAGTCGGTTCCTCGGACGGCTTCGACGGCGCGTCGGCACAGATCTTCGCCACCTCCGGGAACCTCCGGTCGTGCGCGGCCTTCGCCGCCTTGGCCCGCGCTTCGTAGTCGATGGCCGGGGCGCTCGACGTGTCAGGCGTCGCAGTGGCGCCCGGGTCGTCGCCGACGACGGTTCCGCAGCCGGTGACGAGAGGCAGCGACAGCAGCACGGCGGCAACGCCGGTGACGGTGGGGGCGAGACGTTTCACCTGGGCACTCCGGCGGTCAGGGGAGGGGCGGGCGTACGCGGTCCGTCGATCCTTCCGCCCTGTGGGCGGCGTTGTCATGAGTACGCCTACTTACCCGGGTGCGCCGGGCCGGGCCGGCGGCTAGGCTCGGCCGTGTGACTGCCGGGTCGGCCATGGGCCACGCACGAGTGAGGCGCCCGGCCTCGGCGTGAGCGCGGGGCGGGCCAGGGGCCCGCCGCTGTCTCTCCTTCTCTGACATGTCCCTTGAGGAACCAAGACCTGGAGAGTCGCCACACCATGCCTCAGCAGCAACCCCCCGTCACATCCGTCCAGCTGAACCACACCGCCGTGTACGCCAAGGACCGCCGCCTGTCGGCCGAGTTCATCGCCGCGATCCTGGGCGTCGAAGTCGCCGCCCCGTTCGGGCCGTTCCTGCCAGTGGACCTCGGCAACGGCGTCACGCTCGACTACTACGAGCTCGCCGACGAGCCGATCCAGCCGCAGCACTACGCGTTCCTCGTGCCCGACGAGCAGTTCGACACGATGATCGCCCGCCTGGAGGCGGTCGGTGTCACGTACTACGCAGACCCGAGCCACACCGAACCGGGTGCGATCAACCGTCTGTTCGGTGGTCGCGGCGCGTACTTCGACGACCCGAGCGGCCACAACATGGAGATCATGACCCGGCCCTACGCCCGGCCGTAGCGGACGCAGCACGCGCGGGGGCGGCGTCCGGCCGTCCCCGCGCGTATCGGGCTCAGTCGACGGTGTCGAGGACGTCGGCCAGGTCGACGAACTTGAAGTTGGTCGCCTCGCGGTCACCGTCCCCGGGGGTGTCGTGGCCGTCCTGGACGACGAGCAGACCGTTCGGGTACCGGTGGCCGAGCGGGGCGTTCAGCACGGCCGCGCCGTCGCACTCCTCGGAGCCGTCGAGGGTGGCGGAGGCGGCGGTGATCCGGAAGCCGCCCTCGTACTCGTTCTTGTCGCCGACCTCGCGGTCGTAGAGGGCGAAGGTGTTGTCGCCCTGGCCGGAGGCGATCACATAGCCGTCGCCGTCCGGCTCGGTGAGCAGGGCGAGCCCTTCGACGTCGGCCGCCAGCCGGGTGCCGCCGTAACCGGGGTCGGCGCCGGGCGTGCACTCCTCGGTCTCCTCGTCGTACGTGCCGGGGACGCCGTACTCGCGGACCTTGTCGACGAGGACGGGCCTGCTGGTGAGGTCGGCGGGCATCCGCCAGACGCCCACGCGCTCCTGGCCCGCGTAGAGCATGCCGTTCGCCGGGTCGACGACCATGCCCTCCACCTGGGGCAGTTCACCGGGCTCGCCGCACGGGGACCAGGACGTGCCGTCGGGGAGCCGGAAGGCGGAGGGCAGTTCGACGGTGCGGATCCTGTGGTAGCCGACCGTGCCGTCGGGACGGGCGGTGATCTCCAGCAGGGCGATGCCCGTCCGGTTGCGGCGGCTGGCCAGGGCGTAGGAGCGGCCCGTCGACCGGTCGGTCCAGGTGGCCAGGCCGTATGCGGTCGCCTGCTCGTTGATCTCGTCCTGGCCGGACGAGAACACGGGCGCGGCCGCGGGGTCGGTGACATCGGTCAGCGGGCCGCCGGGGCGGTCGCGGTCGATGCGGTAGAAGCGCAGCCGGTCGTTGCCGCGGTCACTGACGACGGCGAGGTCCGCCCGGCCCGTCCCGAGCCGGAGGCCCTGGAGGAGATCGACGTTGTTGAAGCGTCCGGGGGCGTCGTCCTCCGTGGCCGGGGCGGGTGCCGCGATCGACTGGACCTGTCGTGCGTCGAGGTCGTAGACCCGCAGGCCGCCCTCCTTCGCCGTGGCGACGACGAGGCTGCGGTCCGGGTCGGCGGCGTTGCGCCAGATCGCGGGGTCGTCGGCGTTGGCGTTGCCGCCCGCCTCGTCGTCGTAGAGCGTGGCCGTCTCCGCCCGCGGCTGGACGGCGGGCAGGGCTTCGGCCCGGCCGTGCGGGTGAGCCGCGGCGGGCACGGTCGCGGCGACGGCCGCGAGGGCCGTGCCTGCCACGAGAGCGGCGGTGCGGAGGGGGCGGCGCGGGGTCACATGAGCTCCTCTATGTCGAGTACATGACGCTTCGCTCGTCGTAGTGGACCCTCGTTGCACCCGGTGGGCAATGCGTGATGGCCGTATGACGCGCAGGTGAATTCGGCAGAGCCGACGCGCGCCGGGGCTCACGAACCGGCCCGGCCTATGCCGTCAGTTCCGCCTTCCAGTCCTCGACGAGGAGCCCGAGCAGCACCTCGTCGAGGAACTCGCCCAACACCCAGGCCGAGGAGCGCAGTACGCCCTCGCGGACGAAGCCGTTGCGCTCGGCGGAGCGCAGCATCGCGGCGTTGTCCGCCAGCGTCTCTATCTGCAGCCGCTGCAGGCCGCGCACGACGAAGCCGTAGTGGCACAGCACCGCGACCACGTCGGTGCCGTAGCCCTTTCCGCGGGCGGACGGGAGCAGTCCGAGGCCGATGTGCGCGGACCGGTTGTGGTTGTCGATGCCCCACAGCGTCGCGGTGCCGACGAGCGTGCCGCCGTCCAGCTCCACCACGGAGAAGGGGACGTGCCCCTGCTCCTTGTCGTCCACCACGAGCCGCGGGTCCTTCGAGCCGGGCGTGATCGGCCGCCACGGCCCGCCTTCGGCCCGCGAGGAGTTGACCACGTCGTCGTAGAGTTCGGCCCGCAGGACCGGGATGTCGTCCTCGTGGCGGGCCCTCAGCCCGACCTTGTTGCCCTTCAGCATGCAGGCTTCTTATCCGACCGCGTCGGCGGGCGGCTACCGAACAGGCACGTCAACGGCCGGCCGAAGGGACGGACCAGGTGCACCCGGACACGACGCCGGCCCGGCCGCAGGCCCTAGGCGGGGAAGCGCCGCCCCACCACCCGCCACGACAGCTCCAGCAGCGCCGCCGCCACCGCCGCGATCACGACGGCCGTCCACGGCATCGTCGTACCGACCAGCTTGAGCGCGAAGAAGTCCTGGAGCCACGGCACCGTCAGCACCAGCAGGAAGCCCAGTCCCATCGTCGCCACCAGGCCGATCCGCCACCACGTGTAGGGGCGGGCGATGATCGCGAGGACCCACATGGCGACCAGGAACAGGGTCAGCGTCGCCACGCTCGTCTCCGCGGCCAGCGAGGCCGGGCCCGAGTAGTGCGAGCGGGCCAGCAGATACGCACAGAAGGTCGCCGCCGCCGCGATCACGCCCGCCGGTACGGCGTAGCGCATCACCCTGCGGACGAAGTGGGGCTTGGCGCGCTCCTTGTTGGGGGCGAGCGCGAGGAAGAAGGCCGGGACACCGATGGTGAGGGTGGAGAGCAGGGTCAGATGCCGGGGCAGGAAGGGGTACTCGACCTGGCTGCAGACCACGAGGATCGCCAGGAGCACCGAGTACACCGTCTTCGTCAGGAAGAGGGTGGCGACGCGGGTGATGTTGCCGATGACCCGGCGGCCCTCCGCGACCACCGAAGGCAGCGTCGCGAAGCTGTTGTTGAGCAGCACGATCTGGGCGACGGCCTTCGTCGCCTCCGAGCCCGACCCCATCGCCACGCCGATGTCCGCGTCCTTCAGCGCGAGGACGTCGTTGACGCCGTCGCCGGTCATCGCCACCGTGTGGCCGCGGGCCTGGAGCGCGCCGACCATGTCGCGTTTCTGCTGCGGACTGACCCGGCCGAAGACCGCGGCCCCGTCCAGCTCCGCGCCCATCGCCTCGCGCTCGGCCGGCAGCCTGCGCGCGTCGAGCGTCGCCCCGGCGCCGGGCAGGCCGAGCTTCGCCGCGACCGCGCCGACCGCGACCGCGTTGTCGCCGGAGATGACCTTCGCCGCCACGTCCTGGTCGGCGAAGTAGCGCAGGGTCGCCGAGGCGTCGGGGCGCAGACGCTGCTCGAGCACGACCAGAGCGGCAGGCGACTTCTCCTGTGGGGCTTCCAAGGTGCCTTCCGCCCGCGCGAGGAGCAGCACCCGCAGGCCCTCCCGGTTGAGCTGGTCGACCTCGGCGAGGGACGGGTTGCCGGCCGGCAGCAGTACATCGGGCGCGCCGAGGAGCCAGGTCGTACTCGCGCCGCCGCCGTCCGCGAGGGTCGCGCCGCTGTACTTGCGGGCGGAGGAGAAGGGCAGCGCGGCGGTGCAGTGGTGCTCCCCGCCGTCCGGGTAGGACGCGATGACGGCCTGGAGCGAGGCGTTCGGCCGCGGGTCGGACGCTCCGAGCGCGCCCAGGACCGCCCGTACGTGCTGCTCGTCCGCGCCGTCCAGCGTGCGCAGTTCGGTGACGTCCATGCCGCCCTCCGTGAGGGTGCCGGTCTTGTCGAGGCAGACGACGTCGACACGGGCGAGGCCCTCGATGGCGGGGAGTTCCTGCACCAGGCACTGCTTGCGGCCCAGGCGGATGACGCCGATCGCGAAGGCGACGGAGGTGAGCAGGACGAGCCCCTCGGGGATCATCGGCACGATGCCGCCGACGGTCCGCGCGACCGAGTCCTTGAAGTTGTTGTCCTTCGCCACCAGCTGGCTGATGATCAGTCCGATCGCGGTGGGGACCATCATCCACGTCACGTACTTGAGGATCGTGGAGATGCCGGAGCGCAGCTCGGAGTGGACGAGCGTGAAGCGGGACGCCTCCTCCGCGAGCTGTGCCGCGTACGCCTCGCGCCCGACCTTCGTGGCCGTGAACGCGCCGCCGCCCGCGACCACGAAGCTCCCGGACATGACCTGGTCGCCGGGCTGTTTGAGGACGGGGTCGGCCTCGCCGGTCAGCAGCGACTCGTCGACCTCCAGGTTGTCGGCCTCCACGATCTCGCCGTCGACGACGACCTTGTCGCCGGGGCCGAGTTCGACGAGGTCGCCGAGGACGATCTCGGAGGTGGAGACCGCAGCGGCGACACCGTCCCGGCGCACCCTCGGTTTCGCCTCGCCGATGACGGCGAGGGAGTCCAGGGTCTTCTTGGCGCGCAGTTCCTGGATGATGCCGATGCCGGTGTTGGCGATGATCACGAAGCCGAAGAGGCTGTCCTGGATCGGCGCGACGAAGAACATGATCACCCACAGGACGCCGATGATGGCGTTGAAGCGGGTGAGGACGTTGGCGCGGACGATGTCGACGGCGGAGCGCGAACTGCGCACGGGTACGTCGTTGACCTCGCCCCGTGCGACCCGTTCCGCCACCTCCGCGGACGTCAGACCGGTGGCGGGCGGCCCGCCGCCCGGTGGCCGCCGGGGGTGTACGGGGTCGAGTTCTGCGCCCGCGTCGATGACGGGTCCTTCCGGCTCGGGGCCGCGGCCCATGTCCGCCCGCTGCGTCATGGTTCCGACGTTACGGCCGGGCCGGTCCGTTCACCCCCCGGGCGGCCGGAAGATCGGACCACGGTCGGACACGAATCCCCCTGGGGGACTACGGAGCAGGAGGGGCGCCCGGTTCCGGGTGCTCGGCGGCGCCGGCCGCGTCGGAGGTCCTGGCGCGCTTGATCGCGGCTTCCCGGGTGCGTACGTACCAGATGCCGATGAGCCCGAGGCCCGCGCCGGCCAGGCAGGTCCACACCCACCAGGTCAGGTCGCGGTCGTCGAACCAGCCGTAGAAGGGGACCTGGACGAGGAACATCACGAACCACAGGATCGTGCCGCCGGTGATGGTGGCGACGATCGGTCCCTCAAGGGGTTCGGGTGCCTCGTGCCGGGGGGTCCATTTCGCCATGCGCACAGTGTAGGCGGGGCGGGCGGGACGGCTGAGGGGCCAGGAACCACAAGGGTCTACGCGCGGAGAGTGGCGATCTTTCGTTCATATGTTCATACTGAAACTGATTCCGGCTGACTGGATTCCTTCGTTGGATCATCCAAGTCTGGCCGGTTTTCTCTGCCCTTCTCGTGTCGCCCCCCTTCGCGTACGTCTGAGGTTTCCGCATGCCCCCCACGGCCACCGTCGAAGTCGGGTCTCCCGGCCTGCCGTCCACGCCCCCGCAGCCGTCCGGCGGTCTGGACCGCTTCTTCAAGATCACCGAACGCGGCTCCACGGTCGCCCGCGAGGTCCGGGGCGGATTCGCCACCTTCTTCGCGATGGCCTACATCCTCGTGCTGAACCCGATCATCCTCGGCAGCGCGAAGGACATGTACGGCCACCAGCTCGACGGCGGCCAGCTGGTCACCGCCACCGTGGTGACCGCGGCCTTCTCGACCCTCCTGATGGGCGTCATCGGCAACGTCCCGATCGCGCTCGCCGCCGGCCTCGGCGTCAACACGGTCGTCGCCCTCCAGCTCGCGCCCCAGATGGCCTGGGCGGACGCGATGGGCATGGTCGTGCTCGCCGGTGTCGTGGTCATGCTGCTGGTGGCCACCGGCCTGCGCGAGCGCGTGATGAACGCCGTCCCGCTCGGCCTGCGCAAGGCGATCGCGATCGGTATCGGCCTGTTCATCATGCTGATCGGGCTCGTGGACTCGGGCTTCATCACCCGCATCCCGGACGCCGCCCACACCACCGTCCCGCTCCAGCTGGGCACCGGCGGTCATCTGCTCGGCTGGCCGGTCCTGGTCTTCGCCCTCGGCACGCTGCTCACGCTCGCGCTGATCATCCGCAAGGTGCCCGGCGCGATCCTCATCTCGATCGTCGTCATGACGGTGCTCGCGATGATCATCCACGCCGTGGCGGACATCGAGTCCTGGGGCCTGACGACGCCCGAATGGCCGGGCAATCCGCTCTCGACGCCCGACTTCGGCCTGCTCGGCCAGGTCAGCCTGTTCGGCGGCTTCGAGAAGGTCGGCCTGCTGACCGGCGTCCTGTTCGTCTTCACCGTGCTGCTGTCCTGCTTCTTCGACGCGATGGGCACCATCCTCGCCGTCGGCGACGAGGCGAAGCTCATGGACAAGGACGGCAACTACCCGGGCATCAACAAGGTCCTGGTCGTCGACGGCCTCGCCGTCGCCGCGGGCGGTGGCGCCTCCTGCTCCGCCAACACCTGCTTCGTGGAGTCCACGGCCGGCGTCGGCGAAGGCGCCCGTACGGGTCTGGCGTCGGTCGTCACCGGCGCGCTGTTCTCGCTGGCGCTGTTCCTCACGCCGCTCGCCACGATGGTCCCGTCCCAGGCGGCGACGCCCGCGCTGGTCGCGGTCGGCTTCCTGATCCTGGCCGGTTCGGTCAAGGACATCGACTGGAGCGACTTCACGATCGCCGCGCCGGCGTTCCTGGCGATGGTGATGATGCCGTTCACCTACTCGATCACCCACGGCATCGGCATCGGCTTCATCACGTTCAGCGTGCTGCGCCTGGCCGTCGGACGCGGGCGCGAGGTGCCCGTGGCGATGTACGCGGTGTCGGCGGTGTTCGTCTTCTACTACGCCATGCCGGCTCTCGGTCTCACCTGACGGGTCGCCCTCGCGTGAGGGCCGTCCCTGCCTGACGGACCGCCTTGGCCGGAACGGCTGCCGCGTGATCGTTTCTGCGGGGCCGTCCGGCGGGGCCGCCTCAAGGGGCCCTCACGTGACCCCGTAGAACTTCTCCGTCTCGTCGACCGCCGCTTTGAAGCGCTCGTCGAAGTCGTCGCGAATGAGCGTCCGGACCACATAGTCCTGGACGCTCATTTGTCGTTTCGCCGCATGCTGCCGGAGCCGGTCGAGCAGCTCACCGTCCATGCGCAGGCTGAGCACAGTCGATTTCATGCGGTCAGGGTCGCCGGACTCCCGCCGCCAGGACGTCACTTTCCGGCTGTCTCTCACTCATATGGGTGACACATCTATCAGGCCCGTAACCCGCTGGTCCTTAGCCAGAGTAATGAGTTACGCTAACAACATGCCTGACCTGTCCCACGGTACTGACGCGGACGTCGCCGCCGTGAACTCGCTCCGCTCGGCCGTCATGCGGCTGGGCCGCCGCCTGAAGCACCAGCGCGTCGACGAATCGCTGAGCCCCACCGAGATGTCGGTGCTCGGCACACTCGCCCGCTGCGGTTCGGCCACCCCCGGTGAGCTCGCCCGCAAGGAACACGTGCAGCCGCCGTCGATGACCCGCATCGTGGCGCTGCTCGAGGCCAAGGGACTCGTCCGGCTCGAGCCGCACCCCGACGACCGCCGGCAGAAGGTGGTCAGCCAGACCGAACAGGCGGAGACCATGCTCGAGGAGTCCCGCCGCAAGCGGAACGCCTGGCTGGCCTCGCTCGCCGAAGGTCTGGACGAGGCGGAGTGGGCGAAGCTGCGCGAAGCCGCCCCCGTCCTGGAGAAGCTCGCACACATGCAATGACCGCGGGTGGAAGCGCAGCGCGTCCACCCGCACGCCCCACACGTAATGCCACCTGAGGAGGCGAACCCTTTTGAGTACGGGATCCGGAGCAGACTCCGCCCCCGCACCGACCGACCCCGACACCCCGTCCACCCGGCACGACCGCAAGCAGAGCATGTTCAGCTCGCTGAAGATCCGTAACTACCGGCTCTTCGCGACCGGACAGGTCGTGTCCAACACCGGCACCTGGATGCAGCGCATCGCCCAGGACTGGCTGGTGCTCAGCCTGACCGGATCCGCGTCCGCCGTCGGCATCACCATCGCGCTGCAGTTCCTCCCCATGCTTCTCTTCGGCCTGTACGGCGGGGTGCTCGCGGACCGGCTGCCCAAGCGGCCGCTGCTGCTCGCCACCCAGGCCGCGATGGGCCTCACCGGCCTGGCGCTCGCCGTGCTCACGCTCAGCGGCAACGTCCAGGTCTGGCACGTCTACCTGACGGCGTTCCTGCTCGGCCTCGTCACCGTCGTCGACAACCCGGCCCGGCAGTCGTTCGTCGCCGAGATGGTCGGCCCCGACCAGCTGCGCAACGCCGTCTCCCTCAACTCGGCCAACTTCCAGTCCGCGCGCCTCGTCGGACCCGCCGTGGCCGGTGTGCTGATCACCGCCGTCGGCAGCGGATACGCCTTCCTGCTCAACGGCCTCTCCTTCATCGCGCCCATCGCCGGACTGCTGATGATGCGGGCCTCCGAACTCCACAAGGTCGAGCGCGCCCCGCGCGGCAAGGGCCAGCTCCGCGAAGGCCTGCGGTACGTCGCCGGCCGGCCCGAGCTGATCTGGCCGATCGTCCTCGTCGGCTTCATCGGCACCTTCGGCTTCAACTTCCCGATCTGGCTGTCCGCGTTCGTCGACGACGTCTTCCACGGCGACGCCGGTACATACGGCCTGCTCAACACGCTGATGGCCGCCGGCTCCCTGGCCGGAGCGCTGCTCGCCGCCCGGCGCGGCACCTCGCGGCTGCGGCTGCTCGTCGGCGCCGCGGTGCTCTTCGGAGTGCTGGAGATCGTGACCGCCTTCGCCCCGGCGTTCTGGATCTTCGCGGTGATGATGGTCCCGATCGGCATGTTCGGCCTGACGGTCAACGTGACCGCCAACTCGAGCATCCAGATGGCGACGGACCCGCTGATGCGGGGCCGTGTGATGAGCCTCTTCATGATGGTCTTCACCGGCGGCACGCCGCTGGGCGCGCCGCTCGTCGGCTGGATCACCGACACGTACGGCGCCCGCGTCGGCTTCGCCGCGGGCGGCGCGGTGGCCGCGGTGGCGGCGGCCGGCGTCGGCGTGATGCTGGCGCGGGTCGGCGGCCTGCGACTGTCGGTCGGCTGGCACCGCGGGCATCCGCAGGTGCGGTTCGTTGAGCGGGAGAAGCTGACGACGGCGGCGTAGCCCTTCGGGCACCTCCCGGGGCCCGAAGGGCTGCGAGGGAGGGCGGTTGCGGGGGTGCGGGTGGCGCCTGCGGCGGGCCTTGCCCCTCCCCGAAACCGGGCTCCGCCCGGACCCGTACCGCGCTTCGCGCGATGCCCTCAAACGCCGGGCGGGCTGGCTGTGTCAGCCTCGCCGGCGATTGAGGCGCGGCGGTCCGGGCGGAGCCCCCGGTTTCGGGAAGGGGCGGGGAGGGGAAAACGACCCGCGCAGCGGAGCCCCCGCGCGGCACACTGAACCCCATGAGACTCTTCGCCGCCGTACTCCCGCCCCCCACGGCCGTCGACGAACTCGCCACCGAGGTCGCAGTCCTCCGTCGGCTTCCCGACGCCGACAGTCTCCGCTGGACCGGGCATGCCGGGTGGCACTTCACGCTCGCGTTCATGGGGGAGGTCGACGACGAGCTCGTGCCCGAGCTACGGGAGCGGCTGGCGCGGGCGGCGCACAGGACGTCGGCGTTTCCGCTGCGGCTGCACCGGGGCGGGCGGTTCGGACACCGTGCGCTGTGGGTCGGGGCGGCCGGCGGTCTGGAGGAGATGAGGCTGCTGGCCGAGCGGTCGGACGCCGCTGCCCGCCGCGCCGGCGTGAGCATGGAGGAGCACCGCCGCTACCAGGCGCATCTGACGATCGCCCGGGCCCGTGACGCGGGTGACCTGCGTCCGTACGTCGAGGCGCTGGCCGCATTCGAGGGCACCCCGTGGCAGGTCGCCGACCTCGCCCTCGTGCGCAGCAACCTGCCGGTCAGCGGAGTGGCGGGCGAGCAGCCCCGGTACGAAGTGGTCGGTTCCTGGCCCCTCGGGGGCGCGGGTTAACCTCGACGGGTGAATCCCAAGACCAGAAACCAGATCATGGCCGCGGCGCTGGTGCTGATGTTCGTGATCGTCGCCGTGGCCGCCGCCGTCGGCTGACGCGTCCCGCGACCGGCCGGCCGAACACGCAGGTATCCGCCTCCGCGCGGCGACGGGCCCGCAGCGCCGGGATCCGGCGCCGGGCGGCTCGCCGTCGAAGGAGCCGTACATGCCGGACGACAGACCGCCGTTGACGATCAGCGCGGGTGGTGGGAGCGGCCGGTGGACGTTGCGCGCGCCCGGCGGGACGCTGAGCAGTCCCGTGGTCGTGGGCGACACCGTCCATGTCGTGGTCTCCGACAGCCGGATAGGCGCGGTGGACGCGCACGAGGGCCGGATCCGCTGGTGCAGCGACGAGCTGACGAAACCGGACGGCGGTGGCATCCTCCGCGCCGGAGGGACGGTGGTCGTCCCTGTGAACCGGGACTACGAGCGCAGCGGTTTCGTCGCCCTGGACGCCGAGACGGGCGAGGTGCGGTGGAAGCGCCGCAGGAGCCGGCTGCGGCAGGCCGCGGCGGCCGGTTCGGCCGTCGTGCTGTGGAACGACGAGGACGGCGGTCAGATCAGCGGGGTCGACGCCTCGACCGGTGAGACCCTCTGGGAGGACGAGTTCAGCAAGATCTACGGCCTGCTGGTGCGGGGTGGGACCGTGATCATCGACACCGCGGGCTTCCGGGCCCTCGACGCCCGTACCGGCGACGAGCTGTGGCAGAACGGCTACGGCGATCTGCTCGGGCAGGGCGAGGAGGCCGACGCCGCTCTGTTCCACACCTGGCGCCGCGGCGAGCTCTGCGTGCGGGCGACGGACACGGGCGAGGTACTGAGTCGGACCTCGTTCCCGAAGCGGGTGGTGAAGGACCTCGGCCCCCCGCCCGCCCTGGTCGACGGCGGCCGGGCGCTGTTCTCCGAGGCACTCGGGCGGCGGATCCGGCTCTTCGCCTGGTCGGGCCGGGACGGGGCGACGCCCCTGATCGGCGTCCGGCTGGGTCTCCGCCGCTTCACCTCGTTCTCGCAGCCCGCCGTGTGTGTGGGCGACCGGGTGTACGCGACGACCTGGCGGGACCGGCTGTACGTCGCCGAGGCCGGCGGGCGGCGCGGGCTGCGGCGACTGCGCCTGACCGCCCCTGACGGCCGTGCGGTGCACCCGGAGGAGATCGCGGCGGGCCACCGGCACCTGTTCGTCCGCGACGGGGACGCGGTCGGGGCCGTCCGCGACGGCCGGCTGCTGTGGGCGGCGGCCTCGGGCGTGTGGGAGCGGCCGGTCCCGCTGGGAGCCGACCGGGTGCTGTTCCTTGCCTCGAGCCGGGACGGGACCGGGGGGCTCCTGCACTGCGCGGACGCGGAGACCGGCCGCCGGGGCTGACTCCGCGTCCGGTGTCCCTCAGGACCCGTCCCCGCGCGAGTGGTGCTTGCTTCGAGCGCGCTCGAAGGCGTTGGCTTGGACGTCATGAAGTACACGCAGCTCGGACGCACCGGACTCAAGGTCAGCCGACTCGTCCTCGGCACAATGAACTTCGGCCCCCAGACCGACGAGGCCACGAGCCACGGCATCATGGACTCGGCCCTCGACGCGGGCATCAACTTCTTCGACACGGCCAACGTCTACGGCTGGGGCGAGAACAAGGGCCGCACGGAAGAGATCATCGGAAGCTGGTTCGCCAAGGGCGAGGGCCGCCGTGACAAGGTCGTGCTCGCCACCAAGGTGTACGCGAACATGGGCACGGACGGCGAGGTCTGGCCCAACCACGACAAGCTCTCGGCGCTCAACATCCGCCGTGCGGTGGACGCTTCGCTCAAGCGCCTGCGGACCGACCACATCGACCTCTACCAGTTCCACCACATCGACCGGAGCACCCCGGTCGAGGAGATCTGGCAGGCCATCGACGTACTGATCCAGCAGGGCAAGATCCTCTACGCGGGCTCCTCCAACTTCCCCGGCTGGAAGATCGCCCAGACCAACGAGACGGCACGCCGTCTCGGTTCGCTGGGCCTGGTCAGCGAGCAGTGCCTGTACAACCTGGCCGAGCGCCGCGCCGAGATGGAGGTCATCCCGGCCGCCCAGGAGTACGGCCTCGGCGTCATCCCCTGGTCGCCGCTGCACGGCGGACTGCTCGGCGGGGTGCTCAAGAAGCAGAACGAGGGCTCCCGGCGGGCGACCGGCCGCAGCGCGGACGCGCTGGCCGACACGGCCGTGCGGGAGAAGGTGCAGGCGTACGAGAACCTGCTCGACAAGCACGGTCTGGAGCCCGGTGAGGCGGCGCTCGCCTGGCTGCTGACCCGTCCGGGTGTGACGGGCCCGATCGTCGGCCCGCGCACGGCGGAGCAGCTGGAGTCGGCGCTGCGGGCGCTGGAGCTGGAGCTGAGCGAGGAAGTGCTCACGGGTCTCGACGAGATCTTCCCGGGGCCGGGTCCCTCCCCGGAGGCCTTCGCCTGGTGAGCCTCGGCCGCCGCTCCCGGCCGGGAGCGGCGGCCCACGCCCGGCGCGGCCTCAGTCGCGGGGGAAGTCGGCGGTGGTGAGCGTGAGGCCGACGGGCGTATCGGTGAGATCGAGGTCCGTGCCGAAGGCGACGGCCGTCTCCGTCGTGTAGTCGCCTTCCTTCGGGGCGGTGTAGAGGTGGCACTTGCGCTGGTACGGGTCTGCGACGAGGTAGGCGGGGACCCCCGCTGCGGCGTACGCGGCCTTCTTGGGGCCGTAGTCGTTGTGCCCCGTGCCTTTGGAGATGACCTCGGCCACGAACTCGACGTCCTGGTGGCGCCAGCGGCCCGCTTCGTCCTTCCCGGCGCCATCCTTGATCTTGGCGACCTCGGGAGCGAAGCCGTTCAGCGTTCCGGGAAAGTCGATCCGTACGTCCGACATCACCGTTACGTCCATGCCGAAGCGGTCCTCGAGCGCCCGCACGATCCGGCGAATGATCTGCCAGTGAATGTCCCTTTGCGGCGACATGAAGACGGCCCCCTCGACGATCTCGACCTTGAATCCCTCGGGGGCGGACTCGAGCCACTGGAACATCTCGTCCAGGGTGCGTTCGTCGCTGTTCTCGGCCATTTCGATCCTGCGCTCGTCCAAGGCGGTCATCGTGGCGCTCCACCCCGGCTGCCGCTCGAACGAGTGCAGCCGCGCGGCACAACGATACTCACAGTGACCGGTCGCGACCCCGGAACGGGTCAGGCGCCGCTCAGCCAGCCCGCCGCGTCCAGGCGGATGCTGCCCGGCGGGATGAGTGTGCGCAGGGCGGATTCTAGGTCGCGCAGGCGGTCGGGGCCGATCGCCCGCGCCCATTCCGCGCGCAGTTCGTCGAAGATCGCCGCCGAGCGGGCGAGGGCGTCGAAGCCGTGCGGGGTGAGGCGGATCAGCTTGCGGCGGGCGTCGGCCGGGTCGTCGGCGCGTTCCGCGTAACCGAGGGAGAGCAGGCGGTCGATGGTCTTGCCGGCCGCCTGTTTGGAGACGCCGAGGCGTCGGCCGAGGTCACTGGCGGTGGCCCCTTCCGCGCCGATGGCCTGCATGGCGAAGCCGTGGGCGGGCCGTACGTCGGGGTGGCCCTGCTCGGCCAGTTCGGCGTGCAGCTTGTCGATGAGCGAGCGGAACCCGGCGAAGAGGAGCAGGGGCAGCTCGTAGCCGGGCGGGTCCGCAATCGTCTTGCGCCGTTCGACAACCTGGTTTACGTTCTCGGGGAGCGGTTCGTCAACCATGTTGTCCATTGTAGGAGCCGGCCATGTTCACCGAACACACCCTGGAATCCGCCCCACCCGCGTCCCGCCGTGCCATGGAGGCCACCGCCGCGAGGCTCGGCCGTCTGCCGTCGGCGGTCGCCAGGCTCGCCGAGTCGCCGCACCTGCTGGAGGGCTTCCTCAAGCTGAGCGCCGCCTTCGAGACGACGACGCTCGACCCGGTGGCCCGTGAGGTCGTCGTCATGACGGTCGCCGCGCGCAACGAATGCCATGTGTGCGTGGCCATGCACACCGGGAAACTGCGCACGCTCGGCGCCGGCGAGGAACTGATCGCGGCGCTGTCCGAGCAGCGTGCGCTCAACGACGAACGGCTCGAGGCGGTACGGCGGTTCACGCTCGAGGTGTTCCGTACCGCCGGCGCCGTCGGAGACGAGGAGCTGCGCGACTTCCTGGCGCACGGCTTCACCTCGCGGAACGCGCTGGAGGTGGTCATGGGCATCGGCACGTACACGATGTCGACGTTCGCGAACCGGCTGACGCGGGCCGCGCTCTGAGGAGCGGCGGGATCCGGCCATTGTGGACCGCTCCCCACCGAGGGCCGGGCACGCACGCCCCGTTGCCCCGCGGGCCCCGCCGGCGGGAATACCGGCCCGGACCACCCTTGTTGCCGTCGGCATGACCTTCTTCGCCGACGTGACCGTGCGGGGCTACGAGCTCGACACGCAGGGCCATCTGAACCAGGCCGTCTATCTGCAGTACGCCGAGCACGCACGCTGGGAACTGCTCCGTGCCGCCGGTCTGCCGCAGGAGAAGCTGCTCGCCAGCGGCGTGGGGCCGGTCGCCCTCGAAGTGACGGTCAAGTTCCTGCGCGAGCTGCGCGGCGGCGACGAAGTGCGGGTGACCTGCCGGTTCGTCTACGGAGAGGGCAAGACCTTCACCGTCGAGCAGCAGATCGTCAAGGACGACGGCACGGTCGCCGCCGAGATCTCCGGCGTGGCGGGCATGCTCGACCTCACCACCCGCAGGCTGATCGCCGACCCGCGCGCCCACCTCGCCTCCCTGGCCGACAACCCGGACCTGCTCACCGGCTGACGCCGAAGGCGCGGAACCGGTCCGGCGCCGGCAGAGGATCAAGTACCGGCCAGGAAGCACCCTCCAGCTCCCCCGGCGGAACCGACGCCCGCGCGGATTCGTTGGCGCAAGCGCCGGTTGCGAGATCTGGAGGGGAAGTCGTGGACGACGCGGTTGTCGAGGCCGTCCGAGCGTTGGTGCCCGGCGGGGCGCTGCGCGGCGAACTGGACCGGCACGGCCGGAAGTTGCGCTGGATCGAGGCGGGCGAGGGCGCGCCGGCGGTCGTGCTGGACGCCCCGAGCGCCGAGTCGTCGATGATGTGGACGCCGGTGCTGGCGCCTCTCGCCCGCTGCACCCGGGTGATCGCCTACGACCGGGCGGGACTCGGCCTGAGCGACCCGGTTCCCCGGCTCTCGCTCGACTCGGCCGTCGAGGATCTCACCGCGCTGCTCTCCCGGGCCGGCGGCGGCCCCTGCGTCCTCGTCGGCAACAGCTGGGGCGGCCAGCTGGCCGAGCTCGTCGCGTGGGCCCGGCCGGACCTGGTGGCGGGGCTCGTGCTCCTCGACCCCTCGCACGAGGAGTTCCAGCCGTGGGCCGGACGGATGGCCGAAGGAACGTACGCGCGTCAGCTCGCGGTCCGTACCTCGCTCCGGCTCACCGGCCGGTCGAACCACCGGCGTGCCGTGCGTGAGGCCTCCCGTGCGTCCGACGATCCGCGGGTGCGGGAACTGCTGGTCACCGCCTGGCTCGCAGCCTCCGGAGGCCGGCAGCAGGTGCGTACAGCCGTCGACGAGTACCGCATGATCGTCAAGGCCACGCCCGAGATCCGGCGCCGCCGCGCCGCGTCGGGACTGCCGGACGTGCCCGTGACCGTCCTCAGCGCGAGCCGGGGGATGCCGCAGGGGATGAGACGCCGGTGGACGGAGCTCCAGAAATCCGTGGCCGCGTCCGTGGCGGGCGGGGAGCACGCGGTGGTTCCGGCGGCGGGGCACTACATCCAGAGCAGCAGGCCGGACGTCGTCACCCGGGCGGTGCTCGCCGTCCTGGAGCGGGCCGGGCGCACCGGCTGAGACCCGTCGCGGCAGGGGCGGCGTCGGGGTTTCAGCCCGGGATCTTCAGGTCCGTGCAGCCGCGTTGCCCGGCCGAGCGTTCGGCGAAGCCCTTGAGGGCCGCGCGGGTGAAGTCCTCGACGTCCTCGTGGACGTAGACCGTGCTGGAGATCGTGAAGACCGCGCGGGCGCTGGTCCCGGGGCACTCGGCGGTGGCCCAGAGGAAGTCGCTGCCGTTCCGGCCCGCGTCCCGGCCGGGCTCGTCACCCGGGTACCAGGCCTGTGCGAAGGGGCCGAAGTAGGCGCGGACCTGGAACAGCTCCTCGGCACGGGCCTTGGTCTCGCCGAGCACGCAGCTCTCCGTCACCAAGGAGTCCGCCGTCGGCGTCTCCTTGATCCAGTGGACGGTGTCCATGTCGCGCATCGGGATGCCGGCGCACGTTCCGTTCGCCTCGAAGCGGGACTTCTCCTCCGGCTCCGCGGCGACGGGAGGTATCCGGCCGCCGGGCTCGGCCTCGCAGTTCCAGTGCTCGGCCGCCCGGACCGCGGTGGCAGCGGTGAGTTCGGCGGTGGTGCGGCCCGCCACCGCGCGGCCGCGGCCGGCCGTGCCGACGACGACGGACGCGTCCTTGTTGCCGCAACTCAGCACCACGGCTGTGCTGTCGAGGTCGTTGTAACCGTGCCAGCCGCCGCCCAGCGGCATCGGCAGGGTGCCGGTCCTGCTCGAGCGCAGCTCGTCGAACACGCCGCGGGCGCCGTCGTCGGCGCGGGCGGATTCCGGGATCAGGGCGATGGTGAGCGTCTTCTTCCCGACCACGCAGAACTCGTAGCCGTCGGACCCGCCGTGGTGCAGGTCGTTCGGCAGTCCCTGCTCCGTGTCGTAGCCCGTGAAGACCGCCGACTCCTCGGGCGGGATCAGCCCCTGGCAGTACGTCGCCAGCTTGTCCTCGTAGCGCCAGCGCTTGCCCGTGTCGCTGAGCCGGTACCAGCCGTAGCCCGCGACGACGGCGAGTGCCAGCGGCAGCGCCACGTACAGCGCCAGGCGGCGTATGACGGTCATCTGCGTGATCTCCAGGTTCGGCGGCTCCGCGGCACCGTATCGCGGACCGGCCGGCGTCAGTCGCGCGGGCGGCGGGCCTCGATCAGGAGACGGTTGGAGTGGGCCACGAACGGCCCGTGGCGCTCGATGAAGTCATGGAGGGCCGCGAGCCGGTCGCGGTACGCGTCCACGGTGAAGCCCGGGACGATCCAGATCACCTTGCGCAGGAAGTGGACCACCGCGGCGATGTCGTGGAACTCCGTCCGCAGTGCTTCCTGGCGCAGATCGACCACGTCCAGGCCGGCGGCCTCCGCGGCCGTGACGGTCGTGAACGGACTGCGTGACGGGTCGACGGGCTGCGGGCCCATCAGGAAGTCGGTGAGCTCGCGGACCGATCCGTCGCCCACGGCCTGCGAGAGGTACGTGCCACCGGGGCGCAGCACGCGGTGCACCTCGTCCCAGCGGGTGACGACCGGGTGGCGGCTGACGACCAGGTCGAAGTGGGCCGAGGGGAACGGCAGATCGGCCGCGTCGTCGGCGTGGACGACCGTCGCGCCCAGCCCGGCGAGATTGCGCCGGGCGATCTCCAGGTTCGGCGGCCAGGACTCCGTCGCCGCCAGCACCGGCGGGGCGGCCGGGACCGAGGCGAGGACCTCGCCGCCGCCGGTCTGGATGTCGAGGACCGCCTCGGCCTTCGGTACACGCTCGGCGAGGAGCTTCGCGTAGCCCCACGACGGGCGCTGCTCCGTCGCGCGGCCGGCGAACCAGGAGAAGTCCCAGCCCTCTGTGGGGACGGCTTCGCCTTCGGCGAGGAGGTCTTCGAACGTGGACATACGGGCAGCCTCGCAGCCGGGGCAGACGCCCGCACCCGGATTTTCCGCGGGGAGGCCGCTCAGGCGGCGACGCCGTACGCCCCGCCCAGTCCCCATGCCTGGTGCATCGCCGTCGCGAACGCCCCGGCCAGTTTGATCTCGCCGCTCGGGCCGGGGTGGGTGCCGTCATATGTGTCGGTGTCGAGGTCGTACGACGGCGGGTGCGAGGCCAGCAGCAGCGGCGACGCGGACGTGTCCAGGTCGGCCACCGCCTTGGCGAGCAGGTCGTTGAACCGTTCGCACTCGGCGGCGAAGGGCCGGTCGGACCGGGCGCGGATGTTCGGGATGACCGGGAGCATGACGATCCGGACGCGCGGGTTGGCCAGGCGGGCCTGCGCGATGAACTCCCGTACGTTCCGGGCGGTCTGGTCGCTGTCCGTGTAGAAGCCGAGGTCTATCAGGCCCAGCGAGACCAGGAGGACGTCGGCCCCTTCCGCGGCGAGGGTCCCGCGGATCAGGGGAGCCATGTGCAGCCAGCCCTCGCCCCAGCCGGCCAGATGGCGGCGGGCGGGGCCGGGGAAGCCGGGGTCGGCATACCGGTGGGACACGGGTGCGTTCGCCTCCGTGTCGAACAGCTCGCGGCGCGGGCCGACGATCTCGAAGGGCTCGCCGACGGTGGTCAGGTGCTGCCACATCCGGTAGCGCCAGGTGAAGTCGCCGGCGCGTCCGATGGTCATGGAGTCGCCGACGAACAGGAATCGCATGGTCGACATCATCGCTGAACCCACCGGTAACCCGTCACTGGTGGGCGATGTGAGGCCCGCCACCCGCCAGTGCCGCGACCAGTCGCCGGATCTGCGCGTGGGGGTCGGGAGTGCCCGGATGGCTCGTCATCAGCAGGTGGTGGACCGTGCCGACGAGCGCGAGGGCGACGGACTCCGCGTCGAGCCGGCCGTCGACGCGGCCGAGGCGCTGTTCGGCCCGCAGGTACGCGGTGACCGCCTCCTGGACGGTGGTGAAGCCCGGTGCGCCCGCCGCCATCGCCTCGCGGAAGCGGATCGCGACGCCGGGGCGGGTGAGGGCCAGCCCGGAGACGGCCGGCCCCGTGGAGGTGAACAGCGCGGTGGCGACCTCGGTGAGGTTCGCGGTGACGGTGTCCTCGCCCGCACGTGAGGGGAGCCGGTCCGCCAGGGCGGCCGTGCGGGCGAGCCGGTCGAGGACCAGTTCGGCGACGAACTCGTCGAGCCCGCCCGCGAAGTGCGCGTGCAGCAGCCCCTTCGAGCAGCCCGCCTCCTCGGTGACGGCCCTGCTGGTCAGGGCGCCGGGGCCGCCCTGGGCCACGACTCGTTCCGCCGCGGCGAAGAGGCGTTCGCGGGCGTCGGGGACGGCTACTCCACGGGGTGACATCCAGGGCCTTCCGGGTCTTCTGCGTGGCGCGATGGACAGTATGGGCGAGCGCCCATACTGTTTGGGCGTACGCCCATTCTAGCGGGAGGCACCGTCGTGGAACACATCGTGAACACCGAGCAGGAGCAGGCCTGGAACGGGTACGAGGGCACCCACTGGGCCCGTAACCAGGACCGCTGGGACGCCGTCAACGAGGGCTTCAACGAGGCGCTGCTCGCTGCCGCCGCCCTCGGCCGCGGGGACTCGGTCCTCGACGTCGGCTGCGGCACCGGCGCCACGACCAGGCTCGCCGCCCGCCGCACGGCCGACGGGCACGCCACCGGCCTCGACCTGTCGCGGCCGATGCTGGAGCGCGCCCGGGAGTCCGCACGCGCCGAACACCTCGTCAACGTGACCTTCGAGCACGGCGACGCCCAGGTCCATCCCCTCGCGGGCCGGGGTTTCGACGTGGCGATCAGCCGCTTCGGCGTGATGTTCTTCGCCGACCCGGTGGCCGCCTTCGCCAACATCGGCGGCGGCCTGCGCACCGGCGGCCGTGCGGCGTTCCTCGTCGCCGGCGGGGACGGCAACGAGTGGATCCAGGCGCTGGCCGGCCTGCGGGACCTGCTGCCGATGGGCGGCTTCGGCGCCACCGGCGGGCCCGGCATGTTCTCCCTGGCCGATCCCGGCCGCGTCCGCGAGGTCCTCACGGAAGCCGGGTTCACCGGCGTCGCGGTCGAGCCCGTCGATGCGTACGGGAGATGGGGACGTGACGCCGAGGACGCCACCGCGTTCCTCATGGGCTCGGGACCCGGCCGCCATCTGCTGAGCCAGGTCGACGAGGCGACCGGCGAGCGGGCCCGGCACCGGCTCACGGACATCCTGCGGCCGTGCGAGAAGGACGGCGCCGTCCGGCTGCGCAGCACGGCGTGGCTGGTCACCGCCGTACGCCCGTAGGAGACGCCCGGCGGGGATGGCAGGCTTGGGGCATGCGTTCGCTTCCGTACGTCACCGGCCTGGCGGCCGCGTTCGTGCTCGCCGCCGCCTGCCCCGTCGCCGCGGCCGACGACGGGTCCGAGGGGTTCACGATCAAGGACCCGCGGATCACCGAGTCCAGCGGGCTTGCGGCGAGCCGGGCGCACCCCGGGATCTACTGGACGCACAACGACCAGGACCAGCCGCGGATCTTCGGCGTCGACTCGGCGACGGGCGAGACGGTGGCGACGATCACCCTGCGCGGCGTCGGCGAGCCGAGGGACATGGAGGCGATCTCCGTGGGCCCCGACGGCAACATCTACGTCGGTGACATCGGCGACAACCTCGACGGCAGCTGGGACCACGTCTGGATCTACCGCTTCCCCGAGCCGGAGCGGCTGCGCGACCGGACCGTCACCGCCACCCAGTTCGACGTGAAGTACGCGGACGGCGCCCGCAACGCCGAGGCGCTGATGGTGCATCCGAAGACCGGCCGCGTCTACATCGCCTCGAAGAACGAGGACGGCGGCGGCCTCTACGAAGGCCCCGCCACGCTCGACGCCAAGGCCACCAACGTCTTCCGGCGGATCGGGGAGGTGCCGTGGGTGACCGACGGCGCCTTCTCGCCGGACGGCACGGAGCTGGTGCTCCGCTCCTACTTCAGTGCCCGCGGCTACGAGTGGAAGGACGGCCGCCTCGGGGCCGACCACCGTGTCCGCGCGCCCATCCAGGGCCAGTCGGAGTCGGTTACGTACACGACGGACGGCACGGCGCTGATGATCGGCACCGAGGGGGAGCAGAGCCCCGTCGAGCGCGTGCCGGTCGAGAAGGAACCGGGCTCCGGAGGCGAGGCGAAGAGGCCCGGCGCGCCGGCGGACGGCGGGAAGGCCGCCGGGAACGACGAGAAGGGCGATGTCACGACGTACGGCCTGCTCGTGCTCGGCGGCGGCGCGGTGCTGGTCCTCGCGCTGCGCCGGCGCCGGGGCTGAGGCGTCCGGCCGCGGGCCCGACGGGCCTCGCGGCCGTCAGACGCCCTTCGCCCGTGCGCGGACCAGCGTCTCGAAACCCTCGACCAGGCGTTCCAGGCCGAAGGCGAAGTGGTCGAAGTCCGAGGTGAAGGCGTCCTCCGACAGATGCGCCAGGGTCGGGTACTCGCCGCTGACCATGGCCTTCGACAGGAACGGCTCCTGAGCGCGCCAGAACTCCTCCTCGCTCTGCCCGGTCTCCTTCGCCGCCTCAGCGGCGTCGAGCTCCATGCGCGCGATGCCGGTGACGAAGCTCTGTACCGCGATGATCACCGAGATCAGCTCCGGGTCCGTCAGCCGCATCTCCCGCAGCGCGAACAGTGAGGCGTCCAACCCCCGTACGGCGCTGGGGCCGAGGACCGTACGCGACTGGTTGACCTTCAGCAGCCAGGGGTGCGCCCGGAACAGCTCGAGGTGGGCGCGGCCCATCGCGCGTACGGCGTCCTGCCAGGTGTCGGACTCCGGCGGGTGCGCGTCGTTCTCCAGGGGCTCGCCCGTGACGCGGTCGAGCATCAGGTCGAGCAGCTCGGCCTTGCCCGGGACGTAGCGGTAGAGGGACATCGTGCCGGTGCCCAGCGCGGTGGAGAGGCGGCGCATCGAGACGGCGGCAAGGCCCTCCGTGTCGGCGATCCCGATCGCGGCGCCGACGATCCGGTCGAGGGTGAGGCCCGGCTTGGGGCCGCGTGAGGGTCGCTCGCCGGTGCCCCAGAGCAGTTCGAGGCTGCGCGAGACGTCTTTGCTGCCGCTCGTCTCAGTCGTCATGGGGTCAGCGTAATCGCCTGAACAGAAACTGAGTACGGTGTACTCTCATATGGGTACGCCGTACTCAGTTGACTCGTCTCGGAGGGGCTCAGTGGACGAATACGCCGTCTCGGCAGAAGGACTGGAGAAGCGGTACGGGGACAAACGGGCCCTCGACGGCTTCGATCTCGCCGTGCGCCAGGGCACCGTGCACGGCCTGCTCGGACCGAACGGCGCGGGGAAGACCACCGCCGTCCGGGCCCTCGCGACCCTGTTGCGGTTCGACGGCGGCCGGGCGCGGGTGGCAGGCGCCGACGTGCGGCGCGAACCGCGGCAGGTGCGCCGGCGCATCGGCCTCACCGGCCAGTACGCGGCGGTCGACGAGGTGCTGACCGGCCGGCAGAACCTGGAGATGTTCGGCCGCCTCTTCCATCTCGGCGGCAGGCGCGCGGCGTTGCGGGCCACGGAACTGCTGGCGCAGTTCGACCTGGTGGACGCCGGCGACAAGGGCGTCGGCACGTACAGCGGCGGAATGCGCCGCCGGCTCGACCTCGCCGCGTCGATGATCCTCGCACCCGATGTGCTGTTCCTCGACGAACCGACGACCGGACTCGACCCCCGTTCGCGCGGCGAGGTGTGGGACGCGGTGCGCCGGCTCGTCGCAGGCGGCACGACCGTCCTGCTCACCACCCAATACCTGGAGGAGGCCGACCGGCTCGCCTCCCGTATCACCGTCATCGACCAGGGCCGGGCCATCGCCGACGACACGCCCGACGGTCTGAAGAACAGGGTCGGCGGCGACCGGATCGAGGTCGTCGCCCGCGAGGCGGCCGACCTCCCGGCGATCGCCAAGACCGTGGCCCGGGTCGCCGACACCGACCCGACCACCGACGAACCGGAACGCCGGGTGCACGCACCGGTGACCGACCGGGTCGCGGCCCTCACCGAGGTCGCCCGCACCCTTCAGGACGAACGGATCCCCGTGGAGGACATCGGGCTGCGCAGGCCCAGCCTGGACGACGTGTTCCTGCGCCTGACCGGACACGGCACACAGACCGAGGAGGCGGCGTGAGTACGACGGACCTGGTGGACCTGAGCCTCGACGACAGGCACGGGCGCGCCTACTGGGCGGTGGCCGACTGCTGGAACGTGGTCCGGCGCGGACTGACCCACTACCGGCGCCAGCCCGTCCTCATCGCCTGGCAGCTCGGCTTCCCGATCATCTCCGTGCTGCTCTACGGCTACGTCTTCGGCGGCGCGATGAAGTCGCCCGAGGGCGGCAGCGTCCGTGACTTCCTGATGCCGGGCATGTTCGCCATGACGATGGCCTTCGGCTTCATGAACACGGCCATGGCCGTGGTCACCGACGCGACGAAGGGCGTGATCGACCGCTTCCGGTCGATGCCCATGGCGCCCTCCGCCGTGGTCACCGGCCGGGGTGTCAACGACCTGATCGTCGCCTGCGCCGAGCTGACGATCCTCGCGGCGACCGCCTTCGCGATGGGCTGGCGCACGGACGCCGGACCGCTGAAGGCACTCACGGCGTTCGCACTGCTGCTGCTCCTGCGGTTCTGCCTGATCTGGGTGGGCATCCTGCTCGGCCTGCTCGTGCCCACCCCGGAGGCGGCCGGCGGCCTGTACGCGGTGGCCTTCCCGCTGACCATGATCTCGAGCGTCTTCGTGCCGCCGTCGACGATGCCGGACTGGCTGGGCACGATCGCCGCCTGGAACCCGATCTCCTCCACGGCCGCGGCGGCCCGCGAGCTGTTCGGCAACCCGGTCGCGAGCGACGGCAGCTGGATCCAGGAGAACTCGCTGCTCATGGCGGTGGTGTGGCCGGTCGTCGTCACGGCGGTCTTCGCACCGCTCGCGGTACGGCGCTTCCAGCGGCTCAGCCGCTGACGTCGTCGGACCGGCGAGGCGCCCCGGCCTTCAGCAGTTCGGCCGCGTCGAGCTTCACCTCGGCACCGATCGAGGCCGGGAGGGCGATCTGCTGGCCCGGGGCGTAGACCTCATGGCTGTCGTACTCGCTGGTGAGCGGGTTGGTGAGCACGTGGATCCTGGTGTGCTTACGGTCGACGATCACATAAACGGGGACCTTCGCCTGGGCGTAGGCGATGACCTTGTTCCGGAGGTCGTTGCGGTAGTTGCTGGAGGTGACCTCGACGACGAGCCGGAAGACGGTGGGGTCGTAGCAGTTGTTCCGGATCAGATGCTCGTCGATGTCGGCGTCGACAACGGCGAGATCCGGGATGGCGTAGTCCTCGGGGCCGTCCGGCAGCCACAGCCCCACACCCTGGAGTACCTCGGTCCCACCGCCGTCCAGCCCGGCCAGCATGAACGGGCGCATGAGTTTGGTGAGTGCCCTGGCATGCGCACTGTCCGGAGAGGGAGTCACGGTGAGGATGCCTCCGATGATCTCGACGCGATGGCCGGGGAGCAGCTCCATGAGGCGATTCGCCTCTTCGAGCAGCGTCGGCGGCTCGCCGTCACAGGGGTGCTCGACCGCTGCGGCAGACATGCGGGCCTCCTGGTGGCTGGTGTCGAGAGCATCATCGTAGGACGCGGCACCCACCGGCGTCCGTAAGGCGGATCGTCACACCATCGAGCGATCATGCACGGGGCCGCCGGCCGGCGCGGTTCCTGGTGCCTCGACCGGGGGAGCCGCCGGGGCGAGTCGGGGTGAGGGACCGCGGCGACGCGGGTAACGCGAAGGGCCCGGCGTCACGGACGCCGGGCCCTTCGTGTCACGGCCGGTGCTAGAGCTTCTCGATCACGTAGTCGATGCACGCCGTCAGCGCCTCGACGTCCGCCGGGTCGATCGCCGGGAACATCGCCACGCGCAGCTGGTTGCGGCCCAGCTTGCGGTACGGCTCGGTGTCGACGATGCCGTTCGCGCGCAGTGCCTTGGCGACCGCGGACGCGTCGATCTCGTCCGCGAAGTCGATCGTGCCGATGACCTGCGAGCGCTTCGCCGGGTCGACGACGAACGGCGTCGCGTACTTGGACGCCTCCGCCCAGCCGTACAGGGTGCGCGAGGAGGTCGCCGTGCGGCGGACGGACCAGTCGAGGCCGCCCTGGCCGTTGATCCACTTCAGCTGCTCGTTCAGCAGGAAGAGGGTGGCCAGCGCCGGGGTGTTGTACGTCTGGTTCTTCAGCGAGTTGTCGATCGCCGTGGGCAGCGAGAAGAACTCCGGGACGTGCCGGCCGGAGCCGTGCACGCGGGCCGCGCGCTCGAGGGCGGCGGGGGAGAAGACGCCGATCCACAGGCCGCCGTCGGAGGCGAAGGACTTCTGCGGGGCGAAGTAGTAGACGTCCGTCTGGGCGGTGTCGACCGGCAGGCCGCCCGCGCCGGAGGTGGCGTCCACCAGGACCAGCGCGCCGTCGTCGGCGCCGGCGACCCGCTGGATCGGGGCGGCGACACCGGTGGAGGTCTCGTTGTGGGTGAAGGCGTAGACGTCGACGCCCGCCTCCGCCTGCGGCTCCGGGTGGGTGCCCGGGTCGGAGGAGATGACCGTCGGGTCCGCCAGCCACGGCGCCAGCTTGGCGGCCTTGGCGAACTTGGAGGAGAACTCGCCGAACGACAGGTGCTGGGACTTGTTCTCGATCAGGCCGTGGGTCGCGATGTCCCAGAAGGCGGTGGATCCGCCGTTGCCGAGGATCACCTCGTATCCCTCGGGGAGGGAGAACAGCTCGCGCACGCCGTCACGGACCTCGCCGACCAGGTTCTTGACCGGGGCCTGGCGGTGGGACGTGCCGAGGAGGGAGGTGCCGGTGGCGGCCAGCGCGTCCAGCGCCTCCGTACGCACCTTGGAGGGGCCCGCGCCGAAACGGCCGTCGGCGGGCTTGATGTCAGCGGGAATCTGGATATCAGCCACGTTCGGAGCGTATACCGCTCCGGCCGCGGGGCGGGGACACGGTCCGGCGGCTGAGACGGGGCGCCCGCGCCCCGCCGCAGGGTCATGCACCGTGGCCGCCACCGAGTGCGTGCAGATGTTCCACCAGGGCGATCAGCACGAACTTGCTGGACGAGTGGTCCCGTGCGTCGAACTCGACGAGCGGCACGCCGGCCGGGAGGGCGAGCGTGGCACGGATCTCCTCCTCCGAACGGAACGGGCCGCCGAAGTCGTTGACGGCGATGATGAACGGCGTGCCGTGGTGCGTCAGGCGGTCGATCGCGTACCAGGCGTCGGTCAGGGCCCGCGTGTCGATGAGGACGACGGCGCCGGTGGTACCGCGGAGCAGGCGGTCCCACAGGAAGCGGAAACGTTCCTGTCCGGGGGTGCCGAACAGATAGAGGACCCTCTGCTCGTCGATCGTGATGCGGCCGAAGTCCAGCGCGACCGTCGTCGCCGTCTTGGCCGGGACCCGGACGGCGGCGTCGCTCACGGGGGTGGCCGCGCTCATCGCGGCCTCCGTGTGCAGCGGACGTATCTCGCTGACCGAACGCACCATCGTCGACCGGCCGGCGCCGAAGCCGCCGACCACAGCGATCTTGAGCGCGCAGAAGTCCGCGCCGTCGCCCACGGGGGCGTCCGCGCCCGCGAGCGCGCTTCCGGGGGTCTCCCGGGTCGTGGCGCGGGTCATCGTTTCTCGGAGGTGCCGGTCATCGAGTGGTGCCTTCCGGGGTGACGGGGGGCGCAACTGGAGCCGCTGCTTCCTGGCGAAGTCGTCGTCACTATAGGAGGGTTGACGATCAGTTGGGGAAGGTCGTGGCGCTTCCCACTTCACGGAGGGCGCACAACGTGTGCAAGTGACACGTTTCCTGCCGGTGCGTCGGCGGCCGGAGGAGTCATCCTGGAGCGCATGGCTGAACACACCAGGGATACGGGCGAACTGGCCCGCGCGCTCAAGGCCGCCGTCGGCGGTGACGTGGATTTCTCGGCCGCCGCCCGGGCCCTGACGACCATGGACGCCTCGAACTACCGGCGGGTCCCGCTCGGTGTCGTCGCCCCCCGCGACGCCGACGACGTGGCCGCGGTGCTCGAGGTGTGCCGGCACCACGGCGTCCCCGTCGTGCCGCGCGGCGGCGGCACCTCCATCGCCGGTCAGGCCACCGGCACCGGTGTCGTCCTGGACTTCACCCGCCACATGAACAAGGTCCTGGCCGTCGACCCGGAGGAGCGGACCGCCCGTGTCCAGCCCGGAGTCGTACAGGCCCGGCTCCAGGACGCGGTACGGGGGCACGGCCTGCTCTTCGGCCCCGATCCGTCGACGCACAGCCGCTGCACGCTCGGCGGGATGATCGGCAACAACGCGTGCGGATCCCACTCCGTCGCCTGGGGGACCACGGCCGACAACGTCCACGCCCTGTCGGTCCTCACCTACGCCGGCGTCCGCCACCGGCTCGCCCGGGGCGGTCCGCCGGACGACGCCCCGCCCGGCCTGGCCGACCTCGTCGACCGCAACCTCGCCCTGCTGCGCACCGGCTTCCCCGACGGCATGCCGCGCCGCATCTCCGGCTATGCGCTCGACGCGCTGCTGCCGGAGAAGGGCACCGACCTCGCCCGCGCGTTCTGCGGCAGCGAAGGAACCCTCGCCGTGATCACGGAGGCGACCGTGCGCCTAGTCGCCGCCCCGGCCGCCCGGGCGCTGGCCGTCCTCGGCTACCGGGACGAGAGCGCCGCCGCGGAAGCCGCCGCCGGCCTCCTGCCCCACGGCCCGCTCACCGTCGAAGGCATGGCGGAGGACCTGGTGCCCCCCGGCCACGGTCTGCCGCGCGGCGGCGCGTGGCTGTTCGTCGAGACGGGCGGCGACAGCGCCGCGGAGGCGCGGGACCGGGCGGAGCGGATCACGCGCGCCGCCGACGCCCTCGACGGCGCCGTCGTCGACGACCCGGCCGCCGTACGCGCCCTGTGGCGGCTGCGGGAGGACGCGTCGGGCACCGCGACCCGGCGGGCCGACGGAGGCGAGGCGTGGCCCGGCTGGGAGGACTGCGCCGTGCCGCCCGCGCGCCTCGGCGCCTATCTGCGCGACTTCCGCGCCCTGCTGGCGGAACACGGCCTGCGCGGCACCCCCTACGGGCACTTCGGCGACGGCTGCGTCCATGTCCGCATCGACTTCGACCTGTTGAGCAAGGAGGGCGTCCGCCGCTTCCGCGCGTTCTCCGAACAGGTCGCCTCCCTCGTCGTCGCCCACGGCGGCTCCCTGTCGGGCGAACACGGCGACGGCCAGGCCCGCGCCGAACTGCTGCCCAAGATGTACGGGGACGAACTGGTGGGCCTCTTCGGCAGGTTCAAGGACCTGTGGGACCCGGCCGGCGGCATGAACCCGGGCATGCTCGTACGTCCCGCGCCGCTGGACGAGAACCTGCGCTTCGCCGTGCTCCCCGCCCGGCCCGTCGACGTCGCCTTCGGCTACCCGCACGACGGCGGAGACTTCGCGGGCGCGGTGCGCCGCTGCGTCGGCGTCGCCAAGTGCCGCACCGAGGACGCCGCCGCGGGCGGCGGCCTGATGTGCCCCTCGTACCGGGCGACCGGCGAGGAGCGGCACTCCACCCGGGGCCGGGCGCGGCTGCTGCACGAGATGCTCGCCGGGGAGATCGTCACCGACGGCTGGCGCTCGCCCGAGGTGCGTGACGCGCTCGACCTGTGCCTGTCCTGCAAGGGCTGCCGGAGCGACTGCCCGGTCGGCGTCGACATGGCCACCTACAAGGCCGAGTTCCTCCACCACCACTACGCGGGCCGCCGCCGCCCCGCCGCCCACTACGCCATGGGCCGTCTCCCGCAGTGGCTGCGCGCCGCCGCCCCCCTCGCGCCGCTGCTCGACGCCGCGGCCCGGGTGCGGCCGCTGGCCGCGCTCGCCAAACGGCTCGCCGGCATCGCGCCGGAACGGGACCTGCCGCGCCTGGCGCGCGGGACGCTGCGCCGCCGGCTGCGCGGGCGGCGGCCCGCCGGCCGGCCCACGGCCGTGCTGTGGCCGGACACCTTCACCGACCACCTCTCGCCGCACGTCGGGGAGGCGGCGTGGCGGGTCATGGAGGCGGCGGGCATCGGCATCACGCTGCCGGCCGGGCGGGTCTGCTGCGGACTCACCTATGTCTCGACCGGCCAGCTCGACCTGGCGCGCACGGTCATGCGGCGCACGCTCGACGTCGTCGAGCCGCTGCTCGAACGCGGGATGCCCGTCGTCGTGCTGGAGCCGAGTTGTGCGGCCACCCTGAAGACCGATCTGCCCGAGCTGCTCGGCGACGACCCGAGGTCGGCCCGCCTGGCGGCGTCGGTGCGGACCTTCGCACAGGCCCTGGAGGACTGCGCCCCCGGATGGGAACCGCCTCGGATCGACCGCCCGGTTGCGGGCCAGACCCACTGCCACCAGCACGCGGTCCTCGGTGACGCGGCGGAACGCCGCCTGCGGGAACGCGCGGGGCTTGAAGGCGCATTGAGCGGCGGCTGCTGCGGTCTCGCGGGCAACTTCGGGTTCGAGAAGGGGCATTACGAAGTGTCGGTGGCGTGTGCGGAGGAGCAGTTGCTGCCCGCCGTGCGCTCGGCCGCCGCGGGCACCGAGCTGCTGGCCGACGGCTTCTCCTGCCGCACCCAGCTCGAGCAGCTCGCCGGCCGCCGGGCCCGGCACCTGGCGGAGGTCCTGGCGGAAGCTCTGGACGAGGGACCGGTCACGACGTGATCCCCCGGCATCCGGCAGGATGGGCGGCCGGCCAGTAAGGAGCGGATGCCATGCGGAAGACCGTCGGGCGGACCGGCGTCGTAGGTCTGCTGGCGCGGTCCTGCGCGGTCCTGCTCCTGGCCGCCCTGGTGGGTCAGTTGCTGGTGTCCGCGATCGCGGTGGACCCGGTCGACCCGGCGGACAAGGGCCTCGGGTCGTTCGTCGTCTCGGTGCTGCGCGGCGGAACGGCCGGTGCGCTCGGTGCGGCGCTGTGCGTCGCGGCCGTCCTGCTGCTGGTGGTGGCCGGACGGGGCGCCAGGGCGGTAGTGAGGCGCATGGCGGGCCGCCGGCGGAAGGGGGACGCGGCGAAGGCGGGCGTCTCAGCCGAGCTGCGCGGGGGAGACCTCGACGACATGGGGCGGCTCCTGGGTGAAGTCGCTGTACCGCACCCACGTCGGGCGCACCCGCACATGGGTGATCCCCGGCCAGGAGAGCCGGTCCCGGCCGTCCGGGTACACGCGGAAGTAGCACTCCTGGAGGCGCGTCAGCTCGTCGCCGTCGGGGAAGTCCGCGAGCCCCTCGATCTGCACGGTGATCGCGTCGTCCCAGCCGATCACGAGGGCGATACGCGGGTCGGCCCGCAGGTTGAGGCTCTTGCGGGTCGTCTCGACGGTGTCGAAGACGATCTCGAGGTCGTCGCTGACGGCGAATCCGACGACCGCCGCCTGAGGTGATCCGTCCGGTGCGGCCGAGGCCTGGACCGCGAGCCTGTTCCTGCGGAGGAACCACACCAGCTCGTCGCGCTTCATACGACCTGCCTATCACGGGCCGCGCCGGGCGGCTCGGCACTCGTCTCCCGCAGGGCCGGCACCCCGGTCCGTCGCGCCAGGACGGTGTGCGTCAGCGCGGCCGGGTCACCGCTCTGGCCAGCGCGACGAGTTGCCGCACGGCGGGGTGGGGCGAGGCGCTGCGCCAGGCGAGGATTACGGGCACCCGAGGGGCGTCCGACAACGGCAGGTAGGTGACACCGCCGTGCGCGTGCATCTGGGCGGTGGAGGCGGCCGAGGCGCCCACGCCGCGGCCCGCGGCGATCGCGGTGAGCCAGTCGTCGGTGTTGGCGACCGTGATCGTCGCCGTGGGCCGGATCTCCGGCGGCCACAGGTCCAGGGTGGTCAGGCCGGACACCGTGTTCAGCACGACCGGGCCGGCCGCCAGGTGGGCCAGGGTCAGCGAGGCCGCCGCCGCGCGGGGGTCGTCCGACGGCACGGCGGCCACCCGGGGCTCCGTGAACAGCAGCTCGGTGGCCAGACCGGGGGTGTCCACGGGTCCGCGCAGTACGGCGGCGTCGACCTCGCCGCGGGCGAGCCCCGCCGTACGGTCGTCGACCCGCAGCAGTTCGAGGGGGACGTCCGGGCGCTCGCGCTGCCATCGGCGCAGCAGCGGGGTCGTGTACGGCCCGAGGGCGGACCAGGCGTGCCCGAGGCGCAGGGGCCGGTGCGGGAGCCGCCCGGTGTCGAGCGCGTCGTCGAAGGCGGCGACGGCCACGGCCGCCTTGTCGCGGAAGACGCGGCCCGCCGCCGTGAGGGCGACGTGGTGGGTGGAACGGTCGACCAGCCGGACGCCCACATGCTGCTCCAGCGAGGCGAGCGCGCGGGAGACGCTGGGCTGGGTGAGGCCGAGCCGGGCAGCGGCCCTGGTCACGCTCGACTCCTCGGCGACGGCCAGGAAGCAGCGGAGATGGCGCAGCTCGATGCTCATACGCGTGGAGCATAACCGCAGCGAGAAACGCATTTCACGCGCGGCGCACCGATCCGTAGCTTGGGAGGACGAAGGCGGCGACGGTTCAGGGAGGCCGGGGTGAAGGACGCGCAGTCCGCGGGCACGGGCACGGGGGCGCAGGCCGGTGCCGCGGCGGTGGTGCTGCCGGAGGCGGCGGGCGCCGCGGCGCAGGGCCCCGGCGGGGCGCCGCCGTCCGGTGACCGGCGTTCCCTCGGGCCCGTCGCGCTCGTCGTCGCGGGCGGGCTCTCCGTGCAGTTCGGGGCCGCCGTCGCCGTGATGCTGATGCCGCGGGCCGGTGCGCTGGGCGTCGTCACGCTGCGGCTGGTGCTCGCGGCCCTGGTCTTGTTCGTGATCTGCCGGCCGCGGCTGCGCGGACACTCCCGCACCGACTGGGCCACCGTGATCACCTTCGGTGCCGCCATGGGCGGGATGAACATGCTCTTCTACCAGGCCGTCGACCGGATCCCGCTCGGTGCGGCGGTCACGCTCGAGGTGCTGGGACCGCTCGCCCTCTCCGTGATCGCCTCCCGGCGGCTGGTGAACCTCCTGTGGGCGGCGCTGGCGCTCGGCGGCGTGGTCCTGCTCGGCGGCGGCGGCTTCGACCGGCTCGACCCCGTCGGTGCCGCGTTCGCCCTGGCTGCGGGCGGCATGTGGGCGGCGTACATCGTCTTCAGTGCCCGCACCGGGCGGCGTTTCCCGCAGGCGGACGGCCTGGCGCTGGCGATGGGCTTCGCCGCGCTGCTGAGCCTGCCGTTCGGTCTGGTGGAGGCGGGGTCGCGGCTGTTCGTGCCCTCGACGCTGGGGCTGGGGCTGGCGGTGGCGCTGATGTCGTCGGTCCTGCCGTACACCCTGGAGCTGCTGGCGCTGCGCAGGCTGCCCGCGGCGACGTTCGCGGTGTTGATGAGCCTGGAGCCGGCGATCGCCGCGGCGGCCGGGTTCCTCCTGCTGAGCCAGGCGCTCTCGCCGGCGGAGGGGCTGGCGATCGTGCTGGTCATCGTGGCGAGCATGGGCGCGGTGCGGACGCAGGCGGCCGGGAAGCGGGCGCCCGGGGCGTGACGCGCCGGAACAGCCCGCCGGCGTGTCGGCGGGCTGTTCCGTCCGGTCGTCGGGGTGTCGGTGCCGGGTCCTGCTGTGCCGGACGGGCCCGCGGTGAGCGCCGGCCGAACCGCCCTTGAGGTTCACAGAGATTCAATTCTGCGATGCCATGCGGTTTGACCTGCGGTTCGGCGCGTCCGCGGGCCGACGACCGGACTGAATCAAAGCAAGCATGCTTGCTTGTTTCCGGGGGCGCTGCCATGCTCCGGGGCACAGACCGTCGTCCCACAGGGGAGCGCTCCGTGTCCGACCCGGCCGTCGTACTCGACGACTTGCGCAGCGAAAGCGAAGACCTCGACCAGTTGGTGAGAGAGCTGGATCCCGGGCGGTGGGCCGCCCCGACGCCGGCCCCCGGCTGGAGCGTCGCCCACCAGATCGCCCACCTCGCCTGGACCGACGCCGCCGCCCTGACGGCCGTCACGGACCCCGGCGGCTTCGCCGCGGAGGTGGAGAAGGCGCTCGCCGCCCCCGACTCGTTCGTGGACGACGGCGCACAGGCCGGCGCCGCCCTGCCGCCCGGCGAGCTGCTCGCCCGCTGGCGGACCGGCCGCGAACAACTCGCCGAGGCACTCCGCTCGGCCTCCGCCGGCACCCGCTTCCCCTGGTACGGGCCGCCGATGAGCGCCGCGTCGATGGCGACCGCACGGCTCATGGAGACCTGGGCGCACGGCCAGGACATCGCCGACGCTCTCGGCGTCGTACGGCGGCCGACGGCGCGTCTGGCACAGGTGGCCCGACTGGGTGTCCGCACACGGGACTTCGCGTTCGGCGTGCACGGGCTGACCCCGCCCGCCGAACCGTTCCGCGTCGAACTGACCGGCCCCGGCGGAGAATTGTGGACCTACGGACCCGAGGACGCGGCACAGCGCGTGACGGGCCCGGCGATCGACTTCTGCCTGCTGGTGACCCAACGCGCCCACCGGGACGACCTGGCCCTGCGGGCCGAAGGCGCCGACGCCAGCCGCTGGCTGGACATCGCCCAGGCCTTCGCCGGCCCGCCCGGTGCCGGGCGGGCGCCCGGCGCGGGCGCGCCGGCCGGCGACGTGCCGGAAGGCGGCAGGCCGTGACCGGCCCCGAGGCCGCGCACAGCGCACGGGTGCTCCGCGTCGGCAACGCGTCCGGCTTCTACGGCGACCGCTTCGACGCCGTGCGCGAGATGCTCACCGGCGGGCCGCTGGACGTGCTCACCGGGGACTACCTCGCCGAGCTCACCATGCTCATTCTCGGCCGCGACCGTCTGAAGGACCCCGGACTCGGCTACGCCAGGACCTTCCTGCGGCAGCTCGAGGAGACCCTCGGCCTCGCCCACGACAAAGGCGTGCGCATCGTCGCCAACGCCGGTGGACTCAACCCCGCCGGCCTCGCCGACGCCGTCCGTGCCCTGGCCGCCCGTCTCGGCGTCCCCGTGAACGTCGCGCACGTCGAGGGCGACGACCTCACCGCCCGCTTCCCCGGCGCGCTCACCGCCAACGCCTACCTCGGCGGCGGAGGGATCGCCGCCTGTCTGCGCGCGGGGGCCGACATCGTCGTCACCGGACGCGTCACCGACGCGGCCCTCGTCACCGGCCCAGCCGCCGCCCACTTCGGATGGGGCCCCGACGACCTGGACGCCCTCGCCGGCGCCGTCGTCGCCGGGCACGTCCTCGAATGCGGCACCCAGGCGACCGGCGGCAACTACGCGTTCTTCGCCGAGGGCGGCCACGACATCCGCCGGCCCGGCTTCCCCGTCGCCGAGATCCACGCCGACGGCACCTCCGTCATCACCAAACACGACGGCACCGGCGGCCTCGTGGACATCGGCACCGTCACCGCCCAACTGCTGTACGAGACCGGCGGCGCCCGGTACGCCGGCCCGGACGTGACCGCCCGGCTCGACACCGTCCGCCTCGAGCAGGACGGCCCCGACCGGGTGCGGATCTCCGGAGTGCGCGGCGAGGCACCGCCGCCCACGCTCAAGGTCGGCCTGAACCGCCTCGGTGGCTGGCGCAACGAGGTCGCCTTCGTGCTGACCGGCCTCGACATCGACGCCAAGGCCCGGCTCGTACGGGAGCAGATGGAGGACGCGCTCGGCAAGCAGCCGCCCGCCGAGGTGCGCTGGGAACTCGCCCGCACCCAGAGCGCCGACCCCGACACAGAGGAGCGCGCCGCCGCCTATCTGCGGCTCGTCGTCCGTGACCCCGACGCGGAACGCGTCGGCCGCGCCGTGAGCAGCGCCGCGATCGAGCTCGCGCTCGGCAGCTACCCCGGCTTCCATGTGACCGCCCCGCCCGGCAAGGGCGCCCCGTACGGCGTGTTCGAGGCCGCGTACACCGAGGCGGCCGGCGTCCCGCACACCGCCGTCCTGCACGACGGCGGGCGCGTCACCGTCCCCCACCCGCGGGTCACCCGGGAGCTCACCGACGCCGTGCCCGTCGCGCTGCCCGAGCCGCCGCGGCACGGCCCGACGCGCCGCGCCCCGCTCGGACTGGTGGCCGGGGCGCGCAGCGGCGACAAGGGCGGCGACGCCAACATCGGCGTATGGGCCCGCACCGACGACGCCTGGCGCTGGCTCGCCCACGAACTCACCGTCGACCGGCTGCGCGCCCTGCTCCCCGAGACCGCCGAACTGTCCGTCGTACGGCACGTACTGCCCAACCTGCGCGCCCTCAACTTCACCGTCGCCGGGATCCTCGGCGAAGGGGTCGCCGCGCAGGCCCGCTTCGATCCACAGGGCAAGGCGCTCGGCGAGTGGCTGCGCGCCCGGCACGTCGACATCCCGGAGGCTCTGCTGTGACCGTTCTCGCCTCGGCCGTCGATGTGACCGGCCCCGAATACACCGCCCACCGCGCCGTGATGCTCGGCCGGCTCGCCGAACTGGACGCCGAGCACGCGAAGGCGCTCGCCGGCGGCGGCGAGAAGTACGTGGCCCGGCACCGCGGCCGCGGCAAACTGCTCGCCCGCGAACGCATCGAGTTGCTGCTGGACCCCGACACCCCGTTCCTCGAACTGTCCCCGCTCGCCGCGTGGGGCAGCGACTACCCGGTGGGCGCCTCGATCGTGACCGGCATCGGGACGGTGGAGGGCGTCGAGTGCCTGATCACCGCCAACGATCCGACCGTACGCGGCGGCGCCTCCAACCCCTGGACCCTCAAGAAGGCCCTGCGCGCCAACGAGATCGCCTACGCCAACCGGCTGCCGGTGATCTCGCTCGTCGAGTCCGGCGGCGCGGACCTCCCCTCCCAGAAAGAGATCTTCATCCCCGGCGGGGCCCTGTTCCGCGACCTCACACGCCTGTCGGCGGCCGGCATCCCCACGATCGCCGTCGTCTTCGGCAACTCGACCGCCGGCGGCGCCTACGTGCCCGGAATGTCCGACCACACCATCATGATCAAGGACCGGTCGAAGGTCTTCCTGGGCGGTCCGCCGCTGGTGAAGATGGCGACGGGCGAGGAGAGCGACGACGAGTCGCTCGGCGGCGCCGAGATGCACGCCCGCACCTCCGGACTCGCCGACCACTTCGCCCTCGACGAGCCCGACGCGCTGCGCCAGGCCCAGCGGATCGTCGCCCGCCTCAACCACCGCAAGGCGCACCCGGACCCCGGCCCCGCCGAGCCGCCCAAGTACGCGGCCGAGGAACTGCTCGGGATCGTGCCGGAGGACCTGAAGACCCCGTTCGACCCGCGCGAGGTCGTCGCCCGCATCGTCGACGGCTCCGACTTCGACGAGTTCAAACCGCTGTACGGGCCGAGTCTGGTCACGGGCTGGGCGCGGCTGCACGGCTACCCGGTCGGCGTGCTGGCCAACGCCCAGGGCGTGCTGTTCTCCGCCGAGTCCCAGAAGGCCGCGCAGTTCATCCAGCTCGCCAACCAGCGCGACGTACCGCTCGTGTTCCTGCACAACACCACCGGCTACATGGTCGGCAAGGAGTACGAGCAGGGCGGCATCATCAAGCACGGCGCCATGATGATCAACGCGGTGTCCAACAGCCGTGTCCCGCACCTGTCGGTCCTCATCGGCGCGTCCTACGGCGCCGGGCACTACGGCATGTGCGGCCGGGCCTACGACCCGAGGTTCCTGTTCGCCTGGCCCAGCGCCAAGTCCGCGGTCATGGGCCCCCAGCAGCTCGCCGGCGTGCTGTCCATCGTCGCCCGGGCGTCCGCCGCGGCGAAGGGACAGCCCTACGACGACGAGGCGGACGCCGGCCTGCGCGCCATGGTCGAGCAGCAGATCGAGGCGGAGTCGCTGCCGATGTTCCTGTCCGGGCGGCTCTACGACGACGGCGTCATCGACCCGCGCGACACCCGGACGGTGCTCGGTCTGTGCCTGTCCGCCATCCACACGGCACCGGTCGAAGGCGCGCGCGGCGGCTTCGGCGTCTTCCGGATGTGAGGACCCTCCTGTGATTTCCACTGTCCTTGTCGCCAACCGCGGCGAGATCGCCTGCCGTGTCTTCCGCACCTGTCGCCGGCTGGGCATCACGACGGTCGCCGTCCACTCCGACGCCGACGCCACCGCCCTCCACGTACGGGAGGCGGACGCGGCGGTGCGGCTGCCCGGCGACACACCGGCCCAGACGTACCTGCGGGGCGAGGCGATCGTCAAAGCGGCCCAGGCCGCGGGCGCCGACGCCGTCCACCCCGGATACGGATTCCTCTCGGAGAACGCGGACTTCGCGCGGGCCGTGGCCGACGCCGGTCTGATCTGGATCGGCCCGCCCGCCGACGCCATCGATGCCATGGCGTCCAAGACCCGCGCCAAGCAGCTCATGGGCCTCACGTCCCTGGACCCCGCCTCGGTCACCGACGACGACCTTCCCGTCCTGGTGAAGGCGGCGGCGGGCGGCGGCGGCCGGGGAATGCGCGTGGTCCGCTCGCTCGCCGCGCTCCCGGCGGAGCTGGCGGCGGCCCGCTCGGAGGCGGCATCGGCCTTCGGCGACGGCGAGGTCTTCGTCGAGCCCTACATCGAGGCCGGCCGCCACGTCGAGGTCCAGATCCTCGCGGACGCCCACGGCACGGTGTGGGCGCTCGGCACCCGGGACTGCTCGCTGCAACGCCGCCACCAGAAGGTCATCGAAGAGGCCCCGGCACCGGGCCTCGGCCCCGAACAGGCCGGGACACTGCACGCACAGGCAGTGGCGGCGGCACGCGCCGTGGACTACCGGGGCGCCGGCACGGTCGAGTTCCTCCTCGACGAGGACGGCCGCGCGCACTTCCTGGAGATGAACACCCGGCTCCAGGTGGAACACCCGGTGACCGAAGCGGTCTTCGGCGTGGACCTGGTGGCCCTGCAGATCGCGGTCGCGGAAGGCGCGGCCCTGCCGCCGCACCCGCCCTCCGCCGACGGGCACGCCGTGGAGGCACGCCTCTACGCGGAGGACCCGTCCTCCGGCTGGACCCCGCAGGCGGGGCGGCTGCACGAGCTGAGCTTCCCCACGGACGCGGCTCCGGGCGGCCCGGACCCCGCAGGCGGCACGCCCCGGGTGCGGGTCGACGCCGGATACGCGGACGGGGACGTCATCGGGGTCCACTACGACCCGATGATCGCCAAGGTCATCGCCTGGGCGCCCACCCGCGCCGAAGCGGTGCGCAGGCTCGCACACAGCCTCCGCCGGGCACGGGTGCACGGCCCCGTCACCAACCGGGAGCTGCTCGTCGCGTCGCTGGAGCACCCCGACTTCACCGGCGGCCTGCTCGACACCGGGTTCTACGAGCGGAACCTGGCCGACCTCACCCGGCCGGCCCCCGGCGAGGAGCACGCCGCCGTCGCCGCGGCCCTCGCCCACGCGGCCGGACGCACGGGCCGGTTCGGCGGTGCCTGGCGAAACCTGCCCTCCACGGACCAGGTCAAGGGCTACGGCGACCACGAGGTCCGCTACCGGCCCACCAGGGACGGCGGCTTCGACCTCGTGGACCGCCCCGGCACCCGCGTCGTGCGGGCCGAGCCGCACCGCGTCACCCTCGAGATCGACGGGGTCGTACGGACCTACGACGTCACCGACCGCGGCGGCACCGTGTACGTCGACTCGCCCGCCGGGGCGTCCGCCCTCACCCCCCGGCCCCGCTTCACCGACCCCCAGGACCGGGCCGAACCCGGATCGCTGCTCGCGCCCATGCCCGGGACCGTCGTCCGGGTCGGGGACGGCGTGGTCGAAGGCGCGGCGGTCACCCAGGGCCAGCCGCTGGTCTGGCTGGAGGCCATGAAGATGGAGCACAGGATCGTCTCGCCCGCCTCCGGCACGCTCACCGCACTCCACGCCGTACCCGGCCGCCAGGTCGAGGTCGGCGCCCTGCTCGCCGTCGTCACGGAGACCCCCACGGAAGCCGACTCCCGACCGGTCGCCGACGCCGCCACGGAAACCGTCCGCGAAGCCGCCAACGCACAGGAGGACACCGCGTCATGAACGCCATCGAGACCCAGGAGCACAAGGACCTGCGGGAAGCCGTCGCCGCGCTCGGACGCCGGCACGGCCCCGGCTTCGACCGTGCCACCCTGTGGGCCGAGGCCGGCAAGCTCGGCTACCTCGGCGTGAACCTCCCCGAGGAGTACGGCGGCGGAGGCGGCGGCATCAGTGAGCTGTCCATCGTCCTCGAGGAGTCCGGCGCGGCCGGCTGCCCCCTCCTCATGATGATCGTCTCGCCCGCCATCTGCGCCACCGTCATCGCCCGCTTCGGCACCGACGAGCAGAAGCGGCAGTGGCTGCCCGGCCTCGCCGACGGCAGCCTCACCATGGCCTTCGGGATCACCGAACCCGACGCGGGATCGAACTCCCACCGGATCACCACCACCGCCCGCCGGGACGGCGAAGGCTGGATACTGAGCGGCCGCAAGGTCTTCGTCTCCGGCGTCGACATCGCCGACGCGACCCTGATCGTCGGCCGCACGGAGGACGCGCGGACGGGCAGTCTCAAGCCGTGCCTGTTCATCGTCCCCCGCGACGCCGAAGGCTTCGGCCGGTCGGTGATCGACATGGAACTCCAGGCGCAGGAGAAGCAGTTCGAGCTGGTGCTCGACGACGTTCGGCTGCCCGCCGACTCGCTCGTCGGCGACGAGGACGCGGGCCTGCTCCAGCTGTTCGCCGGGCTCAACCCCGAACGCATCATGACCGCCGCCTTCGCCATCGGCATGGGCCGCTACGCCCTCACCCAGGCCGTCGAGTACGCGAAGACCCGCCAGGTCTGGAAGGCACCCATCGGCGCCCACCAGGCCGTCGCCCACCCCCTCGCACAGGCCCACATCGAACTCGAGCTCGCGAAGCTGATGATGCAGAAGGCCGCCGCCCTGTACGACGCCGGCGACGACATCGGCGCCGGCGAGGCCGCGAACATGGCCAAGTACGCCGCCGGTGAGGCATGTGTGAAAGCGGTCGACCAGGCGGTCCACACCCTCGGCGGCAACGGACTCACACGCGAGTACGGCCTCGCCAAGCTCATCGCGGCCGCCCGCGTCGCACGGATCGCCCCGGTCAGCCGCGAAATGATCCTGAACTACGTGTCCCACCAGTCCCTGGGTCTCCCCAAGTCGTACTGAGAGACGACATTCTGGCCGTCCACACACGCCGAGGGAGCGCACACATGGTGTTCCGCAGCAGCTACGCAGATGTCCCGGCAGTCGTCGAACCCATCCACGAGAGCGTGCTCGGAAGAGCCGCCGAGTACGGAGACACCGTCGCCCTCGTCGACGGAGTGAACGGCACCACCGTCACCTACGGGCAACTCGACCGGTTCCACAGGCGCATCGCCGCCGCGCTCGCCGACGCCGGCCTGCGCAAGGGCGACGTCCTGGCACTGCACAGCCCCAACACGGTCGCCTACCCGGCCGTGTTCTACGGAGCCACCCGCGCCGGTGCCGCCGTCACCACCGTCCATCCGCTGGCCACGGCGGAGGAGTTCGCCAAGCAGTTGCGCGACTCCTCCGCCCGCTGGATCGTCACCGTCTCCCCGCTGCTGGAGGTGGCCCGCCGGGCCGCCGAACTCGCCGCGGGGATCCAGGAGATCTTCGTCTGCGACCGCGCCGACGGACACGTCAGCGTCCTCGACATGCTCGGCTCCACCGCGCCGGAGCCCGACGTCACCATCGACGCGTCCAACGACGTCGCCGCCCTGCCGTACTCGTCCGGCACGACCGGCGTCCCCAAAGGCGTGATGCTCACCCACCGGTCCATCGCCACCAACCTGGCGCAGCTCGAACCGGTCGCCCCGGCGGGACCCGGGCACCGCATCCTGGCCGTCCTGCCCTTCTTCCACATCTACGGGCTCACCGCCCTGATGAACGCCCCGCTCAAACAGGGCGCGACCGTCGTCGTCCTGCCCCGCTTCGAGCTCGACACCTTCCTCGGCGCGATCCAGGAACACCGCATCAACGGGCTGTACGTCGCCCCGCCCATCGTCCTCGCGCTCGCCAAGCACCCGGCGGTCGCCTCCTACGACCTCTCGTCGCTGGAGTACATCCTCAGCGCCGCCGCCCCGCTCGACGCGAGCCTCGCGGAAGCATGCTCGAAACGGCTCGGGCTGCCGCCGGTACGGCAGGCCTACGGCATGACGGAGCTCTCACCGGGCACCCACGTCGTACCCCTCACCGCCCAGAACCCACCGCCCGGCACCGTGGGCCTCCTGCTGCCCGGCACCGAGATGCGCATCCTCGACCTCGACGGCTCCGGCAGGGAACTGGGCACCGGAGAAGAAGGCGAGATCGCCATCCGCGGCCCGCAGGTGATGAAGGGCTACCTCGGCCGCCCCGACGCCACCGCCGCGATGATCGACGCCGACGGCTGGGTCCACACCGGCGACATCGGGCGCGTCGACGAAGACGGCTGGCTGTTCGTCGTCGACCGCGTCAAGGAACTCATCAAGTACAAGGGCTACCAGGTCGCCCCCGCGGAGCTGGAGGCGCTGCTGCTCACCCACCGAGCGATCGCGGACGCGGCGGTCATCGGCGTCGTCGACGACGACGGCAACGAGATCCCGAAGGCGTACGTCGTACGGCAGCCGGGCACCGAACACCTGAAAGAGGAGGACGTCCTCGACTTCGTCGCCGCCCAGGTGTCCCCGTACAAGAAGGTCCGCCGCGTCGAGTTCATCGACGCCGTCCCCCGCGCCGCGTCCGGGAAGATCCTCCGACGGGAACTGCGGGTCCGCGAGAACGGTACGAAGGAGCAGTAGCACGTGACCATCGCCACCACGCACGAGCGCGGCATCACCACCCTGACCCTGGACTCGCCGGCCAACCGCAACGCCCTGACGGCGAGGCTCGTCGGCGAACTCACGGAAGCGCTCGGCAAGTGCGCCCACGACGAGGACGTACGCGCCGTCGTGCTCACGCACACCGGCTCCACGTTCAGCGCCGGCGCCGACCTCAAGTCACCGCCCAACCCGTACACGTTCGTCGGACTGCTCCGGCAGATCGTGACACTGCCCAAGCCCGTGGTGGCGAGGGTCGCCGGCCATGTGCGGGCCGGCGGCCTCGGCCTCGTCGGCGCATGCGACATCGCCGCCGCCAGCAGCGACTCCGACTTCGCGTTCACCGAAGTGCGCATCGGCGTCGCACCCGCCGTCATCTCCCTGCCGCTGCTGCCCCGCATGGACCCGCGGGCCGCCGGACGCTACTACCTCACCGGGGAACGCTTCGACGCAGCGGAAGCCGCCCGCACCGGGCTGCTCACCCTCACCGCGGACGACGTCGACACGGCCCTCGCGCCGCTCCTCGACGGACTGCGCAGGGCCTCCCCCCAGGGGCTGGCGGCATCGAAGGAACTGGTCACGGCTAGGGTGCTGGAAACCTTCGACCGCGACGCGGAGGACCTGGTCCAGCGCTCGGCGTCGCTGTTCGCATCGTCCGAGGCGCGCGAAGGGATGACGGCCTTCCTCGAACGACGGGACCCCGCATGGGTGTTGTGACGCCACCGACCGCCAAGGCCCCCAAGCAGGACCGCAGCCGGGCCACCCGGCAGCGGCTGCTGGAGGCCGCGGTGGCCTGCCTGGCCGAGGTCGGCTGGGCAGGCTCCACGGTCTCCGTGGTGGCCGAACGGGCCGGCGTCTCACGCGGGGCGGCACAGCACCACTTCCCGACCCGCGAGGACCTGTTCACGGCCGCCGTCGAATACGTGGCCCAGGAACGCTCGCAAGCACTGCGGGACCTCCCGTCGCAGGACCGCGCCGCCGTCGTCGCGGCACTTGTCGACCTCTACACCGGTCCTCTCTTCCGGGCCGCGCTCCACCTGTGGGTGGCCGCCTCCAACGAGGAGCAGCTGCGCCCCAGGGTCACCGAACTGGAGGCGAAGGTCGGCCGCGAGACCCACCGCATCGCCGTCCGCCTGCTGAACGCGGACGAGTCCCGCCCGGGCGTCCGCGAAACCGTGCAGGGCCTGCTGGACATGGCCCGCGGCCTGGGCCTGGCCAACCTCCTCACCGACGACGCGGCCCGCCGGGAACGGGTCGTGGCGCAGTGGGCGGCGCTGGTCGGGGAGGCGCTCGGCTGAGGCCGGGCGGAGGCGCGGCGCACACCCCGCCCGGCGGCCTGGGACCGGCAGAGCCGCCCGCCGTCAGCCCACGATGTCCTCGTAGCCGGAGATCTCACGCGGGCTGCGGGCCCCCGGGCCCACATAACGCGCCGACGGACGCACCAGCCGGCCCGTGCGCTTCTGCTCCAGGATGTGCGCCGACCAGCCGGCCGTACGGGCACACGTGAACATCGACGTGAACATGTGCGCCGGGACCTCCGCGAAGTCCAGCATGATCGCGGCCCAGAACTCGACGTTGGTCGCCAGCACCCGGTCCGGGCGGCGGTTGTGCAACTCCTCCAGCGCCGCCTTCTCCAGGGCCTCCGCCACCTCGAAGCGCGGCGCGGCCAGCTCCTTCGCCGTACGGCGCAGCACACGGGCCCGCGGGTCCTCCGCTCGGTAGACCCGGTGCCCGAAGCCCATCAGCCGCTCACCCTTGTCCAGGGCACGCTTCACGTACGCCGTCGCGTCACCGGTCCGCTCGATCTCCTCGATCATGCCGAGGACCCGGGACGGCGCCCCGCCGTGCAGCGGACCGGACATCGCGCCCACCGCGCCCGACAGCGCCGCCGCGACGTCCGCGCCGGTGGACGCGATCACACGGGCCGTGAACGTCGAGGCGTTCATGCCGTGCTCCGCGGCCGACGTCCAGTACGCGTCGACGGCCTTGACGTGCCGCGGGTCGGGCTCGCCGCGCCAGCGGATCATGAACCGCTCGACGATGGACTCCGCCTTGTCGATCTCGCTCTGCGGAACCATCGGCAGACCCTGGCCACGGGCACTCTGTGCCACGTACGAGAGCGCCATCACGGCCGCCCGCGCCAGGTCGTCACGGGCCTGCGCCTCATCGATGTCGAGGAGCGGTTTGAGACCCCACACAGGGGCGAGCATCGCCAGCGCCGACTGGACGTCGACCCGGATGTCGCCGGAGTGCACCGGGATCGGAAACGGTTCTGCCGGCGGCAGACCCGGATTGAAGGCGCCGTCGACGAGCAGGCCCCACACGTTCCCGAAAGACACGTGCCCGACCAGTTCCTCGATGTCGACGCCCCGGTAGCGGAGCGAGCCGCCCTCCTTGTCCGGTTCGGCGATCTCCGTCTCGAACGCGACGACTCCCTCGAGTCCAGGTACGAAGTCGGACATCAGGCGGCTCCTCAAGACGTGTGCGGCAAGACGTTTGCGGCAAAGGGGTGCGGCATACGGCGGCCGACGGACAGGTCGGACACTCCCGTGATGCCCCGTGCGGCCGGTGGTCACCCAACCGCCGGGGAGGCAGGCACGATATCCCCTGGTGTATGGAGGCCACAGTGGCCGGACCCAAGATTTTGGCGGGTCCGGCCGATGCGGGGAAGCGTGACATCCGGCACACTGCCCCATTTCGCCCGAGGAGGATTGACGGCACTCCGTGCCGGGCAAACTCGGTCCCTACGGCAGGATGGCGTTGTGACCGACCACGCCGCCGCTCCCGAACCCCGCCCCTCGGACGTGACCGTCGCGGGCCTGCCCGTGCCCCACCCGGCAGAGACGGAACTCGTCGTCCCGGACCCGGCCGTCATGCGTGAGCAGTACCGCTCGACACCGCTCGACGAGGACGCGCTGGCCGCCGGCCCCATGGAACAGTTCGCGCAGTGGTTCGCCGAGGCCGCCGCGGCCGCCCTGCTGGAACCCAACGCGATGATCGTCTCGACGGCGACACCCGACGGCCGGCCCTCCTCGCGCACGGTGCTGCTGAAGCAGTACGACGCACGCGGCTTCGTCTTCTTCACCAACTACGACTCGCGGAAGGGCCGCGAGATCGACGCCAACCCGCACGTCTCGCTTCTCTTCCCGTGGCACCCGCTCGAGCGCCAGATCATCGTCACCGGCCGGGCCGCCCGCATCGGCCGCGACGAGACCGCCGCCTACTTCCGCGGCCGCCCGCACGGCTCCCAGCTCGGCGCCTGGGCGAGCGACCAGTCCCGGGTGATCTCTTCCCGCGAGGAATTGCTGCGCCGGTACGAGGAGCTGTCCGCCCGCTACCCCGAGGGCGCCCAGGTTCCCGCGCCCGCCCACTGGGGCGGCATCCGGGTCGTACCCGACGCGGTGGAGTTCTGGCAGGGCCACGAGAACCGCCTCCACGACCGGCTGCGGTACGTCCGCACGGACGGCGGCTGGACGATCGAACGGCTCGCCCCCTGAGCGGGCGCCGGCCCTTGGAAACGCAGACGACCCGTGGGCCTTTGGTCCCTCCGTCCGGACGGAGGGAGCCGGCCGGACTTACCGGCGGCCCACGGGTCGGGTGACTGCTTGGGTTTCGGCAGACGACTGCCGAGGTGCACAGAGTGCGACGGCAGGCGTCAGCCCGCAGTCACCTCACGAGTCCGAAAAGAAACCATGTTTCCGGATCACCTCCTTTCGCGTGTGCCCACACACTAAGAAGCGTCGGCGGCAGGATCAACCTGTTTTTTCTGTGCGTTTTTCCCGACCCTCCGCGACCCGCCCGTTCCCCCGGAATTCCGGCCGGGCGGCGATCACAGGGCAACCCGGCGGAGGCAGTTCCTCCATGAGCTCGCCGACGGCGCCGTCAGGCGCCGCCGGACCCGGGTGATTTCCGGGAACCGTATGTGTTGTGCGTCACGTTGAAGTTGAATGGTTCGTGACGGGCATCAGCACACGTGGACACGTCCTGCAGGGGGTCCCGGGATGAGTGCTTCCAGGAGTGAGATCACCGACGCGCCCGGTGCCGGCGGGCGGGAGTCGGGGCCGCCGGGGGCGGATCTGCTCGCGGCGCTGCTCGACGGCATGGACGCCGCGCTGTGCGCCTTCGACGCCGCGGGGGTCGTGACGCACTGGAACCGCGAGGCGGAGCGGATACTCGGCTGGTCGGCGCGGGAGGCCGTCGGGCGGCGGGGCTTCGCCGGGTGGGCCGTGCGCAGCGCGGACGCGGCCGAGGTGCAGGGCCGGCTGATGGCCGCGATGGAGGCGCCGGGCCGGCAGGTGCACGAGTTCGCGCTGCTGCGGAAGGACGGCGGGCGGGTGCTCGTACGGACCCAGTCCGCGCGGGTGCTGGGCGGGGACGGCAAGCCGGCCGGGGTCTACTGTGCCTTCAGCGAGGTGCACACCCAGATCGACCTCGAGCGGTCCATCGCGCTGAGCGAGGCGCTCTTCGAGGAGGCGTCGTGGGGCGTCGTGCTGGTCGACGTGGATCTGCGGCCGGCCGTCGTCAACGGCGAGGCGGCCCGTGCGCTCGCGGCGGGCCGTACGTCCGCGCTCGGGCGGCCGCTCGGCGAGCTGCTGGAGCAGGGCGTGGAGGAGCTCGAGGGCGCGCTGCACCATGTGCTGGCGGAGGGCGCGCCGCGGGGTCTGGTGGACCTGTGGGTGGCCGTCGCGTCGACGGGCGGGCGGGAGCAACGGCGCTGCTGGCGCAGCGGGTTCGTGCGGCTCGCCTCCCCGCTGGCGGAGGAGCCGGTTCCGCTCGGGGTGGGGTGGCTGTTCCACGACGTGACCGACGCCAAGCTGGCAGAGCAGGAGGCGAACCGGCTGCGGTTCAGGTCGAGTCAGCTGCACCGGGCGGGGCGTGCGGCCTCCGAGTGCGAGGACCCGCTGGAGGCGGCGACCGCGTATCTCGACTTCGCGCTGGCGGGTTTCGCCGACCACGCCCTGCTCGACGTGGCCGAGGGCGGCGGCGCGGACGGCGACGGTACTGAGGGCGGCGGGGAACGTCTGGTGCGGGCCGTCGCGTCACCGGCCGGCGCGCCCGGCCCCGCCGCGGGAGTGTCGGGCGGCGGGCTTCCGGTGCGGTACGCGCCCGGGCACCCGGCGCTCCAAGCCGTGGAGCGGCTCGGCTCGGTGCGGGCGAGCGCGGGCGCGGAGGGCACGCCCGGGGAGTGGGCGGAGCGCCGGCAGTGGCCCGAGGACGCGGCGCACGCCCTGTGCACGGTGCTGCGCAGCCGCGGGCGGACGGTCGGCGTGCTGACCTTCCTGCGCGGCGCGGCCCGTCCTGCGTTCGAGCGCCCGGACGCCGTGTACGCGGAGAGCGTCGCGGTGCTCACGGCCTCGGCACTCGACCTGGCGCAGTCGACGGGCGACTGAGGGCGCCGGCACGGCGGCCGGCTGCCCGGGCCGTTCGCCTCAGTGCCGGAAGAAGATGCGGTCCCGGTACTCGGCCATCACGCGGCCGTTCCACTCGTGCCCGCCGTCGACGTTGCCCGAGCGCAGCAGCGGCGGCTCGATGCCCCGATCGGCGAGCTGCTCCGCTGCGGCGGCCATCGTCGCCTGCATGAGCGCGCTGGTCACGACGGTAGATGCGGGGGCGAATGGCGCCTCGATGCCCGGGTGGGTCAGCTCCGCGTCGCCGACGGCGATGTGGGAGTCGAGCACGATGTCGCAGTGGTCCTTGAGGAACGTGCCGGACGCGTGGCGGGACTTCGTCTCCGTGGCGTAGGAGACGGAGGTCACACCGATGACCGTGAGGCCGAGGGCGCGGGCGTTCATGGCCATCTCGACGGGCAGCGCGTTGCGGCCCGAGAGGGAGATGATCACGAGCAGATCGCCGGCCCGCGCGGGGCTGGAGTCGAGCACCGCGCCCGCGAGCCCGTCGACGCGCTCGAGGGCTGAGCCGAGCGTGGCGGGCATGACGTCGACGCCGACGACGCCGGGGACGGCGAGCAGGTTCATCACGGCGAGACCGCCGGCCCGGTAGACGACGTCCTGTGCGGCGAGCGAGGAGTGCCCGGCACCGAACGCGAAGAGCCGTCCGCCCGCTTCCACGGTGTCTGCGACGGCCGCGCCGGCGGCCGCGATGTTCCGGGACTCCTCGTCCCGCACGTGCTGCAGCAGACCGATCGCGGCGTCGAAGAACTGACCGGCCAGCTTGCTCTCGCTCATCGCCGAGCCCTTTCCGCAGGGTGGGGGGAATACCGGTGGTACCCGTGTCGCGGATCACGTTGCGGTCTGGACCATTGCCCTGTCAATACGGCCCTGGCGGAGCCGGGCACGGTTGTCGGCGCGATGCGCAAGAATTGACCTGGGGCCAGCGAACGACTGATTTCAAGTCACAGCATCGAGGGGCACGTATGTCCGGACTGATCGACACGACGGAGATGTATCTCCGCACCATCCTCGAGCTCGAGGAGGAAGGTGTGGTGCCCATGCGGGCCCGGATCGCGGAGCGGCTCGACCAGAGCGGTCCGACGGTCAGCCAGACCGTGGCGCGCATGGAGCGCGACGGACTGGTGACGGTGGCCGGCGACCGGCATCTGGAACTGACCGGCGAGGGCCGGCAGCTGGCCACACGCGTGATGCGCAAGCACCGGCTCGCCGAGTGTCTGCTCGTCGACGTGATCGGGCTGGAGTGGGAGCAGGTCCACGCGGAGGCCTGCCGCTGGGAGCACGTGATGAGCGAGGCGGTGGAGCGGCGGGTGCTGGAGCTGCTGCGTCACCCGACGGAGTCTCCGTACGGGAACCCGATCCCGGGCCTGGAGGAGCTGGGGGAGAAGGCCGAGGCCGACCCGTTCCTGGACGACAGCATGGTCTCTCTGGCCGAGCTGGACCCGGGTCCGGACGGCAAGACGGTCGTCGTGCGGCGGATCGGCGAGCCGATCCAGACCGACGCCCAGCTGATGTACACGCTGCGGCGCGCGGGCGTGCAGCCCGGTTCCGTGGTGAGCGTGACGGAGTCGGCGGGCGGTGTGCTCGTCGGCAGCAGCGGTGAGGCGGCGGAGCTGGACGCGGAGGTGGCTTCCCACGTGTTCGTCGCGAAGCGCTGAGCCGCCGACGTCTTGCGGCGCCGACGTCTTGAGACCCTGACGTTTTTGAGGCGCCGACGCCGTGAGATGCCGACGCCGTGAGACCGAAGCGTCTCGGGGCGCTGACGTCATGAGACGCCGACGCCCTGGAGGTGGGAGCGGCTCTTGAGCATCGACGCCTGCGCTGTCGTGCTGATGCGCTGCTTGTCCGCGCTGCTTTGCGTCCGGGCCGGTCTCGTCCCCCTCACCGGAGGGAGCGGGGCCGGTCCGTTTTTTCACATGGATGAAACCGTTTTCCGTCCGGAATGGCAGCGGCCGGGGCAATCGCGTGCCACCCTGAGGCTGAGGCATATGACCACGGCCGGGGGGTGGGGACCCCCACCGAGGGCAGGGGAGGGAACCGGAAATGCGCCCGTCGTACGCCCCGCGCGGGAACCGGCGCGGATGCCCGCGCGAACTTGCGGGTGCCTCCTTGTGCTGCCGCTTCTGCGGGGACCCGCTGACAGGAAGGGGTCCCGGCGCCCGAGGGCGCCGGGACCTGTCCTCCCCTGTGCTGACCCGGAGCCCCGAGCTCCCAGGGTCAGTCCCCACGGACCGTTTTTCCCCGAGCGGTCCGCCTCCCGCAGAAGATCTCCCCTCGGCAGCGCGAGTCAATCCCGGCATGTGGTCACTCGAACGAGCGGTGTTGCGTGGCAGAACCGCGTTTTCGAATACAGGTTCGATAGTCTGACGGAGTTCGACACGGGGCTCACACGAGCCAGTCCTACTCGGGGGAGAGAAGGGGGTGCCAGGGCCGATGGTGCGGCGCATCGACGTGACCGGAGCAGGTGGCGTACGCCTGGCTGCCTGGGAGTTCGCGGACCCGCCGAAGGGCCGCGCGGAAGGGGACCCCGCCCCGGGGGTCTTATTGCTCCACGGCCTGATGGGCCGGGCATCGCACTGGGCCTCGACGGCCCGGTGGCTCACCGAGCGGCACCGCGCGGTGGCGCTCGACCAGCGGGGGCACGGCCGCAGCGACAAACCCGCGGAAGGGCCGTTCACCCGCGAAGCGTATGTGGCGGACGCCGAGGCCGCGATCGAACAACTCGGCCTCGCGCCCGTGACCCTGATCGGTCACGCGATGGGCGCCCTCACCGCCTGGCAGCTCGCGGCCAAGCGGCCCGACCTGGTCCAGGCCCTGATCATCTGCGACATGCGGGCCTCCGCGCTCGGCGCCGCGTCCCAGCGGGAGTGGGAGGTGTGGTTCCGCTCCTGGCCCGTCCCGTTCGCGACCCTGGCCGACGTCCGCAAGTGGTTCGGCGAGGACGATCCACGCGTCGAGCGGCCGAACCCGGCCCGCGGCGAGTTCTTCGCCGAGGTCATGGCGGAGCGGGCCGACGGCTGGCGCCCGGTGTTCTCCCGCCGGCAGATGCTCACGTCACGGGAGACGTGGGTCCACGACGCCCACTGGGAGGAGCTGGCCCAGGTCCGCTGCCCCACCCTGGTGGTCCGCGGCCTCGACGGCGAACTGGGCCGCGCGGAGGCCCAGGAGATGGTCCGCGTACTGCCCCGCGGCCAGTACGGCGAGGTGTCCGACGCGGGCCACCTGGTCCACTACGACTGCCCGTCCGGCTGGCGGACCGCGATCGAGCCGTTCCTGGACGGGGTCCTGACACAGTGACAGCCCTCGGCCCGCCCGCCGCGTCGCCCCTCCCTCCCGGTCCGGCGGAGCTCCAGATCGCCGACATCCTGTCCGTGGACGCACGGGGCGCGGTGTGCGTCGTGCGCTGTGTGGCCGGCGTCGCCCGGGCCGGGCAGGCGTACGAGGGCGGGCGCCTGGTCCTCGAGTCGATGGACCAGTACGGCCGGCCGGTGGACCGGGTGGATCCGCCGCACAGCGCGAAGGTGCGCCTCAACGGCGCGGGCGCGGACCGGATCCGCGAACGCACGATCCTCTCCACGGACGGCCCGCGCCGCTTCGGGTACGTGGGCCCGCGCGCGATCTGGCATGCCGCCGGGGACGCCCCGGAGGGGCGGGTCATCCGCAGCAGCGACGACTTCCGGGAGTGGGCGGGGGCCCGGGAGCCGGCGGAGTGGGCGGAACCGTTCACGTACGTCGTCGACGATGAGGGTTTCCTTCGGCCGGCCGCCCGGCGCGGTGAGCATGTCGCCTGTGCCGGGCGGGCCGCTGTCCGTGCGGCCGGGGAGGTCGCCTTCGGGCGGGACGGCGACGGCTGGGAGGTGGTCGAGGTCAGCAACCAGTCCACCGGCTACTGCCCCGACCCCGACTGCTGGCCGTCCGTCGCCGCCGCCCTCGACCGGGCCGGGATCCCGCGGCCCGCGCGGTTCACGCAGGAGATCGTCTTCCGCCGCTGCGCGGGCTGCGCGGAGTTCAACATCGTGCGGGAGGACCACTTCGTGTGCGTCTTCTGCGGGGAGGACCTGCCGGTGCGGCGCGCCCCGGCGTGACGTCAGCTGAGCGGCTTGCGGGTCTGCTCGCGGACCTGAGCCGTCGTCTCGGCCGCCGCGTCGAGGTCGATGTCCTGCGGGGACTTCGCCGCCGTGGCGCCCGTGACCACCGTCACCGACGCGCTGGTGTTGTCGTCGGCCCAGGCGCAGATGGGCAACGAGCTGGTGCCGCCGCCGTCCTGTGCCATCGTCACGACCTGGCAGGTGATGGTGACGTGGGAGCCGGCCGGGGTGACGTCCGTCGCCGGCACGGCGAGCGTGGCGCCGTCCGCGGTGGCCGCGCCGTCGAGCATCTTCTCCCGGGCCGTGTCGGGGTTCTTGATGCGGCCGTGCATACCGGACAGCACCAGGACCCCGCCCTCCGACGCGGACGTGTACTGGGCCACCGTGGCCTGGGGGTCGCGGATGTCGGTCTCGTCGACCGGTGACGACTCGAGCTCCTTCTGCCGCTGGGCGGACTGGTCGTCGGCGAGCTCGTACTTCCCGTCGAGCAGGGTCTGCGGTGCGGTCAGCCCGTACTCGGCAGCCGGGTACGCGGTGCCGCCGCCCCCGCCGCCTCCGCCGCCCCCTCCGGCCGGCCGGAGGACATTGGACGCGAACCAGCCGAAGGCGAGGAGCCCGATGACCGACGCCATCACGATGACCACGTTCCTGGCGGTGTGGTCCTTCTTCGGCGGCTGGACCGGCGGGGCGTACGGGTAGGGCGAGGGGGCGCCCCACCCGCCCGCGGGCGGGTACGGCTGCCCGCCGTACCCGGCCTGCGGGGGCACGGGCGGTGCCGCGTGTCCCGGGTACGGCGGCTGCGGCTGCGGCGGCCCGCCGTATGGATTCGGCTGCTGCCCGTACGGATTCTGCGGCGTCGACATGACCATGACGCTACGTCATGGCCACCCGACCGGGTTCCCGGCACCGGCCCGGCTCATGTCTTGCTCAAGGTCCTGGTCAGCGAACCTGAGCAGCGCGGCTCCCCGTACAGCCCGACGGCCGCCGTCCCGCCCCTGCCAGGGGGCGGACGGCGGCCGTTCAGTGTTGCGGCGGCAGGCGGCGTGAGCCGGCCGGGGTCGGGGGTGTCAGCCCTTGCTGACCGCCGTGAGGATCTCCGGCAGGCGCCTCGCCGTCTGCGGTGCCGCGAGCCGCACGCCCGCCCAGGTGAGCAACGCCCCGTACACGGCGCCGACCGGCAGCACCGTCCACTGGGTCTCGCTGCCGGAGCCGGCGGAGGCGTTCAGCATGATCGTGAGGACGATCACCGGTGCGCAGAGCAGCGCCGCCATGACCACGCCGCCGAAGATGGAGAGCCACGCCAGCCCGCCCTGCCCCGGGGCCACGTTCTTGTAGGCGCTGTCCTGCGGGATCGAGTAAGGGAAACGGGCCGAGGCCACCGCGCCCGTCGCCAGCATCGCGCCGAGCAGGGCGAAGGACAGGCCGAGCGCCTCCGGCAGGTCGTGCCACTGACCGAGCGCCGCCGCCGTGAGTACCACGACGAGAACGGTGTACGGGAGGGTGATGACGAGCAGCGCCAGGGTCCGGGCGCGCAGTTCCTCGTACGCGTCACGCGTGGAGGAGATCGTCAGCGCCACCATCCAGAAGGCCGAGGTGTCCTGGCCGAACTGGTTGTACATCATCATGCCGAGCATCCAGGCGGCGAAGCACGCGAAGTAGATCGAGCCGGTGCCCTGGAGGGCGTTGAATATGGGCACGATCAGCCCGATGGCCAGCGATGACACCCAGGCGCCCTTGGTCTTCGGGTCGCGCCAGATGTACTTGAGGCTGCGCTGCATCACCGTGCCCGTGCGGCCCTCCGGCAGCAGCCGGTGCTGACCCGACGCGGTGCCCTTGCGGGTCGGCTCGGACGCCGCGGCCAGCGTGGACCCGTCCGGGGCGGTCATCAGCTTCGTCAGGCTGTGCCGCCAGGCGCGCAGCAGCAGGACGAGCGCCACCGCGGAGAGGGCGAGCTGGGCCAGGGCCCGGCCGTACGCGCCGTCGCTCGCCGAGTCCACCGCGCCGATCGCGGACGCCGGCGGCACCCACCGTACGATCGCCGCCGCCGGGTCCAGTGCCGCAAGGCCGCCCGCGTCGCCGAGGCGCTGGGCGCCGAAGTTCACGAACTGGATGCCCACGGCGATCAAGAGTCCGCTGAGCACCGCCAGGTCGCGGCCCTTGCGGGAGGTGAGCAGCCGGATGTTCGCCGCCGCGACCGTGCGGGCGAGGGCCAGGCACACCAGCAGGGCGAGCGGGACGGCGACGAGGGACACCAGCGCCGCGACGACGCCGTGGGACAGCGCGAACGCCGAACCCACGACCATGCAGAGCGTGAACAGCGGGCCGATGCCCATCAGGGACGCGACGAGCAGCGCGGTCACCAGCGGCCCCGGCCGGAGCGGCAGCATCACCAGGCGCGTCGGGTCCAGGGTCTCGTCGCCGCTCGGGAAGAACAGCGGCAGCACCGCCCAGCCGAGCGCCAGCAGCCCGGTCAGGAGGACGACGAGCGACATGGCGTGCTCGTTGCCGCGCAGCATGATCAGGCCCAGCAGCTGGACGGCGGCGAGCAGCAGTACGAACACCATCGAGATGACGAACGCGGTCCTGCGGCCCGACGACTGGCGCAGCCCGTTGCGCAGCAGCGACAGCTTCAGACGTACGAAGACGGAGGTCAGGGACGCCGTACTCAACGCGCACCGCCGCCGAGCCAGTCCAGCGACTCCCCGTTGTCCCTGCCCTGCGCGCCGACCAGTTCGAGGAACGCGGCCTGGAGCGACTGGGCGTCGCCGCGGACCTCGGCCAGCGGGCCCTGTGCGCGGATCGTGCCGGCCGCCATGACCGCCACCCAGTCGCACAGCGACTCGACCAGCTCCATCACATGGCTGGAGAAGACGACGGTCGCGCCGGAGGCGGTGTACCGCTCGAGGACCCCGCGGATCGTCTGCGCGGACACCGGGTCGACGCCCTCGAACGGCTCGTCGAGGAACAGGACTTCCGGGTTGTGCAGCAGTGCCGCCGCCAGGCCGATCTTCTTGCGCATGCCGGTCGAGTAGTCGACGACCAGTTTGTGCTGCGCGCCCGCAAGGTCCAGCACGTCCAGCAGCTGACCGGCGCGCTTGTCGACCTCGTCGCCGGGCAGGCCGCGCAACCGGCCGTTGTAGGCGAGCAGTTCGCGGCCGGACAGCCGCTCGAACAGCCGCAGGCCCTCCGGCAGGACGCCGATGCGCGACTTGACCTCGACCGGGTCGCGCCATACGTCGTGTCCCGCGACCTGGACCCGGCCCTGGTCCGGGCGGAGCAGGCCGGTGACCATCGACAGGGTCGTGGTCTTGCCCGCGCCGTTCGGTCCGACCAGGCCGATGAAGCTGCCGGCCGGCAGGGTCAGATCGATCCCCGCGACGGCGATCTGCTCGCCGAACCGCTTCCACAGACCTTCGACTTGCACTGCGGGCGGTGCCGTCCGCACCCCGCCCGCCTCCTCAACTGCCTGGTCCGGCATGTGTTCCGCGCCTTTCGGAGTCCCCGTACGTGCCTTGCGGCACAGGTGTACGGGTCCACCCTACGGACGCCCGGGTGCGGGGCGGCCGACCTGTCCCCGTCCCACCCGCCTCCTCCCGGGCATCCGCTCGGCGCTGCCGCTATCCCTGGCGCACCCGCCCCGACGCCGCTTCCCTGCCGCACGCGTAAGCGAGCGGGCTGATGAGCTCCTCGGCGTCCGGGAGCCAGCGGTTGGCCGGGGTGGGGCGGCGCGCCCACTGCACGGCGCCGTGCCCGCCGATCCGGGTGGGCGGGGCGGCGACGTAGTGGCCCTCGCCACGGGTGACCAGGTCGAGGGAGCTCGGGAGCCAGCCCAGGTTCCTGATCAGCTCGGGGGCCTTGAGCGCCGCGCCGGGCAGGACGAAGAACATCATCCGGCGGTCGGGAGTGCACGTCACGGGGCCGAGGGGCAGATCCATCCGCTCCATGCGCGCGAGCGCCAGGAAGCCGGCCGAATCGGAGACCTCGATGGCGTCGAAGGTGCGGCCGGTGGGCAGCAGGATCGAGGCCGTCGGTTGCTTGGTCCACATCCGGCGCGCGGCGGTGGCGCTGCCCGTCGCCTGGTTCGCCCAGTCCGGGCGGCCGGCGTGCGCGCCGGGGAGGGGGCAGCGCAGGTCGCCGCACGAGCAGCGCTGCCCCCCTTCGACGGCCTCCAGCCAGGTGCCGGGGAACACGTCCCAGTGCCTCTCTTCCGCGTACCGCACAGCGCTGTCCAGCAGTTGCTCGCCTCGCTGCTGGGGGATCCGGGCGGCTTCCGTGACTGCCATGGTCTCTTCCACGACACACTCAACTACCGCCGCAACGACGGGTTACGGGGCGTGATGCGGTGGGCGATGGAGCATCGATCCTGCACGTGGGGCGCACGGGTGCACGACCGGGGGCGCGCACGGGCCGGGGGCCGTACGGGCGGGTAGGAGTGCGGGGCGCGCACGTCAGCGGCCGTGACCGGGCCGCGCCACGGCAAAAGCGAACCAACCCGACCAACCCTGCATTCTCCGTATATCAGCCGGGCATTGATCAACTCATTGATCAACATCAGGGGGTAGTTCATGGCAGCCAGGCCTCTCGTCGTCCGCCAGCCGAACGAACGGCTTCAGGCGCTCATCCAGGAAGCCGGATGCTCGAACGCCGGGCTGGCCCGGCGCGTCAACATGGTCGGCGCCGAGCGCGGCCTCGACCTGCGCTACGACAAGACGTCCGTCGCCCGATGGCTGCGCGGCCAGCAGCCGCGCGGCCGGGCGCCGGGCATCATCGCGGAGGCGATCGGCCGCAAGCTCGGGCGCACGGTCACGATCGACGAGATCGGCATGGCGAACGGCAAGAACCTCGCCACCGGTGTCGGCCTCCAGTTCGCGCCGACGGTCGTCGGGGCGATCGAGCAGGTCTGCGAGCTGTGGCGGAGCGACGTGGGCCGCCGGGACTTCCTGTCGGGCTCCGCGGTCGCCGCGTCCGCTCTCGTGGAGCCGAGCCGCGACTGGCTGATCACGGGAGCGGACACCCAGGTGGCCCGCACCGCCGGGGCGCGGGTCGGCCCGCCCGACGTCGACGCGGTCCGGGCGATGACCGCCGCGCTGACGGAGATGGACCACCGCTTCGGCAGCGGCCATGTGCGGCCGGTCGTCGTGCACTACCTGAACAGCGTGGTCTCCGGGATGCTGTCCGGTTCGTACCGGGAGGCGGTCGGCCGGGAGCTGTTCGCCGCCGCGGCGCGGCTGACGGAGCTCGCCGGCTACATGGCCGTGGACACCGGTCAGCCGGGGCTCGCCCAGCGGTACTACATCCAGGCGCTGCGCCTGGCGCAGGCCGCCGGTGACCGGGCGTACGGCGGCTATGTGCTGGCCGCCTCGATGAGCCACCTGGCGGCTGAGCTCGGCAACCCGCGCGAGATCGCCCAGCTCGCCCGCGCGGCGCAGGAAGGGGCGCGGGGGCGGGTCACCCCGCGGGTGCAGGCCATGTTCCACGCGGCGGAGGCGCGCGGGCACGCCCTCCTCGGCGACGCCCGCACCTGCCACGAGGCGGCCGGCCGGGCGCTCGCCGCGCTGGAGCGGGCCGAGCCGGAGAGCGGCGACGACCCGGACTGGATCACCCACTTCGACGGCGCGTATCTGGCGGACGAACTGGCGCACTGCCACCGCGACCTCGGTGAGGCGCAGAGCGCGGCGCGCTACGCGTCGCAGGCGCTGGCGGGCCACCCGGAGTCGCGGGCCCGCCGACGGGCGATCGGCCTGGTCCTGCTGGCCTCCGCGCAGGTGCAGCAGCGCGAGGTGGAACAGGCCTGCTATACGGGCACGCGGGCGGTGGAGCTGCTGGACACGCTGCGCTCGAGCAGGGGCGCGGAGTATCTCGACGACCTTCAGTTGCGGCTGGAGCCGTACGCGGAGGAGCCGTCGGTACGGGAGTTCGCCACCCGGCTGGAACTGCGCGCCGCGGCCTGACGTCGAGCGGGGCGCGAGAGGCGCAAGTGGCGGGTGGTGCACAAGGGCTTTCTCCCAGGAACGGAAGGCGAGTTGTGTCCGCATCTTGTTACCGCTCCGGCACGTGTGTGCGGACCACTCCGGGCACCCGGTAGCGTGAGCCGACGATCGCAGTAGGTCCACACGTAGGAGTCCCGGTGACGCACAGCGGACAGGGTGACGAGCAGCGGCTACCCGCCGCGCGGCCCGCGCACGAAGGCGTCGTGCTGCCCGCCGACGGCAGTGAGCCCCTCATACCGGGCGCGGCAGGCGCACAGACGGCTCCGGCGGGTGGGCAGCCGTGGGGGGAGCCGTGGGGCCCGCAGCAGTCGGCTCCCGCGCCCGGCGCCGCGTACGGATACCCGGGCCCGCCGCCCCCCGGCGGCGGCGCGCCTCAGGGGTACGGCTACCCGGCCCCCGCGCAGCCCGGCGGCTACGGCTACCCGGCCGCCCCGCCGCAGCCGGGCGGTTACGGCCACCCCGGCGGCCCGGCGCAGGCCGGCCCCCAGGGCTACCCGGCGGCCCCCGGGCAGGCCGGCCCCCAGGGCTACCCGGCTGCCCCCGCGCAGGCCGCTCCGCAGAACCACCCCGGCGGTCCCGCTCAGCAGGCCGGCTACGGGGCTCCCGGTACGCCGCCGCAGCAGGCGGACGCGCATCACGGGCAGGGCGCCCACGCCGCCCCGCCGGCGGGCCCCGCGCCCGCCGGGCAGGGCCACTACCCGGCGGGGGGCGGGCACCAGGGGCAGCCGTCGTACGGCGCGCAGGTGCCGGCGGTACCGCAGCCGGGTGTGCACCGGCAGCCGCTCCCGCCGCAGGACGCCCCGGCGGCGCAGTCCTCCGCCCCTCAGGGCCCGGACGCCTACGGGCGGTACCCGGAAGCCCCTCAGGACGCCGGCCGTGCCGGGTTCGGCGGGCCGGGCGCGGGGGCGCAGCCCTTCCAGCCCGCTCAGGGCCCGCAGGCCCCTGCACCGCACGACCCGTACTCGCAGAGCGGCTCCCCGCAGGCCGCCGGCCCGAACGCGCCGAGCGGCTTCCCTCAGGCCGCGCCGCACACCGCCGGGGGCGACGCCGACGCCACGCAGTACATCGCGCCCGTCGCGCCCGGTGCGCTGCCGCCGGAGATGCCCGCGGAGTCGACCACGTTCCTCGGCACGGGCCCCCTGGCGTCCGGCGCCGCGCAGGGCGGTGCGCCGGAGGGGGCCGGCCAGGTCTCCGACTCCGACGCCACCCAGTACATCGCTCCGGTGCCCGGCGGGGCCGTGCCGCCCGCTCCCCCCGGGCAGCCGTTCGGCATCCGCCCCGGCGCCCCCGGGGACCGGCAGCCGCCCGCCGAGTTCGACAGCCTGTTCCGCTCCGAGGGACAGGGTGCGCAGACGGCGGACGCCACCCAGCAGATGCCCCGCTTCGAGGAACCGCCCGGTCACGGTCATCCGCAGGACCGCCGGCCGGCGGCCCGGTACGAGCCGCACTACGACCCGGAGCCGGAGCCGCGCCGCCGGTCCCTGGCGCCGGTGGTCGCCGCGCTCGTCGTCGGGTGCGCCGTCCTCGGACTCGGCGTCGGTGCCGTGATGTTCAGCGACGGGGACGAGCCGAAGGACCCGGGCCCGGACAAGAACGTCGCGGCCGACGTGCCGGCGCCCAGCGAGGCGAGCCCCACCACGCAGGCCGCCGACCCCGCGGAGCCGCAGGCGAAGGAGCTCGACAAGCTCCTCGCGGACAGCAACAACAGTCGTGACGCGGTCATCCGTTCCGTGGAGAACATCAAGGTCTGCAAGAACCTGGACCAGGCCACCGCCGACCTGAAGGGCGCGGCGCAGCAGCGCCGTAGCCTGGTGACACGGCTGGGCACCCTGTCCGTCGACAAGCTGCCCCGCAACGCCGAGTTGACCGCCTCGCTGGTCAAGGCGTGGCAGGCGTCCGCCTCCGCCGACGACCACTACGCGGCCTGGGCGCAGCAGGTCAAGGGCAAGAAGGGCTGCAAGGACGGCAAGGCGCGGGTGACCAGCCGCACGGCCCAGGCCAACGCGGCGAGCGGAGAGGCCACGGCGGCGAAGAACGCGGCGTCGCCGCTGTGGAACTCCATCGCCCGCAAGTACGGCCTGACGGAGCGCCGCAGCAGCCAGCTCTGACGACGAGGCCCCGGCCTGCTTCCCCGTGGGGAGCGGGCCGGGGCGCCGGACGGCGGGTGCGGGGTCCTGGTCGCCCTACGAGGCGTCCATCAGGGTCCGGGCGACGTCCACGAAGTCCTTCCGCTGCGTCACCAGCCGTCCGTCGCGCACCACTTGGAACGTCACACTGCTGTTGACGATCCTCGGGTAGCGGGAAGCGCCGAGCATGTCCTCGTAGCTCCACCGCAGGGCCGGAGTCAGGCCGTCGGTCGACACCTCCACCCCCTGGTCGAGGGCGTGCGAGATCTTGCCGGGGGTGATCTGGTCGCTGTCGATCGAGCGGACGACCTTGTTGAGGACGTTGTACGCGATCCACGTGGTCTGCACGCCCGCGTCGGCCGGGTCGATCCTGTTGTCGCCGAACGCGTGGGTCCGGACCACGTCGCGCATCCGGTCCCAGCGGGCGTCGCTCGCGTCGGGGTACCAGCCGGTGATGTAGGCGCCCTCGTAAGGGCCGTTGCGTCCACCGGTGCGGTCGATGAGGGGCTGGCCGACGCTGCCCATCACGGACGAGATCCGGACCTGCCGTCCGTCCTCGGGCAGCCGCCGGTAGGAGTCGAAGAAGGTTTCCGTGCGTTCGCCGAGCGCGGCCGTGACACAGCCCGGCCTGTCGCCGTCGGACGCGGTCGTGGTCCAGTCCGGTTCCGCCGCCTGCCTGCGTGCCCGCCGTGCGTCGTCGGAGTAGTCGGTGGCGTCGTCGGCGGCGAGGATGTCCGCCGACTCCCGGGCCTTGCCGCGGGCCAGGCCCGCGTTGAGGAGGTCGGGCAGGTCGTCGCCGGCGAGGCTGTCCGGCCGTACGAGCGCGACCTTGTGGCAGACGTCAGCGAGCTGCTGGCCGTTCCCGGCGAGCAGGGCGGCCTGACCGCCGTTGACGGGGTAGGACAGATAGCTGGTGAACTCCTCGTCGGAGATGCCGAATCCGCCGATGAAGGGGATGCCCGCTGCCTCCAGGGGAGCCATGAAAGCGTCGCCGTACTGGCTGTAGGAGCCGACCACCGCGGCCGCGCCTTCCTTGACGGCGCGCCGGGCGCAGGTGGCCGCGCCCTGGGGGGTGTTCTGCTCGTTGCAGGTGATGACCCGCAGCTCGTGGCCGTCGATGCCGCCCTGCGCCTCTGCCCAGCGGGCGTAGGCCTTGGCCATGGCGGGCATGCCGGGCATATTGGTTGCTCTGGTGTCTTCCGGGGCGAAGGTCATGACGGTGACGGGCTCCCTGGAGCCCCCCGGATCTCCAGGGAGTACGCCACAGCCGGCGATGAGCGACGCCCCGGTCGCCACCACCGCCGTACACGCGGTACGGACTGAGAAGGTTTTGGACGGGCGAGGGGAGGAGGGACGACGCCTACCGGTCATGACTGTGCACGCTTCCGTTTCCAGGTAACGGCACAGTGAGCATGTTTCAACGGCGGGTGACGTCCAGGTGAATTGCAGGGGGGCGTTCGGGCGGACGGAAAGGGAACGTACGATCGAAGGCGTGCAGCAAGGTTCGGTCAACCCTTCCCGTCGCGGCCGTCGCTCCTCCACCATGGGCGGCATGCCGCTCAACGACATGCCCTGGTGGCGCTGGCGCAGCAACGTGCGCTCGGCGCTGCACATGCTTTCCGACCCCGTCTTCCATCAGGAGTGCTGGCTGGCGGGGCGCGAGGGATACGGCGACGTCACCGACGCCGTCTACCGTCTGGTCGAGGACACCTGGCTGGACAACTGGTCCGCGGAGAAGTACGTCGGGACGATCTTCCGCGACTCCGGCGAGGCCGCGCTCGTCGACGTCGCCGTGCTCCGTGTGCTGCGGATCATGCACCAGGTCGGCGCCGACGCCCCGGTCTCCGCGTACATGGAGCACCACGGCTGGCCGGAGGCCGTGCGAGCGGCGCGGGACGCGCACGTCCGGATGGCCACCAGCGACGGGGAGGACCCCGACACCCCGCCGCGTTCCCTCGAGGTGCTGCGGATCATGACGCGGTCCGCCTGACGGACGCGGTCCTGGCCGGACGGCCGGATGTGGCAGGCTACAAGGATGACCGACCAGTACGTCCTGACGCTCTCCTGTCCTGACAAACAGGGCATCGTGCACGCCGTCTCGAGCTACCTGTTCATCACCGGCTGCAACATCGAGGACAGCCAGCAGTTCGGTGACCGGGACACTGGTCTGTTCTTCATGCGGGTCCACTTCTCCGCCGAGGCCCCGGTGACGGTCGACAAACTGCGCGCCAGCTTCGCCGCCGTCGGCGACGCGTTCCAGATGGACTGGCAGATCCATCTCGCCGACGAGCGGATGCGGATCGTGCTGATGGTCAGCAAATTCGGGCACTGCCTGAACGACCTGCTGTTCCGTTCCCGTACCGGCGCCCTGCCCGTCGAGATCGCGGCCGTCGTCTCCAACCACACCGACTTCGCCGAGCTCGTCGCCTCCTACGACATCCCGTTCCACCACATTCCGGTCACCAAGGACAACAAGGCGGCCGCCGAGGCGCAGCTCCTGGACCTGGTGCACGCCGAGCAGGTGGAGCTGGTCGTCCTCGCCCGCTACATGCAGGTGCTCTCCGACGACCTCTGCAAGCAGCTCAGCGGCCGGATCATCAACATCCACCACTCCTTCCTGCCGAGCTTCAAGGGCGCCAAGCCCTACCACCAGGCGCACGCCCGTGGTGTGAAGCTCATCGGCGCGACCGCCCACTATGTGACGGCCGACCTCGACGAGGGCCCGATCATCGAGCAGGAAGTCGAACGCGTCGGCCACGAGGTCACCCCGGAACAGCTGGTCGCGGTCGGCCGCGACGTGGAGTGCCAGGCGCTGGCCCGCGCGGTGAAGTGGCACGCCGAGCACCGCATCCTGCTCAACGGCCGCAGGACCGTCGTCTTCGCCTGACGGGTGACCCTGACCGCGCCCTACCCGTGGACCGGGGTGCCGCACAGGTCGTCCAGGACGAACGCCTTCTCCTCGTTCTGGAGCTGACGTTCCGCCTCCAGCTGCATGAGCAGCCGGTCCAGCAGCGCCTTGTCCCGGGGGCGGACGACGAACTCCAGCACCGCCCGGTAGAACGCGTCGCGCAAGGTCGGCGGCATCGCGTCGGAGGCGTCGAAGCAGATCCGGCTCGCCGAGCGGAACAACCGCTGGACGTCCCTGGTGGCCGACGGCTCCGCGGCGAGTGCCGTGGCGCCCGGGAAGAACGGCCGCTCACCGGGCAGCGCCGCGGCCGCCCAGCTCTTACGGGCCTCCTCGGAGGTGAGCCGGTCGAGCAGGTCCCAGGCGGCCGCACTGCTCCTGAACACCGCGGCCATGTCGCCCGACACCTCGAAGGCGTTCTCGTCCTCCTCGTCCTCCTCCGCGGCCGTCAGCCTGTCCAGGTAGTCGGCGGTCGGCAGGGGCCGCACGTCGTCGCCGTAGTGCCTGCGGATGAAGGAGCCCTGGTGCTCATGGGTGCAGTCACCGCGGTTCAGGAGTCCGTGGCGGCGGTCGCCGATCACCGCGAAGTCGTGCAGCCACCGGGCGTCGGGGGTGCGCCCGTCCGCGGTGAGCATCCGTGCCCACTCCTCCCAGACCGCGCGGGTCTCCTCCCAGGGCATCCTGCCCGTGGCCCATTCCTCGTACTTCGCCGAGCCCCTGCGCTGAAGCATCAGGTCCTCGATCCAGTCGGTGCCCGGCCAGCCGGAGGTGGCGCCGGAGCCGAGTCCCACGCACCAAACGGGAGCGGAGTCCGCCACCTCCCTCCTGCTCCACACCAGCGACTTGAGGTCCACCCGGATGGGAGCCCAGTAGGCGCGGGTCCGCGCCTGGCCGCCCGCGTCCTGGACCGTGACGGTGGGCGCCCACGGGGTGACGGCGGCCCCCGCGACATGTTCCGGCAGCGGACGGAGATCGCCCGCCCTGGCGTACTCGGCCAGCTCACCGGGGCTGTTGAGGATCGCCACGTCCGGCGGCGCGCCGGCCTGGAGCTGGGCGACGAGGGTCTCGCGCAGCGAGCGGGTGCCCTTGTAGACGTAACGGTTCCCGGTCTGCTGCCCGATGCTGTTCAGCGCTTGTACGAAAGGCTTCTCCTCGCCGTCGGTCCACGGGCCGAGCACGACCAGGGTGCGTTCCTCCGGCGGGCCGCCGCCGCACCCGGCCGTGGCCACGGCGAGCAGAACTCCCGCGAGCAGCGTTCTCAGGCCCCTGCGTCTCCTCATGGGTTCCTCACGCGTCGGTGGACGTCCGTCGGGTGCGGGCCGCCGGGTACGGCCTGCCGTAGAGGTGGAGCGTGACGCCGCAGGCGATGGCCCCGAGTCCCGCGGCCGGCACGGTGATGCCCGCCGTGAGCGACCAGCCGTCCGGGTCCGCCACGCTCATCCGCGCGTACGCGGCGTCCGCCGCCCGCTCGATCGCCCGCGGGGCGGCCTCGTCCGCTTCCACCTCCGCCAGTTCGGCGACCTTCGCGTGCACATCGTGCTGGGCGTCGTGCTCCTGGGCGCCGCCGAACGCCAGCAGCAACGGCGTCACCAGCACCGGCAGCGCGCCCGCCGCCAGCTGGAGGCTGACGAGCCGCAGCCGGTCCCGCAGGAACACCGCCGTGCCGACCGTCATGAAGCCGAACAGCGCGGTCGTGACCACGGCCGCTCCGGCGGCTGTCAGCGTCAGGGGGCTCCAGGCGGCGAGGTCGCCGCTCTCCTGCCGCAGCAGGCTCTCCATCTTCTCGATCCGGTCCAGCACGGTGGTCGGTTCCTGCTGCTCCTCCGGACTCGTGCCCGAGCTGCCGAGCAGTCCCGCCGCGTAGTCGACACCGGCCGTGCGCAGCAGTTCGCTGGACCGGTTGCGGTCCGCCCAGGCGATCTTGTCCCCGTAGGCGACGACGAGCCCGGACACCACCCGCAACTCCTGTTCCTGTCCCCGGCCGAGGGCACCGGTCTGGGCGACCCGGTTCAGGCTCTGCGACGCCTCCGTCAGCCGGGAGCGGTACGTCTCGCCGAGCTCGACCCGGCCGGCATGCCCGGTCCTCAGCAACCGCAGCTCGGCCTGCTCCCGCGCCAGGACCAGCGACGTGCGGGCCTGCGCGAGTCCCTCCAGCGCCGGCACCGACCGGTGGCGCAGCCGGTCCGAGCGATCGTGCACGTCGCTGTACGCGGCGGCGCACAGCGCGAGCGCGACGAGCGCCAGGGCGGGCAGCACCAGCATCCGGCGCCGCAGGAACGCGGCCGTCGCCCGCCGCCCCCCGGGTCCTCGTCCGGTGGCCCGCGCCCACAGCCCGGGCCCGAGGATCCGCCAGGCCCTGATCCACGGGGCGGGCTTCGTCGCCGGCGGCCGGCGCACCGCCGTGACGGGGCGCCGCCACAGCGCGGCCACCCTTCGCCGCGCGGACGGCCGCACGTCACTCCCGCCGGCCGTCCCTCCGGCGGCGTCCGCCGGCGGGCCGGTGTACGGGCGCGTGGTCATGAACGGCCCCCGAGGGTCAGGCGGCGCAGCCAGGGGCCGCGGTCGTGGTGGCGGGCATGGCGCAGACCGAGCGGGCGGGTGCTGTACGCGTTGTCGAGGAGCGCCTCCGCCAGTGCGGCGCCCTCCGCGGTGTCCGTGTCCGGTACCTGTTTCGCCAGTTGGCGGTAGCTCGCGGACAACTGCTCGCGCAGTTCCCGTTCGGTCCGCGGGAGCGGGACGGCCGCCGGCAGCGCGGCGCGCACCTGCTCGAGCACGCCGCCGCCCTGCGACCGCACCAGCTCCAGCAGTTGTTCCAGCAGCTCCGCGGTGAGCCGTTCCTGCGCCTGCCGGTCGGTGAGCCCCTCGTGGCCCGCGAGCCGGTGCAGGGCGGCGTGGGCTCGTACCGCGGAGGCGACCGTGGGCGTGCCGGCGTGGATGCGCACCATCGCCGTCCGCGCGGCCGTGCGGTGCCGCGAGTCGGGCGGCACACCGTCGAGGGAGGCCAGCGCGCGGTCGGGGCTGTGCCGGGCGAGATGGATACGGGCCAGCCCGAACGCGGCGGCGCCGAGCGCGTGGTTGCGCCGCCACACCGCGTCGTAGAACAGCATGGCCTGCTGCTCGTGCGCCTCACGCGCCGCCGGTGCCTCGGGCGCGGAGGCCCGCTCGCCGGTCCGCCACTCGTCGGCGAGCTTCTCGTGGCAGTAGCCGAGGGCGAGCTTGGGCGCGTACTCGCCGGGGATCGCCGCGTACACGGTGTCGAAGCAGTTCAGCGCCCGGTGCAGGCGGCCGTGGGCCAGCTGCGCCAGACCCTGGTGCCAGTCCAGGCGCCAGTCGTAGCGGGCCCGGTCGCCGAGCAGCCGCCCGGCCCTCTCCAGCTCCACCGCGGCGGTCACCAGTTCCTTGTCACGGCCGTGCCGGCGGACACCGGCCAGCTCCAGATGGAGCCGGCAGCGCAGCAGATGCAGCTCCGGCGACGGCAGCCACTCGTCGCTGAGCTGGAGCAGACCGGCCGGGTCGTCGTAGGAGGTGCGCTGGAGTTCCTTCCAGTTGGGGTCCCGCACGTCGGCCTTCGGCACCGGCAGGGCCACCGCGGCCTCCGCAGGCTCCGGCACATGGGCGCCCAGCCGGTCGGCCGTGCCGTCGGCCCGCCAGCGCTCCAGCGGCGGCGGCTTGCCCAGCCGGCCGTCCAGCGCGATCGCGGCCGAGTGGAACAGCGGGGACGGCTCGAACGTCTCCTCGTCCAGTCGCAGCGACCGCAGTTCGCGCAGCACACCCCGCAGCTGGACGGCCATCTCCTGCGCGGAGGCGTAGCGCCGCCTCGGGTCGGTGGCCGTGGCACGCGCGAGGGCGCGCCGGAGCGATTCGGTGCCGAGGTCGGACGGCGGCGCCGGGTCCTTGGCGAGCAGCTCACCGAGGACGGCGCCGACGGTGTACAGGTCGCCCGCGGTGGTCATCCCGCCGCCGGGTCCGCTCTCCGGCGGCCGGTGGCTGACGGGTCCCGGTGCTCGAGGTTCGCGTACGCCCGCGACGTCGATGAGTTTGATGCCGGTGCCGCAGTGCAGGACGTTGGTGAGCGACAGGTCGCCGTAGACCAGTTTCTCCTCCTGGTGCAGGTGGTCGAAGGCCTCCAGCACGAGCAGCCCGTACACGACGATGAACTCGCGGACCCGTGGCCCGGCGAACGGCTCGACGCCGCGGGCGATGCGGGAGCCGACCCACGACAGGGACGCCCCGTCGGCGAACTCCATCACGATGAACTCGGCCGATGTCGGCTCGTGGCGCGCGTAGTTGACCACCCGGATGACCGAGGGATGGTTGAGGCTGACGAGCCGCAGCCGCTCCTGGTGGGCCTGGAGCACGGCCGCCGGATCACCGGGGTCGAGGATGCCCTTGAGCGCGACGGGACGGTTCTCCAGGAGCAGATCGCGGGCGAGATACACCTTGCCGTGGCTGCCCTGCCCGATCGGCCCCACCACCTCGTACTGCTGGTGCAGCCGCTCGCCGCCCGCGAGGCGGTCCCCGGCCTGCTCGGTGACGAGTGCGTCCGGGTCGCGCACGGCGACGGACGGCAGGTCGGTCAGTCCGTCACCGGGCGGCCCGACGACGAACTCCCGGGGCCCCGCCGGACCGGTGAGCTCCTGCTCGGCCGTCTCCGCGTCGAGCAGCGCCGACTCGATGTCGACGGCGCAGCGGAACAGGGCGTGCGGCTGTTCCGGGGAAGCGTTCAACGGGCCCGCCGGGCCGAGCTGTTCCAGCATCCGGCGCAGTCGCGGGGCCAGGGCGGCGGGCCGCCGGCCGGACAGCTGCCGCAGCCGCTGCTCCGTCTCCGCGAGCCGGCTCACCCGCGTGCCGAGCCGTTCGGTGCGGCGGGCGGCCCAGTCGGGGCCGAGGAGTTCGTCGCGCACCCGGGCGAGGAGGGGTGAGCGGGGGTCGCTGAAGACGAGCAGGAGCCGGCTCCGGCCGCGGGCGAGGAGCGCGGAGAGGAGCCGCAGCATCTCGTCGTCGGTGGAGGCCGACCGGTCGACGGACAGGAAGGCGGCGATCAGCGGCGGGCTCTCGGCCGCGATCCGTCCGACCAGGTCCCCGTCCGTGTCGCCGGCACCGGCCGGCGGGCCGTCCGGGAGGGGGTCGAGGCCGATACGGTCCGCCGCGTCCCTGGCCAGTTCCGCCACGGTGCGGTTCGTCGCGTCGACCGCGATGTCGATGCTGCCCGCCTGCGGCTCAGCCGCGACCTGCCCCGGGCCCGTCGCGCTGCCGTGGGCGGACGGCGCGTCCGGAGGGCTCTGCTCACGGTCGGCCAGGGTGAGCACCGATCTGACCGTGTGCAGCAGGTCGTGCTCCCCCTCGCCGGCGAACACGGGCTCCACCGGGTCGGTGTCCGGGGCGCCGTCGAGCCAGCGCGTCAGCCGGCGGTGCAGTCCCGGGACACGTCCGGAGGCGGTCCTGTCGTGGTCGACCGCGACGTCGTGCGACACGGCCGGCTTCCCCGTGACCGTCAGCCCCAGCCGTTCCAGCGGCAGGTGCTTCAGCACCGTCTCGGTCGGGATCATGTACGCGTGGTCCCGGCGCACCCGCGCCTGCGGCGTGCCGAACTGGTGCGCCACGATGCCGATGACCCGCCGCGAACGGCTGTGCACGACGGCGCATCCGCTGTAGCCGCGCCGCACCACGTACGGCGCGTTCAGCGCGTCGAGCTGCACCCACTCCGGCGTCGGCGCGGGACCGCCCCGCCCCATCAGCCGGGCGTCCAGGTGCTCCCCGCCGGGCAGGTCCTCCGGATATCCGGTGAAATGCACCATGTCGCCGCGTGCGGGGATCTGCCGGTGCAGGACGGCGTGCGGGACCGCCGGTTCCTGGTCCAGCTTGAGCAGCGCCAGGTCCCCGCCGAACTGGCCCGTCGGCATGACCAGGTACTCCCTGAGCAACCGGGCCCGCAGGGGCTCCGTGGTGTTTCCGGCCGGGGCGTGGGGTACGTCGACGTAGACCTCCTCCAGCGGGGTACGGATGCCGGAGGAGTCCGGGCGCATCAGGACGACATGGGCGCAGGTGAGCACCAGGCCGCCGGGGAGCAGCACCCCGGCGCCGAGCGGCCGGCCCGCCCGATCCGGTCCGCGGAGCAGACGTACCCGCCAACTCTCGTCATGTATCTGGGAGTTGGATGTGCGAATCGGCTCGCTCATACTGCTCACGATAACTACGGGAGACGGGGGGCGCGATGGCTGAGCGTGACGAAACGGCGGTCGTGGGGCTGGCTGAGGTCATAGGGCAGGTCCGTGACGAGCTCGAGCGGGCCCAACGCGCGGGCGAGGGACGCGATCTGCGGTTCAGCGTGGAGAGCGTGCACCTGGAGTTCGCGGTGCAGGTGCGCCGGGAGGGCAGCGGGCGGGCCGAGCTGCGGATCGGGGTGCTGACGGCCGGCGGCGGCGGCTCCGCGGCGCGCGACACGACGCACACCATCCAGGTGGAGCTGAAGCCGCACGGACCCGACGGCGACCCGAACATCAGCGTCGGCGGCGAGTGACGCGGCACGGACCACCGTCGGCCGGGGCGGGACGCACCGCGCGTACCGCCCGGGTTCAGCCGGTCACCAGCGCCTCGCCCACGCTCGTACGGGCGTAGAGCACCACGCGACCCGTACGGTGCGCGCTGACCAGACCGGCCGCGCGCATCGCCGTGAGGTGCTGCGACACACCGCCCGCCGACAGGCCGGTACGGCGGGCGAGGTCGGTGGTCGACGCCGGGGCCGCGAGCTCGGCCAGCAGCAGGGCCCTGCTGCGGCCCAGCACACCCGCCAGGGCGTCCGAGAGCGGCTCCGCCCGCGCTTCCCACAGGGTGGCGGTGCCCCGCGGCGGGTAGCGCAGAGTGGGCTGCCAGTCCGGGCTGTCCACGTCGGAGAAGATCCGCGGCCCGCCGAAGACCGAAGGCACCAGGACCAGCCCGCGGCCGTCCAGACGCCGTTCGCCGCGCACACAGCGGTGCATCACCTGCAACGTGCCCGAGTCCCAGGTGACCCGCGGATCGAGGTCGTCGAAGAGACGCCGGGCACCGCCCTCGGCGAGGCGTTTGGCGCGGTAGAGGATGTCGCCCTCGACCACGGTGAGGATCCGCGGCCAGTACGGGGCCATGGCCACCTCCCAGTAGGCGGCGATCACGTCCGCGAGCCGCCCGAGACCGCGATCCGGGTCCGCGCGCAGTGCGGCGACCCCCTCCCTCGCGGCGGGCGTCGTCGTACGGAGCAGTTCGTGCGGCATGGAACGCAGCGCCGCCAACTCCACGTCGAGCGAGGGCTGCGGGGTCGTGGGCGGCGCCACCAGGAAGCCGGGGACGCCGGCCGGCGGCGGGCCGATGAGCGAGGACAGCGGGGCGAGGTCCAGCTTCGCGGCGGCGAGGGCGGGCCGTACCCGCTCCGCCCACGGCCGGTGCGCACCCGGCCCGGTGTCCCTGAGCACCCGCAGGCTCGCGACGACCTCCCACAGTGGGGACACGGCGAAGCGTATGCGGGCCACGTCCTCGGCGGAGAAACCGATCTCCAGTGTGCCGCCCTCCGGGCGGCTCTCCAGCACCATTCGGCCGAGGCTAAATCATTGGAGCCCGACGCGGAGTCCGAGGCAGCGTACGGACCATGACCAGCGACAGTCCCTGGCGCTCCCGTGACTTCCGCACACTCTTCACGGCCACCGCCTTCAGCCAGCTCGGCACCAACATCGGCTACGTCGCCGTCCCGCTGATCGCCGTGTCCGCGCTCGACGCGAGCGCGGGCGAGGTCGGTCTGCTGGCGACGCTGAGCACGGTCGCGTTCCTCCTCATCGGCCTGCCGGCCGGTGCCTGGGTGGACCGGATGCGCCACCGCCGGGTGCTGATCACCGCGGACCTGGTGCGGGCCGCCCTGTTCGCCTCGGTCCCCTCCGCCTGGGCGCTGGACGCTCTCACCCTGGAACACCTCTACGCGGTCGTCCTGCTGAACGGCTGCGCCACGGTCTTCTTCGACGTCGGCTCGCAGAGCATCCTGCCCCGGCTGGTGGGCCGCGAGAGCCTGGTACGGGCGAACGCCGCCGTGGTGAGCCTCCAGGCCGCGGGCAATGTGGCGGGCCGGGGCGCGGGCGGCGGGATCGTGCAGATGTTCACGGCGCCGGTGGCCGTCATCGGCGTCGGCGTCCTCTACCTGGCCTCGGCCGTCCGTCTCGCGCTGCCGTCGGCGGGCCGTACCCGCAGGGAGACGGACGGCGTCGTGCCGCAGGGGGCGGACGGCGGGCGCGCCGGGTCGCGCGGGGGACTGGCGGCGCAGATCGCGGAGGGACTGCGGCACGTCCTGCGCAACGCCGAGCTCCGCGCACTCGCCCTCACCGCGTCCCTCACCAACCTCGGTTCACAGATCGTCAACAAGCTCCTGCCGGTCCTGTTCACCCGCGAACTCGGCCTGTCCGCCGGGGTGCTCGGCCTCTACTGGGCGGCGGGCGGCGCCGGCATCCTCCTCGGCGCGCGCTGTGCCCGCCCCGTGGCCCGCCGTTTCGGCCACGGCCGTACCCTCGGCGTCGCGGGACTGGTGATGGCGCCGACCGCGCTGCTCGTGCCGCTCATCGACCGCGGCCCCTGGCTGTGGCTCGCCGGGGCCGGATGGATGCTGGTGACCTTCAAGATCGGCGTCGACAACGTCCTCGGTGTGAGCCTGCGCCAACGGCTCACGCCGGACCCGCTGCTCGGCCGGATGAACGCCACCTTCCGCTTCATGCTCACCGGCGCGATCGCCGTCGGCTCGGCCGTGGCCGGCCTGATCGGTGAACTCGCGGGTCTGCGCGTCGCGATGTGGGTGGGCGCGGGCTGCCTCACGCTCGCCTTCCTGCCCGTCTTCCTCTCCCCGGTGCGCCGCCGAAAGGAACTGCCGCAGCCGTGGGCCCCTGCCCGGCCGGCGGGCAGCCCGCCGAAGGAGCGGACGCCCGGCGCCTAGGCTCTTTCGTCCGGGACCACCCGAACCCGCCCCGCGCCGACGGAGGAGCCGGCCCCGGAACCAGGGAACCGGCCCCTGACATGGGGCGATCCGGCAGTGGCTCTCCTAGAGCCGGCTCAAAGCCGCCGCCGCGAACAGCACGTCACGGATGGCCTGGCGGTCGCCGTCCTGGCCCGCGGCCGCCTCCTCCGGGGAGACGTGTCCGGCCACCAGCTTGCAGAACTCGACGCCGTCCAGGGCCACTTGCGCGACCGACTTGTCCGGTGAGCCCACCGCCGCAGGGGAGTCCAGGGCGATGTACCAGCTGCCGCCGCCGGAGCCCTCGACCTCCAGATGGAGCGACCGTCCGGGCGCGCCCGCCGCGACCAGATGCTGCGGCGGCGCCGCCAGCCCCGCGCGCCTGCGCTCCGCGAGGGCGGCGGGCAGCAGCCGCGCCGCGAGGTCGATCATCCGGTTGAGGTGGGCGCCGCTCGGCGGTGCGTACGGGTAGTCCACCGCGTCGGCGATGTCGTCCGCGTGGATCCAGCACTCGAAGGCCCGGTCGAGCAGCGCGTCCCGGAGCGGAAGCGCGAAGGAGCCGTACGAGACGGACATTTCAGCGGCGGCGGGACCGGCGAACGACACGGTGCGGATCAGGTCGTGGCTCTGGTCGCGCCACGGTTCGCGGATCGTGCCGGTGGGCGGCAGTTCCCTGTCGTCCCAGAACGCCTCGGTGCGCGCGGTCGGCAGGAGCGGTGCGTGCGGCCCCAGCGGGTCGTCGAGCCCGATCGCGCCGGCCACTATGCCGTCGACGGTCAGCAGGTGCCCGATGACACCGGCCACCGTCGTGCGGCGGCTCATCCGGCGTTCGCCCTCGAACCACTTGAGCCGCACCGGCGCGTGCCACTCCGAGTCCCCGATGTCCCGGAGCAGCGCGTCGAGCCTCGCGGTCTCCGCGTCGTACGGATCGGCCCAGGCGGGCACGGGGATACGGGCGGGTCTGCGGCCCAGGCAGTTCTCCAGCACCCGGAAACGCAGCAGCGGGTCGAGGTCGAGGTCCCGGTCGGTGTGCAGCAGCCCGACCGCGTCACGCAGCCGCAGGGCCTCCTCCGCGCACGGGGCGCAGTCGCCGAGGTGCTCCTCGACGGCTGCGGTCTCCTCCGCGGAGCACGCGGACAGGGCCCAGGCGCCGAGCAGGGACTTCAGCACGCCGTGCGAGGGGGCGGCGGGTGCGGGGGTTTCGGGAGCGGCGGGTGTGTCACCGGCCGCCGGATCGCCGGCGGTGGCCGCGCCGTTCACCGAGCGGTTCCCCGAGTCGTCGACCGCGCCGTCCGACCCGCTGCCCGCCGCACTGTCGGTCGTGCCGGACCCGGCCGCCGGGCAGGGGCCGTCCATGGCGTCGGCGGGTTCGCCGCCGGGAGCCGGCTCCGGAGAAACGGGCGGTGCCGGCCGGTACGCATCCGGACGCAGGTCGTCCGCCGCGGCGCGCGGGGACGGTATGCGCGGCACGCCCCGCACCTCCTCCCCGTCGCCACCGCTGTCCAGGGGGCCGTTCACAGCGCTCGTCCGTACCCGGGCGGTGACGAGCCCTCGAGCGAGCGGGTGTGAGCCGTCGCCAGCAGTTGCAGGCCCAGCCTCAGCCGCCGACGGGCCTCGTCCTCCGTGACGCCGAGGTCGGCGGCGGTCTGGCGGTAGTCCCTGCGCTGGAAGTACGCCAGCTCCAGCGCGGCGCGCAGCGGGGCGGGCATGGACGTCACGATGTAGTCGGCCCTGGCCGCGACGGCGGCCCTGCGCACCTTCTGCTCCAGTTCCTCCGCCGTGCCCCCGCCGCCCTCGGCGAGCGCCGCCGCCTCGCTCTGCCGCAGCCGGTGCACGGCCTGGCTGTTGGTGAGCCGTGCCACCCAGGAGCGCATGGAGCCCTGCTTGGGGTCGTAGGCGTCCGGATTTTCCCATATGTACCCGAAGACTTCGCGGGTGACCTGGTCGGCGGCCTCCTCGTCGTCGAGTACGCGATGGGCCTGGCTGTGCACGAGCGCGGCGAACTTGTCGTACAGCTCACCGAGCGCCGCGGCCTCGCCGCGGGCCAGTCGCTGCTGCATCCTGCGGTCCCAGCGCGGTGGTGCGTCCTTCGCCATACCGCCCCCAAGCTCTGCGCTCGCTCCGTGCCTGCTGCCTCTGCCCTCGTGACTGTTGCTCATTCGAATGTAGTGCGCCGGACGAAATACGCACGTGCCTTTGCGTCAAGTACGCCCCTGCCGGCGTCCGGGATGGTAGGGCCGCGTCCGGGGAAGAACCCCCGGGGGGACGAGTGGAAACGCACTCCGTGACGAATGTCGCGTTTCAGCGACGGACGGTGGGGCAGCGGCAGTGGAAGGACAGCTTCCGGTCTTCTGTGACCGGCCTGAGGAGGGGTCCAACGTGGTGATGCTCAAGGTGGCCGAGTCCCGGCAGGGCGCGTGGACCGTGCTGCACGTACGCGGGGAGCTCGATCTCGTGTCCTCGCCGGTCGTGCGCCAGCGGGTCCACGACGCCGTCGCCGCCGGTCACCACGACGTCGTGCTGGACCTCTCCGAGGTGTTCTTCTGTGATTCCAGCGGCGTCGGCGTGCTGATCGCCGCGCGGCGGCTGATGCGTTCGTGCCGGGGCCGGCTGCGGCTGATCCTCCCGGCGCGCGGCGCGGAGGACGGGTCGCACGTCAACCGGGTGCTGGGGGCTTTGGGTGTGCGCCGGCTCTTCGAGGTCTACGCGGACACCGGTTCGGCGACGGACGACGGGGCGCAGCCGCTGACCGCGTGACGCCGGCCGGGCCCGCGGCGAAGCTCACGAACTCCCGTCGGCCGTAAGCCCGTACGCGCGCCCCGTGCCCCGTGCGCGCGCCCCTGTACGCCCCGTCGCACTCCCGTCACCTGCGCTTTGCCGAGCCGTTGCCGCCGTGCAATTGCCCGGGTGCGTACACACCTCCGCCTCCGGGGCTTTACGCTCCCCGCATGGACAGCGCAGAGTACGAGCGGAAGATCGCTTCCCGCTTCGCCGCTTTCGATCAGGACGGCAACGGCTATATCGACCGCGAGGACTTCAGTTCGGCCGCGGCCAAGCTGCTCGCCGAGTTCTCCGTCACGGCCCGGTCCGACAAGGGACAGGACCTCTACAGCGGCGCGGAGGCGTTCTGGCAGGGTATGGCCGGGATCGCCGACGTGGACGGCGACCAGCGGGTGACCCGCCAGGAGTTCGTGACGAGCGCGGTCAAGAGACTGCGCGACAACCCGAAACGCTTCGGCGAGATCGCCCGCCCGTTCGTGCACGCCGTGATCAGGGTCGCCGACGAGGACGGCCGCGGCGTCACGCCCGCGGCCGTGGAACGCGTGCTCGGCGCGCTCGGCGTCGACGCGGGCGTCGCGGCGGCGGCCGGGGCGGCGCTGGACACGGACGGGGACGGGCGGATCACCGAGGATGACGTACTGACCGCGTTCGCCGCGTATTACGTCACACCCGAGCCCGACTGACGTTCCGGGGGCGGCCGCGTCATCCGTGCGCGGCTGCCCCGCCGCCTGGCCTTCCGGGGCCGCGCCCCGGACCCGTACCGCGTTTTGCGCGGTGGCCCCGATCGCCGGGCAACTCGAGCCCCGCCGGCGTTTGAGGCGCGGGGCTCGGGGCGGAGCCCCGACAGGACCGGCAAGTTCCGGACCCGCCGGCGGACGCCCCGCGAAGGGCCCGGACCTGACCCGACCCGGCCGGCCGGGCCGGATGCGCCTCCGAGCGGGCCCCCTCCCGGCCGGGCCGGACCCGGCAGGGCCCGGAATGTGGTCATGCGTACTGTTCGCGCAATTTGTACTTGAGTACCTTCCGCAACGCCTCGTTGCGAGGAAGGGCGTCCACCACCTCGAGCTGTTCCGGGAGTTTGTGGAGCGCGAGGCCCGTGCCGCGGAGGAAGGCGGTGATGTCCTCCAGTACGGGATCCGCCACGCCCGGCGTCCGCTCCACGACCGCGCACACCCGCTCGCCGCGCTCCTCGTCCGGCAGGCCGACGACGGCCACGTCGCCGACCGCGGGGTGGCCGTGCAGCAGGTCCTCGATCTCCTTGGCCGAGATGTTCTCGCCCTTGCGGATGATGACGTCCTTGGCCCGCCCCGTGAGCACGAGGTGGCCGCTGTCGGTGAGCAGGCCGAGGTCGCCGGTGATCAGGAAGCCGTCGGCGTCGAAGGCCGCCGCCGTCGCGACCGGGTCGAGGTAGCCCTGGCAGACGGCCTCCCCGCGCAGCCTCACCTCACCGTCGACGATCCGTATCTCCATGCCGGCGGGCGGTCTGCCCTCGGTTTGGACGAGGTCGTCCTCGCTGTCGTCGGGCGAGCCCATGGTGATCATCGGAACCTCGGTCATGCCGTAGCCGTGGGTGAGCACGCAGCCCATCTCGCGGACGACGGCGCGGTGCAGCTCCGGCGGCTTGGGCGCGCCGCCGCCCGCGAGCAGCCGCAGGGTGGGGATCAGCTTGCGGCCGGGCTGCTTGCGCTGTTCGGCGAGGAACATCGCGTAGAAGGCCGTGGAGCCGCCGGCGACGGTGACGCCGTGCCTGCGGTACTCGTCGAGCGCGTCGGGCAGCGCGAACTTCTCGAAGAGCACCGCGGGGAACCCGTACAGCAGCAGCATCACCAGGTAGTCCGGGCCGCCGATGTGGGCGAACGGGAAGGCGATCGAGCCGATGTCGTCCTCGGACAGGCGCAGCGCGTGCGCCAGGCACGAACCGCCCGCGATCAGCGAACGGTCGGTGTGCAGCACGCCCTTGGGGTCGGAGGTGGTGCCGGAGGTCCAGTAGATCCAGCGCACGTCCGTGCCGGAGGCGGGCGGTGCCGGCAGTAGGGACGGATCGCCGTCGGGCAGGGACGCGTACGCCTCGAAGACGCCGCGGGCGCCGGCCCGCCGGGCCATGGCCGTGAAGTCGAAGCCGCGCCATTCGCCCGGCACGGCGAAGTACGCGGCGTGTGACTCGCGGAGCGCGAAGCCGACCTCGCGGTCCCGGTAGAAGGGGATGACGGGCGACTGGACCGCGCCGAGGCGGGCGAGCGCCACGGTCAGCAGCACCGTCTCGATCCGGGTGGGCAGCTGCCAGGCGACGACGGTGCCGGGGCGGACGCCCCGCGCGTACAGCCCGGCGGCGGTCCGCTCCGCGCGGTCGCGGAGCTCGCCGAAGGTGAGGGCGCGGTCGTCCTGGAGCAGGACGGGGCGGTGCGGGGTGAGGGCGGCCCGGCGTGCGACGAGTTCCCAGAGGGTGCGGGCCGATCCCAGTGTGTGAGCGGTCTCTTCCATGCCCGGACACCTCCGCGGAAATGGTCTGACGGTGCGTCAGATCGTAGGGTCGCGCGCCTTGTCGGTCCAGGGGTGCGGAGCTAGCCTGAGCGCCAGAACTGACGTACCGTCAGGAGCGGAGGAAGGTCCCGATGGAACAGGAACTGCCCCGTATCGTCAGCGTCGACGACCATGTCATCGAACCGGCGCACCTCTTCGAGACCTGGCTCCCCGCCAAGTACCGCGAGCGCGGGCCCAAGCCGCTGACCGCCGGGATCGGCGAGCTCGCCTACGTCGGCGGCAAGTACCGGATCACGATGGACCCGGACGGACCGCCCACCGACTGGTGGATCTACGAGGACCTGAAGTTCCCGTACAAGCGCAACATCGCAGCCGTCGGCTTCGACCGCGACGAGATGACCCTCGAGGGCATCACCCGGGCGGAGATGCGGCCCGGCTGCTGGGATCCCGCCGAGCGCCTCAAGGACATGGACCTCAACCACGTCGAGGCGTCGCTCTGCTTCCCGACCTTCCCCCGCTTCTGCGGCCAGACCTTCGCGGAGGCCCACGACAAGGAGGTCGCGCTCGCCTGCGTCCGCGCCTACAACGACTGGATGGTCGAGGAGTGGTGCGGCGACAGCGGCGGCCGGCTCGTCCCGCTGTGCATCGTCCCGCTGTGGGACATCGGCCTGGCCGTCGCCGAGGTCCGCAGGAACGCGGCGCGCGGCGTGCGCGCCGTCACCTTCTCCGAGATCCCCACCCACCTCGGGCTGCCGTCGATCCACTCGGGCTACTGGGACCCGTTCTTCGCCGTCTGCCAGGACACCGGCACCGTCGTCAACATGCACATCGGCTCGTCGTCCCAGATGCCCGCCGCCTCTCCGGACGCGCCGCCCGCCGTGCAGGCCGCGCTCTCCTTCAACAACGCCATGGCCTCGATGACCGACTTCCTCTTCAGCGGCGTCCTCGTGCGCTTCCCGCGGCTCAAGCTCGCCTACAGCGAGGGGCAGATGGGATGGATCCCGTACGCCCTGGAACGCGCCGACGACGTTTGGGAGGAGCACCGGGCCTGGGGCGGTGTGCGGGACCTGGTCCCCGAACCGCCCTCCACGTACTACTACCGGCAGATCTTCTGCTGCTTCTTCCGCGACAAGCACGGCGTCGCCTCCCTCGACACCGTGGGCCGTGACAACGCCACCTTCGAGACCGACTACCCGCACGTCGACTCGACCTTCCCGCACACCAAGCAGGTCGCCCTCGACCATGTGAAGGACCTGGACGACGAGACCGTGTACAAGCTGATGCGCGGCAATGCCATTCGCATGCTCGGCCTGGACCTGGACACGTAGTGGACCTGGCGTACACCGCCGAGGAGGAGGAGTTCCGTGCCCGGCTGCGCGACTGGCTGGCGGACGCGCTGCCCACGCTGCCTCCACCGCCGCCGGCCGGCGACTGGCCGGCGCGGCGGGCCTACGACTGCGCCTGGCAGCGGAGGCTGTACGACGCGGGCTACGGGAACGTGCACTGGGACGCCTCCCCGACCCTCCGGCTGATCTTCCTCGAGGAGACGGAGAAGGCCGGAGCGCCCTACGTCGGCGCCAACTTCGTCGGACTGCTGCACGCCGGGCCGACCATCGCCGCGGAGGGCACCCCCGAGCAGAGGGAACGCTGGCTCGGACCCGTCCTGCGCGGCGAGGCGATCTGGTGCCAGGGATTCAGCGAACCGGACGCGGGGAGCGACCTCGCCTCCCTGCGCACCAAGGCCGTCCGCGACGGCGACGCCTACGTCGTCACCGGTCAGAAGATCTGGACCTCGCACGCGGAAGTGGCCGACTGGTGCGAACTGCTCGTACGCACCGACCCCGGCGCACCCCGGCACCGCGGCATCACCTGGCTCGCGATGCGGATGGACGCGCCCGGCGTCACCGTACGGCCGCTGCGCACACTGGCCGGGTCCGCCGAGTTTGCCGAGGTGTTCCTCGACGAGGTCCGCGTGCCCGCCGCCGACCGCGTCGGGGCGGAGAACGACGGCTGGCGCGTCACCATGGTCACGCTGTCCTTCGAGCGCGGCACCGCCTTCGCCGGCGAGGTCGTCGCCTGCCGCCGCACCCTCGGCGAGGTGGCCGCGCGGGCACGTGCGAACGGCTGCTGGGACGATCCGGTGCTGCGCCGCAGACTGGGCAGGCTGCACGCCGAGTTCACGGCGCTGTGGCGGCTCGTGCAGTGGAACGTCAGCGAGGCCGCCGCCACCGGCGGCGTGCCCGGAACCGGCGGCTCCGTCTTCAAGCTCCGCTACTCCCACGCCCGCCAGGAGCTGTACGACGCCGCCGCGGAGGTCCTCGGACCAGGCGCGCTCGACCTGTCGCTGCCCTGGACGCGGGAGCGGCTCTCGTCCCTCTCGTACACCATCGCCGCCGGCACCTCCCAGATCCAGCGGAACATCCTCGCCGAGCGCGTACTCGGCCTGCCGAAAGGGCGCTGATGGACTTCCGGCTCAGCGACGACCAGCGGGCGCTGCGCCGCGGCGTACGGGACCTGCTCGCCGGCCACTTCGGGGGCGAGGCGCTGCGGGCCGCCGTGGACCGCGCGGGCAGGCTCGACCGGAAGCTCTGGCGCGAACTGGGCGACGCGGGGTTCTTCGCGCTCCGGATGCCGGAGGACGCCGGCGGCGCCGGTGCGGGCCTCCCGGAGGCGGTGCTGGTCTTCGAGGAGGCGGGCCGGGTGCTGCTGCCGGGACCGCTGGTGGCGACGCATCTGGCGGCGGGCCATGTGCCGGGAGCGGCCGACGGCACGGTGGTCGTCACCTCCGTGTCCGAACTCCCCTCCCTCGTGCAGCACTTCGAGAACGCCGACACCGTCGTCGCGTTCACGTCCGACGGCGTGCCGCGCGCGGTGGACGCCTCGGCAGCGGTCGCCGTGCGGTCACTGGACCCGCTCACACCCCTGCACCGCCTTCCACACCCCCGCGCGCCCCTGGCGCCCGGTCCGGGGACGGGGGCGGCCGTGCTTCTCACGGCCGCGGAGCAGTTGGGCAGCGCCGCCCGCAGCACCGAGGAGGCGGTGCGCCATGCGAAGGGACGGGTGCAGTTCGGGCAGCCGGTCGGCGGCTTCCAGGCCGTGGGGCACCTGTGCGCGGAGATGCTCGTCCGCACGGAGGTCGCGCGGGCGGCCGTCTACGCGGCGGCCGTCAGCGGGGACCCGGCGGAGATCGCCGGCGCCAAACTGCTCGCCGACGAGGCGGCGGTGCGCGGCGCCAAGGACTGCCTCCAGGTGTTCGGCGGCATGGGCTTCACCTGGGAGTCGGACGTGCACCTCCACCTCAAACGCGCCCTGCTGCGGGCCCGGATGTGGCTGACGACGGCCTTGGCGGAGGAGATCCAGGCGCAGGCTTTGGCCTCCACATTCTGAAGCGTCACCGTGCGTCGATATCGGGTTGTGTCCTTCAGAGGACTCGTCACTGGGTGGAGTCGGGGCGCCACTCCGGTACTCTCCGTGGGATGAGAGTCGCTGCGATGACGGGGTCTCACGGTGTCGCCGGTCAGGCGGTCCCGAGCCCGTCGGTGCGCATTGTCCGGGGCGATCTCTCGCAGTCGTCGGGCCGCAGGTGGGGGCCCCTCCGGCGGTCGGCAGGCGGTAGGCGGGCCGGGTTGCGAAAGCGTTCTGCGGCCTTGTGTTCGACTCTCCGGGACGCGGGTCGCACAGTATGCACCATGCGTACTCCTTCACGCTGGAATATGCCCGAAGCGCTTGTTGCGGTGACTGACAGTCAATCATGCTGTGCTGTAAGGGAATCACATTCCGTTATGGCTGTGAGGCGCGAGGCTATGTGTCCGCCGGTTCGGGTGGTGTGAGCGGTGCAGGTGCTTCAGGTGCAGTTGGAGATCGGATCCGACCCTTCGGAGGTGGGGCGGGCCCGAAGATGGGCCCGGTCGCGGCTCCTCAAGTCCGGCATGGGAGACGACGAGCCGCTGGCGGAGACGTTGATCCTGCTGATCTCGGAGCTCGTCACCAACGCCGTGGTGCACACCGGGTGTCCGGCCGTGCTGCGGATGCTGTTCGGCGCCGGCACCGCGGAGGCGGGGACGGTCAGGGTCGAGGTCGCCGACGTCAGTGCCTGCCCGCCGAGACCGCGGCACGCGCAGGGCGAGGACACCGGCGGACGCGGCCTGGAGCTCGTCGACGGCCTCGCGGACCGCTGGGGCTGGCAGCGGGAGGGCGCGGGCAAGTCCATCTGGTGCGAGGTGGACCGCGACCTGCCGGCGGACACCGCACGGCTGGCCGGCCCGCCGGTCGCCGCGCGCGGAGCCTGACCGCCGCCCGCGGGCGCCGGGGCGGAGCCCTCGCCCGCGCGTACCGGCGTGTGCGGCGTCCGGTCCCCGCCGCCGGGTGCGGGAGTGGCGTCAGAGTACGGCCACCGGTGCGACCGGCGTGCCGGTCCCGCCGACGAACGGCTCCGCCATCGCCGACAGCAGGAACGTGTACCGACGCTCTTGTGCACAGGCTGTGGACAGTTCCTCCAGATTCCAGTTCTGGCCCTGCATCATGCCCATCTCCACGAGGTCGAGCGCGTGAACCGCGAGCCACAGGTTCTCGATCTCCGGCGGGAAGATCTCGAAGGTGAGGGTGTCGTTCGCGACGGCGGCGACGTCACGGGCGTGGAACCACTCGGGGGTGCGCACCGACAGGCCGGGCGAAGGGAACGCGTAACCGTGCCGGTCGCCCTCCAGGCACAGCCGCACCTGCCCCGTCCGTACGAGGACGATGTCGCCGGCGCGGACGGTGACCCGGCCGTACTCCGCGGCCTCCTCCAGGTCCTCCGGCGTGACGGCGTGGTCGACGGGCAGCCGGTCCAGCCCCTTCGCCCGTGCCACGTCCAGCAGTACGCCCCGTGAGACCACGGGCGTGGCCTTGTCGATGCCGCTGAAGCGGGCGCGGTCGTGCGGCGTGATCGTGTCGGCCGGGCGGCCGTTGTAGATGCGGCCCGAGTGCGAGGCATGGGTCAGGGCGTCCCAGTGGGTGGCCGCCTGGAGCCCCATCGTCACGGTGTCGTCGCTGGTGGCGATCGTCCCGGGCCCGAAGAGCTCCTGGTTGATCTGGACCATCGTGTGCAGCGGGTTCACCCGGCCCGGGATGACGCCGGTCTGCACACCGTCCTGCCGGAGGGGGAGCGCGAGCGGCACGCGCCGGCCGCTGCGCACCGTGGCGGCGGCGTTCCTGACCACCTCGCCGGTGATCAGGTTCAGGGTGCCGATCTCGTCGTCCGCACCCCAGCGCCCCCAGTTGTTGACGCGTTTCGCGATGTCGTGGAACGCGGCCGGCAATGACATCTGGCCTCCCGGGGCTTGTGCTCGTGCGGCGGACTGGGCCTAGAATCTAACGGTCCGTCAGAAATTGCGGGAAGGGGCCGGTCGTGGGGAACTTCTTGGCAGGCAGGGCCGTCGCCGTGACCGGGGCGGGCCGTGGCATCGGGCGCGCGGTGGCGCTGGCCTGCGCGGCAGAGGGGGCGAAGGTCGTCGTCAACGACCACGGCGTCTCGATCGACGGTTCCTCGCCCACGTCGGCCGTGGCCGACGGCGTCGTGAAGGAGATCGAGGCCGCCGGCGGCACGGCCGTCGCCGTGGCCGACGACATCGCGACGATGGCGGGCGGGGCACGGGTCGTGGACGTGGCGCTCGCCGAGTACGGACGGCTCGACGGCGTCGTCTGCGTCGCCGGCATCCTGCGCGAACGGATGCTGTTCAACATGTCGGAGGACGAGTGGGACCCGGTCCTCGCCACCCACCTCAAAGGCACCTTCACGGTCTTCCGCGCCGCGTCGGCGGTGATGCGGGCCCAGAGGTCCGGCACCCTGATCGGCTTCACCAGCGGCAGCCACCAGGGCAGCGTGTCGCAGGCCAACTACTCCGCCGCCAAGGGAGGCGTCATCTCGCTGGTCCGCAGTGCGGCGCTCGGCCTCCACAAGTACGGGGTCACGGCCAACGCGGTGGCCCCGGTGGCCCGTACCCGCATGTCGGCGAACGTCCCCATGGAGCTCAAGGAGATCGGCGACCCCGAGGACGTCGCCGCCCTCGTCGTCTACCTGCTCTCCGAGCGGGCCCGCGCCGAGCGGATCACCGGGCAGGTCTACACGATCGCCGGCCCCAAGATCGCGGTCTGGGCGCAGCCGAGGGAGCTGCGGGCCGCCTACGGGGAAGGGCCCTGGACCCCCGACCGGATAGCCGACTTCCTCCCCGGCACGGTCGGCACCGACCCGATGCCGCTGCTGGAGCGGCTGGACGCGCCCCGTGGGGGCGGCACCGCCCGCGCCGACACCGCCCGCGCCGACACCGCCCGCGCCGACACCGCCCGCGCCGACACCGTCCGGCGCCCCGGCGCCCGGCCCCAGGACTGAGCCGCCGCCGTGGAACTCACCACCTCCCGGGCCGGCACGATCCACGGCGGCTCGGACGAGAGCCGGTGGAACACCGTCGCCGAGCGGATGCTCGGCCTGCCGAAGGAGCCGTGATGAGAGGTGTCGTGTTCGACGGTGAACAGGACGAGGTCGTCACGGACCTGGACGTACGGGACCCGGGGCCGGGTGAGGTCGCCGTCGACATCGCGGCAGCCGGGCTCTGCCACAGCGACCTGTCGGTGATCGACGGGACGATCCCCTTCCCCGTGCCGGTGGTGCTCGGCCACGAAGGCGCCGGCGTCGTCGCGGCGGTCGGCCACGGGGTCGGCCATGTGGCCCCCGGCGACCATGTCGCGCTGTCCACCCTCGCCAACTGCGGCGCCTGCGCCGACTGCGACCGCGGGCGCCCCACCATGTGCCGCCGGGCGATCGGCCGTCCGGACCGTCCCTTCTCCCGGGCCGGCACGCCGCTGTTCCAGTTCGCCTCCAACTCCGCTTTCGCGGAGCGCACGGTCGTCAAGGCCGTGCAGGCCGTGAGGATTCCCGCGGACATCCCCCTCACCTCGGCCGCGCTCATCGGCTGCGGCGTCCTGACCGGTGTCGGAGCCGTGCTCAACCGGGCCGAGGTGCAGCGCGGTGACACCGTCGTCGTCATCGGCACCGGCGGCATCGGGCTCAACGTCCTCCAGGGTGCCAGGATCGCCGGTGCCTCCGCGATCCTCGCCGTCGACACCAATCCGGCCAAGGAGGCCGTGGCACGGCAGTTCGGCGCGACGCACTTCCTCGGGTCGGCCGACGGCGTGCGCGACATCCTGCCGACCGGCGCGGACCATGTCTTCGAGTGCGTCGGCAGCGCCGCGCTCGTGCGGCGGGCGATCGAACTGCTCGACCGGCGCGGCCAGGCGATCCTGCTCGGGATGCCCGCCCCGACGGCAGAGGCGTCCTTCCTGCCCGCTTCGATGTTCCTGGACAAGTCGGTGCTCGGCTGCCGTTACGGCTCCTCCCGTCCGCAGCACGACATCGCGCTCTACGCCGGTCTGTACCGCCGGGGCGGCCTGCTGCTCGACGAACTGGTCACCGCCACCTACCCCGTCGAGGACTTCGCCAAGGCGGCGGAGGACGCGAGGCAGGGCCGCGTGGCGCGCGGTGTGTTGACGTTCTGAGTCCCCGAGGTACGGGGCCCCGAAGAAGAACGCAATATCGTGACGAGCGACCAGACGCAGGGCCCGCGCCCTCGGTATCCGCCACCTGGCGCGGTCATCATCGACCGACGCGGCACTGAAGGGTGGCCCCGGCCGGGCCGCCGACCGTAGGCTCACGGGACCGGGGCCGCGCGCGGCCCCACAGGTCCCGGGGCCGTGGCAGAGCGGCCCATTGCGATCGGCGTGGGGGAGGCCCTTCCCACGCCGACTGACGGGGTAAGGGGCGGGCCTGCCCCTCCCTGTCCGCGGGTTCGAATCCCGCCGGCTCCGTGACCGCCGGCCCTGGTCCGCACGCCCGGCCCGGAGTCCACGCCCTGTGCTTCCCGCCCCGCCCCGCCCCGCCCGGCGTCAGGCGCTGCCCGCGCTCGCGCGGAAGGTGCGCCGGTACACCGTGGGCGGGACGCCGAGTGCAGCCTGGAGATGCTGGCGCATCGACTGGGCCGTGCCGAAACCCGCGTCCCGCGCCACCTGGTCCACCGACAGGTCCGTGGACTCCAGCAGATGCCGGGCCCGTTCCACCCGTTGCTGGGTGAGCCACTGTCCCGGGCTGATGCCGACCTCCTCGCGGAAGCGGCGGGTGAAGGTCCGCACGGACATCGATTCCTGGTCGGCCAGGTCCCGCAGTTGCAGCGGCTCGTGCAGCCGGTCGAGCGCCCAGGCGCGGGCGGCCGTGGTGGTCGCCAACTGCGGTTCCGGCACAGGCCGGTGGACGTACTGGGCCTGGCCGCCGTCGCGGTGCGGCGGTACGACGGTCCGGCGCGCCACCTCGTTGGCGACGGCGGCGCCGTGGTCGCGGCGCACGACGTGCAGGCAGAGGTCGAGTCCGGCCGCGACCCCCGCCGATGTGAGCACGTCGCCGTCGTCGATGAACAGGACGTCCGCGTCGACCTTGACGGAGGGGAACATCCGCTGGAAGTGCTCGGCCGCCGACCAGTGCGTGGTGGCGGGGCGGCCGTCGAGATACCCGGCGGCGGCGAGTACGTATCCGCCGGTGCAGATGGACACCATGCGGGTGCCGGGCCGGATGTGCGCGAGGGCGGCCGCCAGATCTTCGGGGAGCCGGCCCTCGTCGTAGACCGGCCCCAGCTCGTACGACGCCGGGACGACGACCGTGTCCGCCGTGGCCAGCGCCTCCGGCCCGTGCTCGACGTTCACGGCGAAGTCGGCGTCCGTCAGGACCGGCCCCGGCCTGATGCCGCAGGTGACGATGTCGTACAGGGTGTTGCCCGCGGCGTCCTTGGCCCGGCCGAAGATCCGGTGCGGGATGCCGAGCTCGAAGGGGAGCAGGCCGTGCAGCGCCAGGACCACGATCCGGTGCCTCTTCGCAGCAGTCATGGCCCGATCCTATCGAATGCTGTCCTCCGGGCCACTCGTTGTGGACGGACCCCGGACCGGAAGCTGGGTGACGTGACCCAGACAACCGCTCACAGCACCGGCTCCGAGCTGCCGCTTCGCCGCCCGCCCCGTATCCACCGCGCCTGGTTCGTCGCGGCCGTCACCTTCGTGACGATCATCGGCGCCGCGGCCTTCGCGTCCCTGCCGGGTCTGCTGATCGAGCCGCTGCACGAAGACTTCGGATGGTCGCGGGGCACCATCGGCTTCGCCGTGTCGGTCAACCTGGCCCTGTACGGGCTGACCGCGCCGTTCGCCGCGGCCCTGATGGACCGCTTCGGCATCCGCCGGGTCGTCGCCGTCGCGCTGAGTGTGATCGCGATCGGGTCGGCGCTGACGGTGACGATGACCGCGGCCTGGCAACTGGTCCTGTACTGGGGCGTCCTCGTCGGTCTCGGCTCAGGCTCCATGGCGCTCGCGTTCGCCGCGACGGTCACCAACCGGTGGTTCGTGCAGCGCCGCGGGCTGGTCACCGGCATCCTCACCGCGGCGGGCGCGTCCGGGCAGCTCGTCTTCCTGCCGCTGCTGGCCTGGCTGGTCGAGAACCACCGCTGGGAGCCCGCCTCCATCACCGTCGCGCTCTCGGCGCTGGCCGTCGTCCCCTTCGTCTGGCTGCTGCTGCGTGACCACCCGGCCGATGTGGGCCTCGCCGCGTACGGCGCCGAGGGCTTCACGCCCAAGCCCGAACCGGTTCCCGGCGCGGCGCGCAGGGCGCTCACCGTTCTCTTCCGGGCCGCCCGCACCGGTCCGTTCTGGCTGTTGGCCGGCACCTTCGCGATCTGCGGCGCCTCGACGAACGGCCTGGTCAAGACACACTTCGTACCCGCGGCGCACGACCACGGCATGCCGATCACCGCTGCCGCGTCGCTGCTCGCCGTGATCGGTGTCTTCGACATCGTCGGCACGATCGCGTCCGGCTGGTTCACCGACCGCTTCGAGGCGCGCCGCCTCCTCGCCGTGTACTACGCGCTGCGCGGCGTCTCACTGCTCTTCCTGCCCATGCTGCTGGCGCCGTCGGTCGACCCGCCGATGGTCTTCTTCATCGTCTTCTACGGGCTCGACTGGGTCGCCACCGTGCCTCCGACGATCGCCCTGTGCCGCGAGCACTACGGCGACGACAGCGCGATCGTCTTCGGCTGGGTACTGGCCTCCCACCAGGTCGGCGCGGCGGTCGTCGCCTTCGCGGGCGGCGTCGCCCGCGATGTCTTCGGCTCGTACGACGTGGTCTGGTACGCCTCCGGCGCCCTGTGCGCGGCGGCGGCCCTGATGGCGCTCGTCATCCGCCGCAAGCCGCTCCCGAAGGTGGTCCCGGCCGTCACGCCCTAGCGGCGGCGGATCTCGACCATGAAGCACCCGAACGGGCCCGCACGTGCACCAGCGCCACCGCCGGATCGGTGAAGACGTCCCGAAGGACGCCGTCCACCTCGGCGGCCCGCTCCCGGGGAAGCTGGACCAGCGTCCCGCCGAGGATGCGCCCGCCGGCGTCGTACGCGCGCAGCACCCTGCGCGGGCCGTGGAGCCCGACCGGGTAGCCGGGCCCGGACGTCTGCCCCGCGCACTCCTCCGTGTGGACGAAGACGGGCCCGCACTCGTCGTACGGTCCCGGCTCCGCGCCGGTCCCGGCCGCCCAGCGGCGCAGCGGCGCGTACGCGACGAGCGCGATGCGCTCGCCCGCCTCGCTGTGCCGCAGGCAGCAGCGGAGCGGGGCGCCGCCCTGCGGGTCGACGGCGGGGCGCGGGACGAGTCCCGCGTCGTCACGTTCCCGCAGCTGCTTCAGGACGGTGGGGTCGATGGCGAGGGATTCGTAGGTCGTCGTGGTCATGCGACCAGCATCCGCGGCGGGACCGGCCTGCACCGGCGGCTATCGGACGTCGAACCGCCCGAACCGCCCGCGGTGGAACAGCAGTGGCGCGCCGTCCTCCTCGGCGTCCAGTGCCGCCACCCGTCCGACGACGAGAAGGTGGTCGCCGCCGGTGTGCACGGCCTGGACGGTGCAGTCGATCCAGGCGGGCGCACCGTCCAGCAGCGGCGCGCCGGTGACGGGCGCCGGCCGGTACGCGACCCCCGCGAACTTGTCCGCCCCGCTCACGGCGAAGCCCCGGCACAGCGCGCCCTGGTCCTCGCCGAGGATGTTGACGCAGAAGCCTCCGGCGCGGGCGATCCGTGGCCAGGTCGTGGACGTGCGCCCCACCATGAAGACGACGAGCGGCGGATCGAGCGACAGCGAAGCGAACGACTGGCAGGCGAACCCCGCCGGCCCGTCCTCACCGGCCGCCGTCACGACGGTCACCCCGCTGGCGAAGTGCCCCAGCACCCGCCGGAACTCCTCCCTGCCGACGGGCACCCGTTCGTCCTCCCCGACGGCTCGCAGTACGGGCGCGGACAGCGCCTCGTACGCCCCGACGGTGGGCGCACCGGCGGAACGGAGGTAGCGAACGGCGGTGGCGGCCATGGCGGCGTGTCCCATCACGCCTCCATTGAAACTGACGGAGCGTCAGAACAGAACCCCCGTGGCGTGGCTCCCGGTGCCGGGGTAGTGTTCCGGTTGCTTGAACGTGTTCAATTCGGGGGTTGCGAGTGAGGGACGAACCGCGCGGCAGCCGGATGGGAACCGGGCTGTTCGCCTCCGCGTCCGCGTTCGGCGCGCAGGTCGTCGTGCTCATGGTGGGGCACTGGTGGCTTCCCGTGCAGGAGGAGACCTACTACGCGCCGGGACCGGCCGTCGGGCTGCTCTTCGTCGCTCCCCTCGCCCCGCTGTTCCTTGCCGTCGTCGGCTTCGGCCACGCACTGGCGATGTCCCTCCCCGCGATCCTGCTCGGCCGCCTCGCCGCCCGACGGCGCCCACCCGCCTGGTGCTGGAGCCTGGCCGCAGCGGCATCGCTCTCCTTGCTGTACGCGCTGCTCGCGTGGGTGAACGGCGCGTCGTATCCCGTCGCTCTGCTGTGGACGCTGGGCTCGAGCGTGCTCCCCATCCTCTTCGGGCACCATGCGATACACCGCGCGGCCCTCGGCGGACCGAGGCTCCACCGGCGGCTGATCGGTGAACTCACCCTGGGCACCGCCGTCTGTGCGGCTCTGGCCATGGGCCTGATCACGCTCGGGCTCCGGACCGGCCACCTCAAGCAGTACGAGCCCCCCGAGATCAGCCGTACCGACGCTGTGGGCACGTGGCGCATCGATGGTGGCGGTACGGAGGTCCGTCTCGTCGCGGACGGCCGTGGGTCCTTCCGCAGCCTGCCGTACTTCGGATCCACCGTGGGGGAAACGGAGTTCTGCGACGGCGACGGCACCTGGTCGTGGCGCGGGCACGGCCCCGATGACCGGGACGCCGTCGAGTTCACGGTCCAGGGCTGCCAGGACGCGCGCGACCGATGGACGTTCAGCGGTACCCGGGACCGTCTCGAACTCTTTGTCGTCATCGGTGACCCCGACTCGGGTGACCTCTACATCCTGCGCAAGGGGTGACCGGCACAGGTACCGGGCTCGGGCACTGCGCCGCCGGGGTCAGCCCGCACGGTCGAGGGGCTCGAACGCGACGCTGAGCCGTGCCCCGAGCGCTGCCGCGAGCCGTTCCAGCAGCGGCAGCGTCGGCATGGTGCCGCCCGCTTCGAAGCGCGCCACCGAGGGCTGCTGGAGGCCGGCGGCGCGAGCGAGCTGGTCCTGGGTCATGCCGAGTGCCACTCGCCGTTCGCGCACCCCGCGACCGAGTTCGTAGCGGATACGGGCCGCGTCGTACGCGTCACGGACTTCGGGGTGGGCGACGATCTCGTCCCACAGCTCCGCCCACGGCTTCCGGTCGTTCATGGCCTCACTCCTCGTCCGCCGTGTGCTCCTCGGCCATGCATGCGCGCATGGCTCACAGCGCCCGTTCGACCTCGCCGGGTTCCCGCATGCGTTGCTTGCGGAAGGCAGTCAGCTCGATCGTGGGGTCGGGCCTCGGAACCTACCGCCCCTCGAAACGCGCCGCCCTGCGCTCCACGAAGCTCGCCACGCCCTCCTGGGCGTCGCGGGTGGTCATGTTGAGTTCCTGGGACACGGCCTCCGCGGCGAAGGACGTGGCGCGGTCCCCGTCCAGGGAGGTGTTCACCAGGTGCTTGGTCAGGGCGAGCGCCCGGGTGGGGCCGGCGGCCAGGCGGGCTGCCCACTCGCGGGCCGTCCGCTCCAGATCCGCCGCGGGGACGACCCGGTTGACGAGGCCCATGCGCAGCGCCTCCGGCGCGGGGAGGGCGTCCCCGAAGAACATCAGCTCCTTCGCGCGCTGCGGACCGATCAGGCGCGGCAGCAGATACGCACCGCCGCCGTCCGGTACCAGCCCCCGGCGTACGAACACCTCGATGAAGCGGGCCTCTTCCGCCGCCAGGACCAGGTCGCAGGCGAAGGCCAGATGCGCGCCGATGCCGGCCGCCGTGCCGTTGACCGCCGCGAGCACCGGCTTCTCGCAGTCCAGCACCGCCCCGATAAGCCGTTGCGCGCCGAGCCGGATGGTCCGGGCGATGTCCCCCGGGACGTGTTCACGCGGGGGCGCCCCACGAAGGTCCGCGCCCGCGCAGAAGCCCCGCCCCGTCGCCGTGACGACGACGGCGCGCACCGCCGGGTCGGACGAGGCGGCGGCGAGCAGGTCGATGATCCGCTCCCGCTGCTCCCAGGTGAGGGCGTTCATCACCTCCGGGCGGTCGAGGGTGATCCAGGAGACGCCGTCCGACAAGGCGTGCCGCACGTCAGGGCTCACCGGCACACCGCCAGCGCGTCCAGCGCCACCGCGCCCTGCCCGCGGGGAAGCACCATCAGCGGGTTGACGTCCAGTTCCGCGAGCTGGTCGCCCAGTTCGAGCGCCATCCGCTGCACCCGCAGGATCACCTCGACGAGCGCGTCCACGTCCACCGGCGGGCCGCCCCGTACGCCTTCGAACAGTGCCCGGCCGCGCAGTTCGCCGAGCATGGCCCGCGCCTGGTCCTCGCCGAAGGGCGGGACGCGTACGGCGGTGTCGTGCAGCACTTCGACCAGCACCCCGCCGAGGCCGACGGTCACGGTGGGGCCGAACAGCTCGTCCGGCGAGACCCCGACGACCATCTCGACGCCCCGCTCCACCATCTGGCACACCAGCACGCCGTCGAGGTCCACGCCCTCGTAGCGGGCGATGTCGGTGAGTTCGCGGTAGCTGTCGCGCACCTGGCTCGCCGAGGTGAGGCCGATCTTGACGAGGCCCAGCTCGGTCTTGTGCGCGAGCTGCGGCGCCGACGCCTTCATCACGACCGGGTAGCCCACCAGGGCCGCCGCCCGTACCGACGCCGCCGCGCTCGTCACCAGCTGTTCGCGGGGCACGCGGATCCCGTAGGCCCGCAGCAGCTGCTTCGCCGCGTGCTCGCTGAGCTGCTCGCCGGGCCGCATCAGCGCCTGCGCCTTGCGGTACGACGGGGAGGGGGTGCGCGGCGCCTCGTCGAACGGGGAGCGGTAGCGGGCCGTGAACCGGTGGTGGGACAGATGGGCGCGCACGGCGGTGATGCAGTTGGAGAAGGTGCGGAAGGTGGCGACACGGGAGGAGCCGAGCAGCGTGGTCCGGTACGCCTCCTCCGTGCCGGCCGGTGACCCCCACACCACGCACACCAGCTTGTCGGTGGCCTCCGCCGCGTCCACCAGGTCCTGGGCCAGCCGGTCGCTCATCGGCGGGAAGGGGCCGGTGATCGGGCAGATCAGCACGTCCACGTCCGGGTCGGCGAGGATCGCGTCGATGATCTTGCGACCGCGGTGGTCGCCCACCGGATGTCCGCCGTTGTCGATGGGGTTGGAGACGTTCAGATAGGGCGGTATCCACTGGTGCAGTTCGGCCTGCCGGGCGTCGCTCAGCCGGGGGATCCGCAGTCCCGCCGCGGTCGCCAGGTCCGCGAAGTGCGCGCCGGTGCCGCCGGAGATCGAGTAGACGGCGACACCGTCACCGACCGGGCGCCGCGCACGTGCCAGCAGTGCCGCGGTGTCCTGGAGTTCGTCGAGCCCGTCGACGCGGATGACGCCGAACTGCCGCATCGCCGCGTCCACGACCTGGTCGCTGCCGGTGAGTTTGCCGGTGTGCGAGGCGGCCGTCCGTGCGCCGGTGTCGGTGCGGCCGACCTTGACGGCGACGACCGGCACCCCGCGCCGGGCCGCCCGGTCGGCGGCGAGCAGGAAGGAGCGCCCGTCCTTCAGTCCCTCCACGTAGCAGGCGATGGAGCCGACCTCCGGGCGTTCGGCGAAGTACGAGATGAAGTCGGCGGTCTCGAGGTCGGCCTCGTTGCCGGTGGGCGCCCAGTGGGACATCCGTACGCCGAGTTCCTGCATGGTGAACACGGGCCGGCCCTGGTGGCCGGACTGGGTGATGAGCGCGATCGCCGGCCCTTCGAGGTCGTCGCGGAACGTCTCGAAGGCGTTGAGATTGGTGTTGGGGCCGAGCAGCCGTACGCCCGCGCGCTCCACGGCCGCCGCGAGTCGCGCCTGTGCTGCGGCGCCCTGGTCGCCGGTCTCCGCGTACCCGGAGGCGAACGCGACGGCGAAGGGCACCTTGGCCTCGCCGAGTTGGGGGATCAGCGGGAGCGGGTCGCGGACGAGCAGTACGGCGAGGTCGACGGGGACGGGCAGATCGGCGACGGAGGGTACGCAGTCGAGGCCGAAGACGGAGGTCCGGGTGGGGTGCACGGGGTGCAGGCGGGCGCCGACGCGGGCGGCCCAGCCGACGAGTTGGCGGGTGATGCCGGTGTTGGGCCTGCCCTCGGTGTCCGAGGCCCCGACGACCGCGACGGAGGAGGGGCGGAAGAACCGGTCCAGGTCGGGCACCGGCGCGTGCAGGGGCCGGCCGCTCACATCGAGGTCGCCTGCGGAGGCGGTGGGTCCGGCGGCTTCGTGGACGGCGTTTCCGGGGCGGTCGCCGCAGGCGACGACGCGCGCGCGAAGGTCGGAGGTGAGGGTGCCGTGAGTTGATCCGAGCATCGCTGGTCTCCGCTCCTGCTCGATGGCCGAGCTGCCCGGCCGGTTAACTGACGCATAGTCAGGTTAGCGAACTGACTGGTAGTCAGGAACCGTCGTGCGGCGCTTGAACGTGTGCGGCCCGTACGTCACGGTTGGCGCGTCGCGCCGCTTCGGGATGCCCGGGGAGCGGGCCGCTGCCTGCCCCGACCGGGGGCGCCGCGCCTCGATCTCCCTGTGGCCTGGGGTACTCCCACGGCCGCCAGGCCGTAGGGGGAGGTCGAGGGCACACGCGGAGCGCGGTACGGGGGCCGGGGCCTGCCCCGGTTCGGGCAGGCCCCGGCCGCCGCCCTGAAGGGATGGCCCGGCTGGAGAAACGGGTCCGCCGTGGCGGAGGCGTCGCACGGGCGGGGCCGTGCCCGAGTCCGGGCCCGCCGGGCGGCGGAGGCGTCGCACGGGCAGGGTGGACCCGCGTCATGGGCCGGGCCGGCGTGCCGGCTACCGCGGCCTCGCTACGCCAGCGCCTTAGCGATCTTGCGGGCGTCGATCGCCATCTCGCGGAGCATGCCGCTGATCGGATTGGTGAAGCCGGTGAAGTACAGGCCCGGCGCCTGCGCCGGCGTGCGGCCGCCGTGGACGACGGGCCGGCCCCGCTCGTCGAGCACGCCGAGGTGCCCCACCAGGTCCTCCAGTCCACGCCGGTAGCCGGTCGCGGCGATCACGGCGTCCGGGGAGATCCGCGTACCGTCGGCCAGCACCGCCTTGCCGTCGTCGAACGACTCGAGGGCCGCCACGGGCTCGACCCTGCCCGTGCGCACGGCGTCGATCAGGCCCACGTCCTGCACGGGAATGGCGCCCTTCTTGACGCGCGAGTACAGGCCCGTGTCCGGGCGCGGCAGCCCCTGCGCGGCGAGGTCGGGTACGGCGATCCTGCTCATGACCTTGCCCGCCCGGTCCACCAGCCGCACCGGGAGCCGGCGGACCAGGATGCCGGTGCGCTGGGCGGGCCAGCCCGCGGTGGAGCGGCGCACGATGTGCGGGACGGTGCGCACGGCCAGCCGTACGCGCGCGGCGCCGCCCTCCACGAGGTCGACGGCGATCTCGGCGCCGGTGTTGCCCACGCCGACGACGAGCACGTCCTTGCCCGCGAAGGGCCCGGGGCTGCGGTACTCGCCGGCGTGCAGCAGCCGGCCCTGGTACGTGTCGCGGCCCGCCCAGTCGGGCAGGTGCGGGGTGTGGTTGTAGCCCGTCGCCACCACGACCGCCCGCCCGGTCAGCCGGCGGCCTCCGGTGGCGTGCAGCATCCAGTCGTTCCCGGCCGGCTCGATGCGGGACACCTCCACACCGGTGACGATCTCCAGTGCGTGGAACTCCGCGTACTTGTCCAGGTAGCGGACCACGTCGTCACGCGAGACCCAGCGGCCGAACGAGCGGGGCATCGGCAGGCCGGGCAGCGCGGAGAGCCTGCGGGTGGTGTGCAGATGGAGCCGGTCGTAGTGCCGCCGCCAGGACGCGCCGACCGACTCGGACCGCTCGAGCACGACCGCTCGTACGCCCCGCTCCCGCAGCGCGGCAGCGGCGGCGAGACCGCCCGGGCCGCCGCCGACGACATACACCGGGCGGTCGTTCGTCCGGTCGATGCCCGGGTGTCTGTCGGAGTCCTTCTCGTCGGCCATGAGCGTGAGCGTAATGACCCGCCGGTTTGATGGGTCTCAGTCAAGACGGAGTTCGGTTGCGAATCGGTCACGGTCGCGGCCCTCTTGCGCCCGCCGCCTCCTTCCGCTGAACTGACGTACCGTCAGGAACCAGTGGGAGGAGAGGCCGGAGTATGCGGACGATTCTGCTCACCGGTGCCGAATGGACCGCCGTTCTGCGTATCGGCCTCGGCCTGTGGTGGCTGGAGAGCTGGCGCCACAAGGACCGCAAGGGCTGGCTCGAACGCGGTACGGGCATCACCTGGGCGGCCGGCGTCGCCGCGGAGCACCGCTGGCAGGCCGTCCGCACCGGCTTCGACAAGGTGGTGGCGCCCAGGCCGAGGGTGATGGCGTACCTCGTGGTGCACGCGGAACTCGCCCTCGGACTCGGCCTGGTCAGCGGGTTCCTGACCCCGGTGGCGCTGATCGGCGGGCTGCTGCTCAATCTGCTCTACCTGGTGCTCATGATCCACGACTGGGCGGAGCAGGGGCAGAACGCCATGATGGCCCTGATCTCCCTCGTCGCCCTCTTCGCCATGTCCTGGCAGGTGTGGTCGCTCGACGACGTGATCGGACTCTTCTGATGGCCCAGGATCCGTCGGCGCCCGGCATCGACGACTTCACCCGCCCCTACTGGGACGCGGCCGCCGCCGGCGAACTGCTGATCCGCCGCTGTGCCGACTGCGGGCGGCCGCACCACTATCCGCGGGAGTTCTGCCCGCACTGCTGGAGCGACGACGTCGGCTGGGAGCGGGCCGCCGGCCGTGCCACGCTCTACACCTGGTCCGTCGTCCACCGCAACGATCTGCCGCCCTTCACGGACCGCGTGCCCTACACGGCGGCGCTGGTCGAACTCGCCGAGGGCGTACGGATGATGACCGAGGTCGTGGACTGCGTGCCGGACCGGCTGGCCGTCGGGATGGAGCTGACGGTCGCCTTCCGTACGGGGGAGAACGGCGTCAGCGTCCCCGTCTTCCGGCCGGCCGGATCCCCTCAGGGCCAGAGCAGCTCCCGCTCCCACTCCCCGCCGCCGGTCCGCCGGTAGCGCAACCTCACATGCCGGCGCCGGTCGTCGCCCTGGAAGAACTCGGCCTCGCGCGGCTGGAGCACGTACCGCGTCCACGTCGGCACCGGGGCGTCCGGCTCGGCCCGCGCCTTCTCCCAGGCGGCCTCCGAAGCGCGCTCCAACTCTTCCACGGAGTCCAGCACTTCGCTCTGCCGTCCGGTCAGAGCGGCGGCCAGCGCACCCGTCGAGCGGGCGTGCAGGTCGGCCGCGCTCTCCTCGGCGGAGGCGGGGACGACCCGGCCCCGGACCCTGACCTGGCGGCCCTGCGACGCCCAGTAGAAGACGAGCGAGGCCTCCGGCCCGGCCGCCAGTTGCCGGCCCTTCGCGCTGGTGGCGTGCGAGGCGAAGTGCCAGCCGTGCTCGTCGGCGTCGTGGAGCATCACGATCCGCGCGTCCGGACGCCCCTGGGCGTCCACCGTCGCCAGGGTCATGGTGTGCGGCTCCGGCTGTCCGGCCGCCACGGCCTCGCCGAACCACCGGTGGAACAGCGGCAGCGGCTCGCCGGGCGCACCGGCCGGGTCGAACCCCGGCAGCTCGACGTCCCAGACGCGCTGCGCGTGCAGCAGGGCGCGAAAGGCCGCCTGCGGGTCGCGCTCTTCATGGTCCATGGACGCATTCAACCTCCCCGGCCTCCGCCGCGGGGGATCAGCCCCGCCCCAGTACCACCGTCCCCGACGAGCAGAACCAACCGCCCGTCCCCGACGCCACCGCGAGCGCCGGCAGCCGCCCGCCCGGCCCCCGGACCTGATGGGCCCCGGCCTCGCCCCGCAGCTGCCGCACGGCCTCCACCAGGAGGAACAGGCCCCGCATGCCCGGGTGGCAGGCGGAGAGGCCGCCTCCGTCGGTGTTGACCGGCAGCTCCCCGTCCCGCAGCAGCCGTCCCTGCTCGACGAAGGCGCCGCCCTCGCCCTTGGCGCAGAAGCCGAGGTCCTCCAGCGTCACCAGGGTCATGTAGGTGAAGGCGTCGTAGATCTCCGCGATGTCGATCTCGTCGGGCCGCACACCGGCCCGCTCGAAGGCGAGCCGGCCGCTCACCGCGGCGGGGGAGACGGTGAGGTCGTCCCACTCCGACATGGTGGTGTGGGACACGTGCTCACCGGTGCCGAGGATCCACACCGGGTCCTTCGCCGTGTCCGGTACGTACTCCTCCGCGGCCAGCAGCACCGCGCAGCCGCCGTCGCTGCGGATGCAGCAGTGCAGCTTGGTGAACGGGTCGGCGATCACCGGGCCGTCCAGCACGTCGTCGACGGTGATCGGGTCACGGAACATGGCGTCCTCGTTGGCGGCGGCGTTGGCCCGCGCCTGAACGGCCACCTGCGCGAGCTGCTCCAGGGTCGTGCCGTACCGGTACATGTGGCGGCGTGCGGCCATCGCGTACTTGGCGACGAGGGTGTGCCCGTACGGCACCTCGAACTGGAGCGGGCCGCGGGTGCCGAAGGACAGGTCGGAGGTGCGCCGTCCCGCCTTGATGTCGGCGCGGGCGGTGGACCCGTAGACCAGCAGCACCACATTGGCGTGACCGGCGGCGACGGCGTCGGCCGCGTGCGCCGCCATGACCTCCCAGCTCGCCCCGCCGACGGCCGTGGAGTCCACCCAGAGGGGCCGCAGGCCGAGGTACTCGGCGACCTCGGCCGGCGCGAACGTGCCGAGACCGGCCGAGGCGAGGCCGTCCACGACGGAGCGGTCCAGGCCGGAGTCGGCGAGCGCCCGGCGGGCGGCCTGGGCGTGCAGCGCGTAGGGGGTGAGGCCGTCGACGCGGCCGCAGTCCGAGAGGGCCGTGCCGACGACGGCGACCTTGCGCGGAGTGGAGGGCATGCATCTGACGGTACATCAGATAATGAGGCCGAGGGGGCGGGAGACGTCTGTGCATCCGCTCCTCGACGCCCTAACATGACGGCCCGTCAGAATGTCGTGGGCAGGAGCCGCCGATGGATGCCGCCTTCACCACCGAGCAGCACGAGATCCGCCGCACGCTGCGCGAAGCACTGACGGAACACGCGGATCCCGCCGCTTCCGCCGCGGCCGCCCGCACACCCGACGGGTACGACACCGATCTGTGGGCGCGCCTCGCGGAACAGCTCGGCCTGCCCGGCCTCACGCTCCCCGCCCGTTACGGCGGCGCGGACCGCACCCTCACCGAACTCGCGCTCGCCTGCGAGGAGAGCGGCCGGGTCCTGCTGCCGTCGCCCCTGCTCGCCACCGCGGGCCTCGCCACACCCCTGATCCTGGCGCTCGGCACCCCCGCACAGCGCGCCGAGCTCCTGCCGCGCATCGCGGACGCCTCGCTCACCTGCACGCTCGCCGTCCCCGGCAACCTCGCCGAGGCGCTCGCGCTGACCGGTGACAACACGGCCGGAACGTGGGCGGGCGGCGGCCGGGCCGGCGGCATCCAGGCCCGGTCGACCGGCGACGGCTGGACCCTCTACGGAGAGGCCCCGCAGGTGCTCGACGGCCACAGCGCCCGGCTGCTGCTCGTCGCCGCCCACACGGGCGGCTTCCCACGCAGCCGCCCCCTCCTCTTCCAGGTCGACGCCGACGCACCCGGACTGACCCGCACCCGGCTGACGGCCCTCGACGAGACCCGCCCGCAGGCCTGCCTCGAACTCCGCGACAGCCCCGCCCGGCTCCTCGGCGAGGACGGCGCCGACGTGCCCCGCGCTCTGCGAGCCACCGGCTCCGGTGCGGCGGCTCTCCTCGCGGCGGAAGCGGCGGGCGCGGCGGCGGGCGCGCTGTCGAGAACCGTGGAGCACGTCAGGACCCGGGAACAGCCCGGCCGCGTCGCCTCCCGCCAGGCCGTCGTACACCGGCTCGCCGGCCTGTACGTCCAGGTCCAGGCGGCCCGCTCCGCGGCGTACTACGCGGCAGGGGACCCGGCGGCCGCCGCCCTGGCACTCGCCCAGTGCCTCGAGACGCTGCGCACGGTCGCGGGCGAGACGGTCCAGCTGCACGGCGGCACCGGCTTCACCTGGGAACACGAGGCGCATCAGTACGCCAGACGGGCCGCTGCCGACGAACTGCTCTTCGGCCCTGTGCACCGGCTGCGCGACGCCGCGGCCGAACGGGCCGGGCTGTTCGCGTCCTCCCAGGAGGCCGCCGGCCACCGGTGACGCCTACGTCCGCCGGGGCGGAGGCTCCTCGTCCCCGTAGCGGGGGCCCGCGTCGTACCGGTCCTGGCCCTGATAGGGCTGCCCCTGGCCCTGATAGGGGCCGGGGCTGTTCGGGTCCCGACCGTACGGACCCCAGTCGTCCGCCGCTGCCGGGACATGGCCCGGGGGCTCCTCGTCGTACGGCTCCTCACGCCTGCGGCGCAGCCCGCGGCGACCGCTCATCAGCGCGGCGGCCAACAGCAGCAGCACACCTCCGCCGAAGGCGAGCGCCACGCCGAGGCCGAGCCCGTCCCCGTCACCGCCCGCCGTGAGACTGCCGGCGGCCTGACCCTGCCGGACCATCCACAGCACGGTGAACCCGAGGACGACCACACCGGCCAGCGCCACCAGCAAACGGGAACGCAGCAGCAGACCGATCAGGGTCAGCAGGGCGGCGAAGGCCATGGGCAGCAGGAGGGACGCGAAGAGCTCGCCCTCGTTCGAGGTGATGCCGGTGAACAGGTCCTGGATGCGGTAGTCCCGCCCGTGACGGCTGTCGTACCAGTCATGGAAGGGGCTCCATACGGCGGCCGTCGCTCCGACGAGAGCGAGGATCGAGCCGATGACGTTGCGGATCATCGCCGGCCTCCTTCTGCCGCCGCAGCCGACGGCGACATGCGGCGGGTACCCGGCGGATCCGTCTTGAACCGGGGGCGGCGGGGGCGTGCCGCTGCGCGGAGCCGTTCCCCTCCCCGCCCCTTCCCGAACCGGGGCACGCCCCGGGCCCCGTACCGTGCTTCGCGCGGTGCCCTCAAGCGCCGGGCGGGCTGGATTTCGCTGCGCGAAATCAGCCCCGCTGGGGGCACCTCCCACGGCCGCCAGGCCGTAGGGGGAGTTTGAGGCGCGGGGGCCCGGGGGCGGAGCCCCCGGTTCGGGAAGGGGCGGGGAGGGGAACAGGCCCGCCGCAGGCGCTGCGCGTCAGCGCGTCGTAGCGCCCCGGCCCGTCGCCGTGCCCTTCACCGCGTCCAGCGCGTACACGCACCGGTCCTTGCTGCACGCGTACACCACACCGTTCCGCGCCACCGGCGACCCCGTGATCTCGCCGCCGGTCGCCAGCTTCCAGCGGAGCTGGCCGCCGCTCGCGTCGAGCGTGTAGAGGACGTGGTCGGCGGAGCCGAAGTGGACGCGGCCGTCCGCGACGACCGGTGTGCCGACGACCTCGCCGCCGGCCGCGAAGCGCCACATGGGGGTGCCGGTCACGGCGTCGAGGGTGTAGAGCGCCGAGCCGCTGCCGACGTGGACGTTGCCGGCCGCGACGAGTACCGGCTCGCTGGACTGGCGGGCCTCCGTCGCGATGCGCCACCGGTCCTTGCCGGTGGTGGCGTCCAGCGCGTAGACGGTGCCGAGGTAGTCGGCGAGGTACACGCCGCCACCGGTCACGGCGGGGCCGGGCGCGAACGCGGGCGGCGAGAGGAACACCGCGGGTGCCTCGAAGTGCCAGCGCACCAGTCCGGACGTGATGTCGACGGCGAGCACCCGCGTGCCGGCGGAGACGTACACGTAGCCGTCGGGCGCGGGCTGCACCCGTACGGGCACGTTCCCGCACGAGGCGGCGTCCCCGATCGGGTACGACCAGCGTTCGTCGCCGGTGCGGGCTTCGAGGGCGCGCAGCCGCGCGTCCTTCCACACGTAGACCGTGTCGCCGAAGATCGCGGGGCCGGCCTCCGGTGTCTCGAAGTCGCTCTGGGCGCCGGTGATCTCCCACAGCTTCTCGCCGTTGGAGGCCTCCCATGCCTGCACGCCGCCCCCGCGGGTGCCGGTGAGGACGGTGCCGCGGTCGACCTTGAGGGAGTACACCCAGGCGTCGGTCTGGAGCCGCCAGCGTTCGTTGCCGGTGGCGGCGTCGAGCGCGTACAGCGTCGGCCCGTCGGAGGCGTGGATACGGCCGGCGGCGACGGCCATCGCCCAGGCCACGTCCCGTGTCTTGAACTGACGGCGGCCGGTCCCGACGTCCAGCGCGTGCACCTCGAACGAGGTGACGTACAGCAGGTCGCCGTCGACGACCGGTGTTCCCCACACGTCGTTCGACATGCGGAAACGCCAGGGCCGCCAGTGGGCGGGGCCGGGGTCCGGCGCCTGCGCGGGGGGCGGGACGGGTGACGGCGGCGCGGCCACCGCGCCGCCGTGGGCGTCGGTACCGCCCAGTCCGGCGGGCGGCCGGACCCAGCCGGTGGCCGGTCCGGCCTCCGCGACCACGGCACGGCCGGTGTCGGCGACCCGGGGGCCGGGTCCGATGGGAACGTTGGAGCCGGGCAGCCGTACCGGGCCGCCCACGGACTGCGGGGGTGCGGCCTGCGGCTGGGGAGGAGCCGGCGGGACGGGCGGCGGGGTGGGGCGCGGGGACGCGGGGCGTTGGGACGCGGCCGACGGGCGGCCGCCTCCGCGACGGGTCTCGATCATGGCGGTGGCCGAGGTCGGCAGCCACGCGGAGGCGGTGCCGCTGTCGTCGCCGGCGGAGGAGAAGAGGTGGGGCGCGAGCTGCGCCTGAAGGTCCTCGGGCGTGGGCCGCAGCCCGGCCTCCATCTGCATGCACGAGTCGATCAGGGGCCGCAGCTCGTCGGGGAGCCCTTCGAGGTCCGGGCCTTCGCGCAGCAGCATGAAGACGGTCTCCACGGGGTTCGCGCCGTGGAAGGGGGCGTGCCCGGTGGCTGCGAAGACCAGGGTGGAGCCGAGGGAGAAGACATCGCTGGCGCCGGTCACGCTGCGGGAGTCTCGGGCCTGCTCGGGCGACATGTACGCGGGCGTGCCGACGGCGACGTTGGTCATCGTCAGCCGGGTGTTCGAGACGCCTGACGCGATACCGAAGTCGATGACGCGCGGCCCGTCCTCCACCACCAGCACGTTGGACGGCTTGAGGTCGCGGTGCACGAGTCCCGCGCCGTGGATGGACTGCAGCGCCTCCGCGATGCCCGCCGCGAGCCATCGGACGGCCTGGGCGGGCAGCGGCCCGCATTCGTTGATGATCTCCTCGAGGGAGGGGGCGGGGACGTACGCGGTGGCGAGCCACGGCACCGCGGCGCGCGGGTCGGCGTCGACCACGGCGGCGGTGTAGAAGCCGCTGACCGCGCGGGCCGCCTCCACCTCGCGCGTGAAGCGGACGCGGAACAGCTGGTCCTCCGCGAGCTCGGTCCGCACGGTCTTGATCGCGACCCGGCGGCCGGACGCCGACCTGGCGAGATAGACCAGTCCCATGCCACCGGCACCGAGCCGGCCCAGCACCTCGAACGGACCGATCCGTCTCGGGTCGTGCTGCGTCAGCTGCTCCATACCTGCGTGCCACCTCCCCGTACGGGCTCCCACGAAATGGAGCCCGTCACTTACAGCCCCGTGCAGGGTCTCACCATCGAGCCCCTCAGCGGTGAGCACCCTGATTCTTCCTGTACGGAGCCACGGTTGCGAACCCGGGGGCGGATCGGGGTGTCTCACCGCGTTTCGGGCACCGCTGTGAGCGCGGTCACCGGCCGGCACCGGGCTGACGCCGGCCGGTGCGGGTACGCGGAGGGGCACTCATGGGCGTCGCCCGCCGGTCGCCTCAGGCGCTCTTGGCGGCCTCTCCGTCCTCCTCGGACACGTCGCGGTCGGGCCTTCCCGTCCCGCCCGTACCGGACTTCGGCCGCGTCCCGCCGTTCTCGGTCTCCTGCGTCCCGCCGGGCGCGGCCGACCGGTCCGGCTCCGCCAGCACCGCGAAGGTGGCGCCCTGGTTGTCGCCGAAGACGGCGATCCGCCCGTACGGGGTGTCGGAGGGGACGGTACGGACCCGGCCGCCGAGGCGGACGACGGACTCGGCCGTCGTGTCGCAGTCGGTGACGCAGAAGTACACGAGGAAGTGGTCGGGCATCTCCGGCGGGAACTCGTCCGTGATCGCGCTGCGTCCGCCGACGGCCGTGTTCTCGCCCGGTTCCGTGCCGGCCGGTGACCACATGCGGAAGCCGGCCATGGTTCCGGTGAGGTCCGTGCCCTGGAAGTGGAACACGGACTCGTAGAAGTCGTCCGCGCGCTCGTGGTCCCGGGTGTACACCTCGGTCCAGCAGAACGAGTTCGGTTCGCCCTGCTTCTCGAAGCCCTGCCGGGTGCCCGCCTGCCACAGGCCGAACACCGCGCCGCCGGGGTCCGCCGCCACCGCGGAGATCCCCGCGGAGTCGACGGGCAGCGGGTCGTTGATCAGCCGGCCGCCGTGGTCGGCGATGCGCCGGCCGAGGGCCGCGGCGTCGGGGGTGGCGAAGTAGACGCCCCAGACGGTGGGCATGCGGCCGTCCCGCTTGGGAGTCAGCGCCCCGACCAGCCGTCCGTCGCTGAACGCGTCGGCGTAACGGCCGCGGACGCCGCCGGGGACGTGGCCACCGCCCCGTTCGGTGAAGGTCCAGCCGAAGAGCTCGCCGTAGAAGCGCTTGCCCGCTTCCACGTCGGGGAGCGATGCGTCCACCCAGCACGGCGTGCCCTCTGCGAATGCGGCCATGGACCTGATTCCTTCCCTGGGTGTGGTGCCCGTCACCATCAAGCTAACGGCGCATCACGCGGGGCGCGCGGAATCAATTCGAACACTTGGTCGATATGGGTGGCCCTGAAAGGGGTGAACGGTCGAAAGGGGTGTGCCGGGCGCCTCCGGCGGGACCGTTTCCGTCGAGTTGTCCACCGAAGTTGTCCACAGGCTGTTGATAACACTATTGCTGTCCGTGGTCGGCACCCCATTTGCAGTCGGCCGAATCGCGCGCCGATCACCCCTCGGTAAGCTGACGGCATGACAGGACAAGTGCGCACCGTCGACGGCCGGGTAGCCGGCCGACGCGGGCAGGCGACGCGGCAGAAACTGCTCGACTGCCTCAGCGAGATGCTCAGCTCGTCGCCGTACCGGGACGTCAAAGTCATCGACGTGGCCCGTAAAGCGGGCACTTCACCGGCGACGTTCTACCAGTACTTCCCCGACGTCGAAGGCGCCGTTCTCGAAATCGCCGAGGAAATGGCCAAGGAGGGCGCCGAGTTGACCGAGCTCGTCTCCGGCCGCTCCTGGGTCGGCAAGGCGGGCTGGCAGACGGCGGAGGAACTGGTCGAGGGATTCCTCGACTTCTGGCGCCGCAACGACGCCATTCTCCGCGTGGTCGACCTCGGCGCAGCCGAGGGCGACAAGCGGTTCTACAAGATCCGTATGAAGATCCTCACCTCGGTCACCAACTCCCTCTCGGACGCAGTCAAGGAGCTCCAGGGCAAGGGCAAGGTCGACAAGGACGTCAGCCCCGGAGCGATGGCCGGATCGCTGGTGGCGATGCTTGCCGCGGTCGCCTCGCACCAGAAGGGCTTCACGACCTGGGGTGTCAAGCAGGCCGAACTCAAGCCGAACCTCTCCCTGTTGGTGCACCTCGGCATCACGGGCAAGAAGCCGGCGAAGTAACGGCCCACGGAACTGTCCGCCCGGTTCCGGGCGCGAGTCCTGTCACGCCGACGGCGGTCTCCCCTGCGGGGGCGACCGCCGTCGGCGTTCTCGTGTCCGGAAGTGCCCCGTGACGCTGCTAGGGTGACGTGCGCTCGTCAACCGGGCCCATTCGCCGACACTTTCAACGGGGGTTGAAACGTGAAGATCCGTCATGTCCGCGCCATTGCCGTCTTCGGGATCGCGCTCGTCGCACTGACCGGGGCGCGTGGCTCCGGCGGTGGTGGCTGTGACAACTCCAGCAGCTCCGGCAGCTCTTCGAGCAGTGGCGGCAGCCACCGCGACGACGACAGCTCCAGCAGCACCGGCGGCGTCTCCGTCCCCGGTGGTTCCAGCGCCGACAAGGCCGCGCGTGACATCACCATCGACGAGTGCAAGTACGACGACGCGACGAAGGCACTCACCGCGAAGATCACCATCAACAACAGTGGCTCGCTGGACTACGACTACGACGTCACCATGAAGTTCACCGGTGGTGCCGGCGGCACGGCCGTCCCGGCCACCGCGAGCAAGACGGCGATCGCCGTCGCCGCGGGCGCCTCGGAGACCACCGTGCTCACCACCCCGTACACCGGCTCCGGCGACGGCTCCGAGTACACCAAGTGCGAGGTCTCGCGGGCTTCCCGCAGCTGACCCGCACCACGGCGCCCCGGTCGGGCGCTAACGCAGTCGGAAGCCGCCCTTGCCCCGCCCCTCCGCGAACAGCTCGGCCTGCCGCCGCGGCGGCAGGTTGCCGAGCGTGACGAGGTGCGGGGCGAGGGCGAGCGCCCGGGAACGTGACGCCTCGGTGGCCGACCACACGGCGCGCACCGTCCCCTGGACGGCGTCCGTCGGACACGACGCGATCACCGCCGCGGCCCGCAGTGCCGCCGCTGCCGCGCCGCCGGGCTCCGTCAGCTCGGAGACCAGGCCCACTTCGTACGCGCGGCGTGCGGTCAGCCGTTCCGCCGTGCCCATCAGGGCCGTCCGCGCCACCTCGCCGGCCGGCATCCGCTGGGCCATGAAGACGGACTCGTAGGCGCTGACCATCCCGTACGTGGTGTGCGGGTCGAAGAACGTCGCCTCGTGCGAGGCGATCACGAACTCGCTCTCGCCGAGCAGATAGAACGCACCGCCGCAGGCCATGCCCTCGACGGCCGCGATCACCGGCTTCCACAGGTCGTTCGCCTTGGGGCCGATCTCCAGCAGCGGATCGTCGAGGGAGTACGGCGATGACGGCTGCGGCACGTCCGCCGAGCGGTCGATGCCCGTGCAGAACGCCCTGGTCCCCGCGCCTGTGATCACCGCCGCCCGGACCGCGTCGTCGCGGCGGAACTCCCGCCACACCGCGGCCAGTTCGGCCGCCGTCCCCAGGTCGACGGCGTTGAGTCTGGCGGGCCGGTCGAGGGTGACCAGGGCGACGCCGGTGTCCTTGTCGGTCTCCACGCGCAGGCTCATGCGCGTTCCAGTCGCCAGCGGGGCAGCCCGTCCCGGGTGAACACCACGCGCACCCCGGCGCCGATGCGCAGCCGGGCCGGGTCCACGGAGTTCAGCGGCGCGTCCGGTGCGGCGACTACGTTGCCGGCGAGCCGGATGCGGGGGGCGTCGAGCAGTTCGACGACGACCGCGTTGTAAGGGGCCTGTTCGGCGTAGTCGGGCAGCAGCGGCGGGTGCGGGAGCACGAACGACCAGATACGGCCCCGGCCGCTCATCCGGCGCCATGCGCTGTCGAAGGACCCGCAGTGCGGGCAGCAGGGCCGCGGCGGGAAGCGGGGTTCGCCGCAGGCGGGTGCGGCGCAGGCCTGGACGCGCAGTTCGCCGCGCGCCGCGTACTTCCAGAAAGGCGCGCCGTCGTCGTCGATGACCGGTCGCAGCATCTCAGCTCCTCAGCAGAAGGGCCGACGTCGGTACGCCCTCGCCCGCTGTCACCAGGCAGGTCCGCGCGTCCGGCACCTGTGCCGTCGAGGCGCCCCGCAGTTGCTTGACGCCCTCGTTGATCAGGTTGAATCCGTGCACGTAGGCCTCGCTGAGTCCGCCGCCCGCGGTGTTCAGGGGCAGACGACCGCCGATCTCCAGCGCCCCGCCCTCGGTGAAGGCCGCGCCCTCGCCCCGCCCGCAGAAGCCGTAGCCCTCCAGCGACAGCGGGATGAGCGGGGTGAAGGCGTCGTAGATCTGGGCCACATGGACGTCGTCAGGACCGAAGTCGGCCTGCTTCCACAGGTGCCGGGCGGCCGTCCAGGCGGGCCCGGTGAGCGGGTCGTCGTTCCAGTAGTTGACCATGCCGTGGTGCTGGGCGGGCAGGCCCTGGGCGGCGGAGTGGATGTAGACGGGTCTGTGCCGGCAGTCGCGGGCGCGTTCGGCGCTCACGATCACGCAGGCGAGCGCGCCGTCCGTCTCGAGGCAGTTGTCGAAGAGGCAGAGCGGCTCGCTGATCCAGCGGGCGGTCATGTACATCTCGCGGGTGAGCGGGCGTTCGTACATCATCGCGGCCGGGTTCTGGTTGGCACGGTTGCGGCAGGCGAGGGCCACATTGAAGAAGTGGTCGCGGGTCGCGCCGTACTCGTGCATGTAGCGGCGGGCGAGGATGCCGATCTCGTCGGCGGGCCGCAGCAGGCCGAAGGGGCGGGTCCACTGGGCGGGGGTCGGCAGCTGGGCCGTGGTGCTGGTCCAGGGCCGGGGCCCGGAGCCGCGTTTGCGTGAGCGCCAGGCCACGCCGACGCCGGCCTGCCCGGTGGCGACGGCTCCGGCCAGGTGGGCGACGGTGGCGCACGAGCCGCCGCCCCCGTAGCCGACCTTGGAGAAGAAGGTGACGTCGCCCGCGCCGACGGCCTTGGCGAGCTCGACCTCGTCGGTCTCCTCCATCGTGTACGAGGCGAAGCCGTCCACCTCGGAAGGGGCGATGCCGGCGTCGTCGAGAGCGGCGAGGACCGCCCGGCAGGCCAGTGTCTTCTCCGACTCGGGCAATCGCCTGGCGAAGGCCGTCGAACCGATGCCGACTATCGCCGCCTTGTCCTTGAGGGTCGCCATGGCCGGAGCGTACAGCTAATCTGACGTACCGTCAGCTACTGCGCGAGGACGTACGGGAGGCATCTGATGCGACGCGGCGACCTGGCATGGGGCACCGTCCCGGAGCTGGTACGAACCGCCGCCCTGCGGTACGGGCAGCGCGAGGCCGTCGTCGAAGGGCGCATCCGCGTCCCCTACGCCGAGCTCGGTGAACGGGTCGAACGCGCCGCCGCCGCGTGCATCGCCGCCGGCGTGCGAAAGGGGGACCGGGTCGCCGTCTGGGCGCCCAACACCCTCGACTGGATCGTCTGCGCCCTGGGCGCCGTCACCGCGGGGGCCGTGCTCGTCCCCCTCAACACCCGCTTCAAGGGCCCCGAGGCGGCCGACGTCCTGCGGCGCTCACGGGCCAGGCTCCTCTTCGTCACCGGCACCTTCCTCGGCACCTCCTACGTCGCCTCCTTGCGCCGCTGCGACGTGGAGCTGCCCGACCTGGAGCAGGTGGTCGTCCTCGCCGAGAGCGCGCCGGAGGAGTACCGGACCTGGAAGGACTTCCTCGCGGGCGGTGACGGCGTCGGCGCACGGCAGGTGCGGGAGCGGGCCGCCACCGTCACCGCCGACGACCCCTCCGACCTCGTCTTCACCTCCGGCACCACCGGCCGCCCCAAAGGCGCCGTCATCACCCATGCCCAGACCCTCCGCTGCTACGACCTGTGGAGCGAGCTCGCAGGGCTGCGCGAGGGCGACCGGTACCTGATCGTGAACCCGTTCTTCCACACCTTCGGCTACAAGGCGGGCATCATCGCCTGCCTCACCCGCGGTGCCACGATGGTCCCGCAGCCGGTCTTCAACGTGGAGACCGTCCTCGCCAACATCGCCGCGGAACGCATCTCCGTGCTCCCCGGCCCGCCGACCCTGCACCGGTCGCTGCTCGACCACCCGTCACGCGGCCGGCACGACCTGAGCACACTGCGCCTCGTCGTCACCGGCGCCGCCGTCGTCCCCCTCGACCTGGTGGAACGGCTCCGCGACGAACTGCGTATCCCCACCGTCCTGACCGCCTACGGACTCTCCGAGGCGAGCGGCATCGTGACCATGTGCCGCCGGGGCGACGCCCCCGCCACCGTCGCCGCCACCTCCGGCCGTGCCATACCCGGCACCGAGGTCCGTGTCCTCGCGCCGCCGGGGGAGCCGGGGGAGGTCCTGGTGCGCGGTCACAACGTCATGCGCGGCTACTTCGAGGACCCCGAGGCCACGGCCCGCGCGATCACTCCCGACGGCTGGCTGCGCACCGGCGACGTCGGCGTCCTGGACGAGGCGGGGAACCTCCGCATCACCGACCGGATCAAGGACATGTTCATCGTCGGCGGATTCAACGCCTACCCCGCGGAGATCGAGCAGCTGCTCGGCCTGCACCCGGACGTCGCGGACGTCGCCGTCGTCGGCGTGCCCGACGAACGCCTCGGCGAGGTGGGTAAGGCGTACGCGGTCCGCCGGCCCGGCTCGACGCTCACCTCCGACGACCTGATCGCCTGGTCACGGCGGGAGATGGCGAACTACAAGGTGCCCCGGCACGTGGAGTTCATGGCCGGCCTGCCCCGCAACGCGAGCGGGAAGGTGCTGAAGACCGAGCTGCGCGCCCGGCACGGCGGCTGAGCGCGGCACCGGCCCGGTCCCGCGCTGTCGCGGCACCGGGCCGGGCCCGTCCGAGGGGTCAGCCGTGGAGGCGGACCGGGATCTCCTGCCACCCGTACGCGATGAACGAGGGCACCTGCTTCAGTTCGTCGGACGTGAACGCGGCGGTGAGGTCCGGGTAGCGGTCGAACAGCGCCGGCAGCGCGGTCATCGCCTCCATGCGGGCCAGCGGGGCGCCGATGCAGCGGTGCACGCCGATACCGAAGGACAGATGGTCGTCGGCCGCGCGCGTGGCGTCGAAGGCCGCCGCGTCCTCGCCGTAGCGCGACGGGTCGTTGCCCGCCGCCGCGTACGTCGTCAGGATCGCGTCGCCCGCCGGGACGGTGACCCCGCCGACGGTGATGTCGGACACCGCGAACCGCAGCGGCAGCGAAGCGATCGACGGGCGGACCCGCAGCACCTCCTCGATCACCTGCTCCCAGCTGATCGCGCCGGCCCTCACGGCGGCCAGCTGCTCGGGGTGCTCGAGCAGCGCGACGACGGCGTTGCCGATCAGGTTGACCGTCGTCTCGAAGCCGGCGCCGATGACCAGGAGCAGGGTGTAGAGGAGTTCCTCGTCGCTGAGCCGGTCGCCGTCCTCGTCACGGACCTTGATCAGTTCCGTGGTCATGTCGTCGCCCGGGTGCTCGGCCTTGTGCGCGATGAGCGAGCCGAGGACCGTGCCGATCTGCTCCTGGACCATGGCCGCGTGCTCCGGGGTCGGGTCGGAGGTGTCCATGATGGCGGCGATCAGCCGGCCGGTGGCCTCGCGCAGCTCCTCGGGCACACCGAACAGCTCGCAGATCATCCGCATGGGCAGCGGATGCGCGAACGCGGCCTTCACGTCCACCACTTCGCCGTTCGCGCCGACCGCGTCCAGTTCGGTCAGCAGCTCCTCGGTGATGGCCTCCACCCGGTCGCGCATCGCCTCGGTGCGCCGGGCGGTGAAGCTGGGGGCGACGAGCCTGCGCAGCCGGGTGTGGTCGCTGCCGTAGGTCGACAGCATGTTGACCACGCCCACCCAGCCGAGGATCCAGCCCCACTCCGGGCGCTCGCCGATCTCGGGGAACAGCGACCAGTGCTTACGCGGGTCCTTGCTGACCTGAGGGTCGAGGATCAGGGCCTTGAGGGTGTCGTAACCGGTCGGCGCCCAGGCGGGTATGCCGCCGGGCAGCTCGACGGGCACCACCGGACCGAGGGAACGGAGCTTCGCGCACTCGGCGATGATGTCGGCACCGAACGGATCGACGGCCACACGGGTGGACACGGTCATGAACGGTCTCCTGCCTGGTCGGGGCTGTGAGGTGTGAATCTGACGGGCAGCGCCGTCAGCGAACGGTGGAACGGGCCCGGCCGCCAGCTGAGCCGCTCACGCGGTACGACCGGCTGAAGGTCGGGCAGCCACTGGGTGAGGCGCTCGATGGCCTCCGTGGCGATCAGCAGGGCGGGCTGCTTCACGGGGCAGGCGTGCTCACCCGCGGAGAACGACAGGTGCGAGGCGTCGTGGCGGTGGTGCGTCCCGGCGAAGTCCTGCTCGGCGAAGTGGCCCAGCGCTCCGTACGAGACGACGACCGGCACCGCCGCCTGGACCCAGACCCCGTGGAAGGAAACGGACTCGCGGGCGAAGTGGATGCCGTAGTTCGACAGCGGGGTCTCGTAGCGGAGCACCTCGAGGACCGCGTCCATCACCGGCCGGGAACCACTGGTGAGGGTCGAGTAGTAGTCGGGGTTGCCGAGGATCCGCGAGAGCGCGTTGGAGACGAGGTTGGCGCTCGGCTCGTGGCCGGCCCCGAGGGTGAGGAAGACCTGCCAGGTGACCTCCTCCGGCGTGAGGGCCAGCGGGTGGTCCAGGAGCCGGCTGGTGATGTCGGGGCCGCGCCGCACCGACTTGGCGGCGATCAGCTCCAGCACGTACCTGCCGTACTCGGCCTCGCCCTCCGCCGCGCGGTCGCCGCCCTCCATCATCGCGCCGAGCGCGGCGTCGAGCCGGCCGGACTCGCTGTCGGGCAGTCCGAAGAGGTTGTTGAAGATCAGCGCCATCAGCGGCCGGGCGAACTCGGTGACGAGGTCCGCGGAGCCGGCCGGGCCGAAGCGGCCGACGAGCACGTCCACCGCATGGTGGACGCGTTCGCGCAGATCGTGCGGTTCCACCAGGTCGAACGCGTCGGTGAGGCTGCGGCGGTAGCGGATGTGCGCGTCGCCGTCCGCGAAGAGGGTGTTGGGCCGCCAGCGCATCATGCCGAGGACGGGGGAGTCCTCCGGGACGGTGGCCTCCCAGGGCCGCGGGTCGTGCGACCACGTCTCGGGGTCGTGCAGCAGGTCGAGGGCGGCGCGGCGGTCGGTGACGACGTACGCGGGCACACCGGGGGCGAGCTCCGCCCAGCCGACCGGACCCTGCGCCCGCAGCGCAGCGTAGTAGGCGTGCGGGTCGGCCGCGAAGCCCTCTTCCCACAGTCGTACGGGCGCGGACAGCGAGAACGCGTCGGCGCGGGCAGGATAGGCGGCGTTCAACGGAGCTCCGTCCGGCGACTGTTGCGGTCGATGAGGTGCTGGACCAGGGCGAGCAGCGCGTCGACGGAGGAGTTGGTGTCGCGGGCGTCGCACATCACCAGCGGGGTGTCGTGCTCGAGGTCGAGGGCGCGGCGCAGCTGCTCCTCGCCGTAGTTCTTGGAGTCGGGGAAGGTGTTCAGGGCGACGGCGTACGGCAGCCCCGACTCCTCGACCATGCCGAGGACGTCGAAGGAGTCGTCGATCCGGCGGGTGTCGACGAGCACGAGCGCGCCGAGCGCCCCGTAGGCGATGTCGTTCCACAGGGAGCGGAAACGTTCCTGGCCGGGGGTGCCGAAGAGATAGAGCACGATCCCGCCGCCCAGCGAGATCCGTCCGAAGTCGATGGCGACGGTCGTCGTCGTCTTGTCGCGCACCCCGGCCAGGTCGTCGACCGCGACCGACGCCTGCGTGAGGTGTTCCTCGGTGTGCAGCGGCCGGATCTCGGAGACGGAGTCGATCAGCGTCGTCTTGCCGACGCCGAACGGGCCGGCCACGAGGATCTTGACCAGTTCCCGCGCGGTGTCGGGCAGATGCAGACCGGCCTCGGCGGAGCCCCGCTCACGCGAGGACGGGCCGGAGCTCGCGGGCGGGCTAAAGCTTGAGGGCGCGGAGGCCATCGGCCACTCTCTTCAGAAGGTCACGGTCGGGCAGGGCTGCGGAGGGGACCGGTGGGCGTGCGCGCACCAGACCCTGGTCGATCAGGGCGGCGGCCAGGACACGGACCGCGGAGACCGGCAGCTTCAGCAGGGCGGCCGTCTCCACCACGGTCAGCGAACCGCCGTCGAGCGCCTCGAGTACGGCGTGCTGGGCGGCGGGCAGGCCGCCGGGCGCGGGCCCGCCGGCGCCGGTCAGCACCGACAGGCGCTCCAGGCTGTTGCGACTCGGCCGCGCCACCCCGCCGGTGGACAGGTAGGCGGGCACCAGGGGGCGGCCGCTCCGGCGGCCGGTCATACCGCTGTGCCGCCGTCGGCCACCCGGGGCGCCGCGGCCATGGCCTTCTCACCGAGCCGGGCGACCTGGGAGTGGACCCGGTGGCCCAGCAGGTCGAGGCGTACCTCCGGGCTGCCGTACGCGGCCACGCACGTGCCGTGGTCCGTGGGCGCGACCAGGATGTAGCCGTGGTCGGACTCGATGACCACCTGCCGCAGCCGGGCGGCGTCCTCGTCGGCGAACGCGGCGGCTGCCGTACGGCACGCCCCCTGGACGGTGCTGATGATCGCTGCGACGCGCTCCGCCGAATCCTGGGAGAGCGCGGCGGAGTAACCGGAGACGAGCCCGTCCCTGGTCAGCAGCGCGGCGGCCCGGACATGCGGGATTTCGAGGATCGGATCGAGCACCCAGGCGGCTTCACCGGGGTCGCGGCTGGTCATCGGGGGTCGTTCCCTTCGATCTCTGCGGCGTTGCGCGCCGCGGCTGTTGCGGACTGCAGCGCCCCGAGCGCCGCGGCGGACTCCTCGGGGGTGCGGGCGGGTGCCGCGGGCGCTGCCGGTTCGGGGGCGGGCGCCGCGGAGGATGCTTCGGCGCGAACCCGGCGGCGGCGCTGCGGGAGCTGGTCGCCGTCCTGGGCGGGGTCGGGCACCGGCTCGTGGACGGGCTCGTCGCCGTGCGACGACGGGGCGGCGGCCGGGGGCGCGGCGGATGCCGGGAGCTGCGTCGCGGGGTGCGGTTCAGGGCGGGGCTGCTCGGGGCCGGCGGGCTGCGCCTGCCGGTCGGTCCGGTCCTGCCGGGCCGGCGGGGTCTGCTCCGTGTGCCCTGCCTGCTCGGCCGCGAGCTCGGGCTCCGCCGAACTCCGGGTGGAGCGTGCGGCGCTGACGGCGGGCGGGTGCAGGACGGGGTCGATACGGCTCAGCAGATGGCTCTTGATGAGCAGCACGGCCCGTACACCCCCGTAGGGCGACGGCGTGGACAGGTCCACGGACACGTCGAACTGCCGCGTGAGCCGGCCGATCGCCGCCAGTCCCATCCGGGGCGGGTCGCCGAGGTCGGACAGCAGGATCGGGTCGTCCCCGGCCACCAGCCGCTGCGCCGCGGCCCGTTCGTCGCTCGCCATGCCGACGCCCGCGTCGTCGACCGTCACCGAGACGCCGTGGTGGACGCGTTCGAGGTTCACCACCACGGCGGTGTCCGGCGAGGAGTGGCGCAGCGCGTTGTCGAGCAGCTCGGCGACGATGATCGCCACCGGCTCGACGGCGTGCGACACGAGCGCGGTGCCCGGCTCGAGATGGTTGTGCACCTGGACCCGGTGATAGCCCACGAGCCGGGCCTGTCCGCCCGTGACGGCGTCGACCAGGTGCGACTCCTCGCGGGCGAGCCCCACCCATGCCCCGCACACCACGGCGGCGACCTGGGCGCGGCGCAGCGACTGCTCGTTCTCGTGGTCGAGGGCGAAGAGGGTCTGCGCCAGCTCCGGGTCGTCGTAGCGCTGCTGGAGCCCGCGCAGCACGTCCTGGAGCCGGTAGAGCCCCGCCTGGATCTCGCGCGTCGCGCCGCGCATACCGGCGCGGGCGGCGGCGTCGACACGCTTGCGTTCCTGGGCCATGGCGGTGCGCAGCGCTTCGAGCACGGCCTCCGTCCTCGCACCCGCCGGCCCCAGCGGTCCGGGCACCCGGACGTGCGGGTGGGCGGTCCGGGTGGCCTCCGCGGGCATCCGCTCCGCGGCGAGGTGGGCGATCTCGGCGGCGAAGGCCTGGGCCGCGCGGTCCACTTCGTGCCGGGCGGCGTCGAGATGCGACCGGAGCGTGGCGATCTCCTCGCGCTGCCGGGCCCGTTCCCGCCGGGAGCGGATGAGCCCGCCTCCCAGGACGAGCGCCGACAGCGTCCCGGCGGCCAGGCCGCCGGCGGCCAGGTCCGGTATCTCGATCATCGAATTAGACCTCGGGAGAGCAGGGTGTGGGGGGCGCCGTGAGGCGCGCCAGCCAAGTACACACTGCCGCTGAGCGGTTGCGCTCGGTTTCCGTCGAAGATCCTTTGGTTTTGTCCGGTCGGTGGCCCATTGTTTACGAAGTGTCTGAGTGTGGCTCAGAACACAGTCCTGGACCGGCGATTCGTTCGCGGACATGCCACGGCCGCGGCGGCTCCCCCTCCGCGCCGCCGCGGCCGTTCCCCGTCGTGGTTGGCTTCGTGTCAGCCCTTCGGCGGCGCCGGGGCGTGGTGGTCACCCATGGTCGTGATGGTGGTGTCGGCGGGCGGGACCGGGGCGTGGTGGTCGCCCAGCGTGGTGATGCCGTCGGCGGGCGGCACCGGGGCGTGGTGGTCACCCATGGTGGTGATGCCGTCGGCGGGCGGCGCGGGCGCGTGGTGGTCGCCCATCGTGGTGATCTCTTCGCGGTTCTGCTTGTTCGTGCTCATGTCGTCCCCCATGGGATGTCCGATGACCGGAGGGCCTTCCGGCCGGCGACTCCCCCGAGGGTCGCCGGACGGAAGGCCGGTGGACCTGTCACCCACTGAGGCGCCGGCCCGTGTGATCCGTCTGCCCCCCGACGCGACGGATCGAATGCTTGAAGCATGTCGGACGAGCATAAACATTCGATGAACGCCCTGCCCCCGCCCCTGCCGTGTTCCCGCGCTTCTCTTTTCGGACCGGCCGGGACCGGGCGTGCACGGCGCGCCGTCAGGCGGCGCCGCTGAGCGGCTCGAGCAGCGCGCGGACCTCTTCCGCCTCCGCCGCGCCCGTCTGCTCGTGGAGGAACAGCGCGTCACGCCAGCACGCACGCGCACGGTCCGCCTGACCGAGCGCGTCCAGGGCCAGTCCCAGCGTCGTCAGCACGTTGCCACGGGTACGGTCTCCGCCGATGCAGCCCGTCGCGAGCGCCTGTTCCGCGTGCTGCGCCGCCCGTGCCGGGCGGCGCGCGGACAGATGCGCCTGAGCGATGCGGAAGTGGGCCGTGCCCTCCCACAGGCGCTGCCGGTTCGACTCGAACAGGCGCAGCGCCTCCGTCAGTTGCTCCAGTGCGTCCGTGTGGCGGCCCGCCTGCGTCAGCGCGACGCCGAGGGCGTAGCGGGCGTTGGCCAGCCGCAGGGTGTGGCCGATCCGGTCGTAGAGGGCGATGCCCTGCTCCGCGAGGGAGATCGCCTGGGTGATGCGGCCGGTGGCGACGTGGATGCGGGAGAGGTTGGACAGCGCGCTCGCCTCGCCGGGCAGGTTGCCGTCGAGGCGTGAACCCTCCATTGCGCGGCGCAGGTGCTCCTCGGCCTCCTGGTTGCGCCCCTGTATGAAGGCGATGATGCCCCGGTCGTTGTCCGACCAGTAGACCGGCGCCGGGTCGTTCACCGAGCGGGCCAGGACCGCCGCCTGGGCGGCCTCCTCGTCCGCCTCGTCGTAACGGCCCGCGGTGAGGTGGACGTTGGTCATCGACGTCCGGGCCCGGGCTTCGGTCCGGGTGTCGCCGGCGGCCCGTGCGGCCTCGACCGCTCCGCAGGCCACGGACTCGTAGACCTTGGAGTTCGCTCCGGACTCGGCGAGGTTCTGGACGGCCCAGAGCAGATCCACCGCCCGACGCAACTGCGGTCCGGGGGAGGCCTGCCGGGCGCAGGCCAGGAGGCAGTGGGCCTCCGCGTAGAGCCAGTCCTGGGCGTCGTCGAGGTGCGCGAATTCCAGACCGGCGTCACCGGTCGGCTCCAGGTGGACCACGAGCCGGTCGCCGGGCCGTTCCATGGCGAAGACGCGGGCCGCCGTCGCCAGGTAGAAGTCCAGCAGGTGGGAGACGGCGGCCTCCCGTGCCTCAGGGGCCTCGTCCCGCTCCGCGCATGCACGCGCGTAGAGCCGCACCAGGTCGTGGTAGCGGTACCGGCCCGGCGCCGCGGACTCCAGCAGGGACGTGTCGACCAGTGCCTCGAGCAGGTCCTCCGTCTCGTGCGGCGGCAGTTCCAGCACGGCCGCCGCGGCGGCGAGCGAGATGTCCGGGCCGTCCGCCAGGCCCAGCAGGCGGAACGCCCTGGCCTGTGCGGGCTCCAACTGGCCGTAGCCCAGTTCGAAGGTGGCCTTCACCGCCAGGTCGCCGGCCTGGAGCTCGTCGAGGCGGCGCCGTCCGTCGGCCAGCTTGGCCGCGAGGACCGAGACGGTCCAGGTGCGGCGGGCCGCCAGCCGCGAGGCGGCGATACGGATGGCGAGCGGCAGGAAGCCGCATGCCGCAACCACGTCCAGCGCGGCGTCGCGTTCCGCGCCGACCCGTTCCGCCCCGACGATCCGGGTGAACAGCTGGAGGGCCTCCTCGGGGGACATCACGTCCAGGTCGACCAGGTGCGCGCCCGCCAGGTCGACCATCCGCACCCGGCTGGTGATCAGCGCGGCGCAGCCGGCCGTGCCGGGCAGCAGGGGCCGGACCTGGGCGGCGTCGCGGGCGTTGTCGAGCAGCACCAGGATCCGCCGCCCGTCCAGGGCGGAGCGGTAGAGGGCCGCTCGTTCGTCCAGGGTGTCCGGGATCGCCGAGTCGGCCGTGCCCAGGGCGCGCAGGAACGCGCCGAGGACCGTCTCCGGCTCCGCGGACCGGTTGCCGGTGCCCTGGAGGTCGACGTACAGCTGTCCGTCGGGGAAGTGCTTGCGCGCCTGGTGGGCCACGTGGACGGCCAGGGTGGTCTTGCCGACGCCGCCGATGCCGGCGAGGGCGGACACCGCCATCACCGAGCCCTCTGCGGTCGCCAGTTGGCTGCCCAGCTCCTGCACGAAGGACGACCGGCCGGTGAAGTCCGGCACGGTGGCCGGCAGCTGGGCGGGCCGGGTGGTCTGCGGAGCGGGTGCGGTCTCCTCCTGCGGGCGGGCGAGTTCGGCGTCGGCCCGCAGGATGCGCTGCTGGAGGCTGGAGAGTTCGGGGCGCGGGTCGACGCCCAGTTCCTCGGCGAGCAGCCGGCGGGTGTCGGCGTAGACGGCGAGTGCCTCCGCCTGGCGGCCGCTGCGGTACAGGGCGAGCATCAGCAGCTCACGCAGCCGCTCACGCAGCGGGTGGGTCGCGGTGAGCGCCGTCAGCTCGGAGACGGCCTCGGCGTGCCGGCCGACCTCGAGGTCGATGTCGAGCCGGGTCTCGAGCAGTTGCAGACCCCACTCGACGAGCCGGGTGCGCTGGTTCTCCGCGTACGGTCCCGGCACGTTGGCGAGCGGCTCGCCGTCCCACAGGTTCAGCACCTTGTTGAGCAGCGCCCGCGCCTGGGCGCGGTCGCCGGCGGCGTTCGCCTTGTACGCCTCCGCCGCGAGTTCCTGCGCGACGGCGAGGTCGAGGGCGTCCCGGCCGATGCGCAGCGCGTAGCCGCCCGACTCGCTGACCAGGGTGTCCGGGTCGAGTGCCTTGCGCAGCCGGGAGGCGTAGGTGCGGACGGCGGCCAGCGCCTGGGACGGGGGTTCCTCGCCCCAGATCGCGTCGATCAGTTCGTGGGCGGTGGCGGTGCGCCCGTCGCGGAGCAGCAGCGCGACGAGCAGGGCGCGCTGCTGCGGCGAGCCGGGCGGCAGGGTCTGACCGCCCCGCCGCACCCGTACCGGTCCGAGCACGCTGAAGTACAGCTCGGCGTCCTCGCTCCCGAGCGGAGCGCGCTGGTTCGGTACGCGTGGCCCGCTGTCACGGTCCATAGGTGCCCCCTGCCGGTACTGCCGGAATCGCCCTCGACAGTCTGCCTTGTTGGGGGTGGCCGCGTCAGCAGCGGGGCGGCTGCGGCTGCTGCCCGTCCGCCGGTCCGTCCGGCCCGCTCTGATCAGGGGCGATAGACCGTGCCGGGTTCGGGTACGGCCGGTGCGAGCAGCTGGGTGACCGTGACGAAGGTGTAACCGCGCTTCTTGAGCTCGGAGACGATCCCGGGCACGGCGGGGACCGTTCCGTCGTAGATGTCGTGCAGCAGGATGATGCCGTCGCATCCGGCCTGGTCGAGGATCCGCTTCTTGATGAGCTCGCTGTCGGTGGTGGAGTAGTCCTTGGCGGTGGCGCTCCACAGGACCTGGGAGAGGCCGAGTTCCTTGCTGACGGCCTTCACCTCGTCGTCGGTGCGGCCCTGCGGCGGGCGCATCAGCCGCGGCTTCTCGCCGGTGATCTCCTCTATGGCGTCCTGGGTGCGGCCGAGTTCGGCGCGTATCTCTTCCTTGCCGAGCTTGTCGAGCCGCTGATGGGTCCAGGTGTGGTTGGCGACCTCGTGGCCCTCCGCGGCGAGGCGGCGCACCACGGCGGGGTATTTGAGGACGTGGTTCTTGCCGAGGAGGAAGAAGGTGGCGGGCACCTTCTCCTTCTTGAGGTGGTCGAGCAGTTCGGGGGTGTCCTTGCCGGGGCCCGCGTCGAAGGTGAGCGCTATGCACTTGGCCTTCTCGCAGTCGACGGACGGTGAATCGGAGCCCTGGCCCTTATCGCTCGCGAGCGGCTTCCCGTCGGAGCCGGCGGCGTCGGAGCGGGCGTCCGCGGGCGAGGTGCTGTCGACGGAGCAGCCCGCGAGGGCGAAGGTCAGCGTGAGGGCCGCGGCGAGAGCCGGGACAACCCTGGACCCGGTTTTGTACGTCTTCGAAGGCATGGCGGATCTCCCCGTTCGTGGTGATGCGGTGGTGCGGCGGTGTGCCGGTCGTACGGAATGCGGCCGTGGGCCGGTGGTCGTCCGTACTCGCCGGTGACTATACACAGCATGTATACACGGGGTTCATAGTGGGTGGGGCCGACCGAACCCGCACCGATGGCGGCCCGAAGGAACCCGCACCGATAGCTGACGGGTCGTCAGATCGGCGCTACCTTGAGACGATGGAGACCTTCCCCAAGATCATCTCGGTGGACGATCACACGGTGGAGCCCCCCGGCGTCTGGCGGGACCGGCTCCCGTCGAAGTACGCAGGCACAGGCCCCCGCATCGTCCGCGCCCCCCTGAAGGAAATGACCTTCCTGGGCGGCAGGTTCGCCCCCGTCATGGGAGCCCCCGGCGACGAGGGGCCGGTAGGCGACTGGTGGGTCTACGAGGACCTGCGCCGGCCGCTCACCCGGCTCGACACCGCCGTCGGCTACGACCGCGACGAGATCAAGCTGGAGATCATCACCTACGAGCAGATGCGGCCGGGCTCCTACAGCGTCCCGGAGCGGCTCGCCGACATGGACGTCAACCACGTCCGGTCCGCGCTCTGCTTCCCCACCTTCCCGCGCTTCTGCGGCCAGACCTTCACGGAGGCCGCCGACCGCGAGCTCGGGCTGTTGTGCGTCCGGGCCTACAACGACTGGATGGTGGAGGAGTGGTGCGGCCCCGAGGCGCAGGGCCGGCTCGTACCGTTGACCCTGATCCCGCTGTGGGACGCGGAACTGGCCGCCGCGGAGGTCCGCCGCAACGCGGCGCGCGGCGTGCGCGCCGTCGCCTTCTCCGAGATACCCCCGCACCTCGGACTCCCTTCCGTCCACACCGACGCGTGGGACCCGTTCCTCGCGGCGTGCGACGAGACCGGCACGGTCATCGCCATGCACATCGGATCCTCCAGCCGCATGCCGTCCACCTCCGCGGACGCGCCGCCCGCCGTCGGTTCGACCATCACCTTCGCCAACTGCTGCTTCTCGATGGTCGACTGGCTGATGAGCGGCAAGTTCGAGCGCTTCCCGGGCCTGCGGGTCATGTACGCGGAGGGCCAGATCGGCTGGATCCCGTACATCCTTGAGCGCGCGGACGTCGTCTGGGAGGAGAACCGCGCCTGGGGCGGTGTCGCCGACAAGGTCACCCGGCCACCGTCCGAACTCTTCGCCGAGCACGTCTACGGCTGCTTCTTCGACGACGCCTTCGGCCTCCGGAACCTGGACGCGATCGGGGCGGGGAACGTCCTCTACGAGACGGACTACCCGCACTCCGACTCGACCTGGCCGAAGTCGAAGGAGGTCGGCGAGTCCCAGATGGGCCACCTGTCGCAGGACGTGGTGGAAAGGATCGTGGCGGGCAACGCGATCGACCTGCTGGGGCTCACCGACGACGGGCTGTGGGCGGGCCCTTAGGGCATCACCGCGCCAATCGCGTTGAGCGTCCCGCCCGCCGCGTGCTACTTCTGACGTGATCACACGGAAGCGACAGGGGGGCGGCGGGCATGGTGCTCGGAGAACTGGTGAAGCTGCGGGCGATGGGCCCGGCGGACGCGGCGGCGCTGTGGCGGTGGAACCACGACCCGGACGTCATGCGCTGGATGGAGGACAACCACCCCTCGTCCCTGGAGCACGTGGAGAAGTGGCTCGCCGACCGCCCGCGCAACACCTACGGCGACCTGCTCCTCGGGGTCGAGGTGCTGAGCGACGGCCGGCTGATCGGGCTCGTCGCCCTGCGCGACGCGGAACCGGAGACCGGCATCGCGGAACTGGACATCTATCTCGGCGAGAAGGACTACTGGGGGAAGGGTTACGCGACCGACGCCATGCGGGCGGTGTGCCGGTACGGCTTCGACAAGATGCGCCTGCACAAGATCTCGCTCACGGTGGTCACCGAGAACCTGGCCGCGCAGCAGGTCTACAAGAAGGTCGGCTTCGTCGAGGAAGGCCGCCTTCGTCAGTCCTTCCGCCGCGACGGAAAGTGGTACGACCGGTTCACGATGGGCCTGCTGGAGGGCGAACTCCGCTGACGTCCGCGACGGGCGTGGGGCAGGGCGGGCTCCGCCGGCGTCCGGGGCCTGCCTGCGGGAGGCGGGCTCCGGCGACGCCCGTGCGCCCCGCCCGCTACCGGGAAGGCCCGGCGACCGGCACCATCGGGGCATGACGCTCACCACCGCAGAAGCCGACAAGATCCTTTCCGACAATTTCGCGCCCTGGGTGCTCGAACTCGGTCTGTCCGTCGAGGAGGCGGGCGACCTGCACGCCGTGCTGCGGCTGCCCTGGTCCGACCGGCTCGCCCGGGAAGGCGGCGGGATGTCCGGGCAGGCGCTGATGGCCGCGGCCGACACGGCGACGGTGATCGCCGTGTCGTCGGCCCGGGGCGGCTTCGTCCCCATGACCACGGTCCAGCAGTCGACCAGCTTCATGCGCGCCGTCGTCGGCGCCGACGTCCTGGTCGACGCCCGGATCACCAAGCTGGGCAAGCGCATGGCCTTCGCCGACATCACCATGACCGCCCAGGGTGCCCCTGAGCCCGCGGCCCGCGCCTCGACGGTGTACGCGCTGCTCGGCTGAAGCCCCTGCGCCACCCTTGCCTGATGGAGCGTCAGACCTGACGATGGCGGCAGCCGTCATCTCTGACGGTCCGTCAGCTTCGAGGAGTCGCCATGGTGGCGTACGGGATGCAGCTCCCGGTCCAGTCGCAGAGCACCCTCTACGCCGAGCCCTGGGAGACCGGGGCCGGCCCGGACGACCTGGCCGCCGTCGCCGTGGCGGCCGACCGGGCCGGCTTCTCCTACATCGCCGTCTGCGACCACGTCGCCGTGCCGCGCCGCCTCGCCGACACCATGTCCACGGTCTGGTACGACCCGGTCGCCACGCTCTCGTTCCTCGCCGGGGTGACCGGACGGGTGCGGCTGCTCAGCCATGTCGCGGTCGTCGGGCTGCGCCACCCCCTGGCGTCCGCCAAGCAGTACGCGACCCTCGACCACCTCTCCGGCGGGCGGCTCGTTCTCGGCGTCGGGGCCGGGCACGTGCGGGAGGAGTTCGAGGCCCTGGGGGTCGACTTCGACGCCCGCGGAGCCGTCCTCGACGAGAGTGTCGACGCACTGCGCGCGGCGCTCGGGCCCGGCGAGTATCCGGAGTTCCACGGCGAGCGCTTCCGGTTCAAGGACCTCGGGCAGCGGCCACGGCCGGCCCAGTCCCGTGTCCCCCTGTGGGTCGGCGGCTCCTCGCCGGCCGCCGTGCGACGGGCCGCGCTCAAGGGCGACGGCTGGCTGCCGCAGGGCGATCCGCGCGAGCAGCTGCCGACGCGGATCGCCCGGATCCGGCAGCTGCGCGAGGCGGCGGGCATCGAGGAGCCCTTCGTGATCGGCGCCATCACCGAACCGCTGTACATCGGCGACCCCGGCCGGCAGGTCGGCCGCCGGACGGTCTCCGGCAAGCCCGCGGCGATCGCGGAGTCCCTGCGGGCCTACGCCCTGATGGGTGTGGACCAGATCCAGGTGCGGTTCCGCAGCCGGAGTCGCAGCGAACTGACCGACCAGATGGCGGCCTTCGCCGCCGACGTCGCCCCGCACCTCGACTGACCAAGGGAGCAGGCATGGGCAAGCTGGACGGACGTGTCGTACTCGTCACCGGCGCGGCGCGCGGGCAGGGGGAGCAGGAGGCCAGACTCTTCGCCGCGGAAGGGGCGAAGGTCGTCCTCGCCGACGTCCTCGACGAGCTCGGTGAACCGCTCGCCAAGGAGGTCGGCGGTCTCTACGTCCACCTCGACGTGAGCCGCGAGGCCGACTGGACCGCGGCCGTCGCCGCCGCGAAGGAGCGTTTCGGCAAGATCGACGGACTGGTCAACAACGCGGGCATCCTGCGCTTCAACGAACTGGTCACGACCCCGCTGGAGGAGTTCCAGCTGATCACTCAGGTCAACCAGATCGGCACCTTCCTCGGAATCCGCGGCGTCGCCCCGGAGATCGAAGCGGCCGGCGGCGGCACGATCGTGAACACGGCCTCGTACACGGCGCTGACCGGCATGGCTCATGTGGGTGCGTACGCCGCCTCCAAGCACGCGGTCCTCGGCCTGACGAGGGTGGCCGCGCTCGAGCTCGCGGGGAAGGGCATCCGGGTCAACGCCGTGTGCCCGGGGGCCGTGGACACCCCCATGAGCAATCCCGAGGGCGCGGACCCGGAAGCGGTCGGTGACCTGTACCGCACGCTCGTGCCCCTCGGGCGGATCGGGCGGGCGGAGGAGGTCGCGAAGCTCGCCCTGTTCCTGACCGGCGAGGACTCCTCGTACATCACCGGCCAGCCGTTCGTGATCGACGGCGGATGGCTGGCGGGCGTCAGCGTCCTGTGAGGCGGCACCGCCCGGCGTCGTCGTCGCCGCTGCGCCCCCGCTCTCTTGACTGCGCAGGCACCCGGTGGAACAGTCGGACCCATCCAGATCTGACGGTGCGTCAGAAACGATAGGCGGTGAACCCCCTTGGAATTCGGCCTCTTTGTTCAGGGATACCTCGGCAAGCGCGCCGAGACCGACCCGCTCGCCGAGCACAAGGCGCTGATGGAGGAGACCGAGTACGTCATCCAGGCGGACAGGTCCGGGTTCAAGTACGCCTGGGCCTCCGAGCACCACTTCCTGGAGGAGTACTCGCACCTGTCGGCCAACGACGTCTTCCTCGGCTACCTCGCCCACGCGACCGAGCGCATCCACCTCGGCTCCGGCATCTTCAACCCCCTGGCCCCGGTCAACCACCCGGTCAAGGTCGCGGAGAAGGTCGCGATGCTCGACCACCTGTCGCAGGGCCGCTTCGAATTCGGCTCGGGCCGGGGCGCCGGGTCCCACGAGATCCTCGGATTCATGCCGGGCATCACCGACATGAACCACACCAAGGAGATCTGGGAGGAGACGATCGCCGAGTTCCCCAAGATGTGGCTCCAGGACGAGTACGTGGGCTTCCAGGGCAAGCACTGGTCCCTGCCGCCCCGGAAGGTCCTCCCCAAGCCGTACGGGGCCGCCCACCCGCCGATGTGGTACGCGGCCGGATCACCGTCCTCGTACGCCATGGCCGGCAAGAAGGGCCTCGGCGTGCTGGGCTTCAGCGTCCAGAAGGTCTCCGACATGGAATGGGTCCTCGACTCGTACAAGTCGGCCGTGAAGGAGGCGAAGGCGGTCGGCGCCTTCGTCAACGACAACGTGATGGTGACGTCGACGGCGATCTGCGCGGAGACGCACGAACGCGCGGTCGAGATCGCGGTGTCCGGCGGCCTCAACTACCTCCAGTCGCTGCTGTTCCGCTACCACGACACGTTCCCGCGCCCCGAGGGCGTCCCCGAGTGGCCGGAACTGCTGCCGGAGTACACGGCGGAGATCATCGAACTGCTGATAGCGGAGGAACTGATGATCTGCGGCGACCCGGGAGAGGTGCTGCAGCAGTGCAAGCGGTGGGAGCAGGCGGGGGCGGACCAGCTGTCGTTCGGCCTGCCGATCGGGGTGTCCTACGAGGACACGATGACGACGATCCGCCTGATCGGCGAGCACGTGATCCCGCAGATCGACACGGACCCGATCCATCGGACGACACGTTTCCGGGAGTCGGCGGGGAGGTGAGGCGGGGGGTGGGCCGTTGCGGGTGCGTGGCGCCTGCGGCGGGCCTGTTCCCCTCCCCGCCCCTTCCCGCTGTACCGATGTGCGGCTCCGCCGCATGGCGGGCAGGCCCGGACCCCGTACCGCCCTGCGGACGGCGTACCGCGCTCCGCGCGGTGCCCTCAATCTCCTCCTACGGCCTGGAGCCGTGGGAGGTGCCTCCAGGCGGGCTGGAAATGCCGCTGCGCGGCATCCAGCCACGTCGGCGGCGATGGCAACTTCAGCCTCGCCGGCGTTTGAGGCGCGGGTGTGCGGGGGCAGAGCCCCCGAAACACCGCGCGGAGCGCGGTGCCGGGTCCGGGCGGAGCCCGGTTTCGGGGAGGGGAGGGGTGGGGGAACGGCCCCGCGCAGCGGCCCCCCGCCCCACCCCCACACGCACGGGCGGCGTCTTCCCGGACCGTCGCCCGTCGGGGCCCGGTCGGGGCGGCGCGCGTGGCCGCGGCCGGCCGCCGCACACCCCGGCCGGGCCACACCACAGCACCCCACCCCACCCACATCAACGACCCCGTGCAGAAGGGGACGCCATGCTCGCCCACCTCATCCGCAACGCGACCGTCGTCGACGGCACCGGCGCCCCCGCCTACGCCGCCGACGTCGGCATCGGCGACGACGGCCGGATAGCCCTCATCGCAGAGCCGGGCACCAGCACCGGCGCCCCCTCCGCGAGGACCGTCGAGGACGCCACCGGCCTCGTCCTCGCCCCCGGCTTCGTCGATCCGCACACCCACTACGACGCCCAGCTGTTCTGGGACCCGTACGCCACCCCGTCCCTCAACCACGGCGTCACCACCGTCGCCGGCGGCAACTGCGGTTTCACGCTGGCGCCACTCAATCCGGACCGTCCCGAGGACGCCGACTACACGCGGCGGATGATGTCCAAGGTCGAGGGCATGTCCCTCGTCGCCCTCGAACAGGGCGCCCCCTGGAACTGGCACACGTTCGGCGAGTACCTGGACGCCCTCGAAGGCCGCACAGCGGTCAACGCCGGTTTCATGGTGGGCCACTGCGCGCTCCGCCGGCACGTCATGGGCCCGGACGCGATCGGCGGGCAGCCGACCCCGGCGCAGCTCGAGCAGATGCTGGCCCTCCTCCACGACGCCATGGAGGCCGGCGCCTGGGGCCTGTCCACCACCCAGTCGTCGACGCACTCCGACGGTGACGGCAGGCCCGTCGCGTCCCGTCACGCCCTGCCGCACGAACTGCTGGCCCTTTCCAGGGCGGTGGGGGAGCACGAGGGGACCCAGCTCGAGGCGATCGTCGCCGGGTGCCTCGACCGGTTCGGGGACGAGGAGATCGACCTTCTCGTGGAGATGAGCGCCGCCGCGGGACGGCCGCTGAACTGGAACGTCCTCACCATCGACGCCTCCGTCCCCGACCGCGTCCCCCGCCAGCTGGTCCCGTCCGAGCGGGCCCGCAAGGCCGGTGGTCGTGTCGTCGCGCTGACCATGCCGATCCTGACGCCGATGAACATGTCGCTGGGGACGTTCTGCGCGCTGAACCTGATCCCCGGCTGGGGCGAGATCCTTTCCTTGCCCGTGCCGCAGCGCATCGCGAAACTGCGTGACCCGGATGTCCGGGCCGGGATGCTGCGCCGCGCGGACTCCCCGGAGGCCGGTGTCTTCCGCCGGCTGGCCCACTTCGGCCGGTACGTCATCGGGGACACGTACACCCGGGAGAACGAGGGCCTCACCGGCCGCGTCGTGCGGGACATCGCCGCGGAACGCGGCCAGGACCCGTTCCAGTGCCTGGTCGAGATCTGCGCCAACGACGATCTGCGTACGGTCCTGTGGCCCATGCCCAGCGACAACGACCCGGACTCGTGGGCTCTGCGTGCGGAGACCTGGCAGCACGAGGACGTACTGCTCGGCGGCTCGGACGCGGGCGCCCACCTGGACCGGATGTGCGGCGCCCCGTACACGACCCGCTTCCTCGGGGACTGCCTGCGGGGCCGGAAGCTCGTCGGGCTGGAGGAGGCGGTGAAGATGCTGACCGACGATCCGGCCCGTCTCTTCGGTCTGCGCGACCGCGGCCGCGTCGTCGAGGGCCACCACGCGGACCTCGTCCTGTTCGACCCGGAACGTATCGACGCCGGCCCGGCGACGCTCGTGCACGACCTCCCCGGCGAGAGCCCGCGCCTGGACGCGAAGGCCGTCGGGATCGTGTCCGTGCGGGTCAACGGTGTCGAGACGATACGGAACGACGAGGTCACCGGCGCCGTGCCGGGCCGGGTGCTCCGTTCCGGCCGTGACACGAGGACGGTGTCGACCCGGTGACGGCACCGGAGCGGGCCGGCCGGCGGCTGTTCATCGGCGGGCAGTGGGTCGAACCGGACAACGGGCACTACGAGGTGATCGACCCGGCGACGGAGGAGGTCGTCGGCCTGGCGGCCGAGGCGAGCCGCGCCCAGGTCCACGCCGCGGCCGCCGCCGCCCGCGAGGCCTTCATCACCTGGTCCCGTACACGGCCCGAGGAGCGCGCCGCGGTCCTGGACCGGGCGGCCGCCCTGGTCCTGCGTGACCGCGAGGCGCACACGGAGCTCGCCCGTGCCGAGAGCGGCGCGACGACGGCCACGGCGCGCGGGATGCAGGTGGCGGTGGCGGCGGCGCGTTTCGCCCGGTACGCCAAGGGTGCGCTGGAGCCGGTCGAGCGGGCCCTGCCGCCGCAGATCAGCGCGGCGGGCCCGATGGGCAAGGGGGGCGTGCTCGGCGCCGTCGCCGTGCGTCGGCCGGTCGGCGTGGTCACCTGCATCACCTCGTACAACAATCCGTGGGCGAACCCGGCCGGCAAGGTCGCGCCGGCGCTCGCCATGGGCAACACGGTGGTGGTGAAACCCGCCCCGCAGGATCCGCTGTCCGTCTACCGGATGGCGGCGGCCCTCGAGGAGGCGGGCGCCCCGCCCGGCACGGTGAACGTCGTCACCGGTTCCGCGCCGGCCGTCGGCGAGGCGGCCGTCGACTGCGAGGACGTCGACATGGTCAGCTTCACCGGCTCCACGGCGGTCGGGCAGCGCATCGCCGAGGTCTGTGGCCGCGGGATGAAGCGCCAGCTGATGGAGCTGGGCGGCAAGGGCGCGGCCCTTGTCTTCGACGACGCCGACATCGGTTCCGCGGTGCGCGGGATCGGTACGACGTTCTCCTTCTACAGCGGTCAGATCTGCACGGCGCCGACGCGGGTGATCGCGCAGCGCGGTGTGTACGACCGGCTGGTGGAGGGGCTGGCCGGCCTGGCGCGGGCCCTGCGCGTCGGAGACCCGCGCGATCCGGCGACGGTCGTCGGGCCGGTCATCTCGGCGGCGCACCGCGAGCGGGTGGAATCGTATGTCGGGCTGGGCAGGAAGGAGGGCGCGCGACTGGTTGCGGGCGGCGGGCGGCCCGCCTTCGAGAAGGGCTTCTACGTGGCCCCCACGCTCTTCGCCGACTGTACGAAGGACATGCGCGTCGTGCGTGAGGAGATCTTCGGCCCGGTGGTCGTGGTGATCCCGTTCGACGACGAGGAGGAGGGCGTCGCGCTCGCCGACGACGGCGAGTACGGCCTGATCGACTACGTCTGGTCCGGGGATGTGGCCCGTGCCTTCCGGGTGGCGGGCCGGCTGCGGGCGGGCGGGGTCGGGGTGAACACCGTCGGCCGGAACATGGAGGCGCCGTTCGGCGGCTTCAAGCGGAGCGGCGTGGGCCGGGATGTGGGCTCGTACGCGCTGTATGCGTACAGCGAGCTCCAGTCGGTGGTGTGGCCGGGCTGACGGCGGGCGGCGCGTGGCTCAAGTCCCTTGCGGCGACTGGCCCGGCGCCGGGCCGGAAAAACGCACGGGAAATTTTGAAACCGGACAAAACGGATGTCGCTGCGGTTCTCGCATCTCGGAAGAGTGGCGCGACTGCCTTGAGATATACCGCTGGTAACCGCAGTGTGTCTTGTGAATGACAGGGAACTGCCAGTCTTGACCTTGGAATCGAGCGCCGTAGATCCAGGAGTGTCCGGACTTCGATCATCCGGATGTGGAAACCGCAGCACTTAACGTCCTCTCCATGACACAGCTGGATGCGCGGCCACAGGCCGGAGACACGGTACGGAGCGCCCCCGACGGGGGTGTCCGCACCAAGGGCCTGGGCGGGAACTCCGTCGGCCTCATGGGTGGAGCTGTCATCGGCGTCTCGACGGTTGCCCCCGTCTACTGCCTGACCTCGACACTCGGACCGACCGTCGGCGAGGTCGGACTCCAGATGCCCGCCATCTTCCTGGCCGGCTTCCTGCCGATGCTGCTCGTCGCTTTCGCCTACCGGGAACTCAACAAGGCCGTCCCCGACTGCGGCACCTCCTTCACCTGGTCGGTGAAGGCCTTCGGCCCCAAGATCGGCTGGATGTGCGGCTGGGGACTGCTGGTGGCCACCGTCGTGGTCCTCTCCAACCTCGCCGGCGTGGCCACGTCCTTCTTCTGGCTCACCGCCGGAGAGATCACGGGCAGTGCCGATGTCGCCGCCCTCGACGGCAACAAGGCCGTCCACATCCTCACCACCCTGGGCTTCATCGCCGTTGCGACGGCCATCAGCTACCGGGGCATCACCGCGACCAAGTGGGTCCAGTACGCCCTGGTCGGCCTCCAGCTCGCCGTCATCGTGATCTTCGCGGCCATGGCGATCGCCAAGTCCGACGAGGTCGCCGGCTCCCTCGACTTCTCCCTGTCCTGGATGAACCCGTTCGGCGTCGAGTCCTTCTCCGCCTTCACCGCGGGGCTCTCCCTGTCGATCTTCATCTACTGGGGCTGGGACGCCTGCCTGTCCATCAACGAGGAGAGCGTCGGCAGCGCCCGCACACCGGGCCGCTCGGCCATGCTCGCCATGGTCGTCATCGTCGCCTCGTACCTGATGGTCGCCATCGCCGTGCAGATGTACGCCGGTATCGGCGAGAAGGGCACCGGCCTCGGCAACCCGGACACCTCCGACAACGTGTTCGCCGTGCTGGCCGACCCGATCATGGGCTCCGGTCTCGGCATCCTGCTCTTCGTCGCGGTCCTCGCATCCGCCGCGGCCAGCCTCCAGACCACCTTCATCCCGGTCGCCCGCACCGCCCTCGCGATGAGCGCGTACGACGCCATGCCGGCGGCGTTCGCGAAGGTCCACCCCCGCTTCAAGACCCCCGGGCTGGCCACGGTCGCCGCGGGCGTCGCGACCGGCGTCTTCTACACGGTGATGAGCCTCGTCAGCGAGAACGTCCTCGTCGACACGATCTACGCGCTCGGCCTGATGATCTGCTTCTACTACTCGATCACGGCCTTCGCCTGCGTCTGGTTCTTCCGCAAGGAACTGACCCGCTCGACCGGCAACCTGCTGGTCAAGGGCATCCTCCCCGGCGTCGGCGGCCTGATGCTCACCGCGGTCTTCGGCAAGACCCTCTACGACATGTGGGACCCGGCCTACGGCTCCGGATCCTCCGTCCTCGGCATGGGCTCGGTCTTCGTCATCGGAGTCGGCCTGCTGGTCCTCGGCTTCTTCCTGATGCTCCTCATGCAGCGCCGCAGCCCGGCGTTCTTCCGCGGCGAGGTCCTCACCAAGGAGACCCCGGCGCTGGAACTGGCCGACTGAACGACCTCTGCCGGGTCTGCGGTGCGCGTCGCGCGCCGCAGACCCGGCTTTCGGCTGTCCGGGCCCCTGATCAGCGGCCGGGCTGCCAGGGCCCGGTCCGACCGTATGGCCGGCCCCGCTGTCCGACCCGGGCCCTACAGTCAGCCGTATGACCGAGCCGCTGATCCGAGCCACCGAAGCGGGCGGGAGGTCCCTCGACGATCCGTCGGAGGTGGCCGTCCACGACCTGCTCGCCGACATGAACCTGTCGCACCCGTTCGTGATCGTCGAGCGGACCGACAGGGAGCCGGTCGGCCAGCACTTCATGCAGGTGTATCTGAACGACGATTTCAGCTACCAGGTCGAGTACCGCGAGGGCGGTGACCACCTGCACTTCGAGGCGCATGTGCCGTGGCAGGGGGACGTCATCGGACCCGAGCCGGTCGCCAAGGTCATCGGCGACTGGATGCGCGGCGGCGACACCTGGCGCACGGCGCTGCCGTGGACCCCGCTCTTCCCGGCGGGCAAGGACGGGCGGTAAGCCCGCGCCGGGGCCCGCATGACCACGGCTTCGGCGGTTCCGGCGTTGCGGCCGGGGCGGCGCCATGCGGGGGCGGCGGCCGCCCGGCCTGGGACGACGAAACATGGCGGCGGGCCGGCCCCCTGCGGCCACACTCGGCGGTCAGGCGGTACCGGCCTTGCGGCCCGGGCGGCGGCCGTCCGGCCCTGCGGCGGTGGGCGCGCGGCAGCGGCCGGGCGGCGGCCATGCGGCCCTGCGGCGATCCGGGCGCGGCGCGAGGTCCGGCCCCCTGCGGCCACTCGGCGGGCCGGGGGCGGCCACGGCGGCCGGGCCGGGGGGTCGCGGCGGCCGGGCCGCCCCCGTGGCCGCTGAGCCGTCAGGCCGTGCGCTCGGCGGCGCCGCGCTCGACGCAGAACTCGTTGCCCTCCGGGTCCGCCAGCGTCACCCAGCCCCTCCCGTCGGGCACGCGGTGGTCGGCGACGAGCGTCGCCCCGAGCGCCAGCAGCCGCTCCACCTCCTCGTCGCGGGTGCCTTCCGCCGGCACGATGTCGAGGTGGACACGGTTCTTCAGGGTCTTCTTCTCGGGGACGGTGACGAACAGCAGAGCGCCGCTCTTCGACTCGACCAGCGCCTCCGGATCGCCGGGAGCGTCCTCGTCGGAGACCTTCGCGTCCAGCACCGCGGCCCAGAAGGTCGCGAGGCGGTAGGCGTCGGCGGAGTCGATGGTGATGTGGCGCACAAGTGATCCCATGCCCGGAGCGTAGGCCGCGGGCCCCGGCCGCACCTTTCATTTTCCGTCGGCCGGGGACGGCCGATAGGGTCCGGGGGCCGGGCCGCCCGCACCGCCGGCGGCCCGGACGTCACTCCGCCCTGCGCAGGCTCAACCGCCCAGGAAAACGGGGTTGGTGAACGCGGCGAGCGCCCCCGGCATCGGCGGCATCACGGGCGCGTGACGCACCTCGGCGCGTACGTAGGTGGCGTACCGCGCGGTCGTGCGCCACTCCACCGTCCCGGACCCGTCCGGCGGGAGCGCCGCCGAGTGCAGCACCCCCTGGTCGGTGACTAACCGGACGGTGCAGCCGGGCGCGCCCTCGACCTCCAGCCGTACCGTCACCGGATCCCGGTCGTCCACGGGGAGCCGCTCGCCGATGCCCGCGTGCCGGCCGCGCCCGCCGGCCGCGGAGAAGGCGAGCGAGACGTCCTTGGACTCCGCGACGTAACTGCGCCCGGCCCTGATCCCGTCGAGGATCGCCTCGCGGGTCAGGTCGTCGGCGAGGACGACGGTCTGTGGTGTGCCGACCGGGTCGGGGTCGCGGTGCGCGTCGCTGCTGCCCATGGCGGGGGTCCACCGCTTGCCGGTACGGGCGGCGAGCGCGAGCGTGCTGTCCCAGTCGGCGAGCGACACCTCGTCGTCGGGCGTGTAGGGCCCGTTCCAGACCTCCACAGCGTCGGCCTCCCCGAAGCCGAACTTCCAGTTGCAGCCGATGCAGGTGGCGTGCGGATGGGCGGGGACCACCAGCCCGCCGGCCCGGCGGATCTCGCGGGCGTAGTGCCCGAAGCGGTTGTCGCGGGCACGGTAGCGCCAGTCGATGAACGTGCCGGGATCGGTACCGAGCGCCACCACGTGCCCGTTGCGCGTCGTGACCTCCTCCCCGAGAAGGATCAGCAGATCGTCCCCGGCCTCCGCCGCCCAGTGGGCGTGCGCGGAGTGGGTGTTGTGCTCGGACGAGTTGATGAAGTCCAGCCCGGCGGCGCGGGCGAGGGCGGCGATCTCGGCGGGAGTGCGCCTGCCGTCCGAGTACCAGGAGTGGAGATGGCAGTCGCCGCGGTACCAGGCACGCCCGCGGCCCTTGGCCCGCTCGGGCGGGTGGACCACCTCCGTGGCAGGGGCCGGCTCGCCGTACGTCAGCGTGACGCTCACCTCGTACGGGAGGCCCTGCGGCGCGACCGTGTACGGGCCCAGCGCGATGTGCCAGGTGCCGGGGCGGACCGGGCCGGGGATGTAGCCGGGGGTCGCCTCGTCCGCGCGGATGAAGAACTCCGTCCGGGCGCCGCCCGACCAGCCGCGGAAGCCGGCACCGCCGAGGGCGGTGCCGCGCTCGTCGAAGATGCCGATGTCGAGCGCGTTGCCGGCCGTCCCGGCCGGCTGCGCCGGTCGCTCGTACCGGTACGAGACGCGGATCTCCCGCACCCCGCGCGGCACTTCGACCGGCAGGTAGACGTAGTCGGGGGAGCCCGGCGGCAGCGTGCCGCGTACGACCTCCGTCCGCCGGCCGCCGTCGCGCGGCGCGGCGCTCGCGAAGCTCACGGTCCCCAACGTAAGCGCGGCGGCGGCCCCGGTCACGAGCAGCCCGCGCCGCGCCATGGCGTGTCCTGCGTGTCCCGCGTGTTCTGCGTGCGCTGCGTGTCCCGCTGGTACTTCGTCGTTCGCTTCCTCGTTGCACATGCCGTCTGCTCCCCAGGGTGTCGAGAAGGACAGGAGTGATGCAGCTTGCGGCCTCGCGGTCGAACCCTGGTATTCAGCCGTGAACGAGCGGCCAAGGGAAGGGGTTCGACGGACGGCGCGGTCATGACCGGAGACGGTGCGGGCCCTGACGGCATACGTTGGGCGCATGCGGATCTCGACCACCATCTTCCTGACCGACGAGACGATCAGCCCGGTGCGGCTGGCCCGCGAGCTGGAGCAGCGGGGCTTCGCCGGCCTCTACGTTCCCGAGCACACCCACATCCCGGTGGAGCGGACCACCGGCTACCCCGCGGGCGGCGAGCTGCCCCGCGAGTACGGACGCACGCTGGACCCCTTCGTGGCGCTCGCGCAGGCCGCAGCGGTGACGTCGACGCTGGCCCTCGGCACGGGCATCACCCTGGTCGCGCAGCACGATCCCATCGACCTGGCGAAGCAGATCGCGACCCTGGACCATGTCTCCGGCGGCCGCTTCACGCTCGGCGTGGGCTTCGGCTGGAACAAGGAGGAGGCGGCGGACCACGGGGTCGAGTGGTCGACGCGCCGCGAACTCACGCTGGACCGGATGCGCCTCATGCGGGCGCTGTGGGCGCCCGAACCGACTCCTTACAAGGGTGAGTTCAGCTCGGTCCGCCCTTCGTCGGCCTTCCCCAAACCGGCCGGCGGCGCCCCGCGCATCCTGGTCGGCGGCGCGGCGGGTCCGAAGCTCTTCTCCCACATCACGGAGTATGCGGACGGCTGGCTCCCGATCGGCGGCCGGGGCCTCACGGAGACGATGCCGCAGCTCCGCTCGGCCTGGGAGTCGGCGGGCCGCGACCCGAAGACGCTCCAGGTCGTCCCGTACGCGGTCCGCCCCTCCGCGGGGAAGCTGGCGCACTACGCGGAGCTGGGCGTGGAGGAGGTCGTCCTCCAGCTCCCGCCGGCGGCCGAGCCGGAGGTCCTGCGGGCGCTGGACGAGTACGCGCAGTATCTGTAGCGAGGCCGGTCAGGGCCCTGCACGCTCGACTGCCGGGTGCGACTCCGGGCTGCGGAGGGGTAAGGCGATCAGGGCACGTCGTGCTGCGGTCAAGCGGCGGTCAGGTCGACTGCTGCGTGGGCGCAGCCGCCGCACAGGCCCGGCTCGGGCGCGCGGAACGCGAGGTCGCAGGCGTCGCACGTCTGGAACGGGTCCGGGCGACGTGCGGAGGGCGGGACGGCCGGGAGCGGCGGCGGCAGTAGCTCCGTCAGCCGGTGCCGGAGCAGACCCGCCGGGCGGTGCAGCTCGCCGGCGGGCAACGCGGCCGTCAGCGTCCGCCGTACCGCGTCGGGCGCGACGCCGCGCTCGAGCCAGGCGTCCACGGCCGGAGCCAGGCGGCCGATGTCCCGCTCCGAGAGCAGCAGCCGGGGATCGTGACGCCGCAGGTCCGCGAGGAGCGCGGCGGGGACGGGGCTCGCGGGGCCGGGAGCGGCCGGTTGCCGCAGAGGTGCCGGCCGGGACGCGACCGGTTCCGGCGCGGGTCGCTCCACGGTGGGCCGGGGCGGCGGCGCTTCCCGTACGGGGGCGGGCACGGCCTGCCCCGGCACACGGACCCGCATCGCGGGCGGGTTGTTGAACGACTCGGTCGTCGTGATCAGCTGCCCGGACGGCAGCCGCACCCGCGTACGCCGCAGATAGCCGTACCGCTCCAGCTCGTTGAGCGCGTCCGAGATGCGGTCCTCGCCCTCGGGGAACCGCTCGGCGAGCTTCTTGACCGAGATCCTCGTCCCGGTGCGCAGCGACTGGATGTGCACGGACAGCCCGATCGCGGTCAGTGAGAGACGGTCGTGCTGGGCGAGGTGATTGCCGACCACGACGAAGCGTTCGTTGTGCGGCAGGTTGATGTGCCGGATGCCGACCGAGGGAACGGGCGGCGACGCGCACAGGGGCGCGTTAAGCTGCGGTACAGCCATGTGGAAGGTGTCTCTTCCTCGTTGGTGAGGCCCTCGATCGGGATGCCAGTCCCGGCCGGGGGCCGCCGCATTTCTGCGGTCGTGTTCTGTTGTCGAGGCTGAGCTTGCACCGCGTCATGGCATATGCGCCAGTTGAGTTGGGGTGCGTCACCCGTCCGAGTGAGCGGGGGTGAGGTTGGGGTGGGGAAGGTTCTTTCCCTGGTTCTTAAAGCTTTTGAAGCGGGCGCGTCGAGGTCCAGGAGAACCGGGACCGGGGAACCCCCGATCCGGCCCTACCGTGACAAATCGCCCCCAGCGGGGGCGAGTGTTCCGCCGTCGGTGCGCTTCTGCTCCTCAGGGCGTGGGAGCAGCCCCGGTGAACGCGACGAAGTCGGCCCAGGCGGAGGCGCGCACGGCGAGCCGGGGTCCGGCCGGATCCTTGGAATCGCGGACGTGGACGGTGCCGCGACCGTCAGCGATCTCGACGCACTCCCCGCCCCCGCCGCTGCTGTAACTGGACTTGAACCAGTGGAGCTGCTGCTCGGTGTTCATCGCTCTCCCAGCATCTTCTCGATCAGGGCCAGGGACTCACCAGGCCGGAGGGCCTGCGATTGGATGATCCCATAGCGTACGGAGAGCACTTGGACCTCTTCCAGGCCAGTGATGAGGCGCGGATACGTATGCGTCTCCAGGTAGGCCACCTGGGACTGCCCTTTCGGCGTCACCAGCGTGAAAGGCCCGTCCAAGCTTGGCTGCTCCTCGCGGTCGAGCGGCATCACCTGTAACTGCACTGTCCGGAGCTGTCCCATCTCCGACAGTTTGCGCAGTTGCTCCCGGTGGACCTGACGGCCTCCGATCGGCCTGAGCAGCACGCTCTCGTCGATGACGAAGCTGAAGGTGGGTGATGGCCATGGGGTGAAGACCTGTTGGCGTGCCAGGCGGTCGGTGACCCGCTTCTCGATAGTGGCCTCATCGAGAAGTGGCCGCCACTGCGTGAACACCGCCCGCGCGTAAGCCTCCGTCTGCAGCAACCCGGGCACCGACTGGTTGTTGTATACGTACAGCTGAACGGCTTCCGCCTCCAGCTTGGCGTAGTTCCGGTACCACTCCGGGTGCCGGGTCCGCGCCTTCGTCTGCGCCTCCCGCACGTCCGGCACCGCTGCCCTCAGCACGCCCCGCGCGTCCAGCAAGTCGTCCGCGCGCTCCAGGAAGTCGGGCTGCGGCGTCCGGACGCCGCGCTCCATCGCGGAGATCAGCGCCTCCCCGCAGTGTGTCGCCGCGCCCAGCTCCTTCTGGCTCAGCCCGGCGGCCTCGCGCAGCACCTTGATCTGCTTCCCGAGGGCACGGAAGAGGTGTGTCGTTCCGTCCACCTCGGCCGGCCGATCCGGCCGTTCGTCGCGATCCGCGTCCGCCATGCCCGACCTGCCTCTCGCTCGCCGCCGTCGGGTCACTCCCGACGACCCGTACACGACGGCACCCGCACCCGCACAACTGCGCCCCGTCGACCGGCAACCCCTGGTCAGGGTAGGCAGGGGCGGACACGCTCGGTGACGTGAATACGGAAACGACCACCTGCAAGGCTGAGTTCGTCCAGCGCTTCACTGCCACCCGCCGCGGTGCTCGCCTCGCTCGCCGTCTGGCGCTGCACCAGCTCGAGGACTGGGGTTACGGCTACGGCACGGAGACGTCGGAGGCGGTGGGCCACATCGTCGCCGAACTGGCCGCGAACGCGGCCACACACGGGCAGGTACCGGGCCGCGACTTCGAGCTGCGCCTGCTGCTGTCGGAGCCGGGCATCCTGCGCATCGAGGTCTCCGACACCCGCTCCGAGCGCCTCCCGCCCCTCGTGCCCGAGCCGGCGACCCCGGACGCCGAGTCGGGCCGCGGCCTGCTGCTGGTCGTGGCCCTGGCGGACGCGTGGGGTGTCACGCCGCGCTGCGTGGGCAAGACGGTCTGGGCGACCGTCGCCGCCCGCGACGCAGCGGGTCCGGCCACGCCCGGCTGAATCGTAATCGCCTTCGGAAGCGGTGCCGGGCGTGCCGGCGGCCCGGACGAAGTCCGCCCCGGGCTGCGACGAGGCGGCCCGGGGCGGGTGGTGCTGCTTCTCCTACGGGGCGGCACCGGCCGTTCCCGGCCGTGTGCTGGTCGTCAGCCGAACTGGCCGGGCTGGTAGCTGCCGGCGGGCTGCTGGACGATCACGTTCGCGCGGTTGTAGGTGTTGATGAGGGCGATGAGGCAGACCAGGGCGGTGAGTTGCTCCTCGTCGTAGAACTTGGCGGCGTTCGCCCACGCCTCGTCGGTGACACCACCGGCGGCGTCGGCGATGCGGGTGCCCTGCTCGGTCAGCTCCAGGGCGGCACGCTCGGCGTCAGTGAACACGGTGGCCTCACGCCAGGCCGCGACCAGATTGAGGCGGACCGAGGTCTCCCCGGCGTGCGCGGCGTCCTTGGAGTGCATGTCGGTGCAGAAGCCGCAGCCGTTGATCTGGCTGGCGCGGAGCTTCACCAGCTCCTGCGTCGCGTGGGGCAGCGTCGAGTCCGAGACGACCTTGCCCGCGGCGTTGAGGTGCTTGATGAACTGGAGGGCGGTCGGGTTGGCGAAGAGGTTCAAGCGAGCGTCCATGGTGAGCTCCTGTGCCGTTGCCGATGGTTACACCTCTCCGACGGAACGACCGGGCGAGGATGTGACACGATCGGATGTGACCCGCGTCACGCCCTGGCTGGAGCTGTCGCGCCTCACCGTTGCGGGCAGCGAAGCATCACATGGGACACCGGCCGTCAGCGCGACGCCGGTCGCAGTGTGGGGGCCGACAGGCCCGTCGTCGCGTCGTCCGGGCTCGCGTACGGGTCCGTCGGCGGGGTCGGGAGGTAGGCGCACTCCGCGTGCACGCCCCCGTGGAAGCGGCCGCCGTCCGCGTACCACTCGTAGACCTGCCGGCCGTCCCCGTCGCGTTCCGTGCGCAGCGTCCAGTTGTCGCCCGACGGCGTGGAGTCGAACGAGACGATGTCCCAGCCCTCAGCCTTGAGGTGGTCGCGCAGACGGCGCATGGCGGGGAGCGCCTCCGACTCCGTGACGTCGGTGAGTCGCCACTCGTGGGAGAGGGCGTAGGCGTTGTCGACGTGCTCATCGGCCACGCTCTCCAGGCCGTCCGGGTAGCAGTAGCCGGACGACAGGGAGTTGAACTCGCCCGACGGGAGCTGCGCGTCGAAGCCGAGGACGTCGTACGACTCCTGGGACCGGGCCCCCGCCCGGTCCGCCATGGTCTCCGGCGCGACCTTCGGATAGTCCTCGGGGGTCGCGCGCTGCACGCCGTACGTCACCAGTAGGGCAAGGATCAGCAGTACGGGGATGCCGACGATCGTCGCCAGGGCGATGCCGAGCCACTTGGCGGCGGACGTGCTGGTGCGGGGCTGCGCGAGGTCTTCGGTCACGGGTACGACGCTACGAGGAGGCCCGGCACGGCCGTACCCGTCAACCGACTCAAGTCGGATGAGCACGACTACTCAGCCGACCGGGCACCGTCCCCGGCCGGTTGTCCGGGACCGCTCGTATGCTCGACGCATGACCGATCACCAGGGCGGACCCCATCCGGCACGGCCGACAGAGAACGCGATGCGCCGGGCGCTCAAGCGGGCCAGGGACGGGGTCGCGCTCGATGTCGCGGAGGCCGCCGTGCTGTTGCAGGCGCGCGGTGAGGACCTGGAGGACCTCGCGGCCTCCGCGGCGAGGGTCCGGGACGCGGGGCTGGAGGCGGCCGGCAGGGCCGGGGTCATCACGTACTCGAAGAGCGTCTTCGTCCCGCTCACCCGCCTGTGCCGCGACAAGTGCCACTACTGCACCTTCGTGACCGTGCCCGGCAAGCTCCGCCGCGCCGGCCACGGGATGTTCATGTCGCCCGACGAGGTGCTGGACATCGCGCGGCGCGGCGCCGAAATGGGCTGCAAGGAAGCACTGATCACCCTCGGTGACAAGCCGGAGGACCGCTGGCCCGAGGCCCGCGAGTGGCTCGACGCGCACGGGTACGACGACACGATCGCGTACGTGCGGGCCATGGCCATCCGGATTCTCGAGGAGACCGGGCTGCTCCCGCACCTCAATCCCGGGGTGATGTCCTGGACCGACTTCCAGCGGCTGAAGCCCGTCGCGCCGTCGATGGGCATGATGCTGGAGACGACGGCGACCCGGCTGTGGAGCGAGCCGGGCGGGCCGCATTACGGGTCGCCCGACAAGGAGCCCGCCGTCCGGCTCCGCGTCCTCGAGGACGCGGGACGGACGAACGTGCCGTTCACCAGCGGGCTGCTGATCGGGATCGGCGAGACGTACGAGGAGCGCGCCGAGTCGCTGTTCGCGCTGCGCCGCGTCTCGCGGGCGTACCACGGCATCCAGGAGCTGATCCTTCAGAACTTCCGCGCCAAGCCGGACACGGCCATGCGGGGCATGCCGGACGCCGAGCTGGACGAGCTGGTCGCGACCGTCGCGGTCGCGCGCCACATCATGGGGCCCTCCGCCTGCCTCCAGGCACCGCCGAACCTCGTGGACGAGGAGTTCGCGCGGCTGATCCGCGCCGGGATCGACGACTGGGGCGGCGTGTCCCCGCTCACCCCCGACCACGTCAATCCCGAGCGGCCCTGGCCCCGGATCGACGAGCTCGCCGAGAAGTCGGCGGCCGAAGGCTTCGAGCTCCGCGAACGGCTCTGTGTCTACCCGGAATTCGTGCAGCGCGGCGAGCCGTGGCTCGACCCGCGGCTGCTGCCGCACGTACGGGCGCTCGCCGACCCGGAGACCGGCCTCGCGAAGAGCGACGCCTCTCCCACGGGGCTGCCCTGGCAGGAGCCCGACGAGGGCTTCACCGCCACCGGGCGCACCGATCTGCACCGGACCATCGACACCGACGGCCGTACGCACGACCGGCGTGACGACTTCGACGCCGTCTACGGCGACTGGGACGCCCTGCGGGAGGCCGCCGCGCCCGGCATGGTGCCGCAGCGCATCGACACCGACGTGATGGCCGCACTGGCCACGGCCGCCGACGACCCCACCAGGCTCACGGACGACGAGGCCCTGGCCCTGCTGCACGCCGACGGGCCGGCCCTGGACGCGCTCACCCGCATCGCCGACGAGCTCCGCAGGTCGGTCGTCGGCGACGACGTCACGTACATCGTCACGCGGAACATCAACTTCACCAACGTCTGCTACACCGGCTGCCGTTTCTGCGCCTTCGCCCAGCGGCGCACCGACGCCGACGCCTACACCCTCTCGCTGAGCCAGGTCGCGGACCGGGCGCAGCAGGCGTGGGACGTCGGCGCGGTCGAGGTGTGCATGCAGGGCGGCATCCACCCCGACCTGCCCGGCACCGCGTATTTCGACATCGCGCGGGCCGTCAAGGAACGCGTCCCCGGCATGCACGTGCACGCCTTCTCGCCGATGGAGGTCGTCAACGGGGCCAGCCGCACCAACATGTCCGTCCGCGAGTGGCTGACGGCGGCGAAGGAGGCGGGCCTCGACTCGATCCCCGGCACCGCCGCCGAGATCCTCGACGACGAGGTCCGCTGGGTCCTCACCAAGGGCAAGCTGCCGACGGCGACCTGGATCGAGGTCGTGAAGACGGCGCACGAGCTCGGCATCCGGTCCTCGTCCACGATGATGTACGGGCATGTGGACCAGCCCCGCCACTGGCTCGGCCACTTCCGTACGCTCGCCCGCATCCAGCAGGAGACCGGCGGCTTCACGGAGTTCGTGACCCTGCCGTTCATCCACACCAACGCACCCGTGTACCTGGCGGGCATCGCCAGGCCCGGCCCGACCACCCGCGACAACCGCGCCGTCACGGCGATGGCCCGCATCCTCCTGCATCCGCACATCACCAACATCCAGACGAGCTGGGTGAAGCTGGGGGCGGAGGGCGCGGCGGAGATGCTCCGCTCGGGGGCCAACGACCTCGGCGGCACGCTGATGGAGGAGACCATCTCCCGTATGGCGGGCTCCAGTTACGGCTCGTACCGCTCCGTCCGCGACCTGACCGCCATCGCGGAGGCCGCGGGGCGGCCGTCCCGGCCGCGTACGACGCTGTACGGGGAGGTCCCGGCCGAGCGCCGGCAGGCGGCGAGCGCGTCCGACGGGCACCTGCCGGAGCTGCTGCCCCTGCTGCCGGACTGACCACGGCGGACGGCCTACGGGACCGACCACGGGCAGACGGCCCACCGGACCGACCACGGGAGGACGGACCGCCGGCGGACCGCCCACCGGTCGGGCCGGTCGTCGGCGGACCCGGCCCGAGGTCCGGGTCCGACCGCCGACGCGCCCGCGCGAAACCGGCCGTGGGCCGCGCCCGCGCCGGTGCCCGGCATGGCGGGGCATACGGGTCGGTACGCCGCGCCTGCCTTCGTCCCGCGACATACCGGTGCGAGCCGCGCACGGCCCGGCCGGGACCGGTCCTCGCCCCCTGAGCACGCCGTTCCCGTTCGATTACAGTGCTGGGCCGGGCAGTGTTCGTACGACGTCGGGGAAGGAGCGCGGTGAGCGCAGCAGCCGCAGGCGTGTGGGGCCGTGCCGAGCAGCAGGACTTCCGCGCGAGGGTGCGCGGCGCGCTGCTCGGCGGTGCCATCGGCGACGCGCTCGGCGCCGGCGTCGGTGGGCTCACCATCGAGGAGATCCGCGCCGCCCACGGCCCCGACGGGCTGACGGACCTGGAGCCGGTCAACGGCCGCCGCGGCGCGGTGACGGCCGCCACGCAGCTGACGCTCTTCACCGTCGACGGCCTGATACGGGCCCAGGTCCGCCGTGACACCGGCGCCTGGCACCCGCCCACCGATGTGCACCGCGCGTATCTGAGATGGGCCGCCACGCAACGCGACTGGGGCCCCGACGAGCGGCGCAAGGACAACGGCTGGCTCGCCCGCGAGGAGTGGCTCTACAGCCGCCGCAACCCGCCCCGTGACACCGTCACCGGCCTCGGCGACGCGAACATGGGCACCCTCCAGACCCCCAAGAACCCGGCCGCCCGTGACGCGGGCGCGCTGGTGCGTTCCGCGCCGTTCGGGCTGCTGGTCGGCTGGGAGCCGCAGCTGGTGTGCCAGCTCGCCGTGGAGTGCGCGGCGCAGACGCACGGGCATCCGACCGCGTACCTGTCCGCCGGCGCGTTCGCCGTCATCGTGCACGGTCTGGCGCGCGGCGAGACGCTGGACGGCTCGGTGCAGCGGGCGCTGGCGCAGCTGGCGTCCCGGCCGGGCCATCAGCCGGTCACGGACGCGCTCAAGCAGGCTCTCGGCGCCGTGCGGCAGGGCATCCCGAGCCCTGCGCGGATCGCGTCCCTCGGCGACGCCAGGCAGGCGGAGGACGCCCTCGCGATCGCCGTCTACTGCGCCCTCGTCGGCGAGGACATCCGGCACGGGCTGCGTCTCGCCGTCAATCACGACGGCCCGTCCGAGGTGACCGGGACGGTGTGCGGCGCGCTGCTGGGCGCGATGCATGGGGAGACCGCGCTGCCGCCGGCCTGGCTGTGCGAACTGGAGGGCCGTCCGACGCTGCTCGAGCTCGCGGACGACTTCGCGATGGAGATGACCCAGGGCCCGGCACTGCACAGCCCCACGGTGACCGCGCCGGGCTGGATCCAGCGGTATCCGCGGGCGGCGGCCGAGCTGACCTGAGCCGTTCCGCCCGTTCCCGGAGCGACGAGGGCCCGGCCCCCCTCCTCGGGAGCCGGGCTCTCGCACGGTCGGTGCATGTGAAGAGGCGCGCCTCAGCTGTCGGCGCCCTCGCGGCCGAGCACCTTGACGTCCGCGTCGCCGGCCGCGGCCGGCGACGGGATCAGCCGGGCGGTACCGGTGCCGCCCTCGTCGTCGCCGTTGATCTTGGCGAGGACCTCGTCGCGTTCCGGGGTGTCCTCGGGCTTGATCCAGCCGATCACGATGTAGAGGACCAGGGAGACGACCAGCGGCACCGAGACCTGGTACTGCAGCGGCACACCGCCCTCGACGCTCCAGCTGATCGGGTAGTTGACCAGCCAGAAGGCGAGCAGTCCGACGCCCCAGCTGAGCAGGGCGGCGGTGGGTCCGCTCTTGCGGAACCAGGGGAGCAGGCCCAGCATCAGCGGAATGGCGATCGGGCCCATGAGTCCGGCGACCCACTTGATGACGACGGTGATGATGTCGCCGAAGAAAGGCGAGTTGACCTGCGTCGCGATCGCCATCGACAGGCCGAGGAAGAGCAGTGTGGCCCAGCGGGCGGCGAGCAGGCCGACGCGGGTGTCCCACTCCCGGGCCTTGCGGGACACCGCGGGCATGATGTCGCGGGTGACGACCGCGGCGATCGCGTTGGCGTCGGAGGAGCACATGGCCATGGTGTGGGAGAAGAACCCGACGATGACCAGGCCCAGCAGACCGTGCGGCAGCAGCTGTTCGGCCATCAGCGCGTAGCTGTCGGCGGGTACGTCGGTCTCGATGAGCAGCGGGGCGACCCACATGGGGAAGAACAGGACGGCCGGCCAGACGAGCCACAGCACCGCGGACAGGATGCCGGAGCGCTGTGCGGACTTCGCGGAGTCGGTGGCCATGTAGCGCTGGGCCTGGTTCCACATGCCGCCGTTGTACTCGAAGGTCTTGATGAAGAGATAGGCGATCAGGAACACCATCATGTACGGGCCCGCGAGCGGCTCGGCGTGGCCCTTCAGCTTGGGCTCGTCCCACACGGTCCACAGGCTGCTGAAGCCGCCGAGCTCGGCCATGACGGCGATGAGCATCGCGATACCGGCGACGAACTGGATGACGAACTGGCCCAGTTCGGTGAGGGCATCGGCCCACAGGCCACCGACGGTGCAGTAGACGGCGGTGACCGCACCGGTGATCAGGATGCCCATGTTGAGGGAGACGCCGGTGAAGACGGAGAGGAGCGTGGCGATGGCCGCCCACTTCGCGCCGACGTCGACGATCTTCAGCAGTACGCCGGACCAGGCGAGCGCCTGCTGCGTCGGCAGGTTGTAGCGGTTCTTGAGGTATTCCAGCGGCGAGGCGACGTGCAGTCGCGACCGCACCCGGTTGAGCCGCGGCGCGAACACCTTGGCACCGATCGCGATGCCGATCGCGATGGGGAAGGACCAGGTGACGTACGAGGTGACGCCGTAGGTGTAGGCGATGGCCGCGTAGCCGGTGAACATCACCGCGCTGTAGCCCGACATGTGGTGCGAGATGCCGGACAGCCACCACGGCATCTTGCCGCCGGCGGTGAAGAAGTCGCTGACGTTGTCCACGCGTTTGTGGGACCAGACGCCGATCGCGACCATCACGCCGAAGTAGCCGATGAGCACGGCCCAGTCGAGACTGTTCATGTCCCCTCCAGAGGGGTCCGCCTTGTGAACGAGGAGCGCGCTTCGTCTTTGCGTCCGTTGAGCGGCGCCCCCATGCGGGAGTTGGGGACTTCCCGGATTGAACAGGCTGCCGCGTGCGGTGGTCAAGGCCTCTGGCGGTCATAAATGTGAACAAGGATCAGTAAGGCGAACGATTTTTACTCGTTCTTGACCTTGAGGGGCGTTGTCGCGAACGAGACGTGGGCCACACGATGAGCGGGCACTTCGTCGAGTCCGACAGACAGAAGAGACCGCACGGGATGCGGGTCCCGTGCGGCCAGGAAGAGGTGAGGTAACCGGTCCTCGAACTACCGCATCAGCTCACCGGCATTGACGAGCAGCGACTGGCCGGTGATCGACCGGGCGCGGTCGGAGGCGAGGAAGACCGCCGCCTGGGCGACGTCCCGGTCCGTGGCCAGGTCGGGCAGGGCCGTCCGCTCGGTGAGCCGCCGGAGCACCTCGTCCTCCGCCACTCCCTCGGCGTCGGACGTGAACCGGACGTACGCCCGCACCGGCGGCCCCCACATCCAGCCGGGCAGTACGGTGTTCACCCGGACACGGTCGGGGCCGAGCTCCCGGGCCAGCGAGTACATCGCGGACGTCAGCGCTCCCTTGGACGCCGCGTACGCGGCCTGCCGCACCTGTGAGGGTGCGGCGAGAGCCGACTGTGTGCCGATGAACACGACGGAGCCTCCCCGCTCCCGCAGTCCCGGCAGGCACGCCCGCGTCATCCGCAGCGTGCCGAGGAGATTCACGTCCAGGACGCGCTGCCAGGTGGCGAAGTCCGCGTCCTGGAGGCCGCCGAAGGAACTGTCCAGGGCGGCGACGTGCACCACGGCGTCGATCCGCCCGAAGCGCTCCACGGCGAGCGCGGCCAGCGCCTCGCACTGGGTCTCGTCGGTGATGTCGGTGGCCCGGTACGCGGTACGGGCGCCCCCGGGGTCGATCCCGCCGGCCGTCTTCGCGAGGTGCGCCTGCGTGCGCGCGCCCAGTACGGCGCTGCCACCCTCCTCGACGACCGCCGCCGCGACCTGGAGACCGAGCCCGGCGCCCACGCCCGACACGACGACGACCTTGTCCCGAAGCAGCATCCCGGTGCCTCCCGAGGCTGGCGGATTACCTGACGGAGCGTCAGAGTAGGTCGGTCCGGCCCAGGAAGGAAGGGGAGCGCCATGAGCGAGGACAGGACCGACGACGGTGGCGACCGCGGCACTCGCGGTGAGGACACGCGCAGCGAGATGTACGCGGAACTGGCGTCCGTCGGCCCGTACGGGGTGCGCCCCGGCCACGCGCTGATCACGATGGTCGAGCCGCATCCGGGCCACGAGTACGCGTACAACCGCTGGTACGAGGACGACCACTACTACGCGGGCGCGATGGCGATGCCCTGGATCAGCGCCGGCCGGCGCTGGGTGGCGACACGGGACCTGCAACTGCTGCGCTACCCGGAGAAGTCGGCGGTGGCGCAGCCGGTGACGGCCGGGTGCTACCTCTCGACGTACTGGATCACCGAGGGCCGCTACGACGATCACATGAGATGGACCGTCGCCATCAACAAGCGCCTGGGCCGCGACGGGCGCGTCCACCAGCGGCGGACGCACGTCTTCACGGCCTTCCAGGACCACGAGGCCACCGTCTACCGCGACGGCGCCGCGGGCCCGCGCGACCTGCACGCGCTGGACCATCCGTACGCCGGCCTGGTGCTGGAGGTCATCGACGCCGAAGGCCCCGCCGGGCGGGCCGAACTGCTGCGGTGGCTGCGGGCGAAGCATCTGCCGAGGAGGCTGGCGGGCTCGTGCGCCGCCATGGTGACGGTCTTCCGGCCCACACCGCTGCCGGGGGACCGGATGACCTATGTGAAGCAGGTGGAGGGCGTGGACAGCCGACTGACGCTGCTGTGGTTCCTCGAGGAGGACCCGAGGGACCGGTGGGAGGACACGTTCGCCGGGCTGGACACGGCGGTGGCGGAGTCGGGGCTGGGACGGGTGGAGCTGGTGGCGCCTTTCGTGCCGACCGTCCCCGGGACCGACCGCTATGTCGACCATCTGCGCTGAGGCACGCTGCCGACGCGGTCCGGGGTACGGCCGAGCCCCCTCGGCCGGGACGGCGATCCAGTCGAGAGGGCTCTCGGTACTGTCTTGTGCGGGGTGTCGCTCGTGTCTTCGCGTGCTCGTACCGCGGGCGGCGACGCGCTCAGCCGAGATCGAACGCGCCGTCGCCCACTTCATTCACGAACGCGTTCCACGAGTCGGGGACGAAGGTGATCGTCGGGCCTGCGGGGACTTTCGAGTCCCGGACCGAGATCGCGTGGACTACAGGGGACTTGACCTCGACACAAGCGCCGTTTCCCGTGGAGTAGGAGGACTTCGTCCAGCTCTCCGTCGCGCCCTGAAGGATTGCCATGTTCGCTCCGCTTCCGGCAAGTGGTGTGATCCGAGCCAACGTTCTTGCTGGCGTGATCGACGCTACTCGCCGACAGAGGGGCGCGAGACGGGCGTTCACTCGACCGGATGGCATATTCCATGCGACTCTTCCGTCACACGGTGCCTCTGGTGTACCGTTCCGCCGCCTTGGGTCAGGCGGCGTCTCCCTCCGTGTATTCCTTGGCGATCGACGCGATGAACTGACGCGTCTGCTCCACGTTCAGGGCCTGCGCGCGCAGGTGCTCGTACATGACGCTGTACTTCTGCACGTCGTTGGCCTTCTCGAGGTACAGGTCGCTGGTCACGCCCTCGATGTAGACGACGCTCGAGTCGGAGGTGTCCGGGAACTCCAGGATCGCGTACTGACCGTTGACGCCCGGGTGCGCGCCCATCTCGAACGGCAGGACCTGCACGGTGACGTGGGGCTGCTGCGACAGCTCCACCAGGTGCTCGAGCTGCTCGCGCATCAGCTGCCGGCCGCCGACCTGCCGGCGCAGCGCCGCCTCGTCGATCACCGCCCACATCCGCAGCGGGTGCTCCGCGTCCCTGATCCGCTCCTGGCGGCGCAGACGGACGCTGACGCGCTTCTCGATGTCGGTGGTGCCGCTCTCCGGCAGCGCACCGGCGATGAGTGCCTCCGCGTACTGCCGCGTCTGGAGCAGACCGGGAACGACCTGCGGCTCGTACACCCGCAGGCTGGCCGCGTCGGTCTCCAGACCGATGTACACGCTGTACGGGATGTCGCCGAAGGCGTGCCACCAGCCCTGCTGGCGGGAGTCCTTGGCCATCTGCATCAGCGAGTCGACGATCCGGTGGTCCTCCACCTCGTAGACCCCGCACAGATCGCGTACGTCGCGCTGGCTGATGGAGCGACGGCCGTTCTCCAGACGGCTGATCTTCGACTGGGAGACGAGCAGGCGCTCCGCGACCTCCTCCGCCGTCATGCCCTTCAGCTCCCGGAGCCGGCGCAGCTCCTGCCCCAATCGGCGTCTCCTGACGGTGGGATTGACGTTGGACGCCACGGGTACTGCACCTCCGACTGTGTAGCTGTGCGTATCTACTGCTGAGCAGATTGCCACCAATGGTGGTCGCTGCGCTGCCAAATGGCTACACGCGCGAACGCCGCGGCTGCACATACGAACGCGCGGGGCAGCCTCCTGGCTGCCCCGCGCGTTCACTTGCGGCTCCCGAACCGGCCGTTGGGGACGACGGTGCGGCGGTCCTGCTGTGCGGCACCGCGGTTCCGGCTACGGCGCTTCAGCGCCCCGGTTCCGCGGTGCCGTTCAAGGGGTGTCGGGTGGTGCGGTGTTGTGGTGCCGTGCTCAGTGCGCGACGACACGTGCCGCCATGCTGCTGCGGCGTGGCTGCATCGGTACGGGTCCCGGCTGGCGGCCTGCGGGGGCCGTCGGCTGGGCACGGCGCGGCTGGGCGGCCACACCGTTCTGGACGTCCATCACCGCGTGCGCGACGAGGCCGCCCATCGGGTCGTGCCTGATGAGGTCCCGCAGACGGGACCGCGAGGAACGCCCTTCGTTGCCCGGGTACAGGTGCTTGCCGAGTCCGACCGCGTGGGCCAGTGCGGCAAGCGCCGCGGTCCGCGGGTCCGGTGGTACACCGGTGCGGATCGCACTGTCCAGCCGGGCCCTGATGTCCCGGCTGATCGCCGTGTCCGTCGCCTGGTAGCGAGTCGTCGGCAGAACTCCGCACATCTGGCCCGCAACGGCATGCACCATGCCGCACCGCTCCAGATGCGAGAGGTAAATCTGGCGCAGCCCCAGCCGGGGCCCGCCGATCCAGTGGACCGCCCGTACCGGACTGCCGCGTCTGCGCAGCAGCTCCAGTGCGGAGTCCAGGGTCGGATCTCCTGTCGGCCGTGGCATCACCACGGCGATACGATCCCCGTCTGGGGCTATCCGTCCTGCCAGAGCCAGCTCTACTAGCTGTGCCCCGGCCAGGCCGAGGTCGAGCGACTGCGGCTGCGCTGTGGTACCCGTTGCCGGGTCCAGAGCGAGCAGCAGAAGCTCCTCCGGAAGTGTTCTGCGGCTCCTGCCCATCCATGCCTCCCCGCGTGGATGAATGACAGGGTGACCCCTCTCACATTGGTCTGTCGAGGGCGCCTGGGTGCTTTGTTAGGGAACCGATAGGTATGTCGTTCTCGTCTAGCACGGGAGCCAAGCGCTCACACAGGACACTGGTAGATGGTTCGGACACCACGGGCCGTCGGCGGGCCGCCGGTTCCTGGTGTTCGTGAAGACATACGCATGGCGCATGGCACATGACTCATGGAGGAGGCACGGTGGCGGGCGAGTCCCCCGACAAGTCGGAGCAGCGGAAGTCGTCGGGGGAGACGACTCAGGAGGAGCGCGATCCGCGTCTCACCGTGTTCCGCCGGCCATCTCCCGGGCGCGACGCCGTGCAGGGACAGGGCTCCGGCCATGACACCTCCACGACGACGACGGACGAGGCGACGGAGCGCCCGGCCCCCGTGGACCAGGCGACGGCCGTCTTCAGGACCACGCCGCCGCCCGAGGAGCCGGACGCGGCCCCTTCGGGCAATGACGCACGCCTGCGCGCCGCGGTTGCGGCGTGGGTGGCGACGGCGGACGAACCGGAGGACGGCTCGGAGGACTCCGACGGCTCGAAGAAGCCCGAGGCTTCCGAGGACTCGGAGGGCTCTGAGGAGGGCTCTGAGGGCGTCCGGCAGGAGGAAGAGGCCGAGGGAAGCGCGGAGGTCTCCGAGGAGGCGTCGTCCGCCACGGAGCCCGTCGCGGAGGCCGCCACGGCCGACGAGCCCGCCAAGGACCCGTCCAGCGACGCCACTCCCGACGGCGACGAGGCGGAGGACGCGGCTGCGGTCGCCACGGCCGATGCCGCCGACACGTCGGACGGCGCCGAGCCTGCCGACGTGAAGGCTTCTGACGCGGCCACAGCTACAGCCACGGACGACACCGATGCGCCGGCGGCGGAACGGTCCGCCGACGGCTCGTCGGCAGGGGACGTCGACGGCGACGGCCAGGACGAGGACGAGGCCGGGCGCACGAGCCCCGACGCCGAAGACGGCCAAGACGCCGAAGACGGCGAAGCGGAAGCCCCGGTCAGTGCGGAAGCAAAGAGCGAAGCCGACGCCCCCGCCGAGGCCGACGGGCACGGCGTCGACCAACCGACGACCATGTTCAAGGCGCTGCGGCGTCCGGCCGTCGACCAGCCCACCACCGCCCTCAAGATGCCCCCGCGGGCCACGCCCGCCGCGAAGCCCGAGTCCCGTCCGGAGTCCCGTCCCGAGCCGGCATCGCAGCCGGAGACGGACGCCGAGCGCACCAGCACCTTCGTGCCGCTGCGCCGCGACGACGTACGTCCCCCGGCCGCCGCGCCCAAGACGCCCAAGGCCGCTGCGTCTTCCGCGCCGGCACCGGCGGCCCCCGCGCCGTCCGCGCCCGCCCCCGCGCCGGCGCAGCCGCTCCCGGCCGCGTCCGGGACTCCCGCGTCACTCGCCGAGGCCGAGCGGACCAGGCAGCAGCCGCTGCCGCCGCTGCCGCCGCTCGACCTGCTCGCCGAGCTGACGAACACGCCTCCGCCGCCGCCGACGCCGGTCCGCACGGTCGTGCGACGGGTCAAGATCTGGACGCCGCTGGTCCTGCTCCTCCTGATCGTCTTTGCGGTCGTACAGCTCGTGCGTCCGCTTCCGGACCCCACGCTCGCGCTGTCCGCGGAGGAGACCTACAGCTTCGAGGGCGGCAAGCTCGAACTCCCGTGGCCGGCGGAGGGCCAGGGCGCGGCCGAGGTCGTCGGCGTCGGCAGTCTCGGTCAGTACGGCGCCCAGAAGCCCGCTCCCATCGCCAGCGTCGCGAAGACGATGACGGCGTACGTGATCCTCAGGGACCATCCGATCACCGGCAAGCAGGTCGGCCCGAAGATCACCGTCGACAAGAAGGCCGAGGAGGAGTCGAAGGCGAAGAGCGAGTCGACGGCTCCCATCAAGGAAGGCCAGCAGTTCACCGAGAAGCAGATGCTCCAGCTGCTGATGATCCCCTCGGGGAACAACGCGGCCCGTCTGCTGGCGCGCTGGGACGCCGGCTCCGAGGAGGCGTTCGTCAAGAAGATGAACGACGCCGCCAAGGAACTCGGCATGACGAACAGCACCTACACCGACCCGAGCGGTCTCAAGGCCACCACCGTCTCCACCCCGCTGGACCAGATCAAGCTCGGCAAGGCGGTCATGGAGAACGACGTGTTCAGGGAGATCGTGAACACGACGCAGGTCGAGATCCCGGGCATCGACGGCAAGATCCGCAACAACAACGACCGGGCCCTGCTGATGGACGGTGTCGGCGGTATCAAGACCGGTTCGTCCACGCCGGCCGGCGGCAATCTGCTCTGGTCCGCGAACGCCGTCGTCGACGGTGAGGTCCGGCGCATCGTCGGGATAGTGATGGGCGCGCAGGACGCTCCTCAGCTGTGGCAGAAGCTGGAGAAGGCGATCGACTACAGCATCGCCCTGATCCCGCCGGCCCAGGAGGCCGTCACCTCGGCCACGGTGGTCAAGAAGGGTGACGTCGTCGGGCACGTCGACGACGGACTCGGCGGCCGTACGCCCGTCGTCGCCACCAAGGACCTGAAGGCCGTCGGCTGGGCCGGTCTCCAGGTGAAGATCGAGATCGCGGAGAACGGCAGCGCGGTCCCGCACGCGGCGAAGGCCGGAACGGTCGTCGGCCAGGTGTCCGTGGGCGAGGGCGTCGGCAAGGTCAGCGCACCTGTCGCCCTGCAGCGGGACCTCTCGGAGCCGGGCGTCGGCGCCAAGCTCACCCGCCTCGGCTGACCGCCGCGCGGGCGTCCCGGGAGACCGGGGCGCCCGCGTGCTAGCGTCCCGGGGCAACTTCGGGCGCCCGGGCAGCGTCTTGTGGAACGAGAAGCGAACAGCGAGCATCGTGGCGCGGCCGGCCGGGAGGACGACGGCGGACAGCAGGACAGGACGGGGAGAGCCGCAGTGACCACCGCTGAGCCGACACGGACGGACGGCAGCAGCACCCACGGCACGAACACGGCTGGAACCAGCGGCGATCGGCCGGTCGACGGCTCCGCGGCCGCCGACGACAACACCATCGGCACCGGTCCGCGAATACCGCTCCGTCAGCAGTCGAGGTCGAATGCGCCGTCGAAGCCGCAGTTGCCGGAGCCACGACTCCCGTCCAACCCCACCTCCACCTCCGCCCCCACTCCCGCTCCCACCCGGTCGGTGGGCGTACGCGACCGCCTCTCACGTCACCCCGTCGCCCTCGCGACGGCCGCGGCCGCCTTCGTGCACCTGCTCTGGTTCTTCTTCTTCGCCAACAGCGGCGGCGACATCGCGGCCCAGGACGCCTGGGCCGAGTTCGTCGGCCGCCACCCCGACTCGGCGTACAACCTCGCCTGGTACGGCGGTATGCACCCCGTCTCGTACAGCGTGGTCTCCCCGTACCTGATGTCGGTCCTCGGCGTGCGGACGACCATGATGCTCGCGGGCACCGTGTCGGCCACCCTGACCGCGCTGATGCTGGTCCGGGTGCGTGCCGTGCGCAACCCGGTGGCGTGCTCCCTCGTGGGCGTCTTCGCGTTCCTGTGCAACGCGCTGTCCGGCCGGGTCACCTTCGGTCTCGGCATGATGTTCGCGCTCGGCGCGGTCGGCGCCGTCTTCTGCTGGCCGCACCGCCTGCGGCACCACCGCTGGGCGAAGGCCGCCGTCGCCGCGCCGCTCGCCGGTCTCGCCACCGCGGCAAGCCCCGTCGCGGGCCTGTTCCTCGGCGTGGTGGCCGCGGCGCTGTTCCTCAACGGCCGCCGGCCGGGGGCGTACACGATCGGCCTCACGCCGGTGCTCGTCGTGGCCCTCTCCGCGTGGCTGTTCCCGTTCTCCGGCACACAGCCCATGTCGATCGGGTCGACGTCGCTCCCGTTCCTCTACGGCGTCCTCGTGCTCCTCCTCGTACCGAAGGAGTGGCGCACCGTCCGCACCGGCGCCGCGGTCTACGCCGTCGGCACGCTGCTGACCTGGGCGATCGACTCGCAGATCGGGTCCAACGTGTCCAGGCTGCCGATGCTCTTCGCGGGCGTGGTGCTGCTCGCCGCCCTGCCGTACACCGTGCCCCTTTCCCGTAAGTGGTACGCCGTCGTCATCGCCGTCGTCGGACTGAACACCTGGATCGGCTACAAGGGCGTGGACGACATCGTCCGTACGGCCCCGACGGCTTCCTGGAACCGCGAGCTCGCGCCGCTGGTCAACCGGCTCCAGGAGGTGAACGCCGAACGCGGGCGGGTCGAGGTCGTGCCGGCGAGCAGCCACCGGGAGGCGTCCGCCCTCGCCCCGTACGTCAACCTGGCCCGCGGCTGGAACCGTCAGGCCGACATGAAGCGCAACCCGCTCTTCTACGACAAGGAGAACGTCCTCACCTCCGCGGACTACCGCGAATGGCTCCACCGGTGGGCGGTGCATTACGTGGTGCTGCCGAAGGGGGCGCCGGACTCGAGCGGAGCCGAGCAGGAGGCGGAGCTCGTCCGCGCGGGCCAGCCTTATCTGACCCGTATCTGGGGCGACGCCAACTGGCAGCTGTTCGCGGTCGAGAACCCGACGCCGATGGCGGAACCGCCGGCGACCGTGGACCATGCGGGCGCGGGCGAGCTGACCATCCATGTGAAGAACGCCGGCCGGGTGCTGATCCGCGTCCCCTACTCTCCGTGGCTGAGTCTCGTGGACGACGAGGGCAAGGGCGTCGAAGGCCCGCAGGAGACGCCGGAGTCACAGGCCCGCGAGGACGGACCCAGGACTTTCGTCAACACCAACGGCTGTCTGCTGAAGGCGGAGGAGGACACGGAGGGCGACGAGTGGACCGAACTCCTCGCCCCGCGGCCCGGCACCTACCGGCTCGCCGCCCCGTACCAGTTCCCCCGCGGTACTCCCTGCCCTGACGAACTCCGCTAGATCCTTTCGCCCTTACCCGCGTTAACACCTACCTCACCCTCCGCTGCTCGTGCATAGTGGACGCGCTCGGCATACCGATCGGTCGGTCCACTGATGCAGGTGCGAATACATGGCGTGCGAACAATGCGGCGGCGACGGCACACAGGCCCTCCCGGGAATGAACTGCCCGAGGTGCGGGAAGGCCGGTGAGACGGCCAGGCGCGAGTCGGCCGGGCACCCCGGCCCCGGACGGTCGACGGGAAGGGCCCTGCCGGGACGCCTGTTCCTGGCCTCCCGCAGGAACAGACTCCTGCTGGCAGGGGCCGTCGTGGTGGCGGTGGCCGCCCTGACCGTCTCTGCCGCGGACCTGTTCGGGAACACCTCGCAGGCCTCGGAAGCATCCGGCGACGGCCCGGCCCCCGGCGCGGGCGACATCGGCGACCTGGGCGGCGCGCCGCAGCGCATCGCCCCCGCGGACCCGCCGAGCGACGCGGGCTCCCCGCCGCCCGTGCGCGCCACCCCGAAGCCACCCGCGAAGGTCCGGCCGCCCGAGCAGGCCCGGGGACCCGCGTACTCCGCCTGGGCCGGGCCCGGTTGCACGGGAGGCGGGCTCTACCGGGAGGAGAACCGCTTCAGCGACGGCGACAGCGGCTGGTACACCGTCAGCTCCGGCGGCCACCGGGGCGACGGCTGTGACGGCAGCTTCACGGCGGTCCCCATGTCCGGCAGGAGCACCAAGGACGGAGACGGGCGGGGGACCTGGTCCTGGTACGTCGGCAGCGGCTACGACACGTGCTCGGTCGCCGTCGTCGTACCCGACAGCGGACGCGACCGCGACGTGGCGGGCCGGCCCACCACCTATCACGTGCTGTCGGACCCGGACGATCCGGGCAGCGTGGTGAAGGTCTTCGAGATCGACCAGACCGAACTGCGGGGCAGCGGCCTCGTCGTCGAGAAGGTGCCGGTCCACGACCAGCGGCTGACCGTCCAACTCGTCGACAGGGGCGAGGACGTGGGCGGCGACGGCCGCGGCGGAGCGCACCACGCGGCGGCGCAGATGCGGGCCGAGTGCCGCGCGTGAGCCCCCTCGCGGAACGAAGAGACCCCTTGCCTGCGGGCGGGTACGGCAGTGCTGCATAGTGTCCGTCATGCTTTGTGAGGGATGCAGACCCAACGGACGCGCGTGCGAGGCGTGCGCGGCGCCCGGCGCTCGGACACCAGGGCGTCACCGGGCCCCGTCACGCCCCAAGGTGCTGCTCGGCCTCTGCGCCGTGCTCGGCGCGGGCGCGCTGCTCGGCGGCGCGATGCTGATGCTCGGGGACGACAGCGGCGAAACCGTGGGGGAGCCCGCTCCCGTGGCCGACGTCGAAGTCGGCGGACGCCCCAACCTGATCACACCGACGGACGTCCCGTCGCCCACCCCGAGCACCCCGAATCCTTCGACCGCCGCGGGGACGCGGCCGTCCTCGTCCCCCGTCTCCTCCCCGGTCTCTTCGCCGGTCGCCTCCCCGGCCCCGGCGACGGCGTCGGCCCTGGTCGCCTCGTCGCCGTCGTCCCCCGCCACCACGGCCGCCACGCCGACGCCCACCCCCACCCCGTCCCAGACCTGGCGCGACCGCGACGACTGCCGCGACGACCGCGACCATCCGGGCGGGGGCCGCTGGGACCGCGACGACGATTGCGACTGGTGACGGGGCCTTCCCCGGCCCCGAACGCCCCGAACGCCCCGAACATCCCGGACGCCCCGGTCGTCGCCCCGGGGCTGCGCCCCTCCTACCGTTCCGCCGGCCAGACCACGGCCTGGGCCACGACGACCCGGTCACCGTTGAACGTGACGGCCGGCCCTTCATGCAGCCGGTACCCCAGCTCGAGTGCCTCACTGACGCGACGGCAGAACGCCGCGTCGTCGGGACCTGTCAGAACGCGATAGACGGGCAGACCGTCGGGAGGTGTGCTCATGGACCCAAGCATCCCAAAGCCCGCGCGGGGGCCGTACGGCATCCCGTACGGCCCCCGCGGTGGTCGGGTGGCGTCGCGGCTTCGGACCGCCCGTCAGCTCACCGGCCGTAGGCCTCCTCGAGCAGGTCGATGTACGCGGACGGTCTCCCCCGCCAGACCGACCTCGTGGCCGTCCTCGGCGGAGGCACCGGTGTCAGGACGAGTCCGAACAGGGCGTGGACGGCCGCGACCAGGACGGCCGCGTACAGCCCGGAGAACAGCCAGGAGGACTTGGCCTGGAACCGCAGGTAGACGACGGTGAAGACCGCCGCGGCGACATACAGGCCGAACACGTACAGGGCCACGAAGAAGGCGGCGAGGTAGCGAGGGAAACCGCCCAGGCCTCGCGGCTCAGCGAGGCGAAGAACATGTGGTCGGCCTCGGACTGGTCGGCCATGGTGTCCTCGGCGTCCTCGGCGCCCTCGGAATCGTTCGTGTCCTCGGTGTCCTCGGCGGCCTGGCGGGGGTTCGGAGCCGGCTCCGGTTCCGCCCGTCGTTCCCGTCCCCGGCGCGCCAGGGAGCTCACCGCGAAGGCTGCGCTGAGGGCGGAACCAGCTGGCCAAGGTCGACGACCGGGCCGGCGGGATCTCCCAGGAGGCGGTCCCTGAGATCGGCCGCCGCGAAGAGGACAACTGACCACCGAGGGAGGGCCCATGGCCATCGACGAAAAGCTCATCGAGCAGTTGCTCCTGGAGCGGGAAGTCTCCGACTTCCTCTACCGGGAGGCCGACCTGCTGGACGAGCGCCGCTACTAGGAGTGGCTCGGCCTGCTGGCGGACGACTACCACTACAGCGTCCCGCTGCGGCTCAACGTCCAGTACGACGACGTCGCCGAGCGGGAGAACACCCGCCCCGGCGAGGTCCAGTGGTTCGACGAGGACAAGCACACAGCCGAACTCCGCGTCGCCCAGCTCGCCACCGGCAAGCACTGGGCGGAGGAGCCGGTCTCCCGCGTCTCGCACCTGGTCACGAACGTGCGCCTCGATCACGTCGAGCTGCCCGAGGTGCGCGTCAGCTGCCGGTTCCTGGTGTAGCGCAACCGCGTCGCCGACGAGACCGACTTCCTCGTCGGCCGCCGCCGCGACACGCTGCGGCGCACCGAGGACGGCTGGCGCGTGGTGAGCCGCCGGCTCCTGCTCGACCAGTCCGTCCTCATGGCGAAGAACCTCTCGATCTTCGTCTGACGTCCGTCCGACGTCCGTCTGGTCCGGACCGCCGCCCCGCTCACCGGGCGGCGGACAGACTGCTGGCCTGTCCGCCGCCCGGTGAGTCGGCTGTCCGCGAGTTCTGGAAAGCCGCCGCGGCTGTCGATCCGACAGGCCACCGCGCGGACCCCGGCAACCGGCCCGCCCTGTGCGGCGGATGCGAAGGCGGAGGCCACTCGTGAAAAAGCGGTCGCGGGTCAGGATGCTGTCGCCCGCGGCCCGACCCCGAGGACGTCGAGCATCGCTCGGGTGGCCGGGCTCGGGTTGAAGCGGCTCCACGCCAGGTACTCGATGCGGTGAGGCCCGTCGACCACCGGAACCAGCGCCAGTTCCGGGTCGTCGGCGGCCCGCGGCCGGATGAACGCCGACGGCAGCAGCGCGATGCCGAGCCCGCGCCCGACCAGCCTGGTGATCAGCTCCACGACGCCGACCTCGTACGCGACCTGGCGAACCAGGCTCGCGGCGGCGAACGCCTGATCGGACTGGGCCCGCGCGGGCGTCCCGCTCACGAAGTCCACGAACGTCTCTTCCGCGATCTCCCGCAACGTGACCCGGGAAACGCCCGCCAGTCGGTGTCCGGCCGGCACCACCAGCACGTGCTCGTCATGAGCGAGAACAACGCACTCCACGCCGGAAGGCCGTTCGCTCTCCGGCATGCCGAGGAAGGCGATGTCCAGGTCGCCGTTCTTGACCGCCGCCGCCAGTTCATCGCTGCGTCCGGAACGGAGGGCGACGTGGACGTCCGGGTGCAGGGCGCGGTACCGCCGCAGCAGCTCCGGTACATCCACGGCGGCCGTCGTCACGATCACGCCCACGGCGAGCCGGCCGCGTACCAAGCCGGTCGCGGCGGCGGCGTCGGCAGCAGCGCGGTCGGCGGCGGCCAGGCAATCGCGTGCGCCGGCGACGAACGCCGCTCCCGCAGCGGTCAGCTCGACGCGGCGGCTGGACCGGGCGAACAGCCTGACGCCGAGCTCCCGTTCCAGGCCGGCGATCCGGTGACTGAGCGACGACTGCACCACGAAGCAACGCTCGGCGGCCCGGGTGAAGTTACCGGTTTCGGCCACGGCGACGACGTAGCGCATCTGCTGAAGGTCCACCTCGTCATCGTTCTGGTTCATGGCTGCGATGACAAGCATGTGTTGGACTCATTGATGAGGCGGGTCTGAGACTTCATCACATGCCCACCTCTTCCCGCCCGGGCCGCGTTGCTCGCGGTTCAGCGCCATGCCCGAAACCGTCGGGACGAGTGGGACGCGGTCCACCGGCCGAAGCCGGATCCGAGAAGACCCGATGCGCGCCGACCACATACGAGAAGGACGGACCCGATGAAGACAGGCATGACGATCGCCGTACTGGGCGCCACCGGGATGGTCGGCAGGCGGGTGGTCGACGAGGCGGGCGCACGCGGACACCAGGTGCTCGCCCTGTCCCGGAAACCCGCGAGTGAGGACCCGAGGAGCCCGAGCGTGACGCCGATCGCGGCCGACGCGAACGACTCGGACGCTCTGCGCGAAGCGCTCGCAGGCTCCGCTTCCCGCGGTGCCGCGGACGCCGTCGTGCTGACCGTGCGGACCATGCCGGTCGATGAGGAGTTCCTGGCCGGCGCCACCCGTACGGTGCTGGACATCGCCGCACAGCTCGGGATCCGCGTCTTCGTGGTCGGCGGCGCCGGCGCGTTGCGCAGCCCCGGGGACCGCGAACTGCTGGTCGCCGACAACCCGGCGTACGTGCCTGCCGATATCAAGGCCGTCGCCGCCGCCGGAATCGCTCAGCTGCGAACCTGCCAGGCCCATGCCGCGGCCGATTGCGTCTACCTGAGTCCCCCGGCCCTCCTCGAACCAGGCGAACGGACCGGCCGCTATCGGCGCGGCACCGACACCTTGCTCATAGGCGCCGACGGCCGCTCCTGGATCAGCGCCGAGGACCTGGCCGTCGCCGTGCTCGACGAACTCGAGACCCCCGGCCCCGACCACCTCATCACGGTCGTCCACCACGGCGAACACCCACCGGCGTGAGCCGGTCGCCGGGCATGCTGCCGCTCGCAACCGGACCGGCCACGGCGTCGGCCGGCGGCGACTGATCATGTCGCTCAATGGCAGGTCATCGAGCAGGACGCGTTTCCCGCCTCCTGTCGCCTCGGCGCTTAGGTTGTAGCTGAGTTGTCAACGACCGATGTCAGCCGCCGAAGAGGTCGGGGTACGGGCAAAGCTCCGGCGGACTCTCCGGCCGATCGGCCCACTGCCACCAGATGTGGCGTTGGGGACAGCCCCACACACTGCGACAGACGCGCTTGTCGTCGTCCTCCCGCCGGCTGAGCGCGAACGCCCCGAATCGCATCGGCCGGCCGCACTCGGGACACAGGGGCGGGGAATCGGACGCCATGAGTGCACCGTACTTGCCGGCCAACTTCCCGTGCCATCGTCCTTCCGATCCGCGGGTTCCCTGCCAGGCAGGTCTCACACCGTGGCAGGACGGGGCTGGCGGAGCGGTCCGCGCACTTTCGGGAAAGAACCGGGGACGGCCGGTGAAGGGGGCTGGCTGATCACTGAGGGGCACTCATCACGGTGACCGGCGAGGTCTGTCGCCAGGCCGCGGTTTCCGTGATGAGGACGGCGACGGTGACCGGGCCCGGGGTGCCAGTGGTGGCTGCCTCGGCCACCGCCTCCCGGACGGCGCGGGCGACCTGCAATGGATGGTGTCCGGGGCCGACCGCGAGGTGAACCTCGATGTGTCGGCCGGGTGGATCATCATGGTCCTCCACCCTGACCGGGCGGCTGCCCAGCACGGCGGTGAGGTGGGCGACGCCCGGCACACCCGCTGCGACGTCCGCCAGCTCCCCGACGAGTCCCCGCATGGACCCTGTTCCGGTCACCGGGGGCGAGCTCCGCGTGGCCGCAGCTTCCGGCGTGGGCCTCATGGCCGTCGCCGCGGTCCGAGACGTCACGCCTGCCTCCGGGACCTCATGGAGATCCGTTACGCGCATGTCAGCCGTCACCGTGGCCAGCCCGAGCCGCTCAGTGGCCGCGCCCAGCAGTGTGCTCCTCAATTCGTCGGCGGTCTCCGGCAGCGGCCGCACGAGGGATGCGGTGAAGGCGGCCTCGATGGTGAGTGGGCCAGGCGGTAGCGCGCTGGCCGGCGGACGGACGGCTGGCACGGACACGGGTTGGAGCGGCGCCGACCCGATGCGCAGGGACTCCAGTCGGACACCGGGGACCTCGGCGGCAGTGCGCCCGAGGACCTCGACGGCCGCTTGCTCCGTGATCCACGTCCCGTCGTGGGGCCCGCCGAGCGGGAGCAGCCGGCCCAGGTCAAGCTGGCTTCGTACTGCCTGCGTCCACGCCTGGGTCACTGGCCTCTCACCCTTCTTCTCCACGGCCGCGGTTCTCTTCCCGCGGCGCTCTGCCCGGAGTGTCCGCGAGAGCTCGGGGCAGGGGCCTCAGGCCACTCGTCGGACCACCCCGTCCCACGCTCCATAATCGGGCAAAAGGTACTAAAGACTATAATCCGAGTAATGGGTGCTCTGTGGCCTCGCGAGGGAGGAATATCCCGATGACTGAGAACACCGGCGTCAGGCTCGGCGCTGCGCCCGGTTCTCGCGGCCGGACGACCATCGCCGATGTGGTGGTGGAGAAGATCGCAGGAATGGCGGCACGGGACGTACGCGGCGTCTATGCCCTGGGCAGCGGATTCGCCCGCTCGATGGGATCCATGCGGGAGCGGATGCCCGGCGCCGGCGGCGGCAAATCCGCCACGCGCGGGGTCAGTGTCGAGGTCGGAGAGCTGCAGGCGGCCATCGATCTGGAGCTCGTCGTCGACTACGGCGTCTCGATCACGGACGTGGCCGCCGCGGTGCGGGAGAACGTGATCTCCGCGGTGGAGCGGATGGCGGGTCGGGAAGTCGTGGAAGTCAACATCATGGTCAGCGACGTGAAGCTGCCCGACGAGGAGGACGAAGGGGAGGAGCGGCAGCGGATCCAGTAGCCGGGGCGGCAGCCCGCTTGAGTGAAGGAGCGCGAAATGAGCAGGGCCGTGGTGGGCTTGATGGTCGGAATGGTGCTGGGTTTCGCCGCGTATTTCGGTGACTTCTGGGCTTTCCTGCTGGTGCTGGGGTTGGGCCTCGTCGGTCTCGTCATCGGGCGGTTCATGGAGGGTGATCTCGAACCGGGCGACTTCGTCCGCCGCCGGGACCGGCAGGATCGGATCCGCGACGACCGGCGACAGGCTCGGGGAGACTGGCGGCGGTGAGCGGGGAAGCCGATGAGCGTCCGGGCGTCCCTCTCGGGGAGCGCGGGGCGACCGCCGTCGCCGAACGGGTCGTCGCGAAGATCGCGGCCCGGGTGGCGCGCGAGGCGCTGAGCCGGTTCGCCGAGTCGGCCGACCACGTACCACCCGGCCGCCGGACGCCACGCGTGATCACATCCGTGCGGCGGGCGCCGGAACGGACCAGCGCAGGACGGGACGCCGAGTCCGCCGCCGGAGGGCAGGCGGCGCTCGGCGAGGCACGGCTGCGGATCACCGTCGAGCTCGGCTATCCGTCCGACATCGGGGCGCAGTGCGCCGCGGTGCGCCGGGAGGTCACCGAGCGGATCAGGGCATGGGCCGGCATGGAGGTGTCCGACCTCGCGGTATCGGTCGAGCAACTGCACTCGGCGCATACGCGTCACACGGACCAGGAGAGGGTGCGATGAGGGCGAACGCCTCGCGGCAGCCGACCGGTGACAGCGACCTCTCCTCCGGTCCGGGACAGAAGGCTCCGTCCGCCGACGGCACCCCGGGGGCGGCCGAGGGCGCTACGAAGGTGATCGACGGATCAGGCCGGTCGGCGCACCGTTTCTGGTCGTCGCGGCGGATTCCCGCAGCCTTGGTAGCTCTGCTGTCCGCCGCGGCCGTCGGATTTCTCCTGTACGACGTGGTCGCGGTGCGGGCAGGCCGGAATGCGATGCGTTGGCGGCGGCGGCTCGCCGAGGAACTGGCCACACGGCCCCTGGACGACGTCTGGATGATCGTCGGGGCCGCGGTGGCGATGGCCCTCGGCCTGTGGCTTTTCCTGCTGGCGGTGACGCCGGGGCTGCGCAGGCTGCTGCCCATGCGGCAGCCCACCGGTGTCCCCGGGACAGAGGATGTCCGAGCCGGGCTCGACCGCCGTGCGGCCGCCCTGGTTCTTCGCGACCGGGCCATGCAGGTGCCCGGTGTCCAGTCGGCGCAGGTCGATGTCGGCCGCCGGAAGGTCAAAGCCCGGGCACGAGCCCATTTCCGCGATCTTGAGGAGGTCCGCGGGGACCTGGACGCCGAGCTGGGCGAAGCCGTGACGTCTTTGGGCCTGGCCCGGCAACCCACACTGGCCGTGCGCGTCCGGCGCCCCAAGAAGGGCTGAGGTGATCCTGATGCTCAAGACGGTGAACCGGGTGCTGCTCGGGCTTCTCGGCCTCGGACTGTTCGCCCTGGGCGGCGGCGTGCTGCTGGGCGCACTGGACCTGCAGCGCCACTGGGATTTCGACGTGCCGGGCTGGTGGCCCTTCCGTGGGCCGGACGATGTGGTGCTGGGTGCCTGGGGACGCACCCGGTGGCGGGACGAAGGCTGGTGGTGGCCGACCGTGATCGCGGTGCTCGCCGTGCTGCTGGCCCTGCTGCTGTGGTGGCTCATTACGCAACGCAGACACCACCTGGACCGTGTCCTCGTCGACAGCGAAGACGGCGCCGCGGCCCGACTCAGCGGCCGCACGCTGGAGAGGGTCATTGAGGAAGAGGCACAAGCCCTGGACGGGGTCTCGCGGGCTCATGTCCGGCTGACGGGCCGACGTACCGCTCCGACCGCACGCGTACGGCTGCTGTTGGAGCCTCACGCGGACCCGGCGCGGACTCTGGGGCAACTGAGCCGCGACACACTCCCCCACGCACGAGACTCGGCCGGCCTGGACCGCCTCCCCTCGAAGGTCCGACTCCGGGAAGCCCGCCACCGCGCCGAACGCGCCACCTAGCCAGGACCCCCTGGGCCAAGCCGCATGGAGGTATCGGCTGCGAGGCGCCCAATCCTGGAACCCGAGCGAGCCCTGGGGTGGGTGGGCGTCGCCTCCACCCTGGTGGGGCCGCGGAATTGCAGGTGGAGCCGGCGGAGGGTGGTACCTGGGGAGGCGTGGTCAGCAGGAAGCCGGCCAAGCGGCTGCAGCATCAGGACGCCGAGGCTGCGAAGCAGGCGCTTAGGGATGCATCGACCTTGCTGACCTGCGTAGCCAGGCGCAAGAGGCAGGCTTGAACCCGGATGAGGTCGATGCCGGATACGAGACGTTGCGAGACTCAGTTGTCTCCTGGGGGCGTGCTCCAGGGGCTGAGCCGGGCACCCATCACCGGTTGAACAACTTCGCCTCGTCGTACGGATCTCCCGCATTTCGCGGCGTTCGTGAGCGGCGGTCACTCACGTGGCGATCATGCTCATCTGGGCCCATTGTCGGCTGCGGATGCTTCCGACCGTTGGTGCGTACTGGCACGCTTGTGGCACAACCCCCGACACGACGAAGGGCCAGCCTGGGAGGGAACCCCTCCTGAGCCGGCCCTTAGTGCTGTGCCCCCGGCAGGATTCGAACCTGCGACACCCGCTTTAGGAGTTCGATCGTACGGGGCCTGTCAGGGGCCGGAGGGAGGCCGGAGTCGCTGACGACGACCTCCTGACACCGCCTGCGTGCGGTGCCGTTGATGTCAGTTGGTGATGTCAGCGGACGAGGCGCGGGAACGGGCACAGCTCCAAAGGTTCTTCCGCGCGGTCGGCCCAGCGCCACCAGAGAGTCCGGTCCTGACAGCGCCACACGGAACGGCAAACTCGCATGTCGTCCTCCTGGCGCCTGCTCAGAACGAGTCCCTTCCACTCCATGGGCCGGCCGCAGTCGGGGCAGGGGAGGGACCGGTCACTCATGCTGCGAATCCACTCTCCGCGGCTGTCGGTGCTTGGTTGTAGCGTCATCGGCACGGTTGAGCCGGTTCGGTGTTTCCGTACGGAACGCGACGGCCAAGGGGGGGTGGCAAAGGAGGGGTCCCCTGAGCTTGCACGCCTCGGGATCCTTGGCTCGGACCCCACCCCCCTCTCACCTTTCCCGGCCAATGGGGATTTCGTAAACGATCTCGCAGAGGGCGGCGGGAACGACGATGTCCGCGGTCTCCACCGGCCTCCCCTGGTCGCTGTAGTACGTCCTCCGGATGTGCGTGACGAGTGCGGCCTTCTGGATGCCGAGCAACGTTGCTTCCTCGGCGGTCGCCTGCCTGGGCTCCGGCTGCTCAACGGCATGGCTGACGGTGATGCCGATCTCGGCCATCCGGTTCACGACGCCGGCCCCGGCATGCGGCCCACCCTCGGGAAGGACGACGAGCGTTCCACCGGTGAGCTCGTAGGGCTCCCAGCTCGTCGACAGTTGCACCGGGCGCCCGTCGGCGAGGAACTCGTACGTCGTCCGCACGCACAGCTCGCCCTCGGCGATCCCGAGCCGTGTAGCGATCTCCGCCGGCGCCGGCACCTTCGCATCGGTCCGACTCTCCCAGCCCCCGGCCCGCCCGACAGCCTTCATGTCGGTACGGAACGGCGACCTGTCGGGCTGCTCCCGCGCCGCCGAGCGCACCATCCGCACCCGTTGCCTGGGCTCGGCCACGTAAGTGCCTGACCCGGCACGGCCCTCCAGCACGCCTTGGGAGATCAGCAACTCCTGCGCGCGGCGGACCACGTTGTCGCCCACGCCGTACTCCTGGCCGATCTGGGCGCGTGAGGGCAGGCGGTCACCCGGCTCCCACACGTGCTCCGCGATGCGCTGCCGAAGTTCGTCGGCGATGCGCAGGTATGGCGGCTGCTCAGGCATATGGAAAATCTAGTCCACTAGCTCTAATCTAGTTAACTAGCTTTACTCAAAGTGATCGCCGGTGACGGAGGCTGCCCTGTGCCCGCTTCGGGATCGACCGCGGTGGCCCTCGCCGTCCGGCTGTCCGCCCTCGGGCTCTCCACCCGCGTGGAAGAGCACGCCCGGCATACGACGGTCGTGGCGGACGTGCCGGACGCGCTCTCCGCCGAGTCATGGCGGGAGGTCTTGGGCGTGGTCGCTGAGGCTGACCGCTTCGGCCTCCTCGCCACCAGCAAGCACGGCCGCACCCTCTGGGCCGTCTTACGCGAATCGGTCCCCACGACGGGCGATGTCGGGGGACCGGGCCATCAGCGATAGGAGCTGAACAGCATGCTCAACCGTATCCGCCGCGCCCTCGCCCACGCGAGAGCGCGAGGCGCACACCAGGGCAGGCACCGCCGCCCGTTAGCCCCCTCCCGCCTCTCGGCCGCCTCGCTGCCCATGGCGCCGGCCGACAGTCCGGCCCCGCACCTCCATCACCCGTGTCATGCCGACCACACCGGCCTGATCACGGGCGAGGAGACCGCGCTCGTCCGCCCGTACGTTCTGGCTTGGGACAAGCGCACATGCCTCCGCCCAACGGTCGTCGCACCCCACCTCCCGGCCTCTGCCGCCTGGTCGGCACTTGCGGGAGCATGCTGATGACCTCCCTGCCTCCTCCTCGACGGCTCGGGGTCACGCGCTTCTCACCGGCCCTCTATCGCTCGCCGTCCTGCCGGATCGGCACCCACCTCACCTGCAGGACATCCTCCGCAGCCGTCGCCTCGCCCGATCTCCCGGTCGTCTTCGAGACCTGCGACTGCACCTGCCACTTCGCAGCCGGCCGGTCGGCACGGACAGAGGTGGGGCAATGAGGGAACGGGCACCGGCCCACGAGATGGCCTCGACCGTAGAGATCACATCGGCCACCGTCCGACGCGGCGACATCCTCCACATCGGCGGCCGCGTCTGCCGGGTGCAGGACCTCTTTCAGCTGCCTCACGGTGCGAAGCAGCTCCTCTTCGACACCGGAGAACTCCTGACCATCCACGTGCGAACCCACTTCGTCGCCGTACGGATGACGAGAAGGCGGTGACCACCCCCATGCACGTCTCACGGGCGCACGGCATTGCCGACGACCTCCGGTCGCAGATCACCACCAGGCAGCTTCAGGCGGGCCAACGCCTGCCCGCCGAAACCGAACTGGCCACGCGCTACGGCGTCAGCACGGCGACGCTGCGGAACGCTCTCGGCACCCTTCAGGCAGAGGGCCTGATCGAGAAGATCCACGGCCGGGGGAACTACGTCCGCCGACCGCTGCGGAGAACCACGTACGTCGGCGGCTGGGGAACGCTGGACCCGCGCACCGCTGCCGACGCGGCCCAGCGCGTCACCATCCGCACCACAAAGACAACCGGCACGACGGAGCACCCGGCCGCACTGCTGGCCCGACCGGCCGGCACCGCCCTGACGGAAATCCTCTGCATCACCTACGACGGGGAGGTACCCCACGGCCTCGCACGCACCTACATCCCCCACGACACGGCGTCGCCACCCGACGCTCTCGGCCTGGTCGCCGACAACGCCCCACACCAGGGGCCGGCCGCACGCTTCGCCGTCCTGACCCCTCCACCGGCGGAAGTCCGCGAAACCGTCTGCTCCCGCCTCCCCACCCCGGACGAAGCCTCGACGCTCCACGTCCGTCCCACGACAACGGTCCTCGTCATCACACGCACCACGACGGACGCAACCGGCCTCATCGTCGAAGCGGCCCAACTGGTCTTCCCCGCCGACCGCGTCAACGCGGTCTTCACCAGCCACCTCCTGGACAACGCCGACGAGAGGCAGCCCCGACCATGACCGAGCCGGTCCACCTCCGACTCCTGCCCTGGACGGGCCCTGAGGGCAAGCCCTGCTACCTCAGCACCGACGACCCGCGCGGCTACATGTCCCGCCTGGCCGACAGCATCGAATCCATCCAACTCGGCATGGCGGCCGAAGTCCTCGACCATGCGACCACAACCCTCCGCGACAAGCACGCGACCCCGGGCCACCTCCGCCTCCTGGCCAACGAACTGACGAGCGCTCTCGCCGACACCCTCCGCGTCGCGACAAGCCGCAGGCACCCCCACACGATGAACACACCCAACCGATCCTGACGGGGGACGAACGCACCCGTCCTCTGCCACGCTCCTCAACCCAAGCGGGGGAGGTTCGGAGTACATCCGGTCCTTCCCCGCTTCCTCATGCAAGCCGTCGGCGCCCCACGAACAGACGACGCACTAGGCATTACACAAACCGTCTCCCTCATAGTGCGTCCTGCACGACGTTGCATCGGGCGTACCCTCGCCTGCCCTGAGGCGAGCTGGGCCGTGGGGTCAGACCCGCGCGTCAACGCACCAGATAGCCCGATGTAGGGGCATCAGCCTACGAACTGCCCTACCATGCCTAGCAGTTGCTATCAGCAGGGGGATCGATGGAAACGTCGGATCAGGCGAGAGCAGACGAGAGAGCAACGCGGCGCGAGTTTGCGCTGGAAAGATATAGATACATTCTGCAGCAGATTCATGCTGTGAATGAAAATGCATATCGCTTTCTGGCGATCTATCAGGCGCTTGCTACCGCACTGGTAGGGGCATCTCTGACTCTCTTTGTCGGGTACAGAAAATGGGAAATTGAGGCAGACGTAGCCCGCAACGGCGTTATCGGCCTGTTGACGCTGACTACCGTGGTAGCCGCTTTCACTAGCACGCTGATAATCGTGGGCGCGATAGCTTGGCTCGATTATCGAAACGAAGAATGCGATGTGGTCGACGAAATGGTGGCGCCAGGATTTCGCAAGCGCCCAAAGTCGAACAATTTTCTGCGCTGGTACGAAACGTATGTATTGCTGTTCATTCTCGCCTCGATAATCATCATGTGGGCGCTTGCAGGCATTTATCTCCTGCCGGTAATGAAGTAACCCTTAAGAAACTTCAGAATAGATCTGCAAGTATGAAGCCAGGAAGGCGCACAATAGTGACGGTCCCTCTGCCATCCACCGCCGAGCGTCTCGCCGTTGAGGCATGCGAGCTTCACGCATTCGACGGAATCAATCTCATTTCGGTGCGTCGCGACGTTGCGGAGCTTCTACAGGTCATCGGATCCGGCGAGATCTTCGATGAGTACACCCGACACGACATCACGCACATCGATGCGATGCTAGACATGCTGGATTGGGTGATTCCCCAGAAAACTCAACAGGCCATGACTCCAGCCGACTGGCTTCTGTCAGTTCTGGGCATCTATTTCCATGATCTCGGCATGATCGTGACCAAAGAGGAATATGAGAATCGAAGCGTAACGCAATTCGATCACTTCAAGAGGACGATCCTGTTGACAGACGACGATTACGGTCGAGACTACAAGGAGAGGATGAAAGAGCTAGAGCGACGTAACGTTGACGTCGAGAAGTTTCTATACCAAGAATTCGTAAGGCACTATCACGCCCTGCGCGTCAAAAACTGGATTACCGGGAATCGTACAAAAGATTTTGGCGATAGCTCTAAAGTGCAAGCCGAAGTCGAAAAGATTCTCAGCGAACTTAGTTCCTCCTTCCGGAAAGATCTAGCACTCGTTTGCGAAAGTCACCATCTAAACGATCTCGACGATATCGAAAAGTATCATCCATCACGTCCGTACGGTTCCAAGAGCGCCGAGACAGCAAATGTGCAGTACGCTGCACTTCTGCTTAGGACAGTTGACCTTTTGCATATCACGAGTGATCGCACCCCTTCTATGACCTTCAGGGTTATCGATCCGCGCGATCCTGTAAGCCAGCGCGAATGGGCAAAGCAGAGGGCCGTTGTGAGCGTTAGGCCGAGGCCTCAGCGAAAGGAGGCGGACCAGGATGAACCCCTCGGCGCAATTGAGGTGCATGCACTGTTCACCGAGGGCGAGGGCTACTTCGGTCTAATCTCGTACTTGCGATTTGCAGAAATGCAACTCACCCTGAGTTACAAATGGGCAAATCACTCGCGCATAGAATTTCCAAGTGACTATGAGTTCCCATGGAATGCGATTGACACAACGCATGTACGCGCAGAGGGGTTCCTAGCCAAGCAGTTCAAGTTTAGTATTGATCAGACAAAGATTCTTGACCTGTTGACGGGGCACACCCTTTATAATAACTCAGATGTAGTCTTGCGTGAAATCTTGCAGAATTCCATCGACGCCGTCCGTCTACAGCATCTCGCACGCGCAACGGAAGCTGGGATGGTTTGGATTAACTGGAATCCAGACACTCGGATCCTTGAAGTCGGCGATAACGGTACAGGTATGACCCAGGGGATAATTGAAAATAATCTTCTACGCGCTGGGTCGAGCCGCTATCAGGATCCCAAATTCAAGAAAGATCATCCCCGATTCAATGCCATCAGTAGATTCGGTATCGGGGTAATGTCGGCTTTCATGATTGCCGACCACGTCGAAATTCTGACAAGCCATAGGGATGAAGACGAGGCTAGGCATCTCACATTGCGTTCGGTTCACGGAAAGTACCTTGTACGTCTCCTAGAAAAGGCGAGCCTGCCCAGAGACATCCAAGAGCACGGAACGGTGGTTCGACTGACTGTCAGGCCGAGCGCCACTCTTCACAACGTCGAGGAGACGGCGCGCCATTGGGCAGTTATTCCAGGATGCAAGGTCACTTGTACTGTTGGATCGGAGCCGGCAGTAACAATCGGATACCCGAGCGTGGGGGACGCCTTGCGCGACTTCATCCAAAAGCATCATTTGATCCCTGAAGGCAGCCTCGATTCCGGAAAGGTCAAGGTAGAAGAGGTCCAGTCTGACGGAATTTCGATTGCTTACGCAGTCAGGAAGAATGACTTCTTTAAAGTTTGGGAGTTTGTGCAAATTCCCACATCCAAACGCGAGTTTGCGGCGCGACGCCCCGTGGGTACCTCTGGAGTTCTAATTGAGGGAATCAGAGTAGAGAATGGTTCCCCCGGCTATCGGCACGAAGACCAAGCAATGGTCGCCATCTGCAACTCCACTGGCCCGTCTGCACCCCGTACCGATGTGGCCAGGGCCCGTCTCGAAAATACGCCCGAATTGCAACAAATGCTGCGAGAGATCTACAGGACCTACTCTAGCCATGTCGAGCAGCAGTGCGAACAGCTGGAGAGGGATCATAGGCATTCACTCACATGGTCCTGCAGCGAGGCGCAGCACCTGAGTTACTCTCTCCTCCGCGGATTTCCGACTTCACCTGAGACTCTGTTCAAGGCCCTCCGAGATGTTTCAATGTTTGCGATCGAGAGGGACTCTCAACGATTTAAGGTGTCGTACTCTGAAATCGAGGCGCTGGATAAGTTCTATACGAGGCACGGCAACGTGGCCCGGCACGTCGAGGCTCTGTTGAGAGAGTTGCCGGCAGGCAAGTCGGCAAACGCCTTGCTCGACTTTATGGGTTATGAAGACATGGCCCTGCCATCAGATTCTGTGTTGCTTTGCAGCCATCTCAGCGATTTCGTTAACTCCTTCCTGCTCGGCGGTTGGGAAATTGCGGAGTTCAGTGGACGTATGGAACATAGGACCTTCCATGCGGCATGGCTAAAGAAGGGGGAGGAGCCTCGCTGGTCACGCCACAGGTCACCTGCGCAGTCAGTAGAACTACTTCGGAGCTGGGGCGTCAGGGTCTCAGAGGGAGGAACGGACAGAAGCCCACAGATCCGAGTCCCTCTTGCGGAAACGAAATCCACTGGCTTCTCTGATAACTACCTCGGAGTGCTGATCGGCAACGACAACTATCTTTTTGATTCGCACCCTTGGCGTTGGGCGGTTGAAGAAATCCAGCAAAAGTTCACCGATTCAGAGAAGAGTACTAGTGAAGCACTCGGCATCCTTGCCTATCTGATCGGATCGGTTATGAACGGCGGTGTTGTCACACGGCTCGACGATGCCAATCCTCTCTATGTGCAACTCTCGCGCGTTTCTGGCCTTGGATTCAGCATGGAGAAATTCGCCGAATCTTGCAAGGGTGCACAAGGGGGAGAGGTTTTCAATCCCTCGCGTTGGACCAGAATGCAGTCTCAACCGCGAAGTCGTTACTGGTAGTAAGGGAGCGTCGTAGCGTGTCACGGGGTGCGGAGCGGCTTTGGGCGGGAGCTGCCATGGGGCGAGAGATCATGGCCCCGTAAGCTTCCGGCGAGTCGGGCAGTCTGTGGACCTGCCCGTTAAAGCACGACGTTGGGGCCATGATCTTCGAGGCTCGCCCCATGGTGGCTGCCTAAAGCCGTGAAGCCGACCGCGCCAGCCACATCGGGGTTCACCCCATCGATCCCTCGCCTTGTTGGCGTGCGGCCGGCGGCCGGGCCGGAGCGGGGCGAAGACAGGAGCGCGGCCCGAGTCGCCGGGCCGCGCGACGCCGCGCTGTGCGCGGCGGATGCGCCTTGATGAAGTAGGGAAACTCTTACCGCGCCGTGTTGAGCTGGCGCCCGTCGTGGCTCCTGACGTGGGGCCCTGCCCCGTCCACTGCATCGAGAAGCCGGACCGCGTACACCTCGGTCATGCGCTCCGAGACCTGCTGGGGCGTGAGCCATTCGACCGCGGTCGACTCGTCACTGGTCCGCTCGGCACCGCCGGAGGGCTTGCAGCGGAACACCAGGGCGACGATGCCCCGCGTGGTGTTCTTGTAGACGCCGGTCAGCTCGTCGACCTCGACGCGTACGCCGGTCTCCTCCCAGACCTCCCGGACGACGCCCTCCTCGGGGGCCTCGGTGAGTTCGAGGACTCCGCCGGGCAGTTCCCATGTCCCGTTGTCCGCACGGCGGATAGCCAGGAGCCGGCCGTCCTCGCGCACGACCGCCCCCGCGACTGACACGGAGTGCAGTGGCGTTGACGACGTCTCGCGGGCGCTGTTACTCATGTACAGGAGCATAGGAGAGTGAGAAGGACTATGGGAACAGCCGTAGGAGGTGGGAGGGCCGTACCGAGGTACGTCCAGATCGCCGAGGAGATCGTCCAGCAGATCCGGGCCGGGGTCCTCAAGCCCGGTGACCTGGTGCCGAGCGAGTCCGAGTTGGTCGAGCGTTACGGCGTGGCCGGCGGGACGATTCGCAAGGCGATGGTCGAGGTCCGGGCGAGTGGGCTCGTGGAGACCCGGCACGGGAAGGGCTCGATCGTGAAGGACCGGCCGCCGGTGCGGCTGCGCTCCTCCGACCGCTTCCGCGCCTCGCACCGCCGGGGCGGCAAGGCGGCCTACCTCGCCGAGTCGGCCCAGTCCGGCGCGACAGCGAAGGTGAGCGTCCTCTACATCGGCCCGATGGAGGCTCCCCAGGACATCGCGGAACGCCTCGACGTCCCCGTCGGCGCTCAGGTCCTCGCGCGCCGGCGCCTCTACTTTCGCAACGGCGTCCCCGTCGAGACCGCCAGCTCCTACCTGCCCTGGGACGTGGTCAAGGACATTCCGCAGCTGTTCTCGGAGAACCCCGGCCCCGGCGGCATCTACGCCCGCCTGGAGGGCGACGGCCACGTCTTCGCCGAGTTCGTCGAGACGCTGACAGCTCGCCCGGCCGCCAAGGCCGAAGCGCCCGAACTCGCCCTGAGCCCCGGCGCCCCGGTCATTCACCTGCTGCGGAACGCCGTCACCGAAGCCGGTCGGGTGGTCGAGGTCTGCGACACCCTCATGGCCGCTGACCAGTTCGTCTTCGAGTACCGCATCCCCGCAGCCGACTGACGCAGCCTCAACTCCTCGCAACCCGCCGAGACTTCTTCGCCTCGGCGGGTTGACTCATGTACAGGAGTCCTGCACTCTTCTTCATGTCACTCCTATACATGAGTGGCAGAGTCCAGCACTTCTAGAGGAGTGATCTCTGTGCGTCAGATCCCCGTCGACACCTCCGTTGTTTCCGTGATGGTCGCCAAGCCCCCGCAGCCGAAGGTGAAGGACCGTCGTACCGGCGAGCGGGCCATGGACATGGAGACCGGTGCCGCGCTGTCGACCGTGGACGTGATGTTCGCGGCGAACGGTGAGGTGGAGATCCTTTCGGTGACCGTCCCGGAGACCGGCGTCTCCGCCGACCTGGTCATGGGCACCCCGGTCGCGATCACGGGTCTCGTGGCCCGGCCCTGGGAGAACGAGTTCAACGGGCAGCGCCGTCACGGCATCGCGTTCCGGGCGGTCGCGGTGACCTCGCTGGCCGAGATCGCATCGCAGCCGAAGGCCGCCTGATCATGGAGTGGCTGACCACTGCGGTGGTGCTGCTGGTCGTCGCCGTCGCGGGTCTCCTGCGGTGGCGGCGTCCCGCCTGGTACTGGCTGACCTTCGGGGTCACGCTGGCCGCGGTGCGGGTCCTGGTCCGGTACACGTCGGTGATGGAGGCGTGCGGGCTGACCGTTCCGCCTCCGCGTTGGCGGCTCACCCTGGCCCGGCTGACCGGCCGTCCCGTCCAGGAGTCCCGCGCCCCGCGGCTGCTGCGGCTCCGCCCCACCCGCACCGGCCTCGTCTTACGGCTGGGGCTCCGCCCGGGTCAGGACGCCTTCGACGTCTCGGCCTCGTGCGACCGGCTGCGGCACTCGTTCTCCCTGTACGGCGTCACGTCCCGCGAGATCCGTTCCGGCGTGGTCGAGCTGCGGATGACCGGCTATGACGTCCTCAAGAGGGTGCAGATGCCGGCGGTCGTCGAGCGGGCCCCGATGCGGGTGCCCGTCGCGCTGCGGGAGGACGGTGCCGTGCACTTCCGGGACTACCGGTCCTGCCCGCACGCCCTGACCATCGGTGCCACCAAGTCCGGGAAGTCCGTCTATCAGCGCAACCTAGTCGCCGAACTGGCGGCGCTGCCGGTCGCCTTGGTCGGCATCGACTGCAAGCAGGGCGTCGAACTGTTCCCGCTCGCGCGCCGCTTCTCCGCCCTGGCCGACAACCCCGACGCTGCCGCCGAGCTTCTCGACGCGCTGCTGGCGCATATGGAGGGCGTCTACCAGCTCATCCGGGCCGAGCAGCGCATCACCGCCGACGTCCAGGACGCGGAGATCGCCGCCGACATCTGGGACCTCCCAGACCGCCTCCGGCCGACCCCCGTCGTCGTCCTGGTCGACGAGGTTGCCGAACTCGCCCTGTTCGCCAACAAGGAGGAGGAGAAGCGACGGGACCGGATCATCACCGCCCTGGCACGGCTCGCCCAACTCGGCCGCGCCGCCGGCATCTACCTCGAAGTCTGCGGGCAGCGCTTCGGCTCCGAACTCGGCAAGGGCATCACCATGCTCCGCGCCCAGCTCACCGGCCGCACCGCCCACCGCGTCAACGACGAGACCTCCGCCAACATGGCCTTCGGAGACATCGCACCGGACGCCGTCTTTGCCGCCATCCAGATCCCCACCAGCGCCCCCGGCATCGCAGTCACCGGCGACGCGACCGGCGGCTGGCACCGCATCCGCGCCCCGCACACCACGCTCCGCCAGGCCGTGAACGCCTGCAACCGGCACGCGCACCTCACCCCGGCCCTCCCCGGCCTGGACGCCTTCCGGCCCGCCGTCGCCCCGCCCCCGCGACCGCCCGCGATCATCCCGGCTCAAGCGGCCGAGACACCCGCCACCGCCTGATCCACCCCACTCCCGATCGACGCAACCGCGCCGGCTCCCTACCCCCGCCATGCCCGAAACGCCCGCGAAGGAGGTGAGGACATGACCCGCAAGCTCCGCGTCGACGCCGTCCTGGTGCAGGCTCTGATCGCCGGGGCCCTGTCCTTCTCCCACCTGCACGACCTGGCCGAAGCCGCCGGACAGACCGGATGGAAGGCGTGGGCCTACCCGGTCTCCGTCGACCTGCTCCTGGTCGCCGCCTGGCGACGCATGAGCAAGCACGCCGACAACCGCGCCGCCTGGCTCTGGTTCACCATCCCCCTCGCCGCCTCCCTCGGCGCCAACATCGCCACCGCCGGGCTCCTCGACCTGAGTGACGTGCCTGACTGGCTGCGCATCCTCGTCGCCGGGTGGCCCGCCCTCGCCTTCCTCGGCGGCACCCTCCTGGCGCACGCCCCCGCACCGCACGCCGATCCCGAACCACGCACGGTCCTCGACCGCGAACCCGTCACCGCCGACGCGCCGCCCGCCCCGGAGCCCGCCACCGACACCGAGCCGGAAGTGACCCCGGCACCGGAACGCGCTCCCGCCCTGCCCGCGGCCCCCGCCGGCATCCCCGCTCCGTCGGTCCCGGTCGCCCTGGTCGACCACGCCCGCAAGGTCGCCGACGACCACCTCGTCCGCACCGGCACACCAATCGACACCGACACCCTGCGCGCCCGCCTCGGCGTCCCCGCGCCCATGGCCGACGCCATCGCCGCCCAACTCACCTGAACCGGACGGAGATCCCGTGACGCGCGACCCGGCCGACCTGACCACCGCCGACTACCTCGACAGCGCCCGCGAGATGACCGCCGCCGGCCGCCCCTACCTCGCCCACCTGCTCGCCGAGGAAGCCGCCCAGCGCATCGCCGACCCGGCCACCGCCGCCGCCATCCGCGCCATCTACTCCGACCCGACCACCACCCGAACGGAGACCGACTGACATGCCCGCCCGCGACCACTTCCACTCCGTCATGCGGATCGGCCCGGTGCAGATCGGCACCCACCGCGACCGCCACGGCCGCACCAAGCACGCCGCCGTCTGCACCGCCGACCGCTGCGGCTGGTCCGCCGACTTCACCGCACAGTCGGCCGCCCAGCTCGCCGCCCGCACCCACCGCTGCCGCATCGCCGACTGAACGGAGAACCGTGATGGACGTCCCGCTCTGGCTCGCGCTGATCGTCGTCGGCGCCCTCGGCGTCAAGCTCATCCGCCCGCCCTGGTGGCTCGTCGCCGTGCTCCTCCTCGGCGGCTACCTCCTCGCCGACAGCCTCCTCGCCCCCGCCATCGACACCGCCATCACCAAGTGACCGAAGGGAGAACCACCATGCTCCGCCCGAAGATCCCGACCATGCCGACCCCGACGGGCATCGCCACCCCGCCCGCCGTCGTCCACCCCACCGCCGTCGAGCCCGCCCCGCCCGCAGCTCCGGTCGTCCCGGCGCCCGCGTTCCGGCCGGTGGTCCAGCTCACCCCCGGCACCGCGCTCGCCCTCGTCGGCGCGGGCACGGCCGTGGTCCTGGTCGTCGGCACGGTCCTGGTCTCGATGCTCCTCGCGACCGCCGTCACCGCCGCCTCGGTCGCCGTCTGCGCCCTCGTCGTCCGCTCGCTCATCGGTCAGCAGCACAAGCGCCGTTGACCGGCCTCCGGGGCGGCCTCAACCGCCAAGTCTTGCCCGCCCCGGAAGCCGCGCCCCTGCCCGAACCGAACGATCCGGAAGGAACACCCATCATGACCCAGCCCACCGCCACCGCGGCGGGCCTGGATCCGGCCACCCTGGACGACGTCCTCCGGGTGGCCGGGTCTCCCGGCTTCGACCGCTGGAAAGACCAGATCCACCGCAGCGGCGGTTGCTCCGACCCCATCCACCTCACCGGCTGGACCCTCGCCAAAGACAAGACCAGCGGCGAGACCCTGCGCCGCTACTCCACCGACACCGAACCAGACGGCCGCCTCCGAATCGCCTGCGGCAACCGCCGCGCCTCCCGCTGCCCCGCCTGCGCCCACACCTACGCGGGCGACACCTACCACCTCATCCGCGCTGGCCTCTCCGGTGACGAGTCCAAGGACATCCCCGCGACCGTCCGCGACCACCCCCGCGTCTTCGCCACCCTCACCGCCCCGTCCTTCGGCCCCGTTCACAACCGGCCCGACCGTGGCGTCTGCCGCTGCGGCACCCGCCACCAGGACGACGACTCCGCCCTCGGTACCGCCCTCGACCCGGCCACCTACGACTACGCGGGCACCGTCCTGTTCAACAATCACGCAGGACAGCTCTGGCAGCGCTTCACCACCCGCCTGCGCCGCGAACTCGCCGCCCGCGCCGGACTCACACAACGCGCCCTCAAAGACGTCCTCCGCGTCTCCTTCGGCAAGGTCGCCGAGTTCCAGAAGCGCGGCGCCATCCACTTCCACGCCGTCATCCGCCTCGACGGACCGGACGGCCCCGACACAGCGCCCCCGTCCTGGGCCACCGTCCAGCTCCTCGACGACTCCATCCGGGCCGCCGCCGCCCACACCTACACGACGATTACCGTCCCGGCCGCAGACGGACAGCCCTGCCGACGCTTCCAGTGGGGCCGCCAGCTCGACATCCGCCCGGTCAAAGCCTTCGGGGACGCCAGCGACATCACCGAACAGGCCGTCGCCTCCTACGTCGCCAAGTACGCCACCAAGGCCGCCGAGTCGACCGGCAGCCTGGACCGCCGCATCGGCAACCGGGAAGTCCTGACCCTGCTCGAAGTCCCCGACCACCCGCGGCGCCTCATCGAAGCCTGCCTCGACCTCGCCCCGCTCTACCCGGACCGCAAGCTCACCGCCTGGGCCCACATGCTCGGCTTCCGCGGCCACTTCTCCACCAAGTCCCGCCGCTACTCCACCACCCTCGGCGCACTGCGCCAGATCCGCGCCGACTACCGCGCCGCCCAGGAACACGACTCCCTCGGCGACCCGGACACCGTCCTCGTCCTCGCCTCCTGGGAGTACGCCGGACACGGCCACACCCCCGGCGAGTCCGCCCTCGCCGCCACCATCGCCCGCGACATCCACCTCAACCGCCAGACCGCCCGCGAAGCCCTGCGCGACCAACTCGTCCTGGAAGGAGCCGCAGCATGACCACCGCCACCGCCGAACTGCTGACCGTCCCGGAAGTCATGGCCCGGCTCAGGCTCGGCCGCTCCACGGTCTACGACCTCATCCGCTCGCGCCGACTGACGTCCATCACCATCGGCCGGTCCCGCCGGGTGCCGGCGGACGCACTCCGCGACTTCATCGTCCGCGAGATCGAGGAGGCCGTCTGATGGCCACCCAGCGCAAGCGCAACCCCAACGGCGCGGGCACCATCACCAAGCGCAAGGACGGCCGCTATCAGGCAGCCGTCTACGTCCTCCAGCCGGACGGCACCCGCGCCCGGAAGTTCGCCTACGGCAAGACCTGGGCTGAGTGCGACACCAAGCGCCGCGAACTCCTCGACAAGGTGGACCAGGGCGTGCCCGTGCCCACCCGATCGGCCAAGCTCGCCGAGTGGCTGCCGTACTGGCTGGAGAGTGTGGTCAAGCCGCGCCGCAAGCTCAGCACCTACGACAAGTACGAGGCGCACGTCCGGCTCTACCTCGTGCCCATGATCGGGTCGAAGAGGCTGGAATCCCTGGGTGCGGCTGACGTCCGGCGCTTCCTTGTCCAGCTGGAGAACAAGACCACCGCGGCCACCGCCAAGGAGTCGCACCGCGTCCTTCGCACCGCGCTCACGGCTGCCTGCCGCGAGGAGCTGGTGACCCGGAACGTGGCGAGTCTGGTCGAGCCGCCGCGGGCCACGTCGCGGGAGATCAGTCCGTGGTCCCTCGACGAGACGCTGGACTTCCTGGCCGCTGCTCGCAAAGACCCGCTGTACGCGGCCTTCGTCTTGGCCATCGCCATGGGTCTGCGGCGGGGGGAGATCGTCGGTCTCCGCTGGGGCGACGTCGACCTGGACAAGCGCGTGCTCTACGTCCGTCAGCAGACCCAGCGCCGACGCGGTGTCCTCTACAACGACGATCCCAAGGGGCGACGCCGTCGAGCCGTGCCGCTTCCCGCGATGTGCATCGCCCCGCTCCGCTGGCGCCGGATGCGCCAAGCCGCCGCCAAGGTGCGGGCGGGGGAGTCGTGGGACGAAGGCGGCTATGTCTTCGCCACCCGCAACGGTCGCCCGGTAGAGCCGCGCAACGTGTACCGCTCCTTCACCCGCGTCGCCGCCTCCGCCGGCCTCCGTGTGATCCGGCTGCACGATGCCCGGCACGGCTGCGCGACGCTGCTCACCGCGGCCGGGGTCGCTCCCCGCGTCGTGATGGAGATCCTGGGCCACAGCCAGATCAGCATCACCATGGACGTCTACACGCACGTCGTCCAGGACACGCAGCGCGAGGCGATCAGCCACATGGATCGGCTGCTCAAGAGGCGGCCCGGTCGTCAGTGACCGCCCGCGTTGATGTCAGCCGTGGATGTCAAAGGCCCCGGACCATGATCGGTCCGGGGCCTTGTCGCTTGTGCCCCCGGCAGGATTCGAACCTGCGACACCCGCTTTAGGAGAGCGGTGCTCTATCCCCTGAGCTACGAAGGCATGGACCTCGGCCGAGATCCGGCGACTAGCCTAGCGGATAAGGGATACGCACTGGCAACATTCTCGTTTCCGCAGGTCAGCGGCGTTCCCGGCGTGGCACCGAGCACGGCGGGTCCGCCCCCGGACCCGGGGCCGGGCGGGCGGCAGCTCGCGCCCCCACCCCACGCAGGACCCCGACGACTCAGCCCGACACGTACAGCTCCTCGATGTCCGCCGCGTACGCCTTCACGATCGCGCCCCGTCGCAGCTTGAGTGACGGCGTCATCAGGCCGTCGTCCATGCTGAACTCGTTCGGGAGTATCCGGAACGCGCGGATCGACTCGGCCCGGGACACCGCGCTGTTCGCCATGGTCACGGCCCGCTGGATCTCCGCGTGCAGCTCCTTGTCGATCGTTGCCCCCTGGGGGAACGACAGTTGCTTCCCGCGCAGTTGGTACCAGTGCTTCGACGCCTCCGGGTCCAGCGTGATCAGGGCCGCGATGAAGGGCCGGTTGTCGCCGACCACGAGGCACTGCGAGATCAGGGGGTGCCGGCGCAGCCGGTCCTCCAGGATCCGGGGGCTGACGCTCTTCCCGCCGCTCGTGACGATGATGTCCTTCTTGCGTCCCGTGATCACGAGGTAGCCGTCGTCGAGCCAGCCCACGTCGCCCGTCGCGAGCCAGCCGTCGCGCAGGACGGCCCCGGTGGCCTCCGGATCGTCGTGGTAGCCGGCGAAGACGACGTCGCCGCGGACCCAGATCTCCCCGTCCTGGGCGATGTGCACGGAGCAACCCGGGAGCGGCCGGCCCACGGTGCCGAACCGGGGGCGGCCCGGTGGCTGGCTGGTCACCGCGGCGGTGGTCTCCGTGAGCCCGTACCCGTCGTGGACGGTGATCCCGGCGCCGTCGAAGAACAGGCCGAGCTCCCGGTCGAGGGTCGAGCCGCCGGATGTGGCGTGCCGGACGCGGCCGCCGAGTACGGCCCGCAGCCGCCGGTACACCAGCCGGTCGTAGAGCGCGTGCCTGGCCTTGAGCATGCGTCCCGGCCCGGGCCCCTCCCCGGTGTCCCGCCGCTGCACCTCCTCGGCGTAGCGCACCGCCGTGTCGACGGCCTTGTCGAACAGTTCCCCCCGCCCGGCCTGCTCCGCCGCCCGGCGGGCCTTGCTGAAGATCTTCTCGAAGATGTACGGCACGGCGAAGATGTAGGTCGGCCGGAAGGACGCGAGGGCCGGCAGCAGCGCGTCGGGCGAGATGTCGGGCTGGTGTCCCAGCCGGACGCCGCCCCGCATGCAGGCCACCTGCACCATCAGCCCGTAGATGTGCGACAGCGGCAGGAACGCGAGGATGCACGGCTGCTCGCCCGGCTCGGCGAGGATGCTTTTCCAGCCCGTGTACAGGGTGTCGCACTCGGCCGCGAGGTTGGCATGGGTGATCACACAGCCTCTGGGCCGGCCGGTGGTGCCCGACGTGTACGTGATGGCGGCGACCGACTGCGGCCCCACCGCCCGGCGGTGACGGTGCACCATGCTCTCCGGCACCTGCCGACCCCGCTCCGTCAGCCGCTCGACGCAGCCCGAGTCCAGCTGCCACATCGAGCGGAGCAGCGACAGTCCGTCGCAGGCCGCTCCCACCGTCATGGCGTGGTCCTCGTGCTCGACCACGATGGCCACGACCTGTGTGTTCGACAGGATCCAACGGACCTGGTCCGCCGAGGAGGTGGGGTAGACGGGTACGACCTGGGCGCCGATCGACCAGAGCGCATAGCTGAAGAGGGTCCACTCGTATCGGGTCCGGGACATCACGGCGACCCGCTCGCCGAGCCGTATGCCTTCGGCCAGCAGGCCCTTCGCCAACCCCACCACCTCGTCACGGAATTCGGACGCGGTCACCGGGACCCACTCGTCGCCGCCCGGGCCGCTGACGCGCCGGGACAGCTGTAACAGCTCCGGGGTGCGCTCGGCCACGTCGTACACCGAGTCGGCAAGGCTTCCCGTCGCCAGGGTCTCCACCAGCGGCGGAAGGCTGAAGTCGCGCAAAGTACCCCCTTGATGAGCCACCGCCGCGCCGCGTTTCGCAGCGGGCAGGGGCGCAAAGTACCGGCCATTCACGTGGCTGCCTAGGGTCTTGACCCCGCTCGGTCGCATGCGCGATTAAGACCGGGTTACGACAGTACGTCGGGAGTGGGGAACCGGTCGGCGGCGGAGTCGGCAGGGGGCGGGCCGGGCAGGCGGCCGGCGCTTGACGGGGTCCGGGGAGCGGCATAGCGTCGCGGGCGTACTGAGCATGCGCTTAGGAAGGCCGCCCGTGTCGCACTCGTACCCCGAAGCCGCCCTCACCGCGCCCGGTGCGCCCTTCGAAGTCGTACGGGGGGAGGACGGCGGGCTGATCTACGCGAACGGGCCGCGCACCTTGCTGGAGTTCGTCGAGGCGACGTGGGCGTTCGGGGACCGGCCGTTCCTCGTGGCGGAGAGCGGCACGTACACCTACGGCGAGTTCTTCGCCGCCGCCTCCGCCCTGGCCCGGCGGTTCGTGGACGTCTACGGGCTCCGGCCCGGGGACCGGGCGGCCGTGGCGATGCGCAACCACCCCGAGTGGCAGATCGCCTTCTGGGCGGCGCAGCTCGCCGGCCTCGTCGCCGTCCCGCTCAACGCCTGGTGGACCGAGGAAGAGCTGACCTACGCGCTGGACGACTGCACGCCGCGTGTGCTGCTCGTGGACGGCGAGCGGCTGCCGCGCGTCGAGGAGTGGCGGAAGCGGAACGGCGCGCGCTGCGTCGTCTTCCACGAGGACGGGCACGACGAGGGACACCTCGACGGAGCTCAGGGCGGTCACGACGACGGGCCGGCCGGCGCACGTGCCGACCGCGTCGAGCGGTACGAGGACCTGCCCGCGCCGGACCCGTTCGCCGCGCCGCCCGCCGTCGACGTCGCCGCCGAGGACGACGCGACGATCATCTACACCTCCGGAACCACCGGCCGCCCCAAGGGCGCCGTCGCCACGCACCTCGCGCAGGCAGGCGCGGCCCTGCACCCCCGCTACCACGCGGCGGCCGCGTCGCTGGCGCGCGGTGTGCTGCCCGGTCAGGGGCCCGCACCGGTGGTCCTGATGACGTTCCCGTTCTTCCATGTGGCCGCGTTCACGACGCTGTACTCGATGATGGGCGTGGGCGGCACCCTCGTCCTGATGCGGAAATGGGACGCGGAGAAGGCCCTCGCCTTGATCGGGGAGCACGGCGTCACCCACTACTCCGGCGTGCCGACGACGGCGCTCCAGCTTCTCGACGCCGCCGAGAGCACCGGCTCGGACCTGGCGACGCTCAGCCACCTCAGTACGGGTGGCGCGGCCGCCCCGCCGGATCTGGTCACCCGGCTGACCGCCCGCTACGGGCACCGGATCGAGCCCCGCAGCGGTTACGGACTGACCGAGACGTGCGGCGGTGTGCTCGCCAACTCGGGGGACGGTTACCGCAACGACCCGGGCAGTGTGGGCAGGCCCTCGCCCGCGACCGAGGTGCGGATCGCCGGAGCCGACGGCGCGCCGCTGCCGGAGGGGGAGGTCGGCGAGCTGTGGCTGCGCGGGCAGTCGCTCGTACGCGGCTACTGGCGTGACGAGCCGGCCGGCGCGGCCGCCTTCCAGGACGGCTGGTTCCGGACCGGGGACCTCGCGACGGTCCGCGAGGGCCGCGTCAGCATCGTCGACCGGATCAAGGACATGGTGGTCAGGGGCGGCGAGAACGTGTACTGCGTCGAGGTCGAGGCGGTGCTGCACGACCACCCCGAGGTCGCCGACGCCGCTGTGCTGGGCGTGCCGCACCCGGTGCTGGGGGAGGAGGTCGCGGCCGTGGTCCGGTTGCGTGCCGGTGCCACGGTCACCGCCGAGGACCTGAGGGAGCACGTCGGCGGGAGGCTGGCCGCCTTCAAGGTGCCCGCCCGCGTCCTGCTGCGGGACGGGCCGATCCCGCGCAACCCGACGGGCAAGATCCTCAAGAGGGTCCTCAGGGAGTCGCTTCGGAGCGGGTGATCCGGACCCGGTAGGCACCGTTCTCGTCCTCGTCGACCACCGATATGCGTATCCCGTTCTCGCGGTCGGTGAAGGTCTGGCCCGGCCGGTAGGGGGCGTCGGAGAGTTCCGCGTGGATGTTGGCGCCCCGGGTGCAGCCGCCGCTGTCGCGGTCGCTGTCGGAGACGGTCACGGGACCCTGCCCGGTGTCGACGTCGGACTTGACGCGGTAGATGAGCACGCCCGGCTCGCACACGTGGTCGTCGTTCCCGGCCCTGGTGCGCACCTCGGCCGCGTAGCCGGTGCTCTCGTCCAGCGGCACGACCACCACCTTGGAGCCGCCGCGCGTGGCGAGCGGGGTGAGGGTGTGCTCGGTCGTGCCGGGGGAGGCGGCGCAGCCGATCTGGCTGTTGTCCAGCCAGCCGAGCTTCCACTTGTGCCAGCCGAGCAGGTCGTTGTTGGCGCCCCAGTCCTCGGACATGATGTCCCAGTGCCCGACCGCACCGCCGCCGCTCGCCGTGTAGAGATCGGGCAGCCCGAAGACATGGCCGTTCTCGTGCGGCAGGACGCGGTAGCCGGTCTCCGAGTACGACCCGGAACCGTCGTCCTGACGGCTGTAGACGAAGGACGTGTTGGCGAGCGGCACGCCGTCGGCGACCGGTGCCGCGTCGTTGCCGGAGAAGGTCACGGAGAGCACGGTGTCCAGCGCGGACGGGCCGGCGTTGGGGGTCACCAGGACGTTGACGAGGTCGTACTGGGCGAAGTCCACTTTCGGGTCGGCGACGGTGACCAGGTCCTCGACGAGCTGCCGGTACCCCGGTTCGTACGGTGAGCCGCGCTCTATCCCGTAGGCAGCGAACGGCATCGGCATCCGCAGCCAGTCGGTCACGGGGGCGTGCGGCCGGTAGCTGAGCCGGCCGTACGAGCTGGTGGCGAACCACTGCGAGGTCTGCGGGAAGAACTCCGCGAGCCGGTCGAGGGCGGAACCGCTGCCCTCCGCGTCCGGGAAGTCGATCATCAGGTTGAGGGCGCGGACCACGCCGGTGGAGCGGGTGTAACCGGCGGGCGTGGGCAGGCCCTCCGACATCTGGACGCCGATGCCCGACGGGATACGGCAGGGTCCGAGGCCCACGGCGTCGGGCGCCGCGCTCGGTCCGGCATAGAGCCGGTCGGGGGCCGGGACGGTCGAACTCGCCGTGGTCAGAGCCGCCAGCGTCAGGGCCGCGAAGGCGGCGAGTCCGGCGAGCCTGCCACGTCTGCGTATCCGGTGGCGGGTCTGCTCCACGTGATCGCCTCCGGGGGGCCGCGGCAGCAGGCCGGGCCCTGGCTGCGCTCACTTCGAACAGCCTGTGTCGGGCGGTGGCGGGGCGCGCGTCGGGTGGTCCGATCGTGGGGTTTTCCCGACGGAAGGCATATGTGGCTCAGGTCACAGCAGTCAGGGGAAATAACCGGGGATCGTTTCCCCGTTTGCACCCGTGTCCCCGCTGAAACGGGGACACGGTCCCCGGTTGGGGGCCACGGAACGCCACGGGGCCTCAGCGCTGACGTCCCGGACCGCCGGAAGAGGCCGAGAGGCCCCGACCCGGCAACGGCACCCGGCAACCCCGCCGGCCCCGTTAACCGCAGATGGAGAACACGGAAGGAAGTGGAGTCGTGAGCACCGCCGCCGAAACGCGCCGCCCGCCGCGCCCCCGGGCGGACGCCCTGCGCAATCGTGAGCGGATCGTGTCGGCCGCGCGCGAGATGTTCGTCGAATTCGGGCCGGATGTCCCGCTCGACGAGATCGCCCGCCGTGCGGGCATCGGCAACGCCACGCTCTACCGTCACTTCCCCGACCGCGCGGTCCTGATCCGCGAGGTCGTCCTCTATGTCCTGTCCCGCACCACGGAGCAGGCGGACGCCGCGGCGGCCGAGGAGGCCGATCCCTTCGCCGCACTGCGCCGCTTCGTCCACCTGGCGGCCGACGAGCGGATCGGGGCCCTGTGCCCCATGCTCTCCGGCGCCTTCGACACCCACCACCCCGACCTGCACGCCGGCCGTGAACGACTCGACACGGCCGTGCGCGGCCTCGTCGAGGCGGCTCAGGCGGCCGGCCGGATGCGCACCGACGTCGCCGTGGGCGACCTGATGGTGGCGCTCTCCCAGCTCACCCGGCCACTTCCGGGCACCGCGTGCCCGAACATGGACCGTTTCGTCCACCGTCATCTTCAGCTGTTCCTGGACGGACTCGAGGCGCCCGCGCGCTCCGAACTGCCCGGGACGGCCGCGACCCTGGAGGACCTGCGCACCACGTGACGCCGTGACTCCTTCTGCCCTCCCGCACTCCTGAGCCCTTTTTCGCGCACCGGGTGACCTTCCGTCACCCGGCGGCGCGTCACCTCCCGTTACCCATTAGGTGGCCAGACCCATGCCGAAAACAGCCGACATATCATCCTCCGAGCCGAGACTGTCCGGCCCGGGACTCTCCGACCCGAGCCGCTGGAAGGCACTGGTCTTCATTGCCCTCGCCCAGCTGATGGTGGTGCTCGACGCGACGATCGTGAACATCGCGCTCCCCACCGCCCAGCAGGACCTCGGGATCTCCGACGCCAACCGGCAGTGGGTCATCACCGCCTACGCCCTCGCCTTCGGCGGGCTGCTGCTCTTCGGCGGCCGCATCGCCGACCTGTGGGGACGCAGGCGCACCTTCATCGTCGGACTGCTCGGCTTCGCCGCCGCCTCCGCGCTCGGCGGCGCGGCGACCGGCGAGGCGATGATGCTCGGCGCCCGCGCCCTGCAGGGCGTGTTCGGCGCGCTGCTCGCACCCGCCGCGCTCTCGCTGCTCGCCGTGATGTTCACCGACGCCAAGGAGCGCGCCAAGGCCTTCGGCATCTACGGTGCGATCGCCGGTGGCGGTGGCGCCGTCGGCCTGATCCTCGGCGGCTTCCTCACCGAGTACCTCAACTGGCGCTGGACGTTCTACGTCAACATCCCCTTCGCGATCGTCGCCGCCGTCGGCGCGTACCTGGTGATCCGTGAGCCGGCGGGTGCGCGCAACCGCTCCCCGCTGGACATCCCCGGTGTCGTGCTCTCCACGCTCGGCCTGGTCGCGCTCGTGTACGGCTTCACCCGCGCCGAGTCCGCCGGCTGGTCCGACGGCCTGACGGTGGGCATGTTCGTCGCCTCCGTCGTGCTGCTCGCCGCGTTCGTCGCCACCGAGGCGAAGGTCAAGTCGCCGCTGCTGCCCCTGCGGGTCCTGACCGAACGCAACCGTGGCGGTGTCTACCTGTCGCTGGGCCTCGCCATCATCGCGATGTTCGGGCTCTTCCTCTTCCTGACGTTCTACCTCCAGGTCGTGAAGGGCTACTCGCCCGTCATGACGGGCTTCGCCTTCCTGCCGATGATCGCGGGCATGATCACCGGCTCGACCCAGATCGGCGCCCGGCTGATGACCCGGGTGGCGCCGCGCCTGCTGATGGGCCCCGGCTTCGTCGTGGCGGCGACCGGCATGCTGCTGCTGACCCAGCTGGAGATCGACAGCTCCTACGCGGGCCTGATCCTGCCGGCCCAGCTGCTGCTCGGCCTCGGCATGGGTACGGCGTTCATGCCGGCGATGTCCCTGTCCACGCACGGTGTGAACCCGGCGGACGCCGGCGTCGCCTCCGCGATGGTCAACACCTCCCAGCAGGTGGGCGGCGCGATCGGTACGGCTCTGCTGAACACCATCGCGGCCTCCGCCACGACCTCGTACATCGCCTCGCACGCCGCCGGCGCGAGCAACCCGAAGCTGCTGGAGCTCCAGGGCATGGTGCACGGCTTCTCGTCGGCGATCTGGTGGGCGGTCGGCATCCTGGCGGCTGCCGCGGCGATCGCTTTCACGCTCATCAACAGCGGGCGCCCCGGGGCCGGTCCGGTCGCGGCGGGCTCCGGTGAGGGCGCCGGCGCGGACGACGAGATCAAGGTTCCCGTCATCGCGCACTGAGTCACGGACCCGGGCCGCGGGAGGACCAGGCGGTACGCACGTGAAGAAGGGCCCCGTCCAGGTGCGTCGCACCCGGGCGGGGCCCTTCGCTGTGGGGATCACCCGAGCCGGGCGGGCCCTGCGCCGGGCAGCTCCGAGCCGGGCGCCGGGAGGGCGCCCTGCGCCGGCCGGTCACCTGGGTCGGGCGGCGCCTGCGTGGGTCACCTGAGCCAGGGCAGGTCCGCTCCGGTGTCCTGGGGCTGCAGCCCTTCCGCCATGGCCTGCATGATCTCGCCGAGCTGTGCGACCTGTTCCGGTGTGAGCCGGTCGAACATCGCCTGGCGCACGGCTTCGACATGGCCCGGCGCGGTCCGCCGGAGGACCCCGAAGCCTTCCTCCGTCAGTACGGCGTTCTGCCCGCGCTTGTCGGAGGGGCAGTCCTCCCGCCGGACCCAGCCGTTCTTCTCCAGCCGGGCTATCGCGTGCGAGAGCCGGGACCGGGTGATCTTGGCGTCTATGGCCAGTTCGGTCATCCGCTTGCGGCGGTGAGGCGCCTGGGAGAGCTGGACGAGCAGGCCGTAGTAGATGTGCGGCATGCCCGCGTCGCGCTGCAACTGGCGGTCGAGGTGGTCCTCGAGGAGGGTGGTGGCGTGGAGGTAGGAGCGCCACACCCGCTGCTCCTCGTCGCTCAGCCAGCGTGGTTCCTGACCGCCCTCACCATTGAGTGCCCTGTTCATGTATCCACTCTACGACCCTGTTCTTGAAAGTTGAACTAACTGGGCCTAGGATCGAATCAGCTTGAAAGTTCAAGCTTCCAGTACGCCGGGTCAGCCGACCGGGTTCAGCAGACCGGGAGCCGCCAGCCATGAACGTCACCCCCGCACCCACCACCCCCGAAGCGCCGCGCCTGCCCGCGCTCTACCTCTCCCACGGCGCCCCGCCCCTGGCCGACGACCCGCTCTGGCCCGGCCAGCTCGCCGCCTGGTCCGACGCGCTGCCCAGGCCCAAGGCGATCCTGATGGTCTCCGCGCACTGGGAGGAGGCGCCCCTCGCCCTCGGCGCGACCCGGACCATGCCGCTGGTCTACGACTTCTGGGGCTTCCCCGAGCACTACTACCGCGTCCGCTACGACGCTCCCGGAGCTCCCGGACTCGCCGACTCCGTACGCAAACTGCTCCGCCGCGCCGGTACGCCGGTGCAGGACATCCCCGACCGGGGACTCGACCACGGCGCGTACGTCCCGCTGGTGGAGATGTATCCGGACGCGGACATCCCGGTGCTGCAGATCTCCATGCCTACGCTCGACCCGCAGAAGCTGCTCGAGATCGGGCGCAGGCTCGCCCCGCTGCGGGACGAGGGCGTGCTGATCGTCGGCAGCGGCTTCTTCACGCACAACCTGGCGGCGCTGCGGCACGACGGAACGCCCGGCTGGTCCACCGAGTTCGACGACTGGGGGCAGCGGGCGCTGGCGGACGCCGACGTCGACGCCCTGCTCGACTTCGAGAACAAGGCCCCCGCCGGGCGACTGGCCCACCCGCGGACCGAGCACTTCGCGCCACTGTTCGTCACCATCGGGGCGTCGGAGGCGGAGATCGGCAACGGCCGGAGCGTGATCGACGGCTTCTGGATGGGACTGGCGAAGCGGTCCGTGCAGTTCGGCTGACGCCTGCACCGCGCCGACCCGCTCCGCTGTGTCCTCCCACGGCCACCGCCGGCCAGGCGTCCGGCGGCGGGCGGGCTCAGTCCAGGTGCTTCTCGAACCAGGCCACGTCCCAGTACCGGCCGAACTTCCGCCCGACCTCCCCGTGCGTGCCGATGTGGCGGAACCCGAAACGGGTGTGCAGCCGGACGGACGCGTCGTTCGGCAGCGCGACGCCGGCGTAGGCCCGGTGTACGTCCTCATCCGCCAGGGCCTCGAAGAGCGCCTTGTAGAGCAGGGTGCCGATGCCGCGTCCGGCGGCCTGCGGCGCGCAGTAGACGCTGACCTCGACGGACGTGGAGTAGGCGGCCTTGGGGCGGAAGGGGCTGCTGGTGGCGTAGCCCAGGATCCCGTGCGCCGGTCGGTCCGGTCGTGTCGGGTGGTCCGGTCGTGCCGGGTGGTCCGGTCGTGTCGGGCGGTCCGAAGGATTCGGTCCGGCAAACCGGACATCCTGAGCAACCAGAAGGCGGTGCGGGCCGTCTTCAGGGTGGGAGTGCAGCCATGAGCGGCGCTGCTCAGGGGTGAAAACCGAGGTGTCGAACGTGATCGGGGTCTCACGGACGTAATGGTTGTAGATGTCTGTGAGGGCTTCGAGGTCGGCTTCCACGCCCGGCCTGACCTGCACCTCCGCCTGTTCCGGCAGCATCCGTCCTCCTGGGTCGGCCGGACAGGGTACTGCATGATCGCGGAAATCGACGCACCTGATGGGAATTCTGTCCGGATTCCAGTCGTTGTTTCCTTCGGATGCAGGGCACCCGGGAGGGTGTCGCGACCTACTCAGCAAGGGAGCTCGCATGGCAACCCGTGCCGTCGCCCGCCGTCAGTCCGACTCTGGTGGGGCGACCGACAGGGCAAGCAGTGTTCGCGCCGTGGGCGGGGAGATCGCCGATCGCGACCTGGTCGGCATGTACCTCGACGAGATTGCGCGTACGCCGCTGCTCGACGCCGCCAAGGAAGTCGAGCTGTCCCAGACCATCGAGGCGGGTGTCTACGCCCGTCAGATCCTCGACAAGGAAGTAGACAGCGAAGCCGGCGGAGCCACGCGGGAGGAGCTGGAGGCGCTGGCCGAGGCCGGCGAGCGTGCCAAGGACATCTTCATCCGCTCGAATCTGCGTCTCGTCGTGGCCGTCGCCCGGCGTTATCCGCGCAGCGGGCTGCCGTTGCTCGACCTGATCCAGGAAGGGAACGCAGGCCTGGTCCGCGCTGTCGAGAAGTTCGACTACGCCAAGGGGTTCAAGTTCTCCACGTACGCGACCTGGTGGATCCGCCAGGCGATCACCAGGTCCATAGCCGACCAGTCCCGCACCATCCGGCTCCCCGTCCACCTGGTCGAGGAACTGGGCCGCATCCGTCGCGTCCAGCGCGAGTTCAACCGGGAGAACGGCCGGGAACCCGAGCCCTCGGAGATCGCCGAGGAGCTCGGCTCGACGCCCGAGCGGGTCATCGACGTCCTCGACTGGGCCCGTGACCCGGTCAGCCTGAACATGTCGGTGGACGACGCCGGCGAGACCCAGTTCGGTGACCTGCTGGAGGACACCTCCGCCGTGTCGCCGGAGCAGTCCGTGCTCACGCTGCTGCGCAGCGAGGAGCTGGAGGACCTGATCGGCAAGCTGGACAACCGCACCGCGTCCATCATCCGCATGCGGTACGGGATCGAGGACGGCAGGGAGCGGACCCTGACCGAGGTCGGCAAGGAACACGGCCTGACGCGGGAGCGGATCCGCCAGATCGAGAAGCACGCGCTGCTCGAGCTCAAGCGGATGGCCCGCGACACGGGCTTCGAGCCGGCCGCCTAGGAGCCCGGGGGCCGAAAGGCGGTCCGCCCCCGGGCCGGCCCGTCCATGACCGGTGCGCGGAAGCGGGCGCGCCGGCCGTCGGCGGTGGTCCCGTCAGCCTGTGGCCCTGGCGAGCCGTGTCGCCAGGTCCGTCATGTACTCGCGCAGCGGCGGCGGGCCGTGGACGGTGAACTCGCAGTCCACCAGCGCCAGACGCAGCGCCAGCCACTCGACCGAGTCCGCCGACCTCGCCCGGAGCCGGCATGCGCTCTCGCCCGTCGGTGAAGGTGCGCCAAGGTGCTCCGGCAGCCGGGCCGCCACGAACGAGGCCGGGGCCTCGAAGCTGACATCGACCTCGTGCTCCTGCTGGTGCCGCGACATCGAGTGGCTCAGCAGCTCCGCCGCGTCCCCGCCGGGCATCTCGCGCGGCGTGAACCGGGCCCCTGTCGCGAACGGCTCCGTCACCCGGTCGACGCGGAACGTGCGCCAGTCCTCGCGACCCATGTCGTACGCCACCAGGTACCACCGCCGGCCCGTCGAGACGAGGCGGTACGGCTCCACCTGCCGCCGCGTCTCCGCGCCGTCCCCCGCCCGGTAGCAGAACCGGAGGCGCTCGCGCGCCGTCACCGTGCTCGCGATGACCGTCAGGGTCTGCGGATCGATCGTGGCGCCGTCGCCCCTGGTGAGGGGCAGGGTCGCCGCTTGGAGGGTGGTGACCCGGTGGCGCAGCCGGGACGGCAGCACCTGCTCGAGTTTGGCGAGCGCCCGTACGGAAGCCTCCTCGATGCCTTCGATCGCGTGGCCCGCCCCGGCCCGCAGCCCGACGGCGATCGCCACGGCCTCCTCGTCGTCCAGCAGCAACGGCGGCATCGCGGCGCCCGCGACCAGCCGGTATCCGCCGACCGCGCCCTTGGTGGCCTCGACCGGATATCCGAGGTCGCGCAGCCGGTCGATGTCACGCCGGATGGTGCGCGGGCTGACGTCGAGACGCTCGGCCAGCTCGCTGCCGGGCCATTCACGCGGCGTCTGGAGGAGCGAGAGCAGATTCAGAAGTCGTGCCGGAGTGTCCGTCATGTTTCTCAGGATGCCCGCCATCTAGGACATGTTCTGGCCTATATGGGTCCTAGATTCCTCGTCATGAGTTCACAGCAGCCCGCCGTAGCCGAAACGGCAGCCGTAACCGAGGTGGCGCCGGACGCCGGCCATGACCGCCGCCGATGGATCGCGCTGGCGATCGTCATGACCGCCGCCTTCATGGACCTGGTCGACGTCACCATCGTCAACATCGCGATCCCCAGCATCGAGCGGGATCTCGGCGCGTCCTTCGGAGCGATCCAGTGGATCACCGCCGGATACGCGCTGGCCTTCGCCGCCGGCCTGATCACGGGCGGCCGGCTCGGTGACATATACGGCCGCAAGCGGCTGTTCCTCATCGGTATCACCGGCTTCACGCTCGCCTCCGCCCTCTGCGGGTTCGCCGTCAATGAGGAGATGCTCGTCGCCTCGCGGCTGCTGCAGGGCTCGGCCGCCGCGATGATGGTGCCGCAGGTGCTCGCGATCGTGCACGTCACCTTCCCGGCGCACGAACGCGGCAAGGTCTTCGGCCTGTTCGGCGCCATCGTCGGACTGGGCGCGGTGTCCGGCCCGCTGCTGGGCGCACTGCTCACGCAGTGGAACCTGTTCGGCCTCGAATGGCGGCCGATCTTCTTGATCAACCTGCCGGTCGGTATCGCGGGGCTGATCCTCGGGCGGAAGTACATTCTCGAGTCCCGTGCGCCGAAGGCCCTCAAGCTCGACCTCGTCGGCGTCGTGCTGGTCACGCTCGGCCTGCTGATGCTGGTCTACCCGCTCACGCGGGGCCGCGAGCTCGACTGGCCGCTCTGGGGCCACCTCTGCATGGCCGGCAGCCTGCTCGTCTTCGCCGCCTTCATCGCGTACGAGAAGTACAAGACGCGCAAGGACGGCTCGCCGCTGGTCGAGCTGTCGCTGTTCAAGGTGAAGAGCTTCGCCGCCGGTATCGCCGTACAGCTCACGTTCGGCATCGTGATGGGCATCTTCTTCCTCGTCTGGACGCTGTACATGCAGACCGGGCTCGACTGGAGCCCGCTGAAGGCCGGCCTGACCGGAGTCCCGTTCTCCATCGCCGTCTCCGCGGCGGCCGGTATGTCCGTGCAATTGCTGGTGCCCCGCTTCGGCCGCAAGGTGCTTCAGGCAGGCGCGGCCACCATGGCCATCGGGTTGCTCCTCTACATCTGGGAGGCCGACCGTTACGGCATGGCCGTCCAGCCCTGGCAGATGATCCTGCCGCTGGTCGTCATGGGTGTGGGCATGGGCCTGATCGTCGCGCCGCTGACCGACGCGGTCCTCTCCGAAGTCCCGCGCGAGCACGCCGGATCGGCGTCCGGACTGATCAACACGACCGGGCAGATGGGCACCGCGCTCGGCCTCGGCCTCGTCTCACTGGTCTTCTTCGGATCGGTCGACGAGGAGAAGCTCGCGCCCGACACCGTCGGCAGCGCCTTCGCCCAGGCCTTCGAGAACTCGCTGTGGTGGGTCGCGGCAGTGCTCGGCGTCATCTTCCTGGTGATGTTCGCCCTGCCGGCCCGGCCGAAGCAGCACATGGAGGGCGGCGTGACGGACGATGCCGTGTCGGAGGACTCCGTGTCGGAGGGCGTCGTGACGGACGACGGCACCGGAGCTCCGGCTGAAGGCACGACGGGACCGCTCGCGAAGCCGGAGGCGGAACCGGTCCTCTCACGCTGACCGGTCCGCCGGGTGCCCGCGCCGCGATCACCGCGGCGCGGGCACCCGGCGTTCGCAGGCAGCACGGCACCGCCCGGGCCACCGGGACGCGCGTCTGCCGGGCCGGGGACGGGCTAGCGGACGCGCGCCCGGAGCTCCATGGCCGCACGGGCGTCCTGCTCCGCCTCGTAGACCTCACACATGTGGCGTCCGTCCGGCGTCGCCGTGTGCTCGACCTCCCACAGGCTCCGCTCCGTACCGTCGAGCAGCAGGAAGGCGTGCTCGTAGAGCGTGAAGCCCGCGTCCTTGCCGGCCACCCGGAACTGACGCCCGAAGACCTGGGTGATGTGGTGGGCGAAGGCGCTGCGCAGCAGACGAGCCGTCTCGTCGCCCGGGCGGTCGGCGTTCTCCGCGCGACGCAGCACCCGGCGGGCGTGGTCGGCAGAGTCGTCCGGGACGTACATCGGGGGCAGCGGGGCAGGAGGCGGCGCCATCAGAGCGGCGAGCAGCTCCAGATCGGCGTCCAGGTCGATACCGAGCTCCTGCTCGAGTGCGCTCCCCGCACCGGCGAACCCGGGGAAGCCGGCGGGCAGTCGGGACGCCGCCAGCCGGGCCTCGGACTCCTCCGCGTAGAGCTCGTGCTGCTCCGTGCCGTCGCGTCCGGTGTTGTGCACGAGCTCCCACAGCACGAGCGAACTGCCGTCAGCCAGCAGATAGGCATGGCGGTAGGTGGCCCGGTGCAGCGACGCACTGTGGTGCGAGGAGTGCAGTGAACTGGCGTGCGCCAGCGCGCAGCCGAGCCGCTCGACCGTAGCGTCGGGCAGGTCGAAGGAGTTGAGCGCCCGACCCAGGAGTCGCTCGAGGTGCGTCTCGGTTGTCTCGTACGGATCGTTCGGATCGTTCAAGAGGGGTCTCCAGGCCGTCGCCACAAGTCACTTGGTGATTGCTAAAAGTAGCGCTTCGGTCCGACAATGCGCTTCAGGGTTGGGTAAAACGAAGGGGCGCGTGGCAGAAGTTCCCGCGCGCCCCCAACTCGGCTGTCCGATACGTCAGTCGATGCCGTACAACTCCCCGTACGAAGGGAAGCTGCCGCCCGGTCCGTCGACGCTCGCGGCGGATCTCACGGCGTGCACGATCGCCCGCGTCACCATGTCGGCGCCCGCCGCGAGAACGTCGTTCAGCGCGAGCGGATTTCCTTCGGCGAGCGCCACCGAGCCTGTGGCCAGCGCGAACACCGTGTCGCCGTCGTTGAGGAGGTGCACGGGGCGGACAGCGCGCGCGATGCCGTCGTGCGCCGTCCCCGCGAGCTTGTGCGCCTGCGCACGGGTGAGATCGGCGTCGGTGGCCACGACGGCGAGGGTGGTGTTCAGCGGAGGAGGCCCGTTCTTCTCGCGTGCCTCGGTCAGGCGCAGCTGCGCAGCGGTGTGCACCGCGGGGGAGGGCAGCGCCGCACGGTCCGCGCCCTCGGTGATCAACTCGCCGTACAGCGCGCCGGTCCCGGGATCGACGGCCGAGCCCACCGCGTTCGCCACGACCAGGGCTGCCACGGTGATGCCCGAGTCGAGGACCGTGCTTGCAGTGCCGACACCGCCCTTGAAGTGGCCGATCACCGCGCCGGTCCCGGCACCGACCGCTCCTGCCACGACCGGCGCGCCCTCGTCGGTGGCGGCAGCCGCCTCCACTGCCGCCCGGCCTGTGGAGGCGTCGGGCCGCGCGGACCAGTCGCCGCCGCGCCCCAGGTCGAAGACGCACGCCGCCGGCACGACGGGCACGACCTGCGAGGGGTCCGGGCCGACCCGTACGCCCCGGCCCTGTTCCTCGAGCCACGCCATCACCCCGGCGGCCGACTCGAGCCCGAACGCGCTTCCTCCGGTCAGGACGACCGCCTCGATGCGCTGGACGACATTGCGCGGATCGAGTGCGTCGGTCTCCCGGGTACCGGGCCCACCGCCTCTGACGTCCACGGCCGCGACCACTCCGCCTTCGGGTGCGAGGACGACGGTGGTGCCGCTGAGCGCACCGTCCCCGGCGACCTGTGCGTGACCGACCCGCAGACCCGCCACATCCGTGAGGCCGTCGGTCGGCCCGTCAGTCCTCTTCATAACGACCATGTCTGCCAGGTTAGTTGGGCGGACCGTGCGCGGCGGCGGTCGCGCAGTCACGCGGCCCGGTCTCGACCGGTGCTCCAGCCGCTCTCGAATCCGGTGCCCGGTCCCAGCACGATTCCCTGCCCGGTCTTCGCGATTCCGGCGTCGATGAGTGCCGTCCGCGGCGGTGGCACACGCTCGGCGGCGCCGTCCGCGAGCCAGCGGCAGGCCACGCTCGCCGGCGCCGACCTGCGGGACACCGGACCCGGGCCCCGGTCGGACCAGGGGTCGTGGCCCGGCCCGGATCCGGGGAGCGCTCCGGGGTCGGGTGCCTGCCCGGCCCGAACAAGGGAGGCCGTCAGAGGGAGGGAAGACAGGTGACGGCGGGGGGTGCCGCGGCCGTACCCTGGAGGTATGAGGACCGCCCCCACCCCCGGACCGCGTGATGCGAAGCAGCCCGGACAGCAACGACCCGAGCCGAGGCTGATCTTCGACGATCCGCTGGACCAGCAATCGGCGGACGATACGGACCGTGGGTGGGGTGAGCGGCCTCCGGCGAGCGGTGACAGCGCCGCCGACCTCGCGCGCTTCCTCGACGAGAAGCCGCCCCACCACATCTGAGCCGCACCAGCCCGAGCCCCCAGGGGCCGCCGGCCGCGTCAGCGACCGACGCCGGGCTCCGGTGTGCCGGCCGGACCGGAGTCGTCGCCGGCCGTCGAGCCGGTACGGCGCTGCGCCACCAGGGCGTCGCGGATCTCCTTCAGCACTTCCAGCTCGGTCACTTCGAGCGTCTCCTGCACGCCTTCCCTCGCCTTCTGCGCCGCCGCACGGCGGGCGAGGTACTTCGACATGGGCAGCACCATGAGGAAGTAGACGACGGCGGCGGTGATCAGGAACTGGAGCGTCGCGCCGAGCACCGATCCCCACATGATCTGGATGCCCTGCATCTCGCCGTCGGGGCCGACCTCGCACGGGGCCTTCAGGCAGGAGCTGTAGGCATCCAGGTCCTTCGTTCCGAACGCCCCGACCAGCGGGTTGATCACGCCCTTCACCACGGCGTTCACGATGTTGGTGAAAGCGGCACCGATGACGACGGCGACCGCGAGGTCGATCACGTTGCCACGGAGCAGGAAGGCTTTGAAGCCCTCGAGGACGCTCGGCTTCTTGTCGCTCACGAATGAGCCTCTCTTCATACATGTAGTAAAGAAGGGGGACGGCTCGGCAACTTACGGCAGCGCCCGGTCTCCTTGTCCAATCCGCAGCCGCCATGGAGTTGCCCGGGGCTACGTCAGTGCGAGTCAGCACACCGTCACCACCAAGCGGGAGGTCGCACCGGCGCCCGCCAGCTCCGCCGCCGTGGCGCGCGGTACGGAGAGCACGACGAGGGCGCCGCCGTCCGCGGAGTCCTCCGTCCCGGCCGGAACCTCGGTCACCCGGGCCCCCGATGCCACGACCTTCGCCGCAACCGCCCCCTCGCCTCCGGCCGTAGGAGGGTCGGCGGCCGCGATGACGTCGACGCGGTCCCCGGGCCGCAGGAGCCGCACCGTCGCGGCGTCAGCGATGCGCACGGGCGCGGACACCAGCTCGGTGGCAGGACGCGGTTCACGTGCCGGGGACGCGGCAGCAGGCACGCCGGCGCCCGGACCGCCCCGGCCCTCCTGCGCCGGCCCGCCCGTGACGTCCGCTCCCCGGGCCGTCGACGCGGCGAGCGCCGCGGCCGTCACCGCCAGGCCCGCGGCCATGGTTCGCCGCTGCCGCCACAACGCCCGGCGAAGCCGCTGCGCCCCGCCGCGGACCCGCAGCGGCGCGAACGGCGGTACGCCCAGGGGCTCCGGCGCGGGAGAGGAGGGAGGGGAGGAGTGAGCGAAGGACATGTCGCACCGCCTGTCGCGAGGAGTGGCCCGGGCCCTGCGCCCGTGACCGACCGCTCATCACGATCCACGTTGCGGCGCAGGCCCGCCGGAGCCTGTGGACAGTGCGATGTATGTGGACAAGTCGCTCACCGGAAAGGGCGTCCGAGCGCGAGCGCCCCGCCCCGAGATCTCGCAGCCCCGCCGAGATCTGCGGCCGCGACGCGACCACGCGCCCAGCGGCTCCACCACGAAGCCCGGTCCCGCGATCGACCGCGCAGCCGTGCCCCGCGAGCGAGTATCCAGCGACCTCGCAGTCCCGCGACGCAACTACGAAGCCCGGCGCGCGCCGCGATCCGGCAGTCCCGCGACGCGACCACGAAGGCCGGCCCGCGATCGACCGCCCAGCCCTGTCCCGCGAGCGAGCACCCCGCGCTACGGCAGCGGGATGCCCGGGTCCATCCCCGCCAGCGCGTCGCCGCACGCGCAGTCGCGCTCGTCGTTCGACGGCAGACCCGCCACCGCGTCGAACAGGACCGTCCGCAGCCGGTCGACATTGGCCGCGAACACCTTCAGCACCTCTTCGTGCGAGACGCCTTCGCCCGCTTCGGCGCCGGCGTCCAGATCGGTGACCAGTGTGATCGACGTGTAGCAGAGCTCGAGCTCCCTGGCGAGGACGGCCTCGGGATGCCCGGTCATGCCGACCACCGACCAGCCCATCGCCGCGTGCCACCGGGACTCGGCCCGGGTCGAGAAGCGGGGCCCCTCGACGACCACCAGCGTCCCGCCGTCCACCGGCTCCCAGTCGCGTCCGCGGGCCGCGTCCAGCACGATCCTGCGCCCCCGCGGGCAGTACGGATCGGCGGGCGACACGTGCACCACGTTGGGGACGGTCCGGTCGGGCAGCGGCAGGCCGTCGAAGTAGGTCTGCGCCCGTGCCTTCGTGCGGTCCACGAACTGGTCGGGCACGAGCAGCGTGCCGGGGCCGTACTCGGGCACCAGGCCCCCGACCGCGCACGGGCCGAGCACCTGTCGGACGCCGACGGAACGCAGTGCCCAGAGGTTGGCCCGGTAGTTGATGCGGTGCGGCGGCAGGTGGTGGCCCCGCCCGTGACGGGGCAGGAAGGCGACCCGCCGTCCGGCGACGTCACCGATGAACAGGGAGTCGCTGGGCGGACCGTAAGGGGTCTCGACCTCGATCTCGGTGACGTCCTCCAGGAAGGAGTAGAAGCCCGAGCCGCCGATCACACCGATCTCCGCCGGTCCGGCCGCTTCGCTTGCGTTCGACTTGGTCGCCATGGCGATCACAGTAGCCGCAGGCGCACATGCCAAGAACCCCGCCGTGGTCATGTGCCGGGCGGGGTCTCGGAAACGTCGGAATCAGGCTGCGGAGCCGGAGGCGCTCGACGTGCTGGAAGACGAAGAGGAAGCCGTCGAAGAGGCGGCAGGGGTCGACGCCTTCGTGTCCGACGAGGACTTCGTGCCCGTCGACGACGAGGAGGTCGACGCGGGTGAGCTGCTCGACGACGAGCCGCGGCTGTCGTTGCGGTAGAAGCCGGAACCCTTGAAGACGATGCCGACCGCTGAGAACACCTTCTTCAGGCGTCCGTCACAGCTGGGGCATACGGTCAGGGCGTCATCGGTGAACTTCTGCACCGCCTCGAGGCCCTCGCCGCATTCGGTGCACTGGTACTGGTAGGTCGGCACTTGTCTTCCTCCTGGCACTCTCACTCGATGAGTGCTAACGACGATCCATAGTGACGTATTCCGCGGAATCAGTCCACCGTCACCGGCACTCGGTGACCGATCCCACGCGCCGCGACCCGTCCGGAGGTACGCGGCGTGAGACGCGAACGCAGTGTCACAAGGGTGATCAGCGCGAGCGCGGTGCCCACCAGCGGCACGGCGAATCCGGCGCTCGCGCCGTGCTCGTCGGCCAGTTGTCCGGCCACCGTCACGGCGGCTGCCTGGCCCAGCGCCACCGCGCCCGTCAGCCAGGTGAAGGCCTCGGTGCGGGCGGAGGCCGGTACGAGCGAGTCGACGAGGGTGTAGCCGGTGATCAGCGCGGGGGCGATGAACAGGCCGACGATCAGGCCCAGCGCCCCCAGCAGCACCACGGAATGGGCCGTCCAGAGGACGGACGCGGCAAGGGTGAGACCCGCGTAGCCCAGCACCAGCCGGCGGCGCGGCCCGGTCTTCCAGGCGATGGCGCCGACGGCGACGCCGGCCAGCATGTTGCCGGCGGCGAAGAGGCCGTACAGCAGACCGTTCATACCGGGCTGCCCGATCTCCTCGGTGAACGCGGTCAGCGAGACCTGCATGCCCCCGAAGACGGAGCCGATGCCGAGGAAGGCCACCGCCAGGACCCGCACGCCGGGCACGGACAGCGCGGAAGTGCGCTCGGCCCGGGAGTCGGAGAGGGAGTGGCCGTGGGCGGGCTGGGTGCGGCGCTGGGCGGCGAACAGCAGTCCGCCGGCCAGGGTGAGCGCGGACTCGGCGATCAGACCGGCCGCCGGGTGGACCCCGGTGCACAGTGCGGTGGCGAGGACGGGTCCCACCACGAAAGTGAACTCGTCCGTCACGGACTCGAAGGCCGCGGCCGTCGACATCAGCGGCGAGCCCTGGAGGCGCGCGGCCCAGCGGGCCCGCACCATCGGGCCGACCTGAGGAACGGAGGCGCCGGTCGGCACGGCCGCGGCGAACAGCGCCCACAGGGGGGCGCCGGTGAGGGCCAGCACGGTGAGCGCCGCACCTGAAACGGTGTGCACGAGCACGCCGGGGACCAGCACGGCGCGCTGGCCGAAGCGATCGGCGAGCTTGCCGCTCTGCGGCGCGAACAGCGCCATGGACACGCCGGTGACGGCTGCGACGGCGCCTGCGCTGCCGTACGAGCCGGTGGTGTGCTGGACGAGCAGCACGATGCCGATGGTGAGCATCGCGAAGGGCTGCCGGGCGGCGAACCCGGGGAGCAGGAATGTCCAAGCACCTGCGGTACGGAGCAGCTGCCCGTAACCAGGACGCTTGCCAGAAGCGACCGTGGACTCCACGGTCCTTGCCTTTCTGCCGCCTGGTAGCGCTCCCCTGGGTGTCGGGAGCCGCCGAGAGCTGTCCTCTTGCGCGGAACTGCGGTAGATACCGGGGCCCACAGCGAGGGACTCCGCGGCCGCCATACGGTCGCGCCAGCTCTGCGTCAGGCAGAGTTGGTCGATCAGTGTGCCTTCATGGTACAGGGACTTTCCCTGCCGCATCCTGGGAAATGGCAGGGATCACCTCATGTATTCCTGTGATTCACGGAGCGGTCAACGGTTTACCCGCTGATCCGGCCCCGCCGGTCACAGGTGCCGGCGGCGTGCGCCGCCCCCTGTGCCCAGCCAGCCCGCGAGCTTTCCGCCCTGGGCGACCGCCCGCAGGCGCCGCTCCGCGGCGTCCCGCACGGGGTCGGTCGCCACCACGAGAAGCTCGTCGCCGTGCCGCAGCACCGTCGAGGGCAGCGGTACGAAGCTCTTGCCGTCGCGGACCACGAGGGTGACGGCGGAGCCGGACGGCAGCCGCAGCTCCGCGACCTCCACGCCGTGCATCTTCGACCCATCGGGGACGGCGACCGAGAGCAGGTGCCCGCGCAGCCGCTCCAGGGGCGCGGACTCGATGCCGAGGTCGGCGGCCTCCGAGGAGTCGCCGAGCCGCAGCCGCTTCGCGAGCCAGGGCAGGGTCGGCCCCTGTACCAGCGTGTAGACGACCACCAGGACGAAGACGATGTTGAAGATCCGGTCGTTGCCTTCGACTCCCGCGACCATGGGGATCGTCGCGAAAATAATGGGCACGGCGCCGCGGAGACCGGCCCACGACATCAGCACCTGTTCCTGCCACGGGATACGGAACGGCAGCAGACTGACGAAGACTCCGACCGGGCGCGCGACCGCGGTCAGCATCAGGCCGACGATCACCGCGGGCCAGAAGTCGCGGAGCAGCTCGTGCGGCGTCACCAGCAGGCCGAGCAGGACGAACATGCCGATCTGGGCCAGCCAGCCGAGCCCCTCTGCGAAACCGCGATTGGCCGGGGCGTGCGGCAGTTTGGCGTTGCCGAGGACCATCGAGGCGAGATAGACGGCGAGGAAGCCGCTGCCGTGCGCCATGGCGCCGGCCGCGTACGCCATGACCGCGATCGCCAGGACGGCGATCGGGTAGAGACCGGAGGCGGGCAGAGCCACGTGCCGGAGGGTGTACGCGCCGAGCCAGCCGGTCGCGAGTCCGATGACCGCGCCGATCGCCAGCTCCAGCGCGATCTCGCCGATCAGCATGTACCAGGCGTCGATCGGTCCGGTCGTGGAGAACGCCACCACCAGGATCACCACGGGTGCGTCGTTGAAGCCGGACTCCGCCTCGAGGGCTCCGGTCACCCGGGAAGGCAGCGGCACCTTCCGCAGTACGGAGAAGACCGCGGCGGCGTCGGTCGACGAGACGACCGCGCCGACGATCAGGGCCTGCTGCCACGGGAGTCCCACCAGGTAGTGGGCGGCGGCGGCGGTGACGCCGACGCTCACCGCGACCCCGACCGTCGACAGTGCGGCGGCCGCGGGCAACGCGGGCCTGATCTCTTTCCACTTCGTGCCGAGTCCACCTTCGGCCAGGATCACCACGAGGGCGCCGTAGCCGATGACCTGCGTCAGTTCGGCGTCATGGAACTGGACGTCGAGCAGGCCGTCCCGGCCGATGGCGATCCCGATGCCGAGATACAGCAGCAGGCTGGGAAGGCCGCTGCGCGAGGACACGCGCACAGCCGCCACGGCGACGAGCAGGACGAGCGAGCAGATGAGCAGGAGTTCGTTGAGCTGGTGGACAGTCAGTGGCCGATCCTTCCCCTCGCGCCTTGCGGCCGGATCCTCGTACCGGCGGGCGACACTTCGTTACCTTACCTAATCTTTAACGCTTCCTTGACGGTGTGATGATCTGTTTGTCTGTGGACGAGGGTGCCTTGTGGATACCGCGTCCGGGCCGGTCGGGCGCTGCGCCTAGAGTTGCCTCAGCATTCCCAGGACCACCCTGCCCCTCGAAGGACAGCGATGCCCGCCAACACAACCGCCTCTTCCCCCAAGAAGAAGAAGGGGCGACGCGCCCGTCTGCTCGTGCTCGTCCTGGTGCTGGCCCTCGTGGCGGGCGTCGGCTACGGGGCGTACTGGAGCATCAGTACGGTGCGTGCCTCCTTCCCGCAGACCACCGGGTCGATCCAACTCGAAGGGCTCGGCGGCAAGGTCGAGGTCAAGCGGGACGACCACGGCATCCCGCAGATCTACGCGGACACCGACGAGGACCTCTTCCGCGCCCAGGGCTTCGTCCAGGCGCAGGACCGCTTCTGGGAGATGGACGTCCGCCGGCACATGACCGCCGGCCGGCTCTCGGAGATGTTCGGCTCCGGACAGGTCGGGACGGACGCGTTCCTCCGCACGCTCGGCTGGCGCCACGTCGCCCAGCAGGAGTACGACACCAAGCTCTCCGCGGAGACGAAGAAGTTCCTCCAGGCCTATTCGGAAGGCGTCAACGCGTACCTCAAGGGGCGCTCCGCCGAGGAGATCTCGGTCGAGTACGCGGCGCTGTCCTTCACCAACGACTACAAGCCCGAGCCGTGGTCGCCGGTCGACTCGGTGGCCTGGCTCAAGGCGATGGCCTGGGACCTGCGCGGGAACATGGAGGACGAGATCGACCGCTCCCTGCTGACCAGCAGGCTGAGCGAGAAGCAGATCAAGGACCTCTACCCGTCCTATCCGTTCGAGCGCAACAAGCCGATCGTGCAGGAGGGCGGCATCAGTCAGGTCACCGGGAAGTTCGACCCGGCGGCCAAGCCCTCCGACCTCGAGGACGGCTCCACCGGCGCAAACACGGGTGACGGCACGGGAACCGGCGGCACCGGCGACGGCACCGCCGGCGGTGACGCGGACGCGGCCTCGGGAGCGAGCTCTCAGCTCGCCGCGCTCTCCGACGCCCTCGACGCGGTCCCCGCTCTCCTCGGCCCCAGCGGCAACGGCATCGGGTCCAACTCCTGGGTGGTCGACGGCGAGTACACGACCACGGGCAAGCCCCTGCTGGCCAACGACCCGCACCTCGCGCCCCAGCTGCCCTCGCTCTGGTACCAGATGGGCCTGCACTGCCGTGAGGCCTCCGAGAAGTGCCGCTACGACGTCGCGGGCTACACCTTCTCCGGAATGCCCGGCGTGATAATCGGCCACAACCAGGACATCGCCTGGGGCTTCACCAATCTCGGCGCCGACGTCACCGACCTCTATCTCGAGAAGCTCGCCGGCGACAGCTACCTCGTCGGCGACGAGGAGAAGCAGCTGACCACCCGCAAGGAGGTCATCAAGGTCGCGGGCGGCGCCAGCAAGACGATCACGGTCCGCTCCACCGGGCACGGCCCCCTGGTCTCCGACCGCAGTGAAGAGCTGGAGAAGGTCGGCCAGAAGGCGCCCGTGTCCAACGCCGCGCCCGACCGCGCAACCGGCTACGGAGTCGCCCTCCAGTGGACCGCCCTCCAGCCGGGCAGGACCATGGACGCCGTCTTCGAGCTCAACCGGGCCAAGGACTTCCAGAGCTTCCGCACGGCTTCGCAGAAGTTCGAGGTCCCCTCGCAGAACCTGGTCTACGCCGACACCAAGGGCAACATCGGCTACCAGGCCCCCGGCCGGATCCCGGTCCGCGCCCAGGGTGACGGCTCCACCCCCGCGCCCGGCTGGGACCCGGCGTACAAGTGGACCGACTACATCCCCTTCGACGAGCTGCCCTACGAGTACAACCCCGACCGCGGCTACATCGTCACCGCCAACCAGGCCGTCATCGACGCGGAGAAGTACCCGTACCTGATCACCAAGGACTACGGCTACGGCGCACGGAGCCAGCGGATCAACGACCTCATCGAGTCGAAGATCCAGGGCGGCGGCAAGATCTCGACCGAAGACATGCGCACCATGCAGACGGACAACAGCAGCGAGATCGCGAAGCTGCTCACGCCCTACCTGCTGAAGATCGACATCTCCGACCCGTACGTCCGCGAGGCGCAGAAGCTGCTCGAGGGCTGGGACTACACCCAGGAACCGGACTCCGGTGCCGCCGCCTACTTCAACGCGGTGTGGCGCAACGTCCTCAAGCTGGCGTTCGGCAACAAGCTCCCCAAGGAGCTGCGCGTCGAGGGCGAGTGCCTCAGCGTCCGGCCCGCCGACAGCACGGCCCCGGACGACGACCTCGAGGAGCGGGTGCGCGAGTGCGGCCAGCGTGACCCCGACTCGGCCCAGCCCGACGGCGGCGACCGCTGGTTCGAGGTGGTGCGACGGCTGCTGAAGGACGAGGACAACACCTGGTGGCAGTCGCCCCGGACGCGTACGGAGCAGGCGACCGACAGCCGTGACGAGCTGCTCGGCCGTGCGATGGCGGACGCCCGCTGGGAGCTGACGGCCCGGCTGGGCAAGGACGCCTCCAGCTGGAGCTGGGGCCGCCTGCACCAGCTCACCCTGAAGAACCAGACGCTCGGCACCGACGGCCCGGGCTTCCTGCAGACTATGCTCAACCGCGGCCCGTGGAACCTCGGCGGCGGCGAGGCCGCGGTGAACGCCACAGGCTGGAACGCGGCGGGCGGTTACGAGGTCGTGTGGGTGCCCTCGATGCGGATGGTGGTCAACGTCGGCGAGTGGGACGAGTCCCGGTGGATCAACCTCACCGGTGCCTCGGGCCACGCGTACAACGCGCACTACACCGACCAGACCGACTTGTGGGCCGATGGAGAGCTGCTGGACTGGGCCTACAGCGCGGAGGCGGTTTCGGCCGGCACCGCCGACACGCTCACGCTCGTTCCTCCGGGCTTCTCCGTCCCGTGAACCGGATGACGCCGTCGGGCGTCACCACCGCGTGAACGGGGTGGTCGTGCGGTTCCACCGGGACCTGCGTGACCACCTCGTTCGCGTGCAGGAGCACCACGAGCGCCGGGTCCGCGCCAGCGGCTGCGAGACGGGCGAGGACACGGTCGTACGAACCGCCGCCGCGCCCGAGCCGCATGCCCCGGGCGTCCACGGCGAGCCCGGGCAGCAGTACGGCGTCGGCCGTGAGCACCGCGTCCGGACCGAGCCGTTCCCCGTCCGGCTCCAAGAGCCCCCGCCCGGCGCGCCGCAGGTGACCGGCGCCCCGGTACACCCCCCAGTCCAGGTCGTTGTCGTCCAGCAGCACGGGCAGCAGGACGCGTACTCCTCGGGCGAGCAGCGCGTCGAGCAGCGCGTGTGTACCGGGCTCGCGCCCGACGGACACGTAGGCGGCGACGGTGCCGGCGCCGGCGAGCTCGGGGAGCCGCAGAGCGTGCCGTGCGAGAACCGCGGCGGTCTCTGTCACGTCCTCTGTGGACAGGAGCCGTCGTGCGCCGAGCAGTTCGGCCCGCAGCACGCTCTTTTCCGACATGTCGGCGTTCATTGCCCACCCGTAAATGCGTTGTACACGTCTTTGTGAGGACGAAGTTAACCGGAGTATCATCTTCCGCCCATACTCAGCGGATATGGTGCTGCGCATGACTCAGTCGCACCCCAGGATCAGCAAGGCTGTCATCCCAGCCGCAGGCCTCGGCACCCGGTTCCTGCCTGCCACGAAAGCCACGCCCAAAGAGATGCTGCCTGTGGTCGACAAGCCGGCGATCCAGTACGTGGTCGAGGAGGCCGTCTCGGCCGGCCTCTCCGACGTACTGATGATCACAGGACGCAACAAGCGTCCGCTCGAGGACCACTTCGACCGCAACTACGAGCTCGAGGAGGCGCTGTCCCGCAAGGGCGACGCCGGCAGGCTCGCGAGGGTCCAGGAGTCCAGCGACCTGGCGACGATGCACTACGTGCGTCAGGGCGACCCGCGCGGCCTCGGTCACGCCGTCCTGTGCGCCGAGCCGCACGTCGGCGACCAGCCCTTCGCGGTCCTCCTCGGCGACGACCTGATCGATCCGCGCGACCCCCTGCTCGCCCGCATGGTCGAGGTCCAGGAGCGCGAGGGCGGCAGCGTCATCGCGCTGATGGAGGTCGACCCGGCCCAGATCCACCTCTACGGCTGCGCCGCCGTGAAGCCCACCGGTGACAGCGACGTCGTCAAGATCACCGACCTGGTGGAGAAGCCGGAGACCGCGGACGCGCCCAGCAACCTGGCGATCATCGGCCGCTACGTCCTCGACCCCGCCGTCTTCGGCGTACTGCGGGAGACGGAGCCGGGCCGCGGCGGCGAGATCCAGCTCACCGACGCTCTCCAGAAGCTCACGGAGGCGGACCAGTCCGCCGCCGCCACGGAGTCGAGCCCCGGTGGCCCGGTCCACGGAGTGATCTTCAAGGGCCGCCGCTACGACACCGGTGACCGCGGCGACTATCTGCGTGCCATTGTCAGACTCGCGTGCGAACGTGAAGACCTGGGCCCGGAGTTCCGGGACTGGCTTCGCAGTTTTGTGAACGAGGAGATGTAGGACCGTGAGCAGCACGACCTGGTCGGTGGACGACCACCTCGAGGACATCCTCGCCGCGATCCGCCCGCTCGACCCGATCGAGCTTCAGCTGCCGGACGCTCAGGGCTGTGTCCTTGTGGAGGACGTCACCGTCCCTGTCGCGCTGCCACCGTTCGACAACAGCTCCATGGACGGGTACGCGGTCCGCGTCGCGGATGTCGCGGGCGCCACGCAGGAGTTCCCCGCCGTCCTGACCGTCATCGGGGACGTGGCCGCCGGCAGCGGCGGCCTGCCCACTGTCGGCCCCGGCCAGGCCGCCCGGATCATGACCGGAGCTCCGCTGCCGCCCGGCGCGCAGGCCGTGGTCCCCGTGGAGTGGACCGACGGCGGCACCGGCGGGGGAGCGGCTCAGACGATGCGCCCCGCCGGAGAGGACCCGGCGGGAGCGAGCGGCGAGGTCCGCGTCCACCGGCCCGTCGAGGAGCGTGCGCATGTGCGTGCCCGGGGCAGCGACGTGCAGGCCGGCGACCTTGCCCTCGCGGCCGGCACGGTCCTCGGCCCGCCCCAGATCGGCCTGCTCGCCGCCATCGGCCGCGGCACGGTGCGGGTCCGCCCCCGGCCCCGCGTGGTGGTTCTGTCGACCGGCAGTGAACTGGTCCAGCCCGGCGAGGAGTTGACCGAGGGCAGCATCTACGACTCCAACAGCTTCGCCCTCGCCGCCGCCGCGCGGGACGCGGGCGCGATCTCCTACCGGGTCGGTGCGGTCACCGACGACGCGGATATCCTGCGCGCCACCATCGAGGACCAGCTGATCCGCGCCGACCTGCTGGTCACCACGGGCGGCGTCAGCGTCGGAGCGTACGACGTGGTCAAGGAGGCGCTCTCCTCGGTCGGCGACGAGGACGTGCCCGGCAGCGGGATCGACTTCCGCAGGCTCGCGATGCAGCCGGGCAAGCCGCAGGGCTTCGGCTCCATCGGCCCCGAGCACACACCGCTGCTGGCCCTGCCCGGCAACCCGGTGTCTTCCTATGTCTCCTTCGAGTTGTTCGTCCGGCCCGCGATCCGCGCGCTCATGGGCCTGCCGGACGTGCACCGCCCCACCGCGCGGGCCGTGCTCAAGGCCGACAGGGCCATCGGCTCCCCGGCCGGGAAGCGCCAGTTCCTCCGCGGCAGGTACGACGCGGAGGCCGGCAGCGTCACCCCCGTCGGCGGCTCGGGCTCCCATCTGATCGCGGCGCTCGCCCACGCCGACTGCCTGATCGTCGTCCCGGAGTCCGACACCTCGGTGGAGCCCGGCACGGAGGTCGGCGTGGTCCTCCTGGGCTGACCGGCCCCCTGTGGCGGTACCGTGTCTGACCACACAGGCCCTGACGGGACCGGACCGGGAGCACAGGCGCACATGAGTACGCAAGGCAGGCTGACGCACATCGACGAGGCGGGGGCGGCCCGCATGGTCGACGTATCCGGGAAGGACGTCACCGCCCGCACCGCACGTGCCACCGGCCGCGTCCTGGTCTCGCCGTACGTCGTGGAGTTGCTGCGCGGGGAGGGCGTCCCCAAGGGAGACGCGCTCGCCACGGCACGGATCGCCGGGATCATGGGCGCGAAGCGCACTCCCGACCTGATCCCGCTCTGCCACCCCCTCGCCGTCTCCGGTGTGAAGCTCGACCTTCTCATCGCCGACGACGCGGTGGAGATCGCCGCCACTGTGAAGACGACGGACCGCACGGGCGTGGAGATGGAGGCGCTCGCGGCGGTCTCCGTCGCCGCTCTCACGGTCGTGGACATGGTCAAGGCCGTCGACAAGGCGGCGGTGATCACCGACATCCGCGTCGAGGAGAAGACGGGCGGCAAGTCCGGCGACTGGACCCGCGAGGGGCACGAGGGAGCAGAAGGAGCGCACGCATGACCGTCTCCCACGCCACGGCCCCGTACCGCGCGCTCGTGGTCACCGCCTCCAACCGGGCGGCGGCCGGGGTGTACGAGGACACCGGCGGCCCGCTCATCGCCGAGAAGCTCACCGCGATGGGCTTCGCCGTGGACGGCCCGAGGGTCGTCCCCGACGGAGACCCGGTCGGCGAGGCGCTGCGCGACGGAGTGGCCGACCGGTACGACGTCATCGTCACCACCGGCGGCACGGGCGTCTCGCCCACCGACCGCACGCCCGAAGTGACCCGCGCCCTGCTCGACCACGAGGTCCCCGGCATCCCGGAGGCGATCCGCGCGTACGGGCGCGAGAAGGTGCCCACCGCCGTGCTCTCGCGCGGCGTCGCCGGCGTCGCCGGCCGCACCCTGATCGTCAACCTGCCCGGCTCCACCGGGGGCGTGCGGGACGGGCTCGCGGTGCTTGAGCAGATCCTGCGCCATGCCGTCGACCAGTTGCGCGGCGGCGACCATCCCAGACCGTCATGAGCGTCAGCTGGCCGGTCGTCCTGGTGGACGGTGACATCACCCTCCGCCCCATAAAGCTGCGGGACCAGCGCACCTGGCGTGAGGTCAACCGGCGCAACCGCGACTGGCTGCGTCCCTGGGAGGCGACGATCCCGCCCCCGGCACCGGGCGGGCCGCTCATCCAGCGGCCGACGTACCGGCAGATGGTCCGCCATCTGCGCGCGGAGGCGAACGCGGGCCGGATGCTGCCGTTCGTGATCGAGTACCAGGGCAGGCTCGTCGGTCAGCTGACCGTGGCCGGGATCACCTGGGGCTCGATGTGCTCCGGGCATGTCGGCTACTGGGTCGACCGGAGCATCGCCGGCCGCGGAGTCATGCCGACGGCTGTCGCCCTGGCCGTCGACCACTGTTTCCGTTCGGTCGGTCTGCACCGCATCGAGGTCTGCATTCGGCCCGAGAACGGGCCGAGCCGCCGCGTGGTGGAGAAACTCGGATTCCGTGAAGAGGGCCTGCGGCCCCGTTATCTCCACATCGACGGCGCCTGGCGGGATCACCTGGTGTTCGCGCTGACGGCCGAGGAGGTGCCGGACGGGCTGCTCAACCGCTGGCACCAGGCACGACCCGGAACCGCCCGGGAAATAAAATAAGTGTTCGAAATTGGTCAGCGGTAGCCATGAACCGATCTGAACAATCACAAAAAAAGGTCCGTGATATCAGCCAGATCGTGCGACACACCGGGCCAATTGGCGGATGCCCTTGTGCAAATCCCTCTACGGTGTGTTGCGTGAGCAGCAGCGGCCTCATCTACGCAGTCATCGTCGGGGCCTGGGCCGCCTACTTGGTGCCGATGTGGCTCCGCAGGCAGGACGAGCTGAACGAAGCCCGTCCGACGGAACGCTTCTCCACCGCCATCCGGCTGCTGTCCGGACGAGCGGCGATGGAGCGCCGGTACGCCAAGGAGCTGCGGGAACGCACCGCTGAGCAGCCCGAGCACGACGTGGACCCGGACGCTGACACGGACCGTTTGAGTTCCGTGGACGTCCGGGCCTTCGCCGCGCCCCGCACCGAAGTCCGCCGGGACGTGTCCGAGGACGCCGAGCAGGAGACGGACCGGCCCGCCGGCCGGACCGCCGCCCGGCGCCCCGCCCCACGCCGCCGGTCCGACCGTGCCGCGGCCGCCGAGCGCGCGCGGCGCAGCAAGGTCCTTGCCCGGCGCAGACGGACGACCATCGTCCTCTTCCTCGCCTTCACCCTCGGCGCGGTGGTCGCCGCGGTCGGCGGACTGGGGCTCCTGTGGGCGCCCGCCCTGCCGGCCGTGCTCCTCAGTGCCTACATCGTGCAGATGCGCGCCCAGGAGCGGCGGCGCTTCGCGTTCACCATGGACCGGCGGCGGGCGGAGGCGGCGGCGCAGCGGCTGCGCGAGAACCGCCCGCGCCGCCACCAGCCGGCGACGGCCGCGGCCGAGCCCGGGGAGCCCATGGAGCAGGCCGAGGACGCCGAGCCGGAGCCGGCGCCGAAGCTCTCCCCGCAGGAGGCGGGCCGCCGCGCGCTGGTCGAGCAGACCGATCACGCGGAATGGGTGGACCAGCAGCGCCAGCGTGGCCCCGTGACCGGCGACAGCTGGGAGCCGGTGCCGGTCCCGCTGCCCACGTACGTCACCGCTCCGGTCGCGCCGCGCGCGTCGAGCGGCGTCGACGTCAGCGACCCGGAGACCTGGAGCGCCGCCCGCTCCTCGGTGGCCGAGCCGGCGCCCGCCCCGCGCGAGACACCGGACCCGGAAGCCGGCGCCGCGCCGGGCCGCCGCACCCCCTCCCCGTCCCGCCGCGCCCGCGACCGGGGCCGCACACCGCTCTTCGACCAGTACGCGGACGAGGACCGGCCGCGCGCCGCCAACGAGTGACGACGCATGCGGAACGAGACCGCCCGGGGGCGCTGCCGAAACGACCGGCAGCGCCCCCGGGCGTCGTCCGTGACCAGCAAGAAGACCGGCGGGACGACCAGCGGGGAACGGATTTCCAAGCACCCCGATCGGGATGCTAGAGTTTCACTCGTTGCAAGGGCCTGTGGCGCAGTCTGGTAGCGCACCTCGTTCGCATCGAGGGGGTCTGGGGTTCAAATCCCCACAGGTCCACCGCAGCTGAGAGCCCCAGTCGGATTCGTCCGACTGGGGCTCTCGCCATTCATGCGGCAGCCGACTGCGGCAACCGGGCCGAGACCCGGTCGTCCCTGACGCGTCCACGAGCCGGCGGGCGCGAGCCGTACGGAGCCGTGTCTGTCGCGGCAGGCCGACGGCGACCACCTTGCGGGACGCTCCGTTCGGCAGGGCCCGTGGCGGTCCAGGGAGCGCCTCACACCATGAGGCACTCCGTCACGACACCTGCGCCTTGTCGTAGACGGCCTTCGCCTCCGCCCCGAAGTACGGGCCGAACATGCGGTTCGGCAGGAACGTGTAGCCGAAGCTGTTCACGGAGACCTGCAGACCCGTCCCGGTGGATTCGTTGAAGGACTCGAACCAGGGGCCGCCGCTGGAGCCGCCCGTCATGTTGCAGCCGAGGCTGTGGTCCTGGGAGAAGAGGAAGTCCTTCGAGCTGTTGCCGCTGCAGTGGATGAGCTTGGAGCCGTCGTAGGGGGAGGCGGCGGGGAAGCCGAAGGCGTACATCGCCTTGTTGTAGCCGCCGTTGAACTTCAGGCCCTGGGCGCCGACGGTCTGGCTGAGTGTCTTTCCGTTCAGCGGGGCGACGACGGCGGCGCCGACGTCGTAGTTGATGTCCTCGCTCGCCGCCCACTGGTCCGTGGCGAGTGTCTTGGTGGCGCTCCACTGGCCGTACGGCGCCTGGCCGTTGTCGTAGCCGGGGACGAAGACCCAGTTGGTGTGCCAGGAGCCCTGGTACTTCACGCAGTGACCGGCCGTCATGACGGTGCTGCCGTTGGTGCTGGTGACCGAGTTGCCGGAGCAGGAGGCGGTGCGGCCCTGGAAGGTGAAGAACACGCGGCCGGAGGTCTTCACCACCGAGCCGCCGCCCGTCCACGGGCCGCCGGCCTGCGGGAAGGCCGTGGGCCCCACGACCGTCTCCTCGCCGGCCGGTGAGGCGGGTGCCCGGAAGGAACCCGGCGTGGCGCGGATCACGTCCAGCGGGGTGGCGCTCCGCATCCGCTCGGCGGTCCAGAAGCCCTTGGCCGCCTGGTCGGGGGCGAAGGACGCGGGAGTGGGGGAGGGGGGCGGGGCGGCGCCGGCGGAGGTGGCGGACAGCGCCCCGGCGAGCAGGGCGCCGACAGCGGTCAGGACCGAGGCGGCAAAGCGGTGGCGTCTCACGCATGTCTCCTTCTGCCGTGCCCGCCCGCGGGATGCCTCGGGCGGGGTGGGGGACAGGACGGTGCGGATCGACGTGCGTGAGGCAGAGTGCCACGAATCGCGAACTTATGTCAGGGGCGCGTCAAGAACTTCGCCATGCAGAGGCTGCTCTCGTACTCCCGGTAGTGGCCGAATTTCGCGCACGGCACGTAGCCGCTGGAGGTGTACAGCGCGATCGCCTCCGGCTGCATGTCCCCGGTCTCCAGCACCATGCGGGTCCGGCCGGCCGCGCGTGCGTCCTCCTCCAGGGCGGCAAGGATGCGGCGGGCCAGGCCCAGGCCGCGTGCCTCCGGGATCACGTACATGCGCTTCAGCTCGGCGTCGCCGTCCGAGTACCCCTCCGGGTTCTCGTCCTGGGTGCGCCAGCCGCCGGTCGCCAGCGGGCGGTCCTGGTCGTCGTAGGCGATGAGATACAGGCCACTCGGCGGGACGAACATCGAGGCGTCGAGCGGCGTGGCGTCGCCCTCGCCGTCCCCGTATCGCTCCACGTATTCCAGCTGGACCTGGTCATTGAGCTTCACGGCATCCGGGTGGTCGAAGCTCACGGTTCTGACATGCATGCCCAGAAGCGTACGTGTATGCGAATGGCGTCGGCCGGTATGGTGCCGGGATGCTCACCGTGACCTCCGTGAATGTGAACGGTCTCCGTGCCGCCGCGAAAAAGGGCTTCGTCGAGTGGCTGGCCACCACCGCCGCCGACGTGATCTGCCTCCAGGAGGTGCGCGCCGAGGCCGATCAGTTGCCCCCGGAGGTCCGTAACCCCGAGGGCTGGTTCACGGCGCACGCCCCGGCGGCCGCGAAGGGCCGTGCCGGCGTCTCGCTCTACACGCGGCGTGAACCGGACGCGGTGCGCATCGGGTTCGGCTCGAGCGAGTTCGACGGCAGCGGGCGGTACGTCGAGGCCGACCTGCCCGGTGTCACGGTGGCGAGCCTGTATCTGCCGTCCGGCGAGGTCGGCACGGAGCGCCAGGACGAGAAGATGCGCTTCATGAGCGAGTTCCTGCCGTACCTGAAGGAACTGCGGGCCCGGTCGGCGGCGGACGGCCGCGAGGTCGTGGTCTGCGGCGACTGGAACATCGCCCACCAGGAGGCCGACCTCAAGAACTGGAGGGCCAACCGGAAGAACTCCGGCTTCCTCCCCGAGGAGCGGGAGTGGCTCGGCCGGGTCTTCTCCGAGGCGGAGTACGTGGACGTGGTCCGCGGCCTCCACCCGGACCGGGAAGGCCCGTACACCTGGTGGTCCTACCGCGGGCGGGCCTTCGACAACGACTCGGGCTGGCGCATCGACTACCAGGTGGCGACGGCCGGTCTGGCGCGGCGCGCGGTGAAGGCGTGGGTGGAGCGGGCGGCGACGCACGGCGAACGCTGGTCGGACCACGCGCCGGTGACGGCCGTCTACGGCCCGTAGGCCCGGTTCGGACGGCGCGGACGGTCGGTTCTCGGCCGGGCCGCCCTGTCCGTCAGTTCTCGCCCAGGTCGCCCGGGTCCCGGCCCAGCAGCCGGGTGCCGAGCGGGCACCGCTGGTAGAGGACCACACGGCGTCGCCGGCGGCTGCGGACCAGCCGGGCCCGGCGCAGGATGCCCAGGTGGTACGAGACCGTCGCCGGCGCCAGAGCCATGTCCCGGCTCAACTCCGAGGTCGAGCGGGGTTCGTCGAGGCCGGCGAGCAGCATCGCCCGTGTCTCGCCGATCAGTTCACGTAGCGCGTCGTCGCCCTGTTCCGGGGAGGAACCCCACAGCCGGGAGACCCCGTGCGCGGGGTAGGTCAGGACGGGCGGCCGCGGATGCTCGGCGCTGAACAGGACTTGTGCGTCCACGGCGGTGGAGGGCACCAGGACGAAACCGTCGGTGGCCCAGTCGACGACCACGTCGTACGGGCGGGCTATGCGGATCTCACCGTCCCGCCAGCGCACCCCGTCCCCCAGATCGTCGATCATGGCTCCCGCGCCGAGGCCGGCCATCTTCTCGGCGCGGTGGCTGACGTCGTCCTGGAGGACGGCACGGACCGCGTCCCACTCCGGTGCGAGCGCCGCGGTGAAGTAGTCGACGAGGGCGTCCGCCGCGCGCGAAGCCAGTGCGGCCGGGCCGGCCCGCAGCGCGTCGGCGACCGGGGGCGGCATCGGGCGGCGTCGCCACCGCTCGTACGCCGCGGCGCTCGGGAAGGCGGCGGCGACCTCCGGACGTATCGCGCGCCCCCGGAAGGCGATGTCGAGGTGGTGTTCGACCTCGTCCGGCGGGGTCCGGCGCACGACGTCCGCGGCCCGCTCCACGGAGACCAGGGCGCGGCCCGGAGACGGGGTGAGGAAGTCGGGCGTGTAGGGGTGGTCGTGCGGGATCAAGCCGTGGAGCAGTTCGAGAGAACGGGGCTCCGCGCCGGTCGCGGCGCGGTCGAGGCGGCGCCGGAGGTGCGCGGGCTGCCGCCGCAGGGCCCTTCGGCGGATGCCGCCGACCGTCTCCGTCGCGGCACAGATCGCGAACCGTGAACGCCCGAGGGTGTCCGCCGACACCGGGATCCGTACCGTCATGCCGTCCGCCTCCCCCGCGCCCCCGTCCCGGCGCGCCCAGTGTGCCACGCGGCCAGGGGACCGGTCGGATTCGAGCCCGCTCGAATCTGTGGGCCGAAGACTGCGGCTCCTGTTGGGTCGTTGTCGTCATCGCATCCCGCGTACCAGGCGAAGGAGCGCACCTCATGCCCGTCGATCGTCGCCGTTTCCTCCTGAGCGGCACCGCCGCCGGCGCCCTTGCCGTCGTCGGCGGAGCCGGCCTCCCAGGTCATGCCGCCGCGGCCCCGGCCCGCCCGGCGAACTCCCCGGCCGCCCGTGCGCCGGTCGTCGCCGGCGCCAATCCGGGCCTGGTGCTCTACGACGGGGACCGGCTCACGGCGTACGCCGCGGTCTGGCAGGTCGACTGGTCCCCCTACGGCGCCGGGAACGTCATCGTCCTGTGGCACCGGGACCAGGTGCACCTCTACGGCTCCGATCCGGGTCTGGCGCGTTGGCTGGAGCGGTACTTCGTGCGCCACTTCCCGGAGGCGGAGGGCCTGGTGTGGCCCGAGCCGGTCCTGCACCGGGTGCCGGTGCGGGTGAGGGTGGACCTTGCGCACGGCCTGCGGGCCGACGCGGCCGACGTGCACATCACCATGGGCGACGTTCTCGACAGGCGTGCGTTCGCCACCGACGCGTTCCCTCTCGGCGGCGGGGTCGAGCACAGCCTCAGTCTCGTGCTCGGTCCGTGCGGGCACGGCTCTGTCCACGTCGGCGGACGCGCACTTGCCGGCCGGCCGCGTGTCGGAGGCACCGCGGCGCGGCCCACGTCGACGGCCTACCTCGCCGTCGCGGAAGTCTGGCAACGCCCGTTGGCCGCCGATTCGTCGGCGGCGGGCTGAGCCCCGGACAACGACGGCGCGGGCCGGGATGGGGGCCGGCACCCGCGACGGCCGGTGATCGGGGGCGGGAGGCCGGTGATCGGAGCCGGGCCGGGCGACACGGGGCGCCCGGCCCGGTGACGACCCCACGCAAGGAGGGGCGCACCCGCGGTTGTTGCGGGTGCGCCCGTCGTCGGTGGTGCTACGAGGCCTCGTCAGGCGTCGTAGTCCTCGACCCTGTCGCGACGCTCGCGCATCGCGTTCTCGCCACGCTCCTGCATGGACTCCCGGGACCGGGCGCCCTGCTGCTCGCGACCCTGCTGGGTCCGCTCGGAGACCTCTTCGCGTGCGCGGCGTGCGCGCTCCGACTGGTCTCCCTTGCCGGCCTTCTGCTTCGCCTGGTCCGCGAGCTCCTGCGCCTTGTCCTTGAACTGGTCTGAGATGCCCATGAAATGTCACTCCTAAGAGGGGTGTGGGGGGTCGGGGGCAGTCATGCCCCCGGGGCTGCGACCAGCGTTGCACGCACGGACAAAGCACGCATTTCGATCAGTTACGCTCAGTGGTTCTGCTTCCGGCCCGCTTCGTCGGCCGCCCCGCCGGCCCCCACGAGGCCCGTGGAGACGCCGTCGAGACGCGGTTCGAACCGGCGCATCTCGCGCTGTCCCACCGTCCCGATGACCGCCGGGAGACAGCCGCGGATCGACTGCATCCCCCTCAGCCACCACTGCGCGTACACGTGCGAGGAACGGCGTTCGATGCCGGCGACGATCCGGTCCACCGCGGGGCCGAGCGGATAGGTGCGGTTCGACGGCCACGGCAGACGCTGCCGGAGCTCGCGCATCACGTCGTCCTGGTCGGCGCCGCGCACCATGTCGGTGTCCGTCCACGACAGATAGCCGACACCGACGCGCACACCGCGGTGGCCGACCTCGGCCCGCAGGCTGTGCGCGAACGCCTCCACACCCGACTTGGACGCGCAGTAGGCCGACATCATGGGCGCGGGCGTGATGGCGGCGAGCGACGCGATCTGGAGGAAGTACCCGCGGCTCTCGAGGAGTACGGGCAGGAACGCCCGCCCCGTCACGGCGCTGCCGATCAGGTTGACCTCGATGACCCGCCGCCAGGCGACCGGGTCCGAGTGCAGGAACGGACCGCCGGACGCCACACCCGCGTTGGCGACGACGATGTCGACCTTGCCGAAACGCTCCTTGACCTCCTGCGCGACCTTGGCCATCGCCTCGTGGTCGGTGACGTCCGCGTGCCAGTGGTCGCTCTCGCTGTGGAGCCGCTCGGAGACCTTCTTCAGTTCGTCCGGCTCGAGGCCGACCAGCGCCACCTTCGCGCCGCGCGCGGACAGTTTGCGCGCCAGCAGCTCGCCGACGCCACGCGCCGCGCCCGTGACGACCGCGACCTGCCCTTCCAGGCTCACCCTGCTCATGCGGCTTCCTCCTTCGTGTCCAGGTACGTGCCGGTCAGCTCACGGATCTTGGCGGTGACGGCCTCGGGGGCCTCCACCGGTGTCATGTGGCCCATCCCCGCGAGCTCCACCAGTTCGAGGCACTGCGGGAGTTCGGCGGCCAGCCGCCTGGCGTGCACCATCGGCGTGAGCCGGTCGGCGGTGCCGCCGACGACTATCGCGGGCACGTCCAGGGCCCGTACGCCCTTGTCGAGGTCGAGTTCGCCGAGGACCTGTGACCAGGCCACCCGGGAGGCCCGCGGGCAGGCGTGCACGATGCGCGCGCACTCGTCGACCCGCTCCGGCGAGGAACCGGGGCCCATCGTCCCGTACTTGAGGATGCGCCGGGAGACGGGCGTGACCGGGCCGAGCGGCGCGCGGGCCCCGAGGATCAGATGCGTGAGCCTGGTCCGCAGCCGGCCCGGCCGCATCGGCAGTACGACGGACTCCTCGACCAGCCGGGCGCTGCCGGTGCTGCACAGCAGCACGGCCGCCGCGTGCTCGCGGAAGCCGGCCCGGCCCGCCGCGGCCATCATCGTCATGCCGCCCATGGAATGACCACCGAGCACGGCCTTCTCGCCCGGCGCGAGGACGGCACGGAGCACGGCCTCCAGGTCGTCGGCCAGCCGCTCGGTGCCCACAGCCCCCGCCGGAGTGCGCCCGTGGCCCCGCTGGTCGTAGACGACGACGCGGTGGTCGGGGACGAGGTCCCGTATCTGGGCCGCCCAGAAGAGGGTGGAGCAGGTCCAGCCGTGGGCCAGTACGACGGCGGGGGCTCCCTCGGGGCCGTGCACCTCGACGTGGATACGTGCCCCGTCGGCGGAGACCGCGGTCAGTTCACGGTCGGCGACGGGCGGGGCGTCGGTGCGACGCAGCAGCCGGCTCATGCGACGGCCTCCGTGTCCTTCGCGCCCTTGGCGGCCTTCGCGCCGACGGCCTCCACAGGCTGCTTGCCGGCGCCGGCCCGGACCACCTCGTACTCTGCGAGGTCCACGTGCCGGGTCGCGCCTCGGAACTCGGTCGTGGTGCCCGGCCAGATGGTGGTGTTGCGGCCGTTCTGGTCGAGGTACCAGCTGGTGCAGCCGCCGGTGTTCCACACGGTCCGCTTCATCCGCTCCTGCACCCGCCGGTTCCAAGCGTGGACGGCCGAGGGGCGGGCGGCGAGGGCGGAGCCGGCGCCCAGCAGGTTCAACTGCCGCATGTAGTCGGCCATGTAGTTCAGCTGGGACTCGATCATCAGGATCATCGACGAGTTCCCGAGCCCGGTGTTCGGACCGATGATGGTCATCCAGTTGGGGAAGCCGGCGGCGGTCGCGCCGCGCAGCGACTCCATGCCGTCCTTCCATGCCTCGGCGAGCGTGATGCCCTCCGCGCCGACGACCCGTTCGGCGATCGGCATGTCGGTGACGTGGAAGCCGGTGCCGAAGACGATCGCATCGACCTCGGCCTCCGTACCGTCGGAGGCCACGACGGTGGAGCCGCGCACCTCGGTCAGCCCGGAGGCGACGACGTCCACATTGGGCTGCGCGAGCGCCGGATAGTACGTGCTGGAGAGCAGGATGCGCTTGCAGCCGATGCGGTAGTCGGGCGTCAGCTTCTCACGCAGCGCCGGGTCCTTGATCGCCTTGCGCATGTTGGCCTTGGCGAGCTGCTCGACCAGCCCGAGCTCGTTCGGCCGCTTGGTGAACGCCTGGACCTGCAACTCACGGATGCCCCACAGCAGTCCGCGCCGCGCGGTGCCCGTGAACGGCAGCTGCCGGTGCAGCCAGCGCTCCGCCCCCGAGATCTTCCGGTCGACGCGCGGCATCACCCACGGAGGTGTGCGCTGGAAGAGGGTGAGCTTCGCGACCTCGGGCTGGATCGCCGGCACGATCTGGATCGCGGACGCGCCGGTGCCGACCATCGCGACGCGCTTGCCGCGCAGGTCGTAGTCGTGGTCCCAGCGGGCGGAGTGGAAGACCTTGCCGGGGAAGCCGGCGAGGCCCGGGATGTCGGGCATCTTCGGGTCGGACAGCGGCCCGGTCGCGGAGACGACGACATCGGCGGTGAGCGTGCCCTGCGAGGTCTCGATCTCCCAGCGCAGCGCCTCGGTGTCCCAGCGCATCATCAGCACTTCGTGCTTCAGCCGCAGGTGCGGACGGAGCCGGAAGGTGTCGGCCACGTGCTCCAGGTAGGCGCGGATGTGCTCCTGGCCCGAGAAGGTCCGGGGCCAGTCGGGGTTGGGGGCGAAGGAGAACGAGTACAGGTGGGACGGGACGTCGCAGGCGCAGCCCGGGTAGTCGTTGTCCCGCCAGGTGCCGCCGACCGAGTCCGCCCGCTCCAGGACGACGAAGTCGGTGATCCCCTCTCGGCGCAGCCGGACGGCTGCACCGAGGCCTCCGAATCCGGATCCGATCACCGCCACTCGTACGTGCTCGTGCTGCTGCTGGCTCATGCCGCCGCCTCCCGCTGGAACGGTCCCGTACCGAACACAAAAACGTTGCCAGCAATCACTGGCATGGTTGGGAGGGTAGAGCAGCTCCATACCGAGCGGTAGGGGTAGGACGCCACAAGTTACCGGCGGTACAACATAGGCTTCTGTTGTGAAGGAAGCGCGTGAGTACCGCATGGAGGAATTGGCCGAGAAGGCCGGCATCACGGTGCGCACCCTGCGCTTCTACCGTGAGCGGGGGCTGATACAACCGCCCCGCCGGGAGGGCAGGATCGCCTGGTACGACGAGCACCACCTCGCCAGGCTCCGCACGATCGCCGCCCTGCTGGAGCGCGGACACACCCTCAACGGCATCGCCGATCTGGCCACCGCCTTCGAGAGCGGGCGGGACGTGGGCGAGGTCCTCGGCCTCGGGGAACCGACGGAGGAGACCCCCGTCCGCCTCACCCCCGAAGCGCTCGCCGATTACTTCGAGGGGCAGGTCACCCCGGAGAACCTGGCCACCGCGCTGGAGCTCGGCTATCTGGCCACGGACGGCGAGGAGATCGTCCACATCAGCCGTCGGCTGCTGGACGTCTCCGCCGCGCTGGTGCGCGAAGGCGTGCCGCTGTCGGTGGTGCTGGACGCGGGCCGCCGGGTCCGTGTCCACGCGGAGGCCCTGGCCGGGCTGTTCGTCGACGTGCTCACCACCCACAGTGCCGACGGGGAGTTGGACAGGCTCCGCCCGCTCGCGAAGAGCGTGGTGGAGGCCGAGCTGTCCATGGCGATGGACCGCCGCCTGCGCCGGACGCCTCCGGCCTGACCGCACCCCCGGTCAGGAGGCGTGGCCCGGCCACGAACCGGAGGCTCCGGCACCGTTCCGGGGACATGACCGGGCCGGCCCGGAGGACGGTTCAGCGCGGTGGCAGCGGCGGCCTGCGCAGGTCGGGCACCTCGGAGTAGTCCGGGGGCGCCGCGGCCGGAGCCGCCTTGAGCATGTCCAGGGCCAGCCGGATCGCGTCGTCGAGACCCACATGGCGCCCCTCCGCCCAGTCCAGCGGCGTCCGCAGCGCGTACACGTCCGGTTCGACGCCGTGGTTCTCGATCGACCAGCCGTAGGCGTCGAACCATGCCGCGTTCATAGGGACCGTGATCACGGTGCCGTCGCCCAGTCGGTGACGGCCCGTCATGCCGACCACGCCGCCCCAGGTGCGCGTGCCCACCACCGGGCCGCGGCCCAGCAGTTTGAACGCCGCCGTGATCATGTCCCCGTCCGACGAGGTCGCCTCGTCCGCGATCGCGACGACCGGCCCGCGCGGCGCGTTGGAGGTGTACGAGACCGGCTGGGCGTTGCGGGTGAGGTCCCAGCCCAGGATCCTGCGTGTCAGCTTCTCGATGACCAGCTCGCTGATGTGGCCGCCGGCATTGCCGCGGACATCCACGATGAGCGCCGGCCGGGAGACCTCCATCCGCACGTCGCGGTTGAACTGCGCCCAGCCCGAGCCGCCCATGTCGGGGATGTGCAGGTAGCCGCACTTCCCGCCGCTGAGCTCCCGTACCACCGCGCGCCGTTTGGCCACCCAGTCCTGGTACCGCAGCGGCCGCTCGTCGATCAGCGGGACGATCGCGACCCGGCGCGGCGGGCCGCTGCCCTCCTCCTCCGCGGGCAGGAACGTCAGCTCGACCGTCGTACCGCCCGCCGCGGAGAGCATCGGGTACGGCCCCGCGACCGGGTCGACCGGGCGGCCGTCCACGTGGGTGAGGACCGCGCCCTCCCTGATTCCCGCGCCGGCCAGCGGGGAGCGGGCCTTGGAGTCGGAGGAGTCGCCCGGCAGGATGCGCTTGACCACCCATTTCCCGTCCCGGCAGACGAGGTTCGCGCCCAGCAGGCCCATGGCCCGCTGGTAGTGCGGCGGCCCTTCGTTGCGCCGGGCGCCGGTGACGTAGGCGTGGGAGGTGCCCAGTTCGCCGAGGACCTCGCGCATCAGATCGGCGAACTCGTCGGGGGAGGCGACCCGTTCGACCAGTGGCCGGTACTGCTCCAGCACCCCGTCCCAGTCGATCCCGCACATGTCCGGTTCCCAGAAGTAGGCGCGGATGATGCGGCCGGCCTCCGCGTAGGCCTGGCGCCATTCGGCCACCGGGTCCACCTCGTGCAGGATGCGGCGCAGGTCGAGGAAGACGGTGGAGTCGAGGTCGCCGGTCTCCGTGGCGGGCACGGCACGCAGGTCGCCCTCGTCGACGACGACGAGCCGGGTGCCGTCACCGCTCACGGCGAACCAGTCGAGATGGCCGACGAGTTCGGTCCTCCGTGCCTTGGTGATGTCGAAGTGCTCCAGCGTGGGCCTGCCGGAGGTGTCGGCCGGGTTGACGAACGTCTCGCCCAGCGCGCCGGAGATGGGCCAGCGCAGCCAGACGAGGCCGCCGCCGGCGACCGCGTGCAGCGCCGAGTACTTGGAGGCGGCGACCGGGAACGGGGTGACCCGGTTCTCCAGGCCCTCGATCTCGACGAGCACCGCGCTGTCGGGCGCCTCCTCCAGCGGGTCGAGCCCGCCGGCGGCCGGCCTGCCCTCCGGAGTGAGGGCGAACGGCGAGGGCGTCGCGGAGGACAGCGGCACCAGGTAGGGGCGGCAGCCGAGCGGGAAGGACAGGTCGCCGGTGTGCACGTCGTACACCGGGTCGAAGCCGCGCCAGGAGAGGAAGGCGAGATAGCGGCCGTCGCGGGTGAAGACCGGGTTCTCGTCCTCGAAGCGTCCGTTGGTGACGTCGACGATCGTGCGGTCGGCGATCCGGGCCATCCTGATCTGCCGCAGCGAGCGTCCGATGCCGGGGTGCGACCAGGTCAGCCAGTGTCCGTCGGGCGAGAACGACAGGTCCCGCACGGGCCCGTTGGCGGAGCGGACCAGTTCGGTGACCTCGCCCGTGGACTCCTCCGTGGCGTCGATCAGGAGCAGTCGGCCGTCGTGCGAGGCGATGGCGATCCGTTCGCCCTCGCTGTCGGCGGCCATTTCCAGCACCCGCCCCAGCTGTCCCGACGCGAGCCGGCGCGGCTCACGGTCGCCGGTCGCCCGCGGCAGGTACGCGATCTCGACGGCGTCCTCGCCGTCCGCGTCCGTGACATAGGCGACCTGCCCGCCGCTGCCCAGCATCGCGGGCAGCCGTACCCGCACGCCCGGGGTGTCCGCGATGGTGCGGGCGGGGCCGTCGCGGTGGGTGAGCCAGTACAGGCTGCCGCGCACATTGACGGCGCTGGCCCGCCCCGTCTCGTCGACCGAGATCGCGCCCACATGGTTGGCGGCGGGCACCTGGTAGGTGCGGCGGCCGGCCCGCGGCCCGCCCAGCCGCACCTCGAGCTTGCGCGGCACCGAGTCGGGCGTGGTCAGGTCCTCGACGATCCACAGGTCGCCGCCGCACTGGTACACGACCCGGTGGCCGTCGCTCGCGGCGTGCCGGGCGTAGAAGGCGTCGTGGTCCGTGTGGCGCAGCAGTCCCGTTCCGTCGGGGCGGCAGGAGTAGAGGTTGCCCACGCCCTCGTGGTCGGAGAGGAACGCGATCCGGCCGTCGTCCTCCGACCACCGGGCGGCGCCGTTGCCGTGGATGAACATGGGGCAGTCGAGGTGCCCGTTCAGGTCGGGGAGCAACTGCTCGCCGTGCAGCCACAGCCGGCCGGTCGCGCCGCCGCGGTAGCGCTTCCACGCGGCGGGTTCGTGCGGCGGCTTGCCGGTGAGCAGCAGCGTGCGCCGTTCGCAGCCGGTCCCGCCGGGGTGGGAGGGACCCTCGGACTCGTCGGTGACGGCGATGTCGGAGACCGGTCCCCAGGGGAGCCGGCCGCCGGGAGAGCCGTCGGTCGGGACGCTGTAGGCCCAGGAGAAGTACGAGAAGGGCTGGCCGTGCGAGGAGACGGCGAGGATCTGGCCGTCGGGGGTCCAGCCGCAGACGCGGGTGTCGGTCGAGCCCCAGTAGCTGAGCCTGCGCGCGGGGCCGCCCTCGACGGGCGCGAGATGGATCTCCGGGTCGAGGCTGCGCCAGTTCGTGTAGGCGATGTGCCGGCCGTCGGGCGAGAAGCGGGGGTGCCCGACCCGGGTGCGGTCGACGGTCAGCCGCCATGCCCGGTCGGGCTGTTTCCCCTCAGGGACCAGCGGCGCGATCCACAGGTCGTCCTCGGCGGCGAAGCACAGCAGGTCGCCGTACAGATGCGGGTAGCGGAGATACGCGGCGTCGTCACTCACCCCCCAATGCTTTCCGCGGCCAAGGGTCGCGGCAACTTGTGGGCCGGGGCGAAGCGCGGGGCGCCCGAGGCGCGGCGCGGCACTGTGGGCCCTGACCGGCAGGAAAGGTCCGTGGCCGGGAACGTCCGTGGCGTGAACCTCTGTGGCCGGGAACGTGCGTGACCGAGGCCACAAGCGAAACGGTTTCGTTTCGATGGCGGCCCCGGGTATTCTCGAGGTGTACGAAACAGTTTCGTTCGATCGACTGCGACCGGGAGGCAGGCATGACACGCAGCCGGCTCACCCCGGAGCGCGAGGCGCAGTTGTACGAAGCCGTGCTCGACCTGCTCCGCGAGGTCGGCTACGACGCCCTGACCATGGACGCCGTGGCGGCCCGTACGCGCTCCAGCAAGGCCACGCTCTACCGCCAGTGGAAGAGCAAGCCCGAGCTGGTCGCCACGGCGCTGAAGCACGGCAAGCCGGTGCATGTCGGCGACATCGACACCGGCACCTTGCGCGGCGACTTCCACGCCATGATCGAACGTACCGACGACTGCCAGATGGAGAAGGACTCCGCGCTGATGCGGGGTCTGGCCCAGGCGATCCACGCCCATCCCGATCTCCATGAGGCCCTGCGTGAGCTGCTCATCGAGCCGGAGATCACCGGACTCGACGCGCTGCTGCGACGGGCCGTGGACCGGGGCGAGGTCAGAGCGGACAGCCCGGCACTGGGTTACGTACCGCACATGCTGGTCGGCGCGTTCGTCGTCCGGCATCTGATCGAGGACCGCACACCCGACCAAGCCTTCCTCGCCGATTATCTCGACGCCGTGGTCCTCCCCGCCCTCGGCGTCTGACCTCCCCGGGTCGCGACACCCCCTCCCCGCTGCACCACAGCACAGCACCTGACGCGCGCCGCTCTCGTCGTCGGGCCGGCTCCCCATGCCCTGTTCACCCTCATATACGGGAGTAGCCCTCGTGGCCACGTTTCTCTACAAGCTAGGACGGTCGGCCTTCCGGCGCCGCCGTCTCGTCGCCCTGCTGTGGGTGGCGCTGCTCGCCGTCGCCGGCGTCGGCGCGGCCACCGCGTCCACCGCCACCTCCTCTTCCTTCTCCATCCCGGGGACGGAGGCCCAGAAGGCCTTCGACCTGCTGGAGGAGCGCTTCCCCGGCGGCAGCGCCGACGGCGCGACCGCCCGGGTCGTCTTCAAGGCCCCCGACGGCGAGAAGATGACCGACGCCGGTCACCGTGCCGAGGTGGACAAGGCCGTCTCCGAACTCAAGGACGGCTCCGACCAGATCGCGGCGGTCACCGACCCGTACACCGCGAAGGCCGTCTCCCGGGACGGCTCCACCGCGTACGTCTCCGTCACCTACGCCGTCAGCTCGATGGAGCTGACCGACGCGACGCGTGAGGCGCTGGAGGAGACGGGTACCGAGGCGCGCGAAGCGGGCCTGACGGTGGAGATCGGCGGCGACGCGCTGCAAGCGGTCCCGGAGACCGGGGCCGGCGAGATCATCGGCGTCGTCGTCGCGGGCATCGTCCTCGTCATCACCTTCGGTTCGCTGGTCGCCGCCGGACTGCCGCTGCTCACCGCGATCATCGGCGTGGGCATCGGCATCTCGACGATCACCGCCCTGGCGAACGTCCTCGACCTCGGCTCCACCACGTCGACCCTCGCGATGATGATCGGCCTGGCGGTCGGCATCGACTACGCGCTGTTCATCGTCTCCCGCTACCGCGCCGAGCTGGCCGAGGGCAAGGAACACGAGGAGGCGGCCGGACGGGCCGTCGGCACCGCGGGCTCCGCGGTCGTCTTCGCCGGTCTGACCGTGGTCATCGCCCTCGTCGGCCTGGCCGTGGTGAACATCCCGATGCTCACCAAGATGGGCTTCGCCGCCGCCGGCACCGTCGTCATCGCCGTCCTGATCGCCCTCACCCTGATCCCGGCGCTGCTCGGCTTCGCGGGCAAGCGGGTGCTCGGCCGCAAGGTGCGCAAGGGCGCGCCGGTCTCCGACAAGCCGAACGCCGGCACCCGCTGGGCGCGCTTCGTGCTGCGCCGCCCGGTCGCAGTGCTGCTCGCGGGCGTCGTGGGCCTCGGGGCCATGGCGATACCGGCCGCGTCGCTGGAGATGGGTCTCCCCGACGACGGCGCGCAGCCCACGAGCACCACCCAGCGCAAGGCGTACGACCTGCTCTCCGACGGCTTCGGCCCCGGCTTCAACGGCCCGCTGATGGTGGTCGTCGACGGTGACAAGAGCGTGGCGGACCGCACGGTCGAGGTCGTCCAGGGTCTCGACGGCGCCGCCGCCGTCACCCCGCCGACCCTCAACAAGGCCGGCGACACCGCGATGATCACGGTCATCCCCAAGGACCGGCCGTCCTCGGTCCAGACCGAGGACCTGGTGCACGACATACGCGACCGGAGCGGTGACGAGGTCCTCGTCACCGGCGCCACCGCGATGAACATCGACTTCTCGCAGAAGATGAACGACGCTCTGCTGCCCTACCTGGCGCTCGTCGTGGGTCTCGCCTTCCTGCTGCTGATGGTGGTCTTCCGGTCGGTGCTGGTGCCGCTCAAGGCGGCCCTCGGATTCCTGCTGTCGGTCGTCGCGGCACTCGGCGCGGTCGTGGCCGTCTTCCAGTGGGGCTGGCTGGGCTCGCTGTTCGGTGTCGAGCAGACCGGCCCGATCATGTCGATGATGCCGATCTTCATGGTGGGCGTCGTCTTCGGTCTCGCCATGGACTACGAGGTCTTCCTGGTCACGCGGATGAGGGAGGCGTACGTCCACGGTGAGCGGCCCGGCGAGGCGATCGTCACGGGCTTCCGCCACGGGACCCGGGTGGTGGCCGCCGCGGCCGTCATCATGATCGCTGTCTTCTCGGGTTTCATCGGCTCCAGCGAGCAGATGGTCAAGATGATCGGCTTCGGCCTCGCGATCGCGGTCTTCTTCGACGCGTTCGTGGTCCGTATGGCGATCGTGCCGGCGGTACTGGCCCTGCTCGGCCACAAGGCCTGGTGGCTGCCCCGCTGGCTGGACCGGGTGCTGCCGAACGTCGACGTGGAGGGCGAGAAGCTCCACAAGGAGCTCGCCGAGAGTCCCGGCGACCCGGACGGGGACCGCGAGTTGGTCCGCGTCTGACGCTCCCGTAATCAGGGAGGACATGAACTCCGGAGGTGCCCGGTGGCGCGGCCTTCGCCGCGTCACCGGGAGAGCCGACCTCCGGCGCCGTGACGGCACCGTGGGGACGGGGGCCGTCACGGTAAAGAGGTGGCCGTATCCGCGGGGCGCGGATACGGCCACCTCTTTGCTGTATGTCCGCGGGACACCGGGCCTCAGAGCGCCGGAGCGGCCACCGCGTAGGTGTGGCGGAGGAACCGGATCAGCGTCTGCGAGTCGAACTGGACCACCGCGACACCGTCCGGGGTGTGGAACTCGATGATCGCCTGGACGCGTCCGCAGGGCCAGATGCCGATGTCCCCGTCCCGGGTGGGCGCCCGCAGCCCCGACTCGAGGAGTGCACGCGGGAACGTCCACTCCTTGCCGCTCGGGAACGCGAAACTGACGGTGGCGGGATCCTCGGCGGGGTCGTAGCTGAGGAAGACGCGCACTGGTCGGTGCTGAGGAGCGTCGGTGACGATCCGGCCTCTTGCCTGCTCTTTGACGGCGTGCGACATCGGCAAGCTCCTCACACTCGCGTCCACTTTGTCTCTAATGTCCCATATTTCGGCTGGGATGCTCCGTCGTCCTCCGTGGAACCATGTTCATTTGTGATCCATGCGCTCTTGCAAGTCATTTGCAGCAGGGCATTATCATTGAGCACTTCTTCATCTGTCCGAAGCGGAGCTCCCCATGCATGTCCCCGACGGATTCATCAACGCGCCCGTCTCGGTGGCCGCCGGAGTCGCCGCCGCCGGCGCGGTCGCCGTCAGCCTCCGCGGCGCCCGCCGCGAGCTGGGCGGATCCCCCACGGAGCTTCCCGGCGCCGACCGCACGGCGCCGCTCGCCGGGCTCGTCGCCGCGTTCGTCTTCGCCGTTCAGATGCTCAACTTCCCCGTAGCGGCGGGCACCAGCGGCCATCTGCTCGGCGGGGCGCTCGCGGCCATCCTCGTCGGGCCGTTCACCGGCGTGCTGTGCATAGCCGTCGTCCTGCTGATGCAGGGCATCCTCTTCGCCGACGGCGGACTCACCGCGCTCGGCGTCAACATCACCGTCATGGGCGTCGTCACCGTCCTCGTCGCGTACGGACTCTTCCGCGGCCTGGTCAGGATCCTGCCGCGCGCCCGCCGCTCCGTGACCGCCGCGTCCTTCGTCGCAGCGCTGGTGTCCGTCCCGGCCGCCGCCGCGGCGTTCACCCTCCTCTACGCGGTCGGCGGCCTGACCGAGGTCCCGATCGGCTCCGTCCTCACCGCGATGGTCGGCGTCCACGTCCTGATCGGCATCGGCGAGGCCGTGATCACCATGCTGACCGTGGGCGCGGTCATCGCCGTACGGCCCGACCTGGTGTACGGCGCCCGTGGTCTGTCGGCACCGCTGAAGCTCCGCGTCGGTGGCGAGCTCGTCGACGCCCCCGCGGCGGCCCGGCCGGCGCCCGCCGCCGCCCGCTCGCCGCGCCGGCTGTGGCTCGGCGGCCTGGTGACCAGTCTCGTCCTCGCCGGCTTCGTCTCCTTCTACGCCTCCGCCGACCCCGACGGTCTGGAGAAGGTCGCCGCCGACAAGGGCATCGACCGCACCGTCGAGGAGCACGCCGCTGCCGACTCGCCGCTCGCCGACTACGGCGTCAAGGACGTCTCCGACGCCCGGCTCTCCGGCGGTCTCGCCGGCGTGATCGGGGTCGGCGCGACAGCGGCCCTCGGCAGCGGCGTCTTCTATGTGGTGCGTCGCCGCCGCAGCGAGGCCACCGAACCGGCATCCGTCCAGGGATCGGTCTGACATGGGTGCGGGCCACGCCCACAAGCTCTACCGGCACGGCCACTCGCCGGTGCACGCGCTCCCGGCGCACTGCAAGCTGCTCGCCGTCCTCGGTTTCGTACTCGTCGTCGTCTCCACCCCGCGCGAGGCGGTCTGGGCCTTCGGGCTGTACGCGGTGCTGCTCGGCACGGCCGCGGCGGTGGCCCGGATCCCCGCCGGCTTCCTGCTGCGGCGGCTGCTGATCGAGATCCCGTTCGTGGCCTTCGCCCTGCTGATGCCGTTCGTGGTGCCCGGTGAACAGACCGAGGTGCTGGGGATCTCCCTCTCCGTCCCCGGCCTGTGGGGCGCGTGGAACATCCTCGCCAAGGGCACGCTGGGCGTCGCCGCCTCCGTGATCCTCGCCTCGACGACCGAACTGCGCTCCCTGCTCCTCGGACTTCAGCGGCTGCGGCTGCCGTCGCTGCTGGTCCAGATCGCCTCCTTCATGATCCGCTACGGCGACGTCATCGCCGACGAGATGCGCCGGATGTCGATCGCCCGCCGCTCACGCGGCTTCGAGGCGCGCGGTGTACGCCACTGGGGTGTGCTGGCCAAGTCCGCCGGCGCCCTGTTCATCCGCTCCTACGAGCGCGGTGAACGGGTGCACCTGGCGATGGTCAGCCGGGGCTACACCGGCACGATGCCGGTCCTCGACGACGTGCGGGCGACCCGCGCCCAGTGGTCGTACGCCGCCGCACTGCCCGTGACCGCACTCGCGGTCTGTCTGCTGGGATGGACGCTATGAACGTGACGCCGCCGCCCTCTCTCGACGTGCGCGGACTCGCGTACGCCTATCCCGACGGCCACCAGGCGCTGTTCGGTGTCGACCTGACGGTCGGGCGCGGCGAGCGGGTCGCCCTCCTCGGCCCCAACGGCGCGGGCAAGACCACGCTCGTCCTCCACCTCAACGGCATCCTGGCGGGCGGGGTCGGCACGGTGTCCGTCGCCGGGCTGCCGGTCGGGCGCGAGAACCTCGCGGAGATCCGCCGCCGCGTCGGCATCGTCTTCCAGGACCCGGACGACCAGCTGTTCATGCCGTCCGTCCGGGAGGACGTGGCGTTCGGCCCGGCGTCGGCCGGGATGCGTGGCCCCGAGCTGGAGGCCCGGGTCATGGCCGCGCTCGAGCGGGTCGGTATGGCCGAGTTCGCCGACCGCCCGCCGCACCATCTGTCGTTCGGGCAGCGCCGCCGGGTCGCGGTCGCGACCGTGCTCGCCATGGAGCCGGAGATCCTGGTGCTCGACGAGCCCTCGTCCAACCTCGACCCGGCCTCGCGCCGCGAACTGGCCGACATCCTGCGCGCGTTGGACGTCACCGTGCTGATGGTGACGCATGATCTGCCGTACGCGCTGGAGCTGTGCCCGCGCTCGGTGATCCTCAGCGACGGGGTCGTCGTCGCGGACGGAAGCACGCAGGAGCTGCTGGGCGACGACGATCTGATGCGCGCGCACCGGCTGGAGCTGCCCTTCGGCTTCGATCCGAGGTCCGTGACAATAGGCGCGTGAACATGGGGCATGGATACGAGGACCGGAGCGGGGCGGCGTCGCTGTTGCTCGACGACCAGCTGTGCTTCGCGCTGTACGCGGCGCAGCGGGCGGTCACGGCCGCCTACCGGCCGCTGCTCGCCGAACTCGGCCTGACCTACCCGCAGTACCTCACGATGCTGGTGCTGTGGGAGCGCGGCGAGATCCCGGTCAAGGAGCTGGGGGCAGCGCTGCGGCTCGACTACGGCACCGTCTCGCCGCTGCTGAAGCGGCTGGAGACGGCGGGTCTGGTGCGCCGGGAGCGCTCCGCAGCCGATGAGCGCTCGGTGCGGCTGGTGCTCACGGAGGAGGGTGAGGCGATGCGTGAAAGGGCGGAGGCGGTGCCTGCCCAACTGCTTGTGAGCACGGGCCTGGAGGGGTCGGAGATAGCGCGGCTCCGCGCCGATCTGCACCGGCTCGCGGACGCGGCGACGAAGGCTACCCCCCAGTAGGCCCGCGGCTGACGGCTCGGATACATTGTGCGCGATGTAATCGCACCGGTGCACACTCGGGGACGCAGCATGAGCGAACAGGTCGACACGGTCGACACCCGCCCCACCAAGATCATGTACGTGGCCGAGGCCACCGCCCACGGCGGCCGCGACGGCTATGTGACGAGCCACGACGGGCAGATCGAACTCCGCGTCGCCATGCCGCCCGCCCTCGGCGGCGACGGCCGCGGCACCAATCCGGAACAGCTCTTCGCCGCCGGCTACAGCGCCTGCTTCCACAACGCCCTGGTGCTCGTCGGACGCCGCGCGGGCCTCGACCTCACCGGCTCGACCGTCGCTGCCAAGGTCGGCATCGGGCCCAACAACGCACGCGGATACGGGCTCGCCGTCGCGCTCAACGTCTCGCTGCCGCTCGTGGACCAGGACCTCGCGGCGCGGCTCGTGGCCGCCGCCCATCAGGTCTGCCCGTACTCCAACGCCACCCGCGACAACATCGACGTCTCCATCGTCCTCAGCTGACCCGCCGGGGGAGACCGCGGGAACCGACCCGCGGTCACAGTGGTCCGGACCACGTTGCACCATGGGGGGATGGATCGCAGCGAAGGAGCAGACGTGGTGGACGTCCGGGGCACGGTGGCGGACGGCTACGAGGCGGTCGCGGACGCCTTCGCGCGCAACTTCGAACAGCGCGGCGAACGCGGGGCGGCCGTCGCCGTCTACCGCGACGGGCGCAAGGTCGTCGACCTGTGGGCAGGCACCCGGGACGTGGACGGGCACGAGCCGTGGGCGCTCGACACCGCACAGGTCGTCCGCTCCGCCACCAAGGGCGTCGCCGCGGCCGTCGTCCTCCTGCTCCACCAGCGCGGCCAGATCGACCTGGACGCGCCGGTCGGCACCTATTGGCCGGACTTCAAGGCGGCCGGCAAGGAACGCGTCCTCGTACGCCACCTCCTCGCACACCGCGCGGGGCTGCCGGTGCTGGACCGTCCGCTCACCCCCGCGCAGGCGGCGGACGGCATCGGCGGACCGGCCGCTGTCGCCGCGCAGGCGCCCGTCTGGGAGCCGGGCACCGACCACGGTTACCACGCGCAGACCTACAGCTGGCTGCTGGGCGAACTGGTGCGCCGGGTCACCGGACGCGGCATCGGCCGCTGGGTCGCGGAGGAGATAGCCCGCCCCCTCGGCCTCGACCTGTGGATAGGGCTGCCCGGCGAAGAGGCCCACCGGGTCGGCCGGCTCGGCCCCGTCGCGGAACCCCCGGCCGCAGAGGGCGGCGGCCTCCGGCTGCGCCCCAAGCGCTCCGTGGCGGAGGCGTACCGCGACCCCGCCTCCCTGACCCGCCGCGCCTTCGGAGCCATCGACCCTTTCCCCGACGAGAACGACCCCGTCTACCGCACCGCCGAACTTCCCGCGTCCAACGGCATATCCACCGCCCGCGCGCTCGCCCGTTTCTACGCGGCGACCATCGGCGACGTCGACGGCGGCCGCCGGCTCTTCGCGCCCGCCACGCTCACGCTGGCCCGCACCGAGGAGTCCGCCGGACCCGACCGGGTCCTGGTGGTGCCCACCCGCTTCGGGCTCGGCTTCATGCTGCACGGCCCCGCGTCGCCGCTGCTGGGACCTGGGTCCTTCGGCCACCCGGGCCGCGGCGGTTCACTCGGCTTCGCCGACCCCGAATCGGGCATCGCCCTCGGCTACACGACCAACGGCATGCGCAAGGGCGTTACCGCCGACCCCCGTGCCCAGGCCCTCATCAGGGCGGTACGTTCGGCCCTATGACACGTTTCGAGGGCTACGGAGCACTGATCACCGGGGGCGCGCGGGGCATCGGCGAGGCGACGGCACGCAGGCTGGCGTCCGAGGGCGCGCGGGTCCTGATCGCCGACATCGACGCGGAGGCCGCGGAGCGGACCGCGGCCGGGATCGAGGGTGCGGCCTTCGTCCGCTGCGACGTCGCCGACCGGGCGTCGGCGGAGGCGGCCGTGGCCCGCGCGGTGGAGAACTTCGGTTCCCTGGACGTGCTGGTCAACAACGCGTTCTCGGCCTCCCGGCACTTCGGGCCGCTCGAGGAACTGCCGGACGACGGCTGGGAACAGGACCTGGACGTCACGCTCACCGGCGCGCTGCGGTGCGCACGGGCCGCGTGGCCGCACCTGGCCGCTCATGGACGCGGCGCGATCGTCAACATCGGCTCCGTCAACGCCGAACAGGACTTCGGCGGCCACGCCTACAGCGCGGCCAAGGCCGGCCTGGCGTCGCTGACCCGCACCCTGGCGGGTGAGGGCGCCGCGCGCGGCATCCGGGTCAACCAGGTCAACCCCGGTACGATCCGCACCCGTTCGTGGGCGGGCCGGGAGAAGAGCCTCGAGGTCCTGAGCGGTGTCTACCCGCTCGGCCGGGTCGGCGAGCCCGAGGACATCGCCGCCGCGGTCGCCTTCCTCGCCTCACGGGACGCTGCGTGGGTCACGGGCACGACGCTGCCGGTCGACGGCGGGCTGTTGGCCGTCAACACCGGATTCCGGCAGATGGTGGTGGACGAGCGCGCGGCGGACCGCTAGCAGCCCCGCGCCCCGCGGAGCACGGGCCGGGGTGCCGGCATCCGGCTGCGCCCGGCCGTCGCAGAGGGCGTCAGTCGGACGTCAGCATCAGGCCGATGCCCGCCACCATCAGCACCGCCGCCGCGATCCGCGGGCCACCGAAGCGTTCCTTGAAGAACAGCGCGCCGATCGCCGCTCCCGCGATGATCGACGACTCGCGCAGCGCCGCGACGGGCGCGAGCGGCGCACGCGTCTGGGCCCAGAGCACCAGTCCGTACGCGATGACCGCCATCGCCGCGCCCAGCAGCCCGCGCCCCGCGTACGGCCGCAGTTGCGGCCACAGCGCGGCCCGGCGGACGTATATCGCGTAGAGGACCAGGGGTATGCCTTCCAGGATCATCAGCCAGGCGATGTAGCCGGCCGCCGTACCGGCCTCCCGCACGCCCATCCCGTCGATCACGGTGTACGCGGAGATCGACAGGCCCGTCGCGAGCGCCGCCGTCACCGCCGGCCAGTGCGGCCGCGCGGCCTCCCCCGCCCGGCGGCCCAGCGGCAGGACGCCCCACACCGCCAGGCCGACGAGCCCGGCCGAGGCGACCACCACGCCCGCCAACTGCCCGCCGCCGACCCGTTCGTCGACGAACAGGGCGGCAGCGGCGGTCACCACCAGAGGGGCCGTGCCGCGGGCGATCGGATACACCTGGCCGAAGTCCCCGAGGCTGAACGACCGCAGCAGCAGTGCGTGGTAGCCGACGTGCAGTACCGCCGACGCGACCAGATACGGCCAGGCGCCGGCGGCCGGGACCGGCACGAACGGCGCCATCAGCCCACCGATGACCGACGCCCCCCCGACGATCAGGGTGAAGACGACCAGCCGGTCCTTGATCCGGTGCGCGAGCGCGTTCCAGCCGGCGTGGGTCAACGCCGCGGCGAGGACCGCCCCGGTGACCAGAGGGGTCACGCGGTGCGCTCGCGGACATCCACCAGACTGCCGCCCGCGTGCGCGATCAGGGACTTCGGGTCGAGTGGGAAGACCGTGTGCGGGGTTCCCGCCGCCGCCCACACCACGTCGTGGTCGAGCAGCCCGCGGTCGGCCAGCACCCGGGTGCGGGTGCGGTGGCCGAACGGCGGGACGCCGCCGATCGCGTAGCCCGTCGTCTCCCGTACCAGGTCGGCGTCGGCGCGCTTCACGGACTCGGCGCCGAGCTCCTGCCGTACCCGCTCCACGTCCACCCGCGACGAGCCGTCCATCAGCACGAGTACCGGCACTCCGTCCGCGGTGAAGATCAGCGACTTGACGATCTCGCTGACGTCGCAGCCGATGGCCTCCGCGGCCTGAGCGGCGGTACGGGTCGCGTCCGGGAAGCGGCGCACCGGGACGTCGAGACCGAGCTCGCGCAGGGCCTCGGCGAAACGGGGGTGGGCGCCGGTGGTGTCGTCGTGAGTGCTCATGGCCCGCACGCTAGCGGTAGCTGTACGGGCCATGCGAACGTTTTCGTCCGGTGGTTCAGCGTGCGTTCAGCACCCGGGCGACGGTGCTGCCCGCCGAGTCGCCGCCGTGTCCGCCGGCCTGGACGACCGCCGCGGCGGCCAGGTCGTCGGCGTAGCCGGTGAACCAGCTGTTGGAGTCGCCCTGGCCGTCGACCTCCGCCGAGCCCGTCTTCGCGCCCTTGTCGCCGCCGACGGACGCCATGGCCGCCGTCGCCGTGCCGGAGCCCACGGTGGCCGCGCGCATCATCTGCCGCAGGGACGCCGCCATCGAGGCCGGCAGCCGCTGCGCGGTCGCCAGTTCACGGTCGTCCAGGCTCTGCGGGACGATGACCGGCTGCTTGAAGCCGCCGTTCTTCACGGTCGCGGCGAGGGAGGCGACATTGAGGGCGTTCATCTGGATCTGGCCCTGGCCGATGTACGAGGCGGCGGTCTCCGAACCCGTCGACTCCGGGACCTTTCCGTCGACGGTGACGACGCCGGCCTTCCAGTTGAGGCCGATGCCGAAGTACTTGGCGGCCGTCTCGCCGAGCGCCGTGCCCGCGGCGGTGCCCAGCGGCTTCACCGGCTTGATGAAAGTGGTGTTGCAGGAGCGGGCGAAGGCCTGCTGGAACGTCGCGCCGGGGATCGAGAAGTCCTTGAGGTTGTGGAACTCCCGCTCCCAGGTGACCGTCGACGGGCACTCGACCGGCGAGTTCGGCCCGTTCACCAGGCCCTTGTCCAGCATCATCGCGGCCGTCACGATCTTCATCGTCGAACCGGGCGCCTGCGCTCCCTGGAACGCCGTGTTGAAGCCCTCCGCGGGGGTGTTGGCCACCGCCTTGATCTCGCCCGTGCTGGGCTGGACAGCGACCACGGACGCCTTGGCGTAGTCCGCCACGGCCTTCTCGGCCGCCGCCTGCACCCCGGCGTCCAGCGTGGTGCGCAGGGTGCCGGACTTTCCCTCGGTCAGCGTCAGCAGGCTGCGGTCGGGCACGTTCGCGTCGGCGGAGGTGATCGCCAGCTCGATGCCCGGCGTGCCGCCGACCTTGTCCCCGTACTCCTTGCGCAGCGCGTCGAGGACCGGACCGAGCGAGGGGAACTTCTCCTCGCTGAGCTCGACACCGTTGTCGTCGAGCGCCTTGATCGGCGGGGCCGACGCCTCCGCCGTCACCAGCGAGGCGCCCGCGGTGAGTTCGGGATGGACGACGGACGGCTGCCAGTCGACCAGCGCCTTGCCCGTGGTGAGCCCGCGCACCACGGTCAGCTTCGAGGCGTACGACCAGGGCTTGCTCTTCCCCTCGTACGTCACCGTCGCCTCCACGGTGAACGGCACCGTCGCGCCCGCCGCCGGGCCGGCCTTGATGACGGCCTTCGAGACTCGTGCCTGCTCCGTGAAACCCGTCAGCAGCGGCTCGGCCTCGCCCTGGTTGTTGGTCAGCTGCGCCGCCTCGGAGCCCTTGCCGGCGGCCCAGGCCGCGAGGAACTCCGTCGCGGTCTCCTCGATCTCGTCCGCGCTCGGCGGGCCGCTCCGTTTCTCGCCCGACGCTGCCTTGGTGCTCGCGCCACCGCCCCCGCCCGAGCCGGTGAGCCCGTTGTACAGGTTGTAGCCGCCGTAGCCCACGCCACCGGCGATCACCACGAACGCGCCGGCGATGATGCCGACCTTTGCTCCACTGCGCATGACCGCAGCCCCCTCCCCAGAGTGCACACCTTGAACATGTTCAGAACATGAGTCGTTCGCACTCTACGTGACGGGAGTGACACAGGGGGCGGTAGTTATGGGAACGCGACGCGACGCGATGTCAGGTATCGGGCGGTCGCTCGTCCTGGGTCGGTCCTTGGCCCGACTGGTCGGATCTTCCGGTGGGTCGGGCCGGGATGTTCCGGGCGGCGGCAGAGCCGAGGTTATGAATGCGCCACCGGATCATCCATGATCATCGACCTCAGGAGCCCCACGATGCGCCCCATCAGAGCGGCCTGTCTCGGCACGGCCACCGCGCTGGTCACCCTTCTCGCCTGCGTCCCTGTCGCGGCCGCCTCCGCGACGGACACCGATTCCGCCCACGCCGAGGGCAAGGACCGGGTCATCACACTCATCGGCCGGCTCGCGGAGCAGTCGCGCTTCCCCGTCAACCCGGGCGGCGCCCCCGCCCAGGGCGATCGGACCGTCGTCCGCTCGATCCTCTTCGACCAGGCCGGCAATGAGGTCGGCGAGACCGCTGGCACCTGCACCACCACCCGGGTCGAGAACGGCGGAGCTGAGGTGTGCATCGTCACTTACACCCTCCCGGGCGGCCAGCTCTCCGTGCAGGGGATGGTCTTCGGCCATCTCGTCCCGGGCCCTCCCCCTTCGTTCGACAACGGGATCACCGGCGGCACCGGAAAATACGACCGGGCTCGTGGCTCGGTCCACGCCGACACGATCGCTCCGGGCACGAGGCGCTTCACGATCGACCTCAAGCACTGACCGACCCCGCCTCCGTGAGGGTGGCCAGTGGCCCGCCGGTGGCAGCAGTGCAGGAACACGAAGAGGGCGCGGCCTCAAGCCGCGCCCTCTACTGCTACACCCAGGTGTCCAGCCACATCCGGTTGCGCCACTCGTCGACCGGGATCGGGGTGCCCGTGTAGATCGGCCAGAAGTAGATGAAGTTCCAGACGATCAAAAGGACCAGTACGCCCGCGCCGATCGCGCCGATCGCACGGCGGCGTTCGTCGGAGCCGGGTGGGCCGAGGATCGCGCCGATCATCATCGCCACCGCGAGGCACAGGAACGGGACGAACACGACCGCGTAGAAGAGGAAGATCGTGCGCTCCTGGTACATCAGCCAGGGGGCCCAGCCCGCGGCGAACGCGCACAGGATCGCGCCCGCACGCCAGTCGCGGCGGAAGAGCCAGCGCCACAGTGCGTAGCAGATCGCGAAGCAGGCGGCCCACCACAGGAGCGGGGTGCCGAGGGCGAGGACCTCCGCGGCGCACTTGTCGACCGCGTCCTTCGGGCAGCCCTCGACACCCGGCTTCGGGTCCTCGTAGTAGTACGAGACCGGGCGCCCGAGGACCAGCCAGCTCCATGGGTTGGACTCGTAGGTGTGGCCGGACGTCAGACCGACGTGGAAGTCGTAGACCTGGTTCTCGTAGTGCCAGAAGCTGCGCCACCAGTCGGGGAAGAGCCAGCTCCAGGCGCTGTCCTTGCCTGCGCCGGTGGAGGCCCAGTTGCGGTGGTAGCCCTTGTCCGTGACCAGCCACCCGGTCCACGAGACCATGTAGGTCACCAGCGCCACCGGCACGACGGAGACGAAGGCGGGGACGAGGTCCTTCTTCAGGACGGCGAGGTACGGCTGGACCGCGCCGGCCGTGCGGCGCGAGCCCACGTCCCACAGCACGGTCATCAGGCCGAAGGCGGCCATGATGTACAGCCCGTTCCACTTGGTGCCGGCCGCCAGGCCCAGCATCACTCCGGCCGTCAGCCGCCACGGCCGCCAGCCCAGGCGCAGGGTCTCCGCGACGCGGGCGTCCGGACGCAGCCTGCCGTCGTCGTCCTCCGGCAGCGCCGCCGCGAGCTTCTGTCGTGACCGGTCGCGGTCGAGCACCAGCGCGCCGAACGCCGCCAGCACGAAGAACATCAGCACCAGGTCGAGCAGAGCCGTGCGGCTCATCACGAAGTGCAGGCCGTCCACGGCCAGCAGCAGACCCGCGAGGCAGCCGAGGAACGTCGATCGGAACAGCCGCCGGCCGATGCGGCAGAGCATCAGCACCGACAGCGTGCCCAGCACCGCGACCATGAAGCGCCAGCCGAAGGGTGAGAAGTCGATCATCTTCTCGCCGAGGCCGATGATCCACTTGCCGACCGGCGGGTGGACCACGTAACCGGGATCGGTGGGGACCGCGACGGCCGACGGATCGTTCAGGATCGACTTGTCGACGTTCTTGGGCCAGCTGCCCTCGTACCCCTGGTTGATCAGCGCCCAGGCGTCCTTGGCGTAGTACGTCTCGTCGAATATCACCGCATGGGGCTGTCCCAGGTTCCAGAACCGCAGCAGGCCCGCGACCAGGGCGACCATCAGCGGTCCGCCCCACGCGGCGATGCGGAGCAGCGGTTCCACCGCCCGCGGCGGGATGCCGAAGACCGCCCACACCTGCCGGGACGGCCGGGTGAAAGGCGGCACCAGCCGGTCCCGTAGCCCGATCACTGGCCGGGGCGTGTAGCCGAATCGGCGCAGCCGGCTCTCCCAGCCGGGCGGCTGCTGTTCGGCGTCGTCCTTGCCCCGCAGGGGCTGTGGCGCGGTACTGGTCACCGCGCCATCGTAGGGAACACGGCTGTGCGATCGGTGCTCGGCAGTGCTGGGAGGATGGCGAGTGTGACTGGAACGCTGGTACTCGCAGGGACGCCCATCGGTGATGTCGCGGACGCGCCGCCCCGGCTCGCCGCCGAACTGGAGGGCGCCGACATCGTCGCCGCCGAGGACACCCGGCGGCTGCGCCGGCTGACCCAGGCCCTCGGTGTGCACACCCGGGGCCGGGTCGTCTCCTACTTCGAGGGCAACGAGGCGGCCCGTACACCGGAGCTCGTGGAGGCGCTGGCCGGCGGGGCACGGGTGCTGCTCGTCACCGACGCGGGCATGCCCTCCGTCTCCGACCCCGGATACCGCCTGGTCGCCGCCGCGGTGGAGAAGGACATCAAGGTCACCGCCGTACCCGGCCCGTCCGCAGTGCTGACCGCTCTCGCGCTGTCGGGGCTGCCGGTGGACCGCTTCTGCTTCGAGGGTTTCCTGCCCCGCAAGGCGGGTGAACGGCTCGGCAGACTCCGGGAGGTCCAGGGCGAGCGCCGCACGCTCGTCTATTTCGAGGCCCCGCACCGCCTCGACGACACGCTCGCCGCCATGGCGGAGGTCTTCGGAGAGAGCCGCAGGGCCGCCGTCTGCCGCGAGCTGACCAAGACGTACGAGGAAGTGAAGCGCGGCGGCCTCGGCGAGCTGGCGGCCTGGGCGGCGGAAGGCGTCCGCGGTGAGATCACCGTCGTCGTCGAGGGCGCGCCCGAGTCCGGGCCGGAGGAGCTCGGCGCGGACGAGCTGGTGCGCAGGGTCCAGGTGAGGGAGGAGGCGGGGGAGCGGCGCAAGGAGGCCATCGCGGCGGTCGCCGCGGAGGCGGGGCTTCCCAAGCGGGAGGTCTTCGACGCGGTCGTCGCGGCGAAGAACGCGGCTCGACCCGCGTAGGCGGGGGATAAAGGTCTATCGTGAAAAGCAAAGCGCAGACCGTGTCCTGACCGCTTTTCCGTATGGAAAATCCCAAGACCGCTCAATCGATCGACAGGCGCTGGTGCGCTCCCGCCGGAAAAGGCGTCCACTTGGATCAGGTGGAGAGGAGCTGGCATGAGTGAGACCACAGGACCCGCGAAGGTGCACGAGGAGTATTCCTTCGCGTGCATGCGCTGCGGGCACGGCTGGGAGCAGTCCTACGACATCGAGCACCACGTCGATCCGTCGGGCCAGGAATTCGTCGTCTACAAGTCGGACGGGCGGCGGGTCCCTTCGCCGCTGTCCAGCCCGACCTGTGTCAACTGCGGCGGTCACGTCGTAAGGATCATGCGGGCGGGGCGGGTCTCCACGGTGCAGAACCTGATGGGCCTGACCGAGACCGGTTCCACCGTCGCGGGCGCCGTGCCGCAGGTGTCCCCTGCGGGGGCGCTGCCGGGCGAGGAAGTGCCCGATCCGCGGGTGGACCGACCCGCGGACCGACCCACCTCCTCCGCGCCGCCGCCGTCCGGGTCGACGGCGGAGGAGGCCGTCGCGGAAGGCGGGACGGGCGGGGATGCCGCGCCCGAGGAGCACCACTGGCACCTCTCCGACCTGCTGCACCCCTTCCACCACCGCAAGTGAGCGACCGGGGGCGGATTCCGTAGGATCGCGCCCATGAGTTCGAAATCCGCACCGCCGCCGCTGCCCGAACCGCTCGGTGTCGCGGTCGCCGATTCGCACACCCACCTGGACATGCAGGAAGGCACCGTCGAGGAGGCCCTCGCCAGGGCGGCCGCGGTCGGTGTGACGACCGTCGTCCAGGTGGGCTGCGACATCAAGGGCTCCCAGTGGGCCGCGGAGACCGCCGCAGCGCACCGCGAGGTGCACGCAGCCGTCGCCCTGCACCCCAACGAGGCGCCGAGGATCGTGCTCGGGGATCCTGACGGCTGGTCGCGGCAGGGGGCACGGGACGCGGGCGGGTACGCGGCGCTCGACGACGCCCTCGCCGAGATCGACCGGCTGGCCGCCCTCGACGTGGTCAAGGCCGTCGGCGAGACGGGACTCGACCGCTTCCGCACCGGCCCCGAGGGAATGGCCGCGCAGGAAAGGTCGTTCCGTGCGCATATCGAGATCGCGAAACGGCACGGCAAGGCGCTCGTCATTCACGATCGCGAGGCGCACGCGGATGTGCTGCGCATTCTGGCGGAGGAAGGCGCGCCGGAGCGCACGGTCTTCCACTGCTATTCGGGCGACGCGGAAATGGCCGAAGTCTGCGCGGCCGCCGGTTACTTCATGTCCTTCGCCGGCAATGTGACCTTCAAGAACGCGCAGCCGCTGCGTGACGCGCTCGCCGTCGCGCCCGCCGATCTCGTGCTGGTCGAGACGGACGCGCCGTTCCTCACCCCCGCGCCGTACCGCGGACGGCCCAACGCGCCGTATCTGATTCCGGTCACGCTGCGGGCCATGGCGCAGGTCAGGGGCACCGACGAGGACACGCTGGCGGCGGCGATCGCGGCCAATACCGCCCGGGCGTTCGGCTACTGACCCGATCCGGGCGACCTCACCTGTCGCAACGCTGAGTGTTCGCGTCGCTTTGGAGAGTGACCAACGCTCCGCTACTGTCCGGTGCCACTTGGCTGACCGGACCTTACGGAGCGTCGTGAGCGTGAGTAATTCGCAGGGCAGTCACCGTGCGGCGCGCGGCTCACGCCGTGCCGGTGCCGGGCCTCAGGCGGAGACCGGTGCCGACCGGGTCACCGTGGCGCCGTACGGCAGCGCGCCGCAGCCGACGGTCGTGGACGGCCGGGCCGCGGCGCCTCGCGGGGCGGCGTACGCGCCGACCCTGCCGTACCTGGACCGCGGGGCGCTGACCCTCGTGGACCCGGACGCGGGCACGGTCCCGGCGGGAGCCGTCCCGCCGCACCGCCGGGCGGCCGTGGCGCAGGCGCCCACCCTGCCGTACGTGGATCTCCGGGACGCGGGCGTCGCCGAGGAGCCGGTACGCCGCGCGCAGGCGCGACGCGGTGGATCCCGGCGCCGCCGGCCCGCGGAGCGGCCGGACACGCTGCGGCGGCTCGTCCCGCAAGCCCTCGTCGTCGTCTTCCTCGCCGGCGGGACGACCGCGTTCGTGGCCGACGACAAGGCCGTCCGGCTCACCGTCGACGGCGTGCCGCGGACCATGCACACCTTCGCCGACGACGTGGCCGAACTCCTCGAGGACGAGGGCCTCGACCTGCGCGCCCACGACGTCGTCGCCCCCGGCCCCGAAGCGGACCTAGACAGCGGCGACGAGATCACCGTCCGCCACGGCAGACCGCTGAGACTCACCCTCGACGGACGGACCGGCGAGGTGTGGACCACGGCCACCACCGTCGGAGCGGCCCTGCGGGAACTGGGCGTGCGCGCGGAGGGCGCGTACCTCTCCGTGCCGCCTTCGACCCGGATCCCGAGGACCGGCCTGGCGCTGGACGTGCGCACCGAGAGGGCCGTCACGTTCATGGCCGACGGACGCGAACGCACCATCCGCACCAACGCCGCCACCGTGGGCGAGGCCCTCGGCGAGGCGGGGATCGTGCTGCGCGGACAGGACGCCACCTCCGTGCCGCCCGGCGGCTACCCCCACGACGGCCAGACCGTCACGGTCACACGGATCACCGGCAGCCGTGAGGTACGCGAGGAACCGATCGGCTTCGCCGTGGAGAAGACCCTGGACCCCGCGCTCTTCACGGGTACCGAGGTCGTCGTGCGGCAGGGACGGCCGGGCGTGCGCCGGGTCACGTACGCCCTGCGGACCGTCGACGGCGTACGCCAGAAACCGCGGCGGACCGCCACGGACGTCGTGCGCGAACCCGTCACCGAGCGCGTGAAGGTCGGCACCAGGCAGCCGCCGTCCTCGGTACGCGGGGCGGACGGGCTGAACTGGGCGGCGCTCGCCGAGTGCGAGTCGGGCGGGCGGCCGGGCGCCGTCGACCCCTCCGGCACCTACGGCGGGCTGTACCAGTTCGACACCGCGACCTGGCATTCCCTCGGCGGCACCGGGCGTCCGCAGGACGCGCCCGCGGAGGAACAGACGTACCGGGCGAAGAAGCTCTATGTGCAGCGGGGGGCGAGTCCGTGGCCGCACTGCGGCCGTAGGCTGTATCGGTGAGCACCACTGATCCCGACGCACTCCTCGGCCCCGCCGACATCCGCGAGCTGGCCGCCGCGCTGGGCGTACGCCCCACCAAACAGCGCGGCCAGAACTTCGTCATCGACGCCAACACGGTCCGCAGGATCGTGCGCACGGCCGAAGTGAAGCCCGACGACGTGGTCGTCGAGATCGGCCCCGGGCTCGGCTCGCTGACCCTCGGGCTGCTCGAGGCCGCCGACCGGGTCGTGGCCGTGGAGATCGACGACGTGCTCGCCGGCGCGCTGCCGGCGACGGTCGCCGCGCGACTGCCCGACCGCGCCTCGCGGTTCTCGCTGGTGCACTCGGACGCGATGCACGTTCAGGAGCTCCCCGGGCCGCCGCCGACCGCGCTCGTCGCGAACCTGCCGTACAACGTCGCCGTGCCGGTCCTGCTGCACATGCTCGACCGCTTCCCGACGATCGAGCGGACGCTCGTCATGGTCCAGGCCGAGGTCGCCGACCGGCTGGCCGCCGGCCCCGGGAACAAGGTGTACGGCGTGCCCTCGGTGAAGGCCAACTGGTACACCGAGGTCAAGCGCGCCGGGTCGATCGGCCGCAATGTCTTCTGGCCCGCGCCGAACGTGGACTCCGGCCTCGTCTCCCTCGTGCGCCGGACCTTGCCGGTGGCGACGACCGCCTCCAAGACGGAGGTCTTCGCGGTCGTCGACGCCGCCTTCGCCCAGCGCCGCAAGACGCTGCGCGCCGCGCTCGCCGGATGGGCAGGATCACCGGCCGCGGCGGAGCAGGCCCTGGTCGCCGCGGGGGTGTCGCCGCAGGCACGGGGCGAGTCGCTGACGGTGGAGGAGTTCGCGCGGATCGCGGAGGCGAAGAAGTGAGCGTCACGGTACGGGTGCCGGCCAAGGTCAACGTCCAGCTGGCGGTCGGCGGGGCGCGCCCCGACGGCTTCCACGACCTGGCCAACGTCTTCCTGGCGGTCGGCCTCCACGACGAGGTGACGGTACGGCCGGCCCCCTCCCTGAGCATCACCTGCTCCGGCCCGGACGCCGGGCAGGTCCCCCTGGACCGCACGAACCTGGCCGCGCGGGCCGCGGAACTGCTGGCAGCCCGCCACGGCATCTCGCCCGACGTCCACATCCACATCGAGAAGGACATTCCCGTCGCCGGCGGCATGGCGGGCGGCAGCGCGGACGGCGCGGGCGCGCTGCTCGCGTGCGACGCGCTCTGGGGCCTCGGCTCCTCGCGTGACGAACTGCTCGCCATCTGCGCGGAGTTGGGCAGCGACGTGCCGTTCAGCCTGGTGGGCGGGGCGGCGCTCGGCACCGGCCGCGGCGAGCGGCTGACCGAGCTGGCGGTCGGCGGGACGTTCCACTGGGTGTTCGCGGTGGCGGACGGCGGGCTCTCCACGCCCGCGGTGTACGGGGAGTTCGACCGGCTGAACGAGGGCCGCGCCGTTCCGGAGCCGGAGGCCTCGGCGGCGCTTCTCGACGCGCTGCGCACGGGCGACGTCCTCGCGCTGGCGGACGCCGTCTCCAACGACCTCCAGCCGGCGGCCCTGTCCCTGCGCCCGTCCCTCGCGGACACCCTTGCGGTCGGTGTCTCCGCGGGGGCGCTCGCCTCGCTCGTCTCGGGCTCCGGCCCGACGACGGCGTTCCTCGTCAAGGACGAGGATGCGGCGGAGGCGGTGGCGTCTGCGTTGCTCGCGTCGGGCACGTGCCGGGCCGCGCGGGTTGCGGGGGCGCCGGCGGTGGGGGCGAGGGTGGTCGCGGGCGGGGCGTGACCGCTGCGCGGGGCGTTTTCCCCACCCCGCCCCTTCCCGAACCCGGGCTCCGCCCCTTCCCGAACCCGGGCTCCGCCCCTTCCCGAACCCGGGCCCTTCCCGAACCCGGGCCCTGCCCGGACCCGGGCCCTTCCCGGACCCGGGCCCCGCCCTGTACCGGGCTCCGCCCGGACCCTGTACCGGGCTCCGCCCGGACCCTGTACCGGGCTCCGCCCGGACCCCGTGCGCGCTCCGCCCGGACCCCGTACCGGGCTCCGCCCGGACCTCGTGCGCGCTCCGTACCGGGCTCCGCCCGGGCCCGGCACCGCGCTGCGCGCGGTGTTTCGGGGGCTCTGCCCCCGGACCCCCGCGCCTCAATCGCCGGCGGGGCTGGAGTTGCCCGGTAGGGCCGGGGGCCGCTGGCAGGCTGGGTGCCGCGCAGCGGCATTTCCGGCCCGCCTGGGGCACCTCCCACGGCCGCCAGGCCGTAGGGGGAGATTGAGGGCACGGCCGAAGGCCGTACGGGGTCCGGGGCTTGCCCCGGTTCGGGAAGGGGCGGGGAGGGGAGACGGCCCCGCGCAGCGGCCCACGCGCCTGCCCGCGGCCCACGCTGTCAGCGCGCCCGTACGCGGCCCCCGCCGCCCGTACGCGGCCCCCGCGCCCGCACGCGCCCGCGCAGCGCCCCACGCGCCTGCCCCGGCCCACACGCGGCCCACGCGGCTGCCCCCGCCCCCGCGGCCCACGCGCCTGCCCCCGCCCGCCCACATACTCACCGCCCACCTGAGTACGAGCGCTCTCCCGCTCGACCCCGCCGCCCCGGCACCGTAACCCCCATGGGAACCAGCGTTCGTGAGCTTGCCGCCGCCACCCCCGGCAGCAGGGACCGGTACATCGATCTGTTGAGGGTCGCCTCGCTCGGGACCGTCGTCGCCGGGCACTGGCTCATGGCGGCGGTCACCGACGACGGCATCGGGAACCTTCTCGCCGTCGTGCCGGAACTGCAGCTGCTCACCTGGGCCCTTCAGGTGATGCCCGTGTTCTTCTTCGTCGGCGGGTTCTCGCACGCCCTGTCCTACCGGTCGCTGCGGCGCCGGCACCCGGACCGGCCCGTGTACTCGGTGTTCCTGCGCGGCCGGCTCCAGCGGCTCCTGCGGCCCACGATGGCGTTCGTCCTCGTCTGGGGCGCCGCCGCGCTCGTCGTGCAGTTGCTCGGCGGGGGCGGCGGGATGACCGGGGTGGCGCTGCGGCTCGTGGCGCAGCCGCTGTGGTTCATCGGGATCTACCTCGCCATGGTCGCCTTCACCCCGCCGCTGCTGAAGCTGCACGAGCGGTTCGGCTGGGGCGCGTTCGGCGCGCTCCTCGGCGCGGCGGCGGCCGTGGACGTGCTGCGGTTCGCCGCCCATGTGCCCTTCGTCGAGTTCCTGAACTTCGCCTTCGTCTGGCTCGCCGTCCACCAGCTCGGCTTCCTGCGCGCCGACGGGCGCATCCGGATGCCCGCCGCTCTGGCGGCGGCCGGTCTCGCCGGGGCCGCCGCGCTCGTCGCCCTCGGGCCGTATCCGCTGTCCATGGTCGGGATGCCCGGCGAGAAGATCTCGAACATGGCCCCGCCGACCCTCGCCCTGCTGTTCCACGGGCTGTGGCTGGTCGGCGCGGTCGAGCTGCTCAAGGGACCGGGCGGACGGTTCGTGCGGCGGGCTCGCGTCTGGCGGGGTGTGGTGGCCGCCAACGGGGTCGCCATGACCGCCTTCCTGTGGCACCTCACCGCCATGCTCGGCGTCTACGGGGCCATGATCGCTGCCGGGTTTCCGCTGCGGGCTCCGGCGTCGGCGGCCTGGTGGGCGCAGACGCCGCTGCGCATCGCCGCCGCGGCCGGACTGACCGCGCTGCTCGTCGCCGCGTTCCGCAGGTTCGAACGTCCCGTGCGGAGCGCCGTCACGCCGGTGCCGGGCACCGGGCCGATCGCCGCCGCGGGGATCACGCTCTGCCTGTTCGGCATCCTGGGTCTTTCCATGGTCGGATTCGGCGGGCTCCTCGAGGGCAGGACGGCGATGGTGGTCGCCGTGCACGTCAGCGCCCCCGCCGCCGTCGCCATGGCGCTCGGCGGCTGGCTGCTGGTGGAACGGGCCGGACGGGGCAGCCGCGCCTGACAAGTAGGCTGGGAGGTCGATCGTTCCCCCTGTCAGGAGAGAAATGGCCGTCAACCTGGTCAATGTCGAGGCAGTCAGCAAGGTGTACGGAACACGCGCCCTGCTCGACGGGGTCTCCCTCGGCGTCTCGGAGGGAGACCGCATCGGCGTCGTCGGCCGTAACGGCGACGGGAAGACCACCCTCATCCGGATGCTCGCCAAGCTCGAGGAGCCCGACACCGGCCGGGTCACCCAGAGCGGCGGGCTGCGGCTCGGCGTGCTGACGCAGCACGACTCGCTCGACCCGGAGGCGACGATCCGGCACGAGGTCATCGGGGACCTCGCCGACCACGAGTGGGCGGGCAATGCCAAGATCAGGGACGTGCTGACGGGGCTGTTCGACGGGCTCGACCTGTCCGGCTTCCCGCAGGGGCTCGACACCGTCATCGGACCGCTGTCCGGAGGCGAACGCCGCCGTATCGCGCTCGCCAAGCTGCTGATCGCGGAGCAGGACCTGATCGTCCTCGACGAGCCGACCAACCATCTCGACGTCGAGGGCATCGCCTGGCTCGCCCGGCATCTTCAGACGCGCCGTTCCGCGCTCGTCTGCGTCACCCACGACCGCTGGTTCCTCGACCAGGTCTGCACCCGCATGTGGGACGTGCAGCGCGGCGACGTGTACGAGTACGAGGGCGGCTACTCCGACTACGTCTTCGCACGGGCCGAGCGGGAGCGGATCGCCGCGACCGAGGAGACCAAGCGGCAGAATCTGGTGCGCAAGGAGCTGGCCTGGCTGCGGCGCGGCGCCCCCGCCCGTACGTCCAAGCCCCGCTACCGCATCGAGGCGGCGAACGAACTGATCGCCGACGTGCCGCCGCCGCGTGACACGTCCGAGCTGATGAAGTTCGCGTCCGCCCGGCTCGGCAAGACGGTGTTCGACCTCGAGGACGTCACGGTCCAGGCCGGCCCGAAGGTGCTGTTGAAGCATCTGACCTGGCAGCTCGGCCCCGGCGACCGCATCGGTCTGGTCGGTGTCAACGGGGCGGGCAAGACCTCACTGCTGCGTACGCTCGCCGCGGCGGCCGAATCCGGCGGCGAGGAGCAGCCCGTGGCGGGCCGGGTCACCGTCGGCAGGACCGTACGGCTCGCCTACCTCTCGCAGGACGTCACCGAACTGCCGCCCGCGCTGCGCGTGCTGGAGGCGGTCCAGCAGGTCCGTGACCGCGTGGACCTGGGCAAGGGCCGGGAGATGACCGCGGGCCAGCTGTGCGAGCAGTTCGGCTTCGGCAAGGAGAAGCAGTGGACGCCCGTCGGCGACCTGTCGGGCGGTGAGCGGCGCCGGCTCCAGCTGCTGCGCCTGCTGATGGACGAACCGAACGTCCTCTTCCTCGACGAGCCCACCAACGACCTCGACATCGAGACCCTGACGCAGCTCGAGGACGTCCTCGACGGCTGGCCCGGCACGATGGTGGTCATCTCGCACGACCGGTTCTTCCTCGAGCGGACCACGGACCGCACGTTCGCGCTGCTCGGCGACGGCACGCTGCGGATGCTGCCGCGTGGCATCGACGAGTACCTGGAGCGCAGGGCGCGGATGGTCGAGGCCGCCGTGCCGACGCCGCCGCCCGCCCCGTCCGGCGCCGTCAAGGAGAAGTCGGCGGCCGACGCCCGCGCGGCGAAGAAGGAACTCCAGCGCGTCGAGCGGCAGCTCGACAAGGTCTCCGACAAGGAGACCAAGCTGCACGCGCAGATCGCCGATAACGCCACAAACTTCGAAAAGGTCGCCAAGCTGGATGCGGAGCTTCGCGAACTCGCCGTAGAGCGCGAAGAGTTGGAGATGCGCTGGCTCGAACTGGCGGAAGACGCCTGACGAGCGGCCCCCGCCGGCCGTAGAGAAGCCGTGCAGAGCGCGTAACAACCCCATCACGGCCCGGTCCTCCCTTGGGAACAGGGGAGGACCGACCCCGCTCTGCGCTCGTCACGGGTGATACAAAGAAGGCCCGCTCGACTGATGCTGAACAACGGGGTTCGTGTCCGAATCACTCCTTCCGGTCGATGCGCTTGCCGGAGGAGCGGGGGAGTTCGTCCGGGCAGCAGACCGTACGAAGGGGGAAGCGCAGATGGGGCAGTCGCCGCCGTCCGGTCAGGCACGGCCCGCGGACCATGGGCGCGGGGTTCCGCAGCCGCACGCGTATCCGCCGGCCGTACCCGTTCGCCGCAGCCGTCCGCCGTGCACGCCGGCACACCCGCACCCGGCGGCGTCGTCACCGCATCGGATCCCCGCCCCGCGCGGGAGGCGCGCCGGTGACCGCGCCCTCGGGCGGTGAGCGGAAGGTGCCGCTGAACACCGTGACGGCTTCCGGCAGATGAACGCGGTCCGGGTCGCCCGGACATCCCCGACTCCCACTCGCATCTCCCACTCATGAGGTAGTACGCCATGACGCAGCCGCCGAACCAGCCCCCGCAGGGAGGCTTCGGAGCCCCGCAGGATCCTCAGCAGGGAACTCCGCAGCAGCCCCAGCCGCCCGCGCAACCGCCGCAGACGCCGCCCGCCCCGCAGGGACCGCCGCCGGTGGCGCCTCCCGGCGCGCCGGCGCCCGGCTACGGCTACCCGCAGCAGCCTCCCGGCCAGCCGGGCTACGGCTATCCCCAGCAACCGGGGCCCTACGCGCAGCAGCCGGGCCCGTACAACCAGCAGCCCGGCGCGTACAACCAGCCGGGTCCGTACGGCGGCTACCCGACGCAGCCGCAGTACCCGGGCGCGCCCGCACCCGGCGGCGGCGGGGGCTTCTTCAAGGGGAAGACCGGCATCATCGTGGCCGCGTCGGCCGCCGCGCTGCTCCTTGTCGGCGGTGGCACCTGGTACGCCGTCAGCAGTGGTGACGACAAGGAGGACAAGCCGACCGTCAGCAAGTCCAGCGACGACCCGAAGCCGACCGGCTCCGCGTCCGTCGACCAGGGCGACGGCAGCGGCACCGGACGTGAGGGCGACGACGACCTCAACGCCGGCCGCAAGGACGGCGAGGCCAAGGTCCTGTTCCTGACGAAGAACGACATCGACCTGCCCCGCAACGGCGCCGAGGTGTTCGGCCCGTGGGTCGCCGGCGACACGGTCGTCAAGGCCATGTACCGGGAGGTCGCCGGCTACTCGGTGACCGACGGCAGCAAGAAGTGGAGCGTGCCGCTGCCCGCGGAGGTGTGCTCGGCCCCGGCGCAGACCTCCGCCGACGGCAAGATCGTCATCGGTGTCAAGGACGGCCTCACCGAGAAGGCCAAGTGCAACGACCTCCAGATGATCGACCTGAAGACGGGCAAGGCCGGCTGGAAGAAGCCGATCCCGAAGGCGTCCGGCGCGTTCGCCTCCCTCTCGGACTTCACCCTGGCCATCAGTGGCACCACGCTCGCGGTGGGCGGCAGCGGCAACTCCTACGGCTTCTCGATGGCCGACGGCAAGCAGCTCTTCGGCAAGCCGGGCAGCGGCTGCAAGCCATTCGCCTTCGCCGGCGGCCCCAAGCTGCTGGCCGGTGCGAGCTGTCCCACGGACGACTACGACAAGCCGAAGCAGCAGCTCCAGGAGATCGACCCCGCCAGCGGCAAGCCCCGGTGGACGTACAACACCCCTGAGGGCTGGGAGATCGACAAGGTCTACTCCGCGAGCCCGCTGGTCATCTCCATCACCCAGCGTGAGCCGGAGAAGAAGTGGTCGATCATCGCGCTGACCGACAACGGCAAGCTGCGCTCGCAGATCTCGGGCGGCAAGAACGACAAGTTCCAGCCGCGCTGCGGCGGCGCGTTCGTCATCTTCGGTCAGAACCTCGAGGGCTGCACCGGTGTCGCCGCCGACGCGAAGCACTTCTACATGGCCACGGAGACCGACTACGGCAAGGCCAACGAGCTCGTCGCCTTCAGCCTCGACAGCGGCAAGGAAGCCTGGCGGGCGCCGGCCGGCGGTGAGCGCAAGATGACGCCGCTGCGCATCGAGGGCGGCAACGTCCTCGTCTACATGCAGCCCTCGTACGACACGGGCGGTGGTGTGGCCACCGTCGCGCCGACCGGTGGGGCGCCGAAGACGCTGCTCCAGCACCCGGCCTCGACCGCCGAGATCGAGAACTCCTTCTACTCCCCGAAGATGGCGTACGCGGACGGCCGGTTCTTCATCGCCAGCGGTCGTGTGAGCGCGCCCAACGACAAGGCCGAGAAGGAGACGAAGACCATGATGGGCTTCGGCCAGTGACCGATTCCGCCGTCGTAGGACCCACCTTCCGTTCCCCAGAGGTAAGCAAGCCATGACGCAGCCGCCGCCACCGCCCAGTCAGCCGCCCGGCCCGCCGCCGAACCAGCCGCCCGGCCCGCCGAACCAGCCCCCGAGCCAGCCGCCCGGCCCACCCTCGGGCGGCGGCTACGGTCTGGCCAAGGAGCCCCAGCAGCCGGCCGGCGGGTACGGAACCCCCGCGCCGCAGCCGCAGACCCCCGCGCCGGGAGCGCCCTACGGCTATCCGCAGACGCCGCCTCCCGCCGAGCCGGGTTACGGCTATCCCCAGTCGCAGCCGCAGAGCCCGGCGCCGGGCGGGCCCTACGGCCACCCGCAGCCCGCGTACAGCGCGCCGACGCAGCCGATGATGCCGCAGCCGGCCGCGCCCTCCGGGGGCGGCGGACTGCTGAACAGGACGCAACTGCAGATCGTCATCGCCGCCTTCGTCGCCATCGTGCTGATCATCGGCGGCGGCTTCCTGTACTCGTCCACCAAGGACGACGGCGGCAAGCAGGACGAGGCGAAGAACAACTCCGGCGGAACCGAGGGCGGCAAGGGCGGAAAGGGCGACGACGCCCCGGCCGCCCCCGACGGCCCCGGCAAGGAGAAGGCCCCGGCCGACACGGCCTCCAAGGTCGCCTTCCAGCTGCCGATCCCCGCGCGCTTCGACGTGACGGGTGTGCCGGGCTCCTGGGTCACCGACAAGGCGTTCGTCAAGACGAGCGTCAACTCGATCGTGGCCCACGACGTGGCCAAGGGCACCGTGCTGTGGACCCTCGACCTGCCCGGACAGGTGTGTGCCGCCTCGCGTCACACGACCGAGGACAACAAGACCGCCGTCGTCTTCGAGGCCACGAAGCGGGCCAAGGGCGACAAGGGCTACCCGCCGTGCTCCGAGGTCGGCGTCGTCGACCTCACCGCCGGCAAGCTGCTGTGGAGCAAGTCCGTCACCGGCGGCGCGAGCGGTGACGAGAAGGCCCGCTTCGACCAGGTCACCCTCAGCGGCAACACGGTGGCGGCCGGATACCTCGGCGGCAGCGCCGCGTTCGACCTGACGACCGGAGCCGTCCGCTGGAAGCCCACCGTCGACGCCGAGGAGTGCCGGGACATCGGCTACGGCGGCGGCAAGGCGCTCGTCGCGGTACGCCGCTGCGGCTCGTACGACAACGCCCAGGTGACCATCCAGCCGCTCAACCCGGAGAACGGCACGCCGCTCTCGTCCTTCAAGATGCCGGCCGGTGTCGAGGACGCGCGGATCGTCTCCTCCGACCCGCTGGTCGTCGCCGCCGACGTCGGTGACACGGGAACGTTCGGCATCTCGGACTTCTTCTCGATCGACGGCAAGACCGGGAAGCTGCGCGCCAAGATCACGGCGCCGGGCGACAAGTACCTCGCGAGGTGCTCCGCCAGCGACGGTGTCGAGGGCTGCCAGTTCGTGGTCGTCGGCAACGACAGGATCTACCTGCCGACGGAGGAGCACGAGGGAACGGGCGAGTCCTACTCGCGCACCAACGAGATCATCGCCTTCGACCTGGCGACCGGAAAGGCCGTCAGCGGCCGTGCGGACGCCGGTGATGGCTACCACTCGCTGCCGCTGCGCATGGACGGCGGCAACATCATCGCCTACAAGTGGCCCCCCTACGACAAGGGCGGCCAGGTCGTCAGCATCAACGGCGCCACCCTGAAGGAGACCGTCCTGCTGGTGAACCCGGCGGACAAGACGGTGCGGGACGCCGAGACGAGCTTCGTGGAGTCCGGCTCGGAGTACCACTTCAAGAACGGGCGACTGTTCATCGCGGACGACACCCTGAGCGAGCCCGACACGGGCAGCTCGAGCTCGTCGAAGTTCATGGCGATCTCCTTCGGCCCGAAGAGCTGATCCGTTCCACCGCTTCATCCGCACCGCGGCCCGGTCCCTCGCAGACGCGAGGGGCCGGGCCGCGGTCGTACCCCGACCGTCTTCCTGACGCCTGCTCTCAAGTGGCCCTGTTTGGTGAAGAATTCGGCATTCCGGGGGGCTTCTGCCGAGTTAGGGGCGCGCAATGTCGAACAAGCGTGTACCTTGCCGGGACTGACGGGGTAGCCGTGGACGGCCGGGGGGCCGACTCCAGCGGGACGGGGGTTGCTCGATGGGCGTTCGGCTCATGGTGGTCGACGACCACAGGCTGCTCGCGGAGGCGCTCGCCTCCGCGCTGAAACTGCGCGGGCACCGGGTGCTCGCGGCGGCGGCGCCCGCGGCCGGAGCAGCCGAGCTGGTGATAGCCAGGGCCCCGGAGGTGTGCCTGCTGGGCACGGCGACGCCCGCGGAGCCCGGCGCCTTCGACCCGGTCGTCCGCATCAAACGGGAACGGCCGCAGGTGGCCGTCGTGGTCCTCGGACCGGTCCCCAGCCCGCGCGGGATAGCGGCGGCGTTCGCCGCCGGGGCATCCGGATACGTGCGCCACGACGAGCGCATCGAGGGCGTGGAGCGGGCGCTGGTGAAAGCGCGGGCGGGAGAGGCGGTGGTGGCGCCGCTGCTGCTCCAGGGCGCGTTCGCCGAGCTGCTCAACCCGGTCGCGCAGCCGGACGACGAGGGCCAGCGACTGCTGCAACTGCTGACGCCGCGCGAGGTGGAGGTGCTGGTGCGGGTCGCGGAGGGCGAGGACACCAGGCTGATCGCCGTCGGTATGGGGATCGCGCCGAGCACGGCCCGCACTCATGTGCAGCGGGTGCTGATGAAGCTGGGCGTGGGCTCCCGGCTGGAGGCGGCGGCGCTCGCCGCCCGTACGGGTCTGCTGGACCGCGCGGCGTACGGGACTACGTCCGGTCCCGGCGCGGCCTACTAGGGCCCGGCTGGCCGTCAGGCCGGTCTGCGGGGTCACGCCCCGGGGCCGGGCACGTCTCTTGATGTCTTTTGTTTGCTGCTGCGGGCTGCCCGGACAGGGCCGGCCTGCGGTCACCCATTGACCGCGCTGTTGAGTTGTGATTTCTTGTGTTTGATTATGTTGAATGGGAGTGGTGAGGGAGTTCCGTGTGAAGAAGACGTCGACCCGGCTCGCCGACGGTCGTGAGCTGCTCTACTACGACGCGCGCGACGACGCCGTCCGCGACGCCGTCGACCTCCGGCCTCTCGACGCCGTCTCCACCACGGCCGAGATCCGGCACGACGTGCTGCTCGGCGACCGGGTCGCCATCGCCTCCCACCGGCAGGGCCGCATCTACCACCCGCCCGCCGACGAGTGCCCGCTGTGCCCCTCGCGCGACGGCCGCCTCAGCGAGATCCCGGCAGCCGACTACGACGTCGCCGTCTTCGAGAACCGCTTCCCCTCGCTGGCCGGCGACTCGGGCCGCTGCGAGGTCGTCTGCTTCACCTCCGACCACGACGCGTCCTTCGCCGATCTCACCGAGGAGCAGGCGGCGCTCGTCCTCGAGGCGTGGACGGACCGCACGGCGGAGCTCGCCGAACTGCCCCAGGTCAAGCAGGTCTTCTGCTTCGAGAACCGCGGAGCCGAGATCGGCGTCACGCTCGGACACCCGCACGGGCAGATCTACGGCTACCCCTTCGTGACCCCGCGGACCGAGCTGATGCTCCGCTCGCTGGCCGCCCACCGGGCCGCGACCGGCCGCAACCTCTTCGACGACCTCGTCCGGCGCGAGCGCGAGGAGGGGGTGCGGGTGGTGCTGGAGGGCGAGCACTGGATCGCCTTCGTGCCGTACGCGGCGCACTGGCCGTACGAGGTGCACCTCCACCCGAAGCGGCGGGTGCCGGACCTCCGGGCGCTGGACGACGCGGCCCGCACGGAGTTCCCGCAGATCTATCTGGAACTCTTGAGACGCTTCGACCGGATCTTCGGGCCCGGCGAACCGCCCACGCCGTACATCGCCGCCTGGCACCAGGCGCCGTTCGAAGGTGAGGGAAGGGACGCCTTCGGTCTCCATCTCGAGCTTTTCACCATCCGCCGCACTTCCGGCAAGCTGAAGTTCCTCGCCGGTTCCGAATCCGGTATGAGCGTGTTCATCAACGATGTGCCGCCGGAGGCCGCGGCGACGCGATTGCGAGAGGTAGCGAGCGAGTGAGCAAGAAGTACCTGGTCACAGGTGGTGCGGGATACGTCGGCAGTGTCGTGGCACAGCACCTTCTGGAGGCCGGTCACCAGGTGACCGTGCTCGACGACCTCTCCACCGGATTCCGCGAAGGGGTGCCCGCGGGCGCCGGGTTCATCGAGGGCCGCATCCAGGACGCCGCCCGCCACCTGGACGCCTCGTACGACGGAGTGCTGCACTTCGCGGCCTTCTCCCAGGTCGGCGAGTCCGTCGCCGGGCCGGAGAAGTACTGGGCGAACAACGTCGGCGGCACGATGGAACTGCTCGCGGCCATGCGCTCGGCGGGCGTGCGCACACTGGTCTTCTCCTCCACCGCCGCCACCTACGGCGAGCCGGTCTCCACCCCCATCACCGAGTCCGACCCGACCGCGCCCACCAGCCCCTACGGCGCCACCAAGCTCGCGGTCGACCACATGATCACCGGTGAGGCGGCGGCCCACGGTATCGCGGCCGTCTCACTGCGGTACTTCAACGTCGCCGGGGCCTACGGCGCGTACGGCGAACGCCACGACCCCGAGTCGCACCTGATCCCGCTGGTGCTCCAGGTCGCCCTCGGCCGGCGCGAGTCGATCTCCGTGTACGGCGACGACTACCCGACCCCGGACGGCACCTGCGTCCGCGACTACATCCACGTCGCGGACCTGGCGGAGGCCCATCTCCTCGCGCTCGACGCCGCCACCGCCGGTGAACATCTGATCTGCAACCTCGGAAACGGCAACGGTTTCTCGGTGCGCGAGGTCATCGAGACCGTACGGGAGGTCACCGGTCACCCGGTGCCCGAGGTGGTCGCGGAGCGACGGGGCGGCGACCCCGCCGTCCTGGTCGCCTCCGCCGCCAGGGCCCAGGAACGCCTGGGCTGGAAGCCGAGCCGTGCCGATCTGGCCGGCATCGTGTCCGACGCCTGGGCATTCGCCCGCGGGAGGGAGAACGGGTCATGAGTTCCACGGGCGAGGGTGTGTGGGCGGCACCCGGCAGGGTGAACCTCATCCTTCCGCACACCACGGTGGCGACCGTGTCGCGCCGCGACGACGGCGTACTGCGGCTGACCTCCACGGACATGGACGGCGGCCCGGTCGAACTGCGCGTCGACGACCTCGCCCCCGGCGGCCCCGGCGGCTGGACCGACTACCCGGCGGGCGTCGTCTGGGCGCTGCGCGACGCCGGCCACCGGGTCGGCGGCGCCGACATCCACTTCGAGTCGACCGTGCCCACCGGCGCCGGGCTCTCCTCGTCCGCGGCGATCGAGGTCGTCACCGCCCTCGCCCTGAACGACCTGTACGAACTCGGCCTGGAACGCCGGCGCACGGCCCGCCTGTGCCAGCGCGCGGAGAACGTCTACGTCGGCGCCCCGACCGGCATCATGGACCAGACCGCCTCCGCCTGCTGCACCGAGGGCCATGCCCTGTACCTGGACACCAGGGACCTCTCCCAGCGGCAGATCCCCTTCGACCTGGCCGCCCACGGGCTCGAACTCCTCGTCGTGGACACCCGGGTGAAGCACGCCCACAGCGATGGTGAGTACGGCAAGCGGCGCGCCGGCTGCGAGGCGGGAGCGGCGGCGCTGGGGGTGAACGCCCTGCGGGACGTCCCGTACGACGCGCTGGACGAGGCCCTCGGCCGGCTCGACGACCCGGAAGTGCGCGCGCTGGTCCGGCACATCGTCACCGAGAACCACCGGGTGGAGCGGGTGATCTCCCACCTGGAGGCCGGCGAGGTCAGGGCCATCGGCCCGGTGCTGACCGAGGGGCATGCCTCGCTGCGTGACGACTTCCGGGTCTCCTGCCGGGAGTTGGACCTGGTCGTCGACACGGCGCTGGCGGCCGGCGCGCTGGGGGCCCGGATGACGGGCGGCGGTTTCGGCGGGTCGGCGATCGTCCTGACGGAGACGTCCGCCTCGCCGCTGGTGGCGAAGTCCGTCGAAGAGGCCTTCGCGGCGGCCGCGCTGGAGCAGCCGCGCGTCTTCACCGCCGTCCCGTCCGCGGGGGCCCGCCGGCTGTCCTAGAGGCGGAACTTCGAGGAAGCCCGGCCGGGAGGAACGCGGGGCGGGCCGGGCGACCATGGGTGCGCCCGGCCCGCCCCGCGTCGTTTTCTGCGCGCCGGCCGGGCAGAACCAGTCGTCGCATGTCCACTCAGGTGTCGTTTCGGAACATCCGCCACACCCTCAGCAACGCCGCCGATCAGTTCTGCAAATAGCCTTCCGTCACCGGCGCCCGTCCGTACTCTGAACCACAGCACCGGTGGGGGCCGGTGTCGATCAGGGGGCGAAACAGCCGGGTACGGCGCCCGGGGCGGGGTATCAGTCACAGCACGGCGGCGGCCGGGCGATGCGCTGTACCCTCCGTCCCCCGGGCGGCGTACCCGTGCCGGTCCGTCCTCCGACACTGGGGGTGTCCTGTGGTTCGTATCCGGGTGCTGGTCGTGGACGACCACCGAATCTTCGCCGAGTCGCTCGCCGCGGCCCTGGCGGCGGAGCCCGATGTGGAGGTCGCCGCGGCAGGCAGCGGCCCCGCGGCGCTGCGCTGCCTGGAACGCGCCGCGACGGAAGGCCGCAGGTTCGACGTGATGCTCGTGGACGCCGATCTGGGTGCGTCGGCCGCGGTGCCGCCGCCGAGGGCCGCCCCGGTCGCCCGTGCGGTGCCGGAGACCGGCGCGGCTCCCGTCGTCGACGGGATCGCCCTGGTCACGGGCGTCCGCTCGCTCCATCCCGCGCTGCGTCCGGTCGTCCTCGCACAGAAGGACGACGCCCGGCGCGCGGCACTGGCCCTCCAGGCGGGGGCCTCCGGATGGGTCGCCAAGGACTGCTCCCTGCAACGACTGCTGGCGGTCATCCGCGGGGTGCTGCGGGACGAGACGCACCTGGCGCCGGCGCTGCTCACCGGCGTACTGCGAGAGATGACCGCGGCACGCAAGCACCGCACGGAGAGCGAGCGGCTGGTGGAGTCGCTGACCCCGCGCGAGCAGGAGGTGCTGCGCTGCATGGTCGCGGGCCTGGGGCGCAAAGCCGTCGCCGAGCGCCTCTTCCTGTCGCCGCACACCGTTCGTACGCATATGCAGAACGTGCTGGGGAAGCTGGGCGTGCACTCCACGCTCGCCGCCGTCGCGCTGGCCCGCCGGGCCGGTGTGGGGCCCGCCGATCTGGGCCCGGGCCCGGCCCTAGCCGGGGATGTTGTCGAACGGGGCGGTCAACTGGCGTAGCAGCGCGGCCAGTTCCGCGCGCTGGGCGCTCGAGAGCTCGGAGAGGATCGCCCGCTCCTGGGCGAGCAGCCCGGCCAGTGCCTGATCGGCACGGTCGCGGCCCTCCGGGGTCAGCCGTACCAGGACGCCGCGCCGGTCGCTGGGGTCCGGCAGCCTCTCGACCAGGTTCTTCTTGGCGAGGCGGTCGATGCGGTTGGTCATCGTCCCGGAGGTCACCAGCGTCTGGGTGAGCAGCTGGCCGGGCGAGAGCTGGTACGGGGCGCCGGCCCGCCGCAGCGAGGTGAGCACGTCGAACTCCCACGGCTCGAGCTGATGCTCCGAGAACGCGATTCGGCGGGCCCGGTCGAGATGGCGGGCGAGCCGGGAGACGCGGCTGAGCACCTCGAGCGGTTCCACGTCGAGGTCCGGGCGCTCACGGCGCCATGCTGCGACCAGTCGATCGACCTCGTCCTCCATGTCGATCAGTGTAGAGGGTCTGTCGACATGAAGTCTCTTGACGTCAAGATATATTTTTGTGGACTATTGGGCATGGTCGGGCCGGAACACGCTTCCGTTTCGGCTTTCCGTTCCTGCGAGGGGGACTTCAGCATGCATTCCGCGCCCACTTGGGACCCAGAGCAGTACCTCCGCCACGCCGGGCACCGCACCCGTCCCTTCCTGGACATGCTCGCCCGCATACCCGCGCTGCCCGCCGTCGGCCGTCCCGCCCGGATCGCCGACATCGGCTGCGGCCCCGGCAATGTCACCGCACTGCTCGCCGACCGGTGGCCCGACGCGCACATCACCGGATTCGACCTCTCCCCGGACATGCTCGCCCAGGCCGAGAAGGAGTACGCGGGCACCACGGCGGGCGGCGGCTGGCTGGACTTCCGGCCCGCCGACGCCGCGCACTGGACCCCGGACGAGCCCTACGACCTGATCGTCTCCAACGCGGCCCTCCAGTGGGTGCCCAACCACCCCGAGTCGTTCGCCGTCTGGCTCGACGGTCTCGCCCCCGGCGGCACCCTCGCCTTCCAGGTCCCCGGCAACTTCACCTCGCCCAGCCACGCCCTGCTCGGCGAACTCTGCGAGACCCCGCAGTGGCGCGCCCGCCTCGGCGATCACGGCCGGCGCTACGTCCACATCCTGGAGCCGGCCGACTACCTCACCCGCCTCGCCGACCTCGGCTGCGACGCGGACGCCTGGGAGACCACGTACCTCCAGCTCCTCGGCGGCGAGGACCCGGTGCTGGACTGGGTGAAAGGCACCGCCCTGCGGCCCGTGCTCACCGAGCTCGCGGACGACCCGGCGGCGCAGGAGGAGTTCCTGGCCCAGTACCGGGACCTGCTCCGCAAGGCGTACCCGCCCGGCCCCCACGGCACGGTGTTCCCCTTCCGGCGGATCTTCGCCGTCGCACGCAAGGTGTCGTGACCCGCTCTCCCGGGCCCGTTTCCCCGGGAACGTGAAGCGCCCCCGCCGGGGGCGGGGGCGCTTCACGGTCTCACACGGGATCAGTGCAGGGACGCGTACGTGTTCCAGCCGGTGCCGATCGAGACACGCGGCTTGAACGGGCTCTTGCCGTCGGCGTCGTAGCGGTAGAGCGTGCCGCCGGAGGTGGTCGCCAGCAGGTCGGCGCGACCGTCGCCGGTGATGTCACCGGGCGCCACCAGCTTGTTGTAACCCTGCCAGCCGCTGCCGATCAGCTGCCGGGACTCGAAGACCCAGCCCGCCTGGCCGTGGCCCTTGTAGAGGTACAGCTGGCCGGCGGGGGTGCGGGCCACGATGTCGGCGAAGCCGTCACCGGTGATGTCACCTGCGCCGACGATGGCGTTGTAGCCGTTCCAGCCGGTGCCGATCTTGATCCGGGGAGCCACGGCGGTACCGCTGCCGTTGCCCTGGTAGAGCCACAGGACGCCCGAGGAGTCGCGCGCCAGCAGGTCGCCCTTGCCGTCACCCGACAGGTCGCCGGGGCCGACGAGGGCGTTGTAGATCTGCCAGCCCTTGCCCAGGTAGGCGCCCTCGTAGCCGTACGACAGGTTGTAGAGACCGCCGTCGTAGACCTCGAACAGGTCGGCATAGCCGTCGTTGTCGACGGACGAGGACAGCGTCAGCTTCGCGCCCTGCCAGCCGCTGCCGAGCTGCTCGCGCGCGCTGAGCCGGCCGTTGTTCAGGGCGTGGTAGGCGTAGAGCACGCCGGACTTGTCGACCCCGAAGACCTCGCGCTTGCCCCACGCCGGGTTGTTGCCCGCCCCGGCGAACTGGGACACCGCCTCCCAGCCGGTGCCGAGCTGCTCACGGGGCTTGAGGTTCCCCGTGCCGTCGGCGATGTAGGAGTAGATCGTGCCGGAGGGCGAGCGGCCGACCACGTCACCGAGACCGTCACCGTCGATGTCGTCGAAGCTGGTGATCGTGTTGTAGATCTGCCAGCCGTGACCCGCCTTGACCCGCTCCTTGAACGGGCGCTGGGCCTCCGCGGTGCCCGAGTAGAAGTACAGGTCACCGGAGGGCGTACGGGCGTACAGGTCCGCGATCGCGTCGTTGTTGACGTCGTTGACGCCGACGATCTGGTCGTAGGCCTGCCAGCCACTGCCGACCTTCACCCGCGCCGACAGCGGCGTGGACAGGTCCGCGGTGCCCTTGTACAGCCACAGGTCGCCGCCGTGGGTGCGCGCCAGCACGTCACCGACGCCGTCACCGGTCAGGTCGCCGGGCGAGAACACCTTGTTGTAGATGTTCCACCCGTTGCCCGACCAGAAGGAGTAGCCGCTCGTGAGGTCGGACCGGTACGCGGTGAGCCGGCCGGTCGTCGACAGGGTGAAGTGCGTCGGGCTCTCCGGCGCCGCGGACTGCAGCCCGGCGAGGGAGAACACGTCCTTGAAGGACTCCTCGGTGTAGTCGAAGAGGTACTCCCCGCCCGCGGAGGCCGAGGCCTCCAGCCACCACTGACCGCCGATGCCCCGGTACAGGACGTCGCTGATGCCGTCGCCGTCCACGTCGCTGCGCGGCCGCGCCACGGCGAGCGCCGCGTCCGCCGAGGCGGCGGAGCGGTCCTTGTCGGTGCGCAGGTTCGGCAGGGTCACCTGCGCCCGGCCGGCGTCCGCCGCCGGCTTCTCGGCCGGCAGCGGCCGTACGGGAGCGTCATCCGCGCTCGCCGGGGTGGCGAGGAGCATGCCCGCGGCGAGAGCGAGTGCCGTGCAGGCCGCGATGCGCCGGCCCGTCGGCGCGGGACGGCGGCCCAGGTTCACAGAAGTCAAAGTCCCCCCAGGGAAGATGATCGCTTCACGGCCCGATCCGGGGCCGTGGCACTGCTTAGACGATCAACAGGGGTGGAGGGATGTACGGGAAAACGGGTCAGTTCTTGCGATGGCCTATCAGCCTCGGCTTCTGCTCCAGACCGTCGAGCCCGTGCCACGCCAGATTCACCAGATGCGCCGCCACCTCGGCCTTCTTCGGACGGCGCGCGTCGAGCCACCACTGGCCCGTGAGGGCAACCATGCCGACCAGCGCCTGCGCGTACAGCGGGGCCAGCTTGGGGTCGAAACCGCGGTTCTTGAACTCCATGCCCAGGATGTCCTCGACCTGGGTGGCGATGTCGCTGATGAGGGAGGCGAACGTGCCCGTCGACTGGGCGACGGGCGAATCACGCACCAGGATGCGGAAACCGTCCGTGTACGCCTCGATGTAGTCCAGCAGCGCGAAGGCCGCCTGCTCCAGCAGCTCACGCGGATGCCCGGCGGTCAGCGCCCCCGTCACCATGTCGAGCAACTGGCGCATCTCGCGGTCCACCACGACCGCGTAGAGCCCCTCCTTGCCGCCGAAGTGCTCGTACACGACCGGCTTGGACACCCCCGCCTTGGCCGCGATCTCCTCGACGGACGTGCCCTCGAAGCCCTTCTCCGCGAAAAGGGTGCGGCCGATGTCCAACAACTGCTCACGGCGCTCCGCGCCGGTCATGCGTACCCGTCGGGCGCGCCTGCCGCCCGACGCCCTGGTCTTGTCCGGACTGCCGATACTTCCGTCACTCGCCACGATGTCAATCATGCCGCGTTTACGGCATCGCCCTTGCGGCGGGCTTCGTCGGAGTCGTCGCGGCGGGCGTCGAGACGGGACTGCTGCGGCCAGCGCACGTCGTAGGCCCAGCCGGCCTTCTCGAACCAGCGGATCAGCCGTGCGCTGGAGTCGACCTGGCCGCGCAGCACGCCGTGCCGCGCGCTCGTCGGATCGGCGTGGTGCAGGTTGTGCCACGACTCACCGCAGGACAGCACCGCCAGCCACCACACGTTGCCCGAGCGGTCGCGGGACTTGAAGGGGCGCTTGCCCACGGCGTGGCAGATGGAGTTGATCGACCAGGTCACATGGTGCAGCAGCGCCACACGGACCAGTGAGCCCCAGAAGAAGGCGGTGAACGCGCCCCACCACGACATCGTCACCAGGCCGCCGACCAGGGGCGGGATCGCCAGCGACAGGATGGTCCAGTAGATGAAGTCGCGCGAGATCCGGCGGAGCACCGGGTCCTTGATCAGATCCGGTGCGTACTTGTGCTGCGGCGTCTGCTCCTCGTCGAACATCCAGCCGATGTGCGCCCACCACAGGCCCTTCATCAGCGCCGGGACGGTCTCGCCGAACCGCCACGGGGAGTGCGGGTCGCCCTCGGCGTCCGAGAACCTGTGGTGCTTGCGGTGGTCGGCCACCCAGCGCACCAGCGGTCCCTCGACCGCCAGCGAACCCATGATCGCCAGGGCGATGCGGAGCGGCCGCTTCGCCTTGAACGAGCCGTGGGTGAAGTAGCGGTGGAAGCCGATGGTGATGCCGTGGCAGCCGATGTAGTACATGGCCACCAGCAGGCCGATGTCGAGCCAGCTCACGCCCCAGCCCCAGGCCAGCGGCACCGCCGCCAGGAGCGCGAGGAACGGGACCGTGATGAACAGGAGCAGAGTGATCTGCTCGATCGACCGCTTGCTGTCTCCGCCCCGGGTGGCCGAGGGGAGAGGGGAGTCCGGAGTGCCGGCTACGTCGTCCAGCAGATCAGGGCTTGTGGTCATGAGGGTTCCCTGGGGGTGGGGAGGGAGGGGACGGACGCCTGGCTACGGATCCGTAACCTACGGCGACGTAAGTATGGCAGTGCACGGCGGCGCGGCAAGAGACCTGTGGACAACGCCGGGAAAACGGCCACCTATCCTGGATGGCGTCGGACAGCGCGGTCCGCAAGCCTCCAGTACCCCTCCAGACGTGCTCAAACACTGCAAGGAGCCGCACCTGTGAGCAGTGCCGACCAGACCCCCACCGCCAGTGCAGAACTGCGTGCCGACATCCGCCGACTGGGCGATCTTCTGGGCGAGACCCTCGTCCGCCAGGAGGGCCCGGAGCTTCTCGACCTCGTCGAGCGGGTCCGCGCCCTGACACGCACCGACGGTGAGGCCGCCGCCGAGCTGCTGGGCGACACCGACCTGGAGACCGCGGCCAAGCTGGTCCGCGCCTTCTCCACGTACTTCCACCTGGCCAACGTCACCGAGCAGGTGCACCGCGGCCACGAGATGCGCGAGCGCCGCGCCGCCGAGGGCGGCCTGCTGGCCCGCACCGCCGACATGCTCAAGGACGGCGACCCCGAGCACGTACGCGAGACCGTCAGGAACCTCAACGTGCGGCCGGTGTTCACCGCGCACCCGACCGAGGCCGCCCGGCGCTCCGTGCTCAACAAGCTCCGCCGCATCGCCGAGCTGCTGGAAACCCCGGTCATCGCCTCCGACCGGCGCCGCCACGACCTGCGCCTCGCCGAGAGCATCGACCTGATCTGGCAGACCGACGAGCTGCGCGTCGTCCGCCCGGAGCCCGCGGACGAGGCGCGCAACGCCATCTACTACCTCGACGAACTGCACGCGGGCGCCGTCGGCGACGTCCTCGAGGACCTCGCCGCCGAGCTGGAGCGCGTCGGCGTCGAGCTGCCGCCCGGCACCCGGCCGCTCACCTTCGGCACCTGGATCGGCGGCGACCGCGACGGCAACCCCAACGTCACGCCCGCCGTCACCTGGGACGTGCTGATCCTCCAGCACGAGCACGGCATCACCGACGCCATCGAGGTCATCGACTACCTGCGTGGACTGCTGTCCAACTCCATCCGCTACGCCGGGGCGACCGAGGAACTGCTCGCCTCCCTGCAGACGGACCTCGAGCGGCTGCCCGAGATCAGCCCCCGCTACAAGCGCCTCAACGCGGAGGAGCCCTACCGGCTCAAGGCCACCTGCATCCGCCAGAAGCTCGTCAACACCCGCGAGCGCCTCGCCAAGGGCACCCCGCACGAAGAGGGCCGCGACTACCTCGGCACCGCCGAGCTGATCAGCGACCTCACCCTCATCCAGACCTCGCTGCGCGAGCACCGCGGCGGGCTCTTCGCCGACGGCCGCATGGACCGGGTCATCCGCACCCTCTCCGCGTTCGGCCTCCAGCTCGCCACCATGGACGTCCGCGAGCATGCCGACGCCCACCACCACGCCCTCGGCCAGCTGTTCGACCGGCTGGGCGAGGAGTCGTGGCGGTACGCGGACATGCCGCGCGACTACCGGCAGAAGCTGCTCGCCAAGGAGCTCCGCTCCCGGCGGCCCCTCGCGCCCACCCCGGCACCGCTGGACGCCGCGGGACAGAAGACCCTCGGCGTCTTCCACACGGTCAAGGAGGCCTTCGAGCGGTTCGGCCCCGAGGTCATCGAGTCGTACATCATCTCGATGTGCCAGGGCGCGGACGACGTGTTCGCCGCGGCGGTCCTCGCCCGCGAGGCCGGTCTGATCGACCTGCACGCCGGCTGGGCCAAGATCGGCATCGTGCCGCTGCTGGAGACCACCGACGAGCTGAAGGCCGCGGACGTCATCCTCGAGGGCATGCTCGCCGACCCCTCCTACCGGCGGCTCGTCTCGCTGCGCGGCGACGTCCAGGAGGTCATGCTCGGCTACTCCGACTCCTCCAAGTTCGGCGGCATCACCACCAGCCAGTGGGAGATCCACCGCGCCCAGCGCAGGCTGCGTGACGTCGCCCACCGCCACGGCGTGCGGCTGCGCCTCTTCCACGGCCGCGGCGGCACCGTCGGCCGCGGTGGCGGCCCCTCCCACGACGCGATCCTCGCGCAGCCCTGGGGCACGCTCGAGGGCGAGATCAAGGTGACCGAGCAGGGCGAGGTCATCTCCGACAAGTATCTGATCCCGTCCCTGGCCAGGGAGAACCTCGAACTGACGGTCGCCGCCACGCTCCAGGCCTCCGCCCTGCACACGGCGCCCCGCCAGTCCGACGAGGCGCTGTCGCGCTGGGACGCGGCCATGGACACCGTCTCCGACGCCGCGCACGCCGCCTACCGCAGGCTCGTCGAGGACCCGGACCTGCCGGCGTACTTCTTCGCCGCCACCCCCGTCGACCAGCTCGCCGAACTGCACCTCGGCTCGCGGCCCTCGCGCCGCCCCGACTCCGGCGCCGGCCTCGACGGACTGCGGGCCATCCCGTGGGTGTTCGGCTGGACGCAGTCGCGGCAGATCGTGCCGGGCTGGTTCGGTGTCGGCTCCGGCCTCAAGGCGCTGCGCGAGGCCGGTCTGGACACCGTGCTCGCGGAGATGCACGGCAACTGGCACTTCTTCCGCAACTTCATCGCCAACGTGGAGATGACGCTGGCCAAGACGGACCTGCGGATCGCCCGCCACTACGTCGACACGCTGGTGCCGGAGAACCTGAAGCATGTCTTCGAGGCCATCGAGGCCGAGCACGCGCTCACCGTCAGCGAGGTGCTGAAGGTGACGGGCAACGACGAACTGCTCGGCTCCAACCCCGTGCTCCAGCAGACGTTCGCCATCAGGGACGCCTATCTGGACCCGATCTCCTACCTCCAGGTGGCGCTGCTCAAGCGTCAGCGCGACGCGGCCGAACGCGGCGAGGAGGCGGACCCGTTGCTGGCCCGTGCCCTGCTGCTGACGGTCAATGGCGTCGCGGCGGGCCTGCGCAACACCGGCTGACGCCGGGTGACATGAAGGTGCCCCCGCCAGCCGCTGACGTGCAGCGGCCGGCGGGGGCACCGTCGTTCAGGCACCGTCGTTCAGGCACCGTCGTTCACGGTGCCGTCCACTCAGTGCTGACGGCCGGCCGTGCGGCGCCGCGCCAGCAGGTAGCCGCCGGTGGCGACGAGGGCCGCGGCAGCGGCCGCGAGCGCGCCGATCGGCGCGCCGTTGCCCGTCTCCGCCAGGTCACCGGCCGCGTCGTCGGCGGACGGCGCGGAACCGTCGCTGCCGGCGGGCGCGGAGGCGGCCGGGCTCGACGCGTCGGGCGCGCCCGGCGTGCTGCTCGGCTCCTCGCCGGGCTTGTCGGACGGCTTGCCGCTGGGCTCCTCGCCGGGCTTGTCGCTCGGCTTGTCGGACGGCTTGTCGCTCGGCTCGCCCGGACCGGACCCCTGCGCCGGGCAGGTGTGCGAGAGGTTGAACTTCTTCAGATCGCCGCCCTTGACCTCGGCGGTGACAGCGGTGAGCGTGGCCCCCGGCTCCGAGGCGACGTAGGCGTGCTTGTCGGAGGGCGGGCCGAACGAGGTGAGGACCTGCTGCCCGCCGGGCTCGAACGTCACCGTCAGCTTGACGAAGACCGACTCGTTGCCGGGCAGCACGAAGTGCCAGCCGTCCTTGCCGTCCGGGACACCGGGGCAGTTGTCCTCCTGCGGAGCTGCCCCGTCCTGCGTGGTGGCGGTACGCGGAAGCGGCTGACGCAGCTCCACGGTGTACGGGTCGCTGCCGGTGGCGAGCGCCGGAGCAGCGCCTGCGACGAGGAGCAGAGAAGCCGCCGCGGGAAGCGCTGCGGCCGCCCAGCGGGTCCTGAGAATGGGCATTGAGATACCTCTGGGGCAGGTGAAGTGGAGGGGCCGTGGGAGGTGGCGGCTCAGCGTCCTGTGAACCGGGGAACCAGTCAAGAGGCGAAGTGCCGCATACATACCATGAGTTCACCCTCATCCCGATAGTCCTGATAACGATCGGGTGAATGCACCGTTCCGCTACCGGGCCCGAACCGGGAAGCTGCCCGCCCGATGCCTCCGTACGGGGCCCGGACCGTCAGAGCGCCAGGAACGACGCCAGCAGCATCGCCCCGCCCACACCCGCCGCACCCCAAGCGAGCCGTGTCAGCCGCAGTCCGCCGCCGATCACCAGGGCCGCGAGCAGCAGCGCCCCGCCCAGGGGCACCCACGCGTACAGACCGCCGGCCGGGCCCGTGCGTACCGCCTCGACCGTGCCGGGCTTCAGGACGACGGCCAGCGTGACGCCCTTCTTCACCGCGACGGACTTCTCGATCGTCACGTTCGCGCGGTCGGGCGCCGGGTCCTGGGGCGTGTAGGCGCCCGTGCAGGTGTCGTCGTCGCACCGGGAGACGGTGAGCGTGCCGTGCTCACGGCCCTTGGAGAGCAGGATGTGCTGGGCAGTGCCCCAGGACGACCAGAAACCTGCGACCAGCAGCAGGAGGGCGACGAGCGCCATCGCCGCGTTGCGTGCGTGGACCAGTATCCGGCCGGAGGAGTTCCGCTTCATGGGCCGCGATCCTTGGCCATGGGGCTACGCCGGGTCAACTCCGGCTGGTCGGGGACAGGCCGCGCGACGCCCGGACGCGGGCCGAGGCACGCGCCCCGCACGACCGGGCAGCGGCTCATCGGTACCGGGTCGTGTGCCCGCCGGGAGGAGCGCATGGAGGCGGTCACCGAAGTCCGCTGCTACTCCTGCCTGAAGATCGCCTCGGCGGAAGCGGCAGTCACCGCGCGGGCGAGCCACGTGCGCATCAGCTGCGTGTCGTTGCAGGTGGCGACCCGCTCGCGGGCCTCGTCGGGGACGTCGAGGCCCCGCTGCTGCAGGACGAGAAGGATGGCATCCGCGAGGCTCTCCGCGCGGCCCTCGTCCCGGATCTCCTCGGAGAGCGGAGACGTGTAGAAAGAAAGATCCACGGCCACCAGATTCCTCCACTGATCTGCGGCCGGGCGGTTGCCCAGGCCCTGTGCGGTGAGTTCGACGATGGGCTCGGCAATGGCTTCCGGTACATCCCGCGCGCGGCGGACAGCGTTTTCAGTGACTTTGCGTCGTGCTCCGCCGCCTCGCGGGGATCCGCGACCCGGTGGCGACGATCACGGCAGCAAGTCGATATCCACATGAACCTTCTTGCACGGCACGGGACCTGGCGTGACACCCGCACCCCAGTGGCGGGAGAGCGCCGCGACGGTCAGCAGCCCACGCCGGACCCGGAGCCTTGATCAGGTCAGGAGTTGTAGGTCCCCTGCGCCCGCTCCAGGCCGTCGATCACCAGGCACTCCACCGCGTCGGCCGCACGGTCCACGAAGTAGTCGAGTTCCTTGCGCTCCGCCGAGGAGAAGTCCTTCAGGACGAAGTCCGCCACCTGCATCCGCCCGGGCGGCCGGCCGATGCCGAAGCGCACCCGGTGGTAGTCCGGGCCCATCGCCTTGGTCATGGACTTCAGACCGTTGTGCCCGTTGTCCCCGCCGCCCAGCTTCAGCCGCAGCGTGCCGAAGTCGATGTCCAGCTCGTCGTGGATGGCGACGATGTTCGCCGTCGGCACCTTGTAGAAGTCACGCAGCGCCGTCACCGGGCCGCCGGACAGATTCATGTACGACATCGGCTTGGCAAGGATCACCCGCCGGTTCGACGGCCCCGGAGCCCCGATCCGGCCCTCCAGCACCTGCGCCTGAGCCTTCTGGGCGCGCTTGAACGAGCCACCGATGCGCTCCGCCAGCAGGTCCGCCACCATGAAGCCGACGTTGTGGCGGTTCGCCGCGTACCCGGGCCCGGGATTGCCGAGACCGACGATCAGCCAAGGCGCGTTCGTGTCGGACATCTGTGCTGCGTCTCCTCGTAGAGATGGCCGTGAACAGGGGAACGGGGTGGCGGGCCGCAGCCCGCCACCCCGTCAACAGTCGTCAAGCTCGGGAAGAGCTTACGGCTCAGGCCTCGGCAGCCTCTTCGCCCGCGGCCTCGGCGCCCTCGGCGGCCGGCTCCTCGGCCTGCGCGGCCAGGACCTGCAGGACGACGGTGTCGTCCTCGACCGTCAGCGTGGTGCCCTTGGGCAGGGTGATGTCCTTGGCCAGGACGGAGTCACCGGCGGACAGGCCCTCGATGGAGACCGAGACGGACTCGGGGATGTGGGTGGCCTCGGCCTCGACCGGCAGGGCGTTCAGCACGTGCTCGACCAGGAAGGCGCCCGGCGCCAGGTCACCCTCGGTGTGGACCGGGATGTCGACGCTGACCTTCTCGCCGCGCTTCACGAGCAGCAGGTCGACGTGCTCCAGGAAGCCCTTCAGCGGGTCGCGCTGCACGGCCTTCGGGATGGCCAGCTCGTTCGAGCCACCGAGGTCCAGGGAGATCAGGACGTTCGGGGTGCGCAGGGCGAGCAGCAGCTCGTGGCCCGGCAGCGTGACGTGGACCGGGTCGGTGCCGTGACCGTAGAGGACGCCGGGGACCTTGTTGTCGCGGCGGATACGGCGGGCAGCGCCCTTGCCGAACTCGGAACGGCGCTCGGCGGTGAGCTTCACCTCGGACATGTGCACTCCTCGTATTGAGCAGAAATCTGGTGGCGGTCACCCGGCCACGACAGGCCTGCTACGAAGAGCGCGTCGATAACGGACCGCCGCACGAAAGTGCGGCCTCCCTCGCCGAGCAACTTCAGCAGTCTACCCAGCACGCTCCCTCAAGCCCAAAGTGGATCACTCCGGCATGCGCAAGGGCCGCCCCGCGCAATGCGGGGCGGCCCTTGCGGAACGTTACGCCTGGCCGTTACGGCCGGCCGTCGCGTCCGTCCGTCACGCCTGCTCCTCGAAGAGGCTCGTCACGGAGCCGTCCTCGAAGACCTCGCGCACGGCACGGGCGATCGTCGGCGCGATCGACAGCACCTTGATCTTGTCGAGCTCCAGTTCGCCGGGGGTCGGCAGCGTGTTCGTCAGGACGAACTCGCTCACCTTCGAGTTCTTCAGGCGGTCCGCCGCCGGCCCGGACAGGATGCCGTGCGTCGCCGTCACGATCACGTCCTCCGCGCCGTGCGCGAAGAGCGCGTCCGCCGCGGCGCAGATCGTGCCACCCGTGTCGATCATGTCGTCGACCAGCACGCAGACGCGGCCCTCGACCTCACCGACGACCTCGTGGACGGTCACCTGGTTGGCGACGTCCTTGTCGCGGCGCTTGTGGACGATCGCCAGCGGCGCGTCCAGTCGGTCGCACCAGCGGTCGGCCACACGCACACGGCCGGCGTCCGGGGAGACGATCGTCAGCTTGTTGCGGTCGACCTTGGCGCCCACGTAGTCGGCGAGCACCGGCAGCGCCGACAGGTGGTCCACGGGGCCGTCGAAGAAACCCTGGATCTGGTCCGTGTGGAGGTCCACCGTGAGGATGCGGTGGGCACCCGCGCACTTCAGCATGTCCGCGATCAGACGGGCCGAGATCGGCTCACGGCCGCGGTGCTTCTTGTCCTGACGGGCGTAGCCGTAGGACGGGATGATCACGGTGATGCTCCGGGCGGAGGCCCGCTTCAGAGCGTCGATCATGATCAACTGCTCCATGATCCACTTGTTGATGGGCGCCGTGTGGCTCTGGATCAGGAAGCAGTCCGCACCACGGGCGGACTCCTGGAAGCGGACGTAGATCTCGCCGTTGGCGAAGTCGAAAGCCTTCGTCGGGACGAGGCCCACACCCAACTGGTGTGCAACCTCCTCGGCCAGCTCGGGGTGGGCGCGGCCGGAGAAGAGCATCAGCTTCTTCTCGCCGGTCGTCTTGATCCCGGTCACAGCACTGTCTCCTCAGACGTGTTCTCTGGTCGCGGAGGTCAGGGCACCAGGGTCCTGGACGCGAGCCAGCCGAATTTTGTGTGCACGTATCACGGTACGCCGAGTTCGACGCAGCCGTTTTCGGTCAGTTCTCCTCGGCGACCTGTTCCGTTGCCGCCGCGGCAGCCTGGGCGGCCGCGCTTCCGGGGCGCTTGCGAGCCACCCAACCCTCGATATTCCGCTGCTGGCCGCGGGCGACGGCCAGCGAACCCGCCGGCACATCCTTCGTGATCACGGAGCCCGCGGCGGTGTAAGCACCGTCCCCGACCGTGACAGGAGCCACAAACATGTTGTCCGAGCCCGTCTTGCAGTGCGACCCGATCGTCGTGTGGTGCTTCGACTCCCCGTCGTAGTTCACGAAGACGCTCGCGGCGCCGATGTTCGTGTACTCGCCGATCGTCGCGTCGCCAACGTACGACAGGTGCGGCACCTTCGTGCCCTCACCGATCGACGAGTTCTTCATCTCGACGAACGTGCCCGCCTTGGCCTTCACGCCGAGACGGGTGCCGGGCCGCAGGTAGGCGAACGGGCCCACCGAGGCGCCCTCGCCCACGGTGGCCGAATCCGCCACCGTGTTGTCCACCCGGGCGCCCGCACGCACGATCGTGTTCGTCAGACGCGAGTTCGGACCGACCTCCGCGCCCTCCGCGATGTGCGTGGTGCCCAGCAGCTGCGTACCGGGGTGCACCACCGAGTCCGGCTCGAACGTCACCGTCACGTCGACGATCACCGAAGCCGGGTCCACGACCGTGACGCCGGCCATCATGGCCTGCTCCAGCAGCCGCTCGTTCATCAGCTTGCGGGCCTCCGCCAGCTGTACCCGGTTGTTGATGCCGAGGATCTCGCGGTGGTCGCCGGCCACGGACGCGCCGACCCGGTGGCCCGCCTCGCGCAGGATCCCGAGCACGTCGGTCAGGTACTCCTCGCCCTGGCTGTTGTCCGTCCGCACCTTCGTCAGGGCGTCGGCGAGGAGCTGCCCGTCGAACGCGAACACACCGGAGTTGATCTCACGGATCGCGCGCTGCTCGCCGGTGGCGTCCTTGTGCTCGACGATCGCGGTCACGGTGCCGGTGGCGGCGTCCCGCACGATGCGTCCGTAGCCGGTGGAGTCCGGCACCTCGGCGGTCAGCACGGTCACGGCGTTGCCGTCGGCGGAGTGCGTCGCGGCCAGCGCGGAGAGGGTGGCGCCGGAGAGCAGCGGGGTGTCGCCGCACACGACGACGACGGTCCCTTCAGGGCGGCCGCCGAGCTCCTCGAGTCCCATCCGCACGGCATGCCCGGTGCCGTTCTGCTCGGCCTGGAAGGCGGTACGGGTGCCCGCGTAGTGCTCCCCGAGGTGCGCCTCTACCTGCTCCCGTGCGTGCCCGACGACCACCACGAGCTGCTCGGGGCCGAGCTCACGTGCCGCGGACACGACGTGTCCGACGAGCGAACGTCCGGCGATTTCGTGCAGGACCTTGGGAGTCTTCGACTTCATGCGGGTGCCCTCACCCGCTGCGAGGACGACGACGGCTGCCGGGCGATTGGCGCTCACGGGAATGCCCTTCGGCTTCGGGTGGTGGGACATCCGAAGGATACCGGGGGGTTTCGGGCCGGAAACGAGCACGGGTCCCGACCGGTAGGCCAGGACCCGAAGGCGAACAGCTCCCCCGCCAGGACTCGAACCCGGACATAAGGCACCAAAAGCCTCAGTGCTGCCAATTACACCACAGGGGACCAAAGGCGACTGAACCGGACGAAATGGCCAGGCGCCTGTTTGGGCACCCAACACTATGCCGTACCAAGTGCCCTCTGTGCGACGGTAAAGGTCGGTGCTCCCGGGTGGCGTGGACGCGCATCCGCTCGCGAGTGACGGTGATCGTCATCCGGAATGCGGACGTCCGGGTCGAAACTCTGGTCGATTCACCAGTTCGAGCGGATCTGGAGCATTCCTCCTCGGAAGCGAGCTCGCTGGATGCTGTCGTGCTCCCGTGAAAATGACTCGCACCCGCCCGTAGGCTGGAACACATGACCACAACGGGGGCACAGCAGGAGGCCTCGGGTTCGACCGCCCGGGGTCCGCTGTGGTGGAGACGGCGGCGCAGTGCCGTGCTGGACGTGGGACTTGCCGTCGCCTCCGCCGTCGAGTGCGCGCTACAAGGTGTGGGGTTCGCGGATCAGGCCGCGCTGCCCGTGCCGTTGGGCGTGCTGTTCGGGCTGGCGGTCGGGTCCGTGCTGGTGCTGAGACGTCGGTGGCCGATCGCCGTCGTCCTGGTGTCCATCGCGACCACGCCGGCCGAGATGGGCTTTCTGATGGGGCTCGTCGGGCTGTACACGCTCGCCGCCTCCGACGTGCCGCGGCGGATCACGGCGACGCTGGCGGGGATGGCCCTGTCCGCGACGTTCATCGTGACGTTCGTGCGCGTACGGCAGGACGTGGAGGCGGGGGACTACAGCGCACCGTACGTACCGTTGATGGCCGTCTTCATGTCTCTCGGGCTGACGGCCCCTCCGGTGCTGCTCGGCCTCTACATAGGGGCCCGTCGGCGGCTCATGGAGAGTCTGCGGGAGCGGGCGGACAGCCTGGAGCAGGAGCTGTCGCTGCTGGCCGACCGGGCGGAGCAGCGGGCGCAGTGGGCGCGTCAGGAGGAGCGGACCCGCATCGCGCGTGAGATGCACGACGTGGTGGCCCATCGGGTGAGTCTGATGGTGGTGCACGCGGCGGCGTTGCAGGCGGTGGCGTTGAAGGACCCGCAGAAGGCCGTGAAGAACGCGGCGCTGGTGGGGGACATGGGCCGGCAGGCGCTGACGGAGTTGCGGGAGATGCTCGGGGTGCTGCGTTCCGGCGAGAGCCGGGTGAGGGCGCAGGCGGACGTGCCGCCGCTGGCCGCGGTGGGCGCGGCGGCTGCGGCCGCCGCCGCTGCCGCCGCGGAGGACGGGCCGTGCATCGCGGACATCGAGGTGCTCGTGGGCCAGTCGCGGCAGGCGGGCATGGTGGTGGAGCTCGCCGTGCAGGGGGACGTACGGGTGTATCCGCCCGAGGTGGAGCAGACGGCGTACCGGGTGATCCAGGAGGCGCTGACCAACGTCCACAAGCATGCGGCGGGCGCCAAGGTGATGGTGCGGCTGGCGCATCGCGACGAGGAGGTCGCGATGCAGGTGGAGAACGGCGCCCCGGACGCGGCGGGTGGCGCGGCGGACGCCGGGCTGCCGAGCGGCGGCAACGGTCTGGTGGGTATGCGGGAGCGGGTGACCGCGCTGGGCGGGGTGTTCGTGTCGGGGCCGACGGACGCGGGGGGCTTCCGGGTGTCGGCGGTACTGCCCGACCGGGCTGAGGTCAGCCTGCGTTGACTATGGCCCCGGGAACCGGCCGGGCGGAAAGCCTGCGGTGAGCGGGGCCCCGGGCCCCGGTCGCGCGCCGCCTGTCCGGGCCGCCGGGCCCGGGTGTGCCGTCAGTCCCTGGTACCGGTGGATTCCGGGTCGCGGCTCAGCCCGGGGTGAGCCGGGTCGGCTGGACGCCGGTGACGAGGGTGGTCAGTGCCTGGTCGATGTCGGCGCCGAGATACCAGTCGCCGGTGTGGTCGATGCTGTAGACCCGGCCTTCCATGTCCATGGCGAGCACCGCCTGCTGGTCGCCCTCCATGCCGAGCGGCGAGATCTCGGTGTCGAGGGCCCGGCCGAGGTCGGCCAGGGTGCGTGCCAGGTGGAGGCCTTCGAGCGGGTCGAAACGCAGCGGCGCGGGCGCGTGCTGCCGTCCCGGCCCGGGCGCGACGACGGTGAGCCCGCCGAACTCCGCCCATGCCTCCACGGCGGCAGGGAAGACCGTGTGCTGATGGCCGGCCGGCGAGACGTGTGCGCGCAGGGTGTCCGCCCAGTGCTCGGCCTGCTTGATGTCCCAGCGGCCTGGCTGCCAGCCCGCATCGCGCAGCGCGGCGTCGACGGCGACGGGGAAGCGGGTGGTGCTGAGGTGGTCGGGCATCAGTCGCGGTTCAGCCGTTCTCGGGTGCGGTCGGGGCGACGGGGCGTACGCCGAAGTGGTCGAGCATCGCGGTGCACGACCGGCAGGGCGGGGCGTAGCTGCCGTGCAGGGGGTCGCCGTCCTCGCGGATGCGACGTGCGGTGAGCTTGGCGTGCTTGAGCGCGCGCCGGGCCTCGCCATGGGTGAGGGGCTTGCGCTGGGCGCGCTTGGAGCGCTGGGTCTCCGCGGCGGTCAGATGGCGAGACAGCAGGATCGCCTCCGGGCAGCGTCCGGTGAAGCGTTCGCGCTGGCCGCTCGTGAGGGTGTCGAGGAAATCCTGTACGAGTGGGTGGAGGACCGGCGGCTGGTCGCCCTTCCCGGCCGTGCAGGTGAGGGTCTCGCCGCGTACGGAGAGTGCGGCCGCCACGGCGGGCAGGATTCCGTCACGGCGGTGCCGCAGTCCGGGCGCTCGCCCGGACCCGTCGGCGCTCCAACTGAGGCGTGGATCACCTGATGTGCTTGGTTGCGCTGTGTGCATGGTGCTGCCGTCCCTCCCGTGCACTCCCCCGTGGTGCGGTAGACAGCCTGCCAAATGGGGTGGCTGGTAAGGAAGCTGGGTAGCTGAAACGTGTCGCCGTGGTGTCGTCGCATGGTCTTTGGGTCACTCGAAAGTGACTCTTCGTTACGGAACCGGAGGCCCGGCAGCCACTATTGCCGCACCGCTTAGGCTGTGCTGAACCAGCCAGAAGCCAGCAGGGGGCAGAACGCCATGACGACAGGTCGGCAAGGCCTGGGGGCAGCTACGGGCCCCGGGGCCGGTGCGGGTACCGCGCCACCGAATGCGGCCTACGCCGGGCAGGTCGTGCACTTCCCGGACCCGGTCCGTGCCTCCCGTCACCCCAGAGGGGTGCGGGTCGACGACGGGGGATATCCGGACTTCTCGCCGTACGCCCGCGCGGCCGCGGAGATCGCCGAGCCTCCTGAGGGTTTCGGCGTGGACGAGTTGCGCCTCACGGACTTCGTCTCCGCGAACGCCGCTCTGGCCGCGCACGGGCACCCCCTGTGGGACACCGTCCCGGCGGTCGCGACGCCCCACGGCTGGACGTGGCACCACGTACCGAACTCGCGGCGGCTGGAGCTCGTGCCCGTCGAGGTGAAGGCCCTGCTGCGGCATCACGGCGGTCTGACGACGGCGGCCGTGGACCACTCCAAGCGGGGCACGCGCCCGCTCCAGGAGACGCGGCCCGCCCACTTCGGCCTGCCGAAGGGCGCCGTGTCGGTGAGCGAGCAGCAGTTGCGGCACGTCGAGGAGGATCTCGGTTACCGCCTGCCCGGCGCGTACCGCTCCTTCCTCAAGGCGGCGGGCGGTTCCGCGCCGGTCGGCGCGGCGCTCGACGCGGAGCTGGGTCTGCTGGTGGACCAGCCGTTCTTCACGGTGCGCGAAGAGGCCGCGGTCAACGACCTGGTGTACGTCAACAAGTGCCTGCGGGACCATCTGACCAAGGACTATCTGGGCGTCGCGTTCGTCCAGGGCGGGATCCTCGCGCTGAAGGTGCGGGGCACGGACATCGGTTCGGTGTGGTTCTGCGCGTACGACGACGCACGCGACCAGGACGGGTGGAACGTGCAGGAGCGCGTGGAGAGGCTGCTGCTGCCCTGCGGCGAGGACTTCGACGCGTTCCTGCAGCGGCTCGCGGGCAATCCGCCGGAGCTGGAGACCGTGGCGAATCTGATGGTGGACGGCGGCTTCGCGCGTGCCGTTCCCGTTTCGGGCGAGGGGTGATCGACCGGTGGTGACTTTCGCGCAGGCGCAGGAGCGCGCCGAGGAGTGGGTCAACGGCGACGTGCCCGCGTACCAGCACCGTGAGGTGCGGGTCCGCGAGTTCGACCTCGGATTCGTCGTGTGGGCGGAGGACCGCGAGCAGGGGGCCCGTTCCGACGGCGGCCGCCAGCGGCTGGTGATCGCCAGGGACAGCGGTGAGGCGACGCTGTGGCCGGGGCTGCCGGTCGGTGAGGTGATCCGCCGGTACGAGGAGGAGTACGGAGGCGCCCAGGACGCCTCGCAGGCTCCGGCGCCGGAAGCGCCGCAGCGGATAGATCTGAACCAGACGTCGTTCCTGTTGAGCCCGCCAGAGTGGCTCCAGGACGCGGCGGACAGGATGGGTGTCCCCGACCGGCGTTCGTCGTCGGACTCCTCGGCTCCGGCCGAGCCCGCGCCTCCGGCGGCGTCCGCTGCTGCCGCCGCTGCTCCCGCCTCCGGTGTGGACGCGTCGTCGGCCCCCGCTGCCGGGACGTCCGACGGCCGGGGTTCGATCGGCGGCAACGCGTCGCAGGCGACGGGCAGTTCGGCTGCCTCGTCGCTGTCTTCGACGCCCTCGTCCGCCTCCTCGTCCTCTTCTTCCTCCGCTGCTTCCGCGTCGTCCTCGGCGGGGTCCGGCTGGCCGGAGGCCGGTTCGTCGCCGGGCGCGGACGTCTCGCGGGGCGGATCCGCGTGGCCGAGTGCCGGGGCGGCCGACTACGAGCCGACGGCGTCCGACGGGGTGCCTGCCACGCCGTCCGGCGGCACCGGCTGGACGGACACCAGTTCCGCGGGTCCTGACGACGCGTCGGTGCCGTTGCCGGCCACCGTGTTCGCGCCGCCGGTGTCGCTGGACGACAGCAGCACACCGCCGCCTGTCGCGGCCGACGCGCCCACGGCGCTGATGTCGGGCGGGAGTCAGCTGCCGAGGACCGCGATCGTGCCGGGACTGGGCGCGCAGCCGCAGTCGGAGCCGCCGCAGCCGTCGCACCAGACGCCGCCGCCCGCTCCGGGAGCCGGTGCCGCCGACATCGCGGACGCGGCGACGAGCAAGGCCGTCCTGCCGCCGCGCGGTGCGCGTGGTGGTACGGGCTCGACGACCCCGCCGCCGCCCGGTGCTCCCGGCACGCCCGGCGCACGGCCGGCCGCCGGCGCGACGCCGCCGCCGTCGGGTCCGGGCGCGCCCGGCGCCCCGGCGGGCGGCTACCTGCCGACCCAACTCGTCTCGCAGCTCGGCCCCGAGGGTCCGCAGCCTCCCGGTCCTCCCGGTCCGCCTGCGCCTCCTGGTTCGACGCCGCCGCCCGCCGGCGGGGTGCATCAGGCCGCGACGATGCTGGCCGGTCCCGCGCAGATGGGTCCGGGGGCTCCTCAGCCTCCGGGTCCGCCCGGTGCGCCGAGGCCGCCGGGCTCCACGCCGCCGCCTCCCGGTCCGCCCGCGCCTCCCGGTTCGACGCCGCCGCCCGGTGGTGGGGTGCATCACGCGGCGACGATGCTGGCCGATCCGAGTCAGATGGGTCCGGGGGCTCCGCAGCCGCCCGGCCCGCCCGGCTCGCCGCCGCCTCCCGGTTCTACGCCGCCTCCTGGTTCTACGCCGCCGCCCGGCGGTGGGGTGCATCAGGCCGCGACGATGCTGGCCGGTCCCGCGCAGATGGGTCCGGGGGCTGCGCAGCCTCCGGGTCCGCCCGGTCCTCCCGGCGCCCCCGGCCCGGTGCCGAACGCGCCGCAGCCTCCGATGGGCGGCGGTCGTCCGCCGTACGGCTACCCCCAGCAGCCCACCGGCGTGCCGACGGTCGGCCCCGGCTACCAGGCCGTCCTGCGCTACCGCGCCCCCGACGGGTCGGAAGCCCAGCTGATCCGCCGCTCCGCGCCGGGCACCCCGCACCCGGAGTGGCAGATCCTGCACGAGCTGCGCGCGATGAACGTGCCGCCGCAGCAGGTGCTGGAACTGCACACGGAGCTGGAGTCGTGCGAGCTGCCGGGTGCGTACTGCGCGCGGATGATCCGGGAGACATGGCCGCAGGCGCGGATCACGTCGATCGCCCCGTACGGCAGGGACCACGCCTCGCGTCAGCAGGGGATGCGGCAACTGCTCGTCCACCAGGGTGAGTTGCACCAGGTCGCGGACGGTCCCGCCCGTCCCGCGCCGGTGCGCGCCCCACTGCCGCAGGTGCCGCCGGCGCCGCCGATCCCGCCGGAGGGTGTGGCGCAGGAGCTGGCGGGTGCGTTCGGGCCGCAAGGGCTGTGCCGGTTCGACCAGCGGGCCGTGTCGCGTCAGGGAGTGCCGGAGATCGTGGCGGCGACCCTGGTGTGGGCGGGCCTGCCGGGCGACTTCAACCCGTTCTTCTGGGCGCAGCCGGCCCAGCCGGTGGTGCCGACGCTGGCGGAGCTCGCCGCGCAGCGCCAGGTGCAGCCGGCGTCCGACGCCGGTTCGTACCTGGTGATCGGCAGCGACTTCGGCCGGGCGATCTGCGTCCAGTACGGCACGGCCCACATCGTGGCGGTGCCGGTGGAGTCCGGCCCGGGCGGCCAGCCCGTGGCCCCGCAGTTCGTGAACACGGGCCTGCCCGAATTCGTGCGCTGCCTGGCGCTGCTCGGCCGTATGTGGCGGCTGCGCTTCGGCCTCACCCCGGAGCAGGCGGGCCGCTGGACGGTCGACTTCCAGGCCCAACTGGCGGCCCTGGACCCGGCGGCGCTGTCGTCGCCGGAGAGCTGGTGGTCGGTCCTCCTCGAGCAGATGTGGGACGGCCTGCTGTAGGCCGGTTTTCCGGTGATGTCCGGCCGGTACGGGCCGGACACACCACCCCTCGACGAACCTTCCTTGGGGCTATCGAAGTTGAAGGCTCTACTGTGCGAACGTGAAGTCAAAGCGCTGGTGGTGAAGTAGCCCCACAGCGCAGTGGAAACCGAGGAAGCCCGCCGTAAGGTGAAGCCGCAGGGGCCGAACGCGGCGACGGTCTTCCTGACGCGGGTGGCGGGGGCGCCGGCGATGCTGATCGGCCGGCCGGTGTAGCGGACATCACATTCGCCTCTGCCTTTGCAAAGTCCTTGCTGTCAGCGGGCG
>NZ_JBQHCZ010000008.1:0-305990 GCF_052068155.1 Streptomyces sp. OZ13 | reverse complement strand
TGCGGCGCGTACCGCGTAGTCCGCCCTGGCTGAGATCCGCATGCGCACATTGTCCCGTACGGCCTCGGTCGGTGTCCCTCGCGGGGGCCACCGGGCACGTGCTCGTGCCCGGTGGCCCCGGGCTCAGGCCGCGGCGGGGGTGTAGTGGGCGGCGTCGTCGCCCTCGACGACGTGGCTGAGGGTGCCGTCGACAGCAGCGGGGACGTCGCCCGCGACGGTCACCCGGTGGAGCAGACGCGGCAGGGTGCCGTAGTCGTCGGGGGCGTAGTGCTGGGTGATGCGGTTGTCGAAGAGGACGAGGTCGCCCGGCGTCCACGCCACGCGCACGATGTTCTCGGGGCGGGTGACGTACGACTGGAAGATACGCAGCAGATCCCGCGATTCGGAAGGCCCGAGGCCGACGATGCTCTGGGCGAAGCCACCGATGAACAGCCCGCGCTCCCCGGTCTCGGGGTGGACGCGGACGACAGGGTGGGCGGTGCGGTACTTCCGGGAGACGAACCGCCTGCGGTGCTCGGCCGCCTCCTCGCTCTTCGGGGCGGCGTAGTCGTAGTCGTTGGTGTGTACGGCCCACAGCTTGTCGGCCAGCTCTCGCAGCGGCTCGGGGAGGTCGCGGTAGGCGGCGGCCGCGTTGGCGATGAGCGTATTGCCGCCGTACGGCGGGACCACGATGCTGCGCAGCGTGGACGCCTTCGGGGGCGTACGGACGAAGGTGACGTCGGTGTGCCAGTGGTTGGCGCGGATGCCCTCGTCGCCGTCGACGGGCAGGATGCGGGGCTGGCCGTCGACGGAAGGCACGGTGGGATGGGCGGTGGTCAGCTCGCCGAACAGGGAGGCGAAGCGGAGCTGGCCCGCGTCATCCAGGTTCTGGTCGCGGAAGACCAGCGCCTTGTGTTCCAGGAGCGCGGAAGTGATCTCGGTGACGACGGCGGGGTCGAGGTCGGCGGAGAGGTCGACGCCGAGGATCTCGGCGCCGATACGGCCGCCGATCCTGCGGATGTCGAAGCCGGTGCTGGTGGTCATGGGCGGGTGTTCCCTTCACGAGGTGATCAGCGGGGAGCGGGGAGGTGACCGAGGCCGTCAGGAGGTGACGGGTACGGGGCGTCCTCGGACCGCCGCGGGTGCGGCTGGAAAAGGTTTTTTTCGCACTGACGGGACCAGGTGCAATTGAGGGCAGGAGCCCCAGTAACCGACCGGGGCGCTCGGCAATCGGGCGCGAGGCAAGGCGGCCCCGAAAGGAGAAATGCACCCACCGGGAATGCCTGCCAGGAATCCGTCGGCAATACCGGGAACGGCCGTGGTGGCCGACTGGGGAAACAGAGCGCGAGACCGGCGCCCGTCAGCGCCTTCAGCGGTGGACGGAACAGATGGCGCTGGCCTGGCGTCGCAGATCGACGTGCAGGCGCGCGGCGAGGTTCTCGGACTTGCTCACGTTTATGAGAGTCACAGCGAAATTCGGCCGAGTCAATGCGCCCTGCGCGGACATCTCATATTCTGAACCACTCGACATGTGGGTGAAGTGTGGCGTTCACAATCGCCTGGATGCCGGGTGGTGGTGAATGCCGCTCGTCCCTGGCCGGCCAGAGAATTCGAGCGGCATCGCACGGTCAGACGGGCGGGACGAACGGAGGGTGCGCGCCGTTGAGGAAGTAGTCCCCGACATCGCGAAGCCGATGGGCGACGGGCTCGTGCAAGGTGTGGGTCCGGGCATTGCGCCAGAAGCGGTCGAAGCCCAGCTGCGAGGACGCGGAGCGGGGTCCGATGATGTCGAGAGCGCGGGCGGTCGACTCCTCCACAGCCCTGGAGGATGCGGCTTCGGCCATGGCCACGAGGACCGAGATCTCCACGTACTCGTCGTAGGTCAGGTCTTCTCCTCGTGCCAGTCCGCCGTGCACGGCTTCCCGTGCTTCATCGGCGAGCGCGGACGCCGAGCGGGTCAGGACAGTGAGTTCGCCGTAGAGGGTCAGCACCTGCGGGTCCTGGGGGGAGCCGACCGGCCAGGCCGGGTGCCGGCGTGAGTGGCCTGCCCTGCTGTACTCACGGGCCTCGGCGAGCACTCCCTCGGCCATGCCGAGACGGAGCTGCACGGAGAGGAGACGCCCGATCGGCGATGCCAGCGCGGCCAGGGGCGACAGGACCTCCTCATCCACGGCCAGGGAGCCGAGTATGTCGTCGGCGGCGACCGGTGCACGGTCGAACTCCACACTGCCCCCGGCAGCGAGGCGCTGGCCGAAGGTGTGGGCGTCACTGTCGATCCCCACGCCGCGGCGGGCGGGATCGACGACGACGGCGAGTGGCTCGCCGGTGTCGGCCCGTACGGCCCGCACGGCGAGACGATCGGCGACCAGGACCCCGGTGGCGTAACTCTGCCGTCCGTCGAGCACGAAGCCGGTGGCCGTCTCGTTCAGTGTCAGAGGCAGTTCCTGACGGGCGAAACCACCGCCCCAGCACCACTGCTCCATCGCTGACTTCTGCTGGAGCCGAGCGGCGGGAGAGGGCTCGGTGAAGAGACAGGCGCTCCACGACAGGAAGTAGTGACAGCCGAGCAGTTGGCCGATCGCGCCGTCGGCCGCGGCGATGTCCCGGACGACGGCGTACGCGGTGGGCCAGTCCGCGCCCCCTCCCCGCAGTTCTGCCGGTACGAGGAGTGTCAGCAGTCCCGACTCACGCAACCGGGACACCTCGTCGAACGGAACCTTGCCTGCCTGCTCCCTGGCCACCGCGTCCGTGGCCAGGTCGTCCGCCGTCTCGCGGGCCACGCGCAGCCAGTGCGCACGGTCGTGCCCGGTCCGGCCGGATTCCGTGGCGGCGCCGGACGGCGCAGTGGCAACGCCCATGGTCGTGGTCTCCTCAAGGTCGTCGGCAGGGTGCGGTGCCGGGGTGTTCCAAGTGGTCGGGCACGTACGTGGGGCCCACACGCTGCACGGTGACGAGCCGGTGTCGGTGAGCCGTGCGGAGCCTGCGGCGCAGGCGCGCGATGCGAACGTCCACCGTGCGGCGGTCGCCGACGTGGCCGGAGGCCCGGATGCCGTCCATGCGGATGCCGGGGAGGGGGAATCCGATGGAGTGGCCTGGTCCGGAGGTGCCGCGGTCATGGCGGTCGTCCTTCTGCGGTGCGTCGGGCCGCCAGGCGCGGTGGCTGGGGGCCTGATCACCTGGGCGGAAGAGAAGGAGCGGAGGGCACGCGCGACGTGTGAGCCGCGGCCTTACCGGCGACAGCAGGCGGCGCTGGCGACGTGACCAAAGTCGACATGCCGACGACGAACGAGTCGCTGCTGCGTGGGGGACATGTGCATCATCCTGCGCACCCGCCGGGCGGGCCGTCAATGCTTCCCTAGTAAATCGATAGGAAACGTGGGGAATTCGGCCGGGCGCTTGGCTCACCGATCACCGCCGACCGGCGTGCGGGCCTCGGGCGCGCGGTCGCCCTCCCAACTGGGCCCGTCCGTCCGCCCTCCGGGGGCACCCCGGCCTGCCCTCCCGCTGACCGGACGTCACCGGGCGGCCTCCCAGGGGCGGTTCATGCCTGGCGTTCCCCGACCGCGGAGGCCGGCTGCACCGGATCCGCCCCCGGAACGCGCCGTGGGAGCAGGAACGGCGTGGCCAGGATGAGAAGACCGGCGACGGCGATCGCGGTACGAGGGCTCGTGACGGCGGCCAGCAGGCCCCACAGTCCGGTCAGGGCCGCGATGGTGGCCTTGCTGGTGACCGACCACGCGGACAAAGTGCGCGCGACCCGGTCCGACGGGGTCCGTTCGAGCCGGCAGGTGGCGAAGACCGGATTGAAGACGCCCATGCAGGCGATCAGACCGAACTCGACGGTCATCACGAGCACGAGCCCCGCGACGCCGGGGCCGACGAAGGCCGGCCCGACCGACCAGCACGCCCGTAGCGTCCCGGCGGTGAGCAGGACCCTGCGCTGCCCGAACCGCGCGACCAGACCAGGGGCCAGCCGGGAGCCGATCAGGCCGCCGACGCAGGGCACCGCGAAGGCCAGGCCGTACTGCCACGGCGTGAACCCGAGACGGCCGACCATGATGACGGCGAGCAGCGGCGAGGTCGCCATGACCAGGCCGTTGACGAGGGTGGTGTTGAAGAACAGCGGACGCAGTACCGGGTCGGACAGGATGTGACGCCATCCGGCGAACAGGTCGGCTCCACGGAGCCGTGGCGATGCGTCGGTGCGCGCGGGCCGGGGCCCGCCACCGCCGATCGCACGGACGCCCACGGCCGAGAGCAGGTAGCTGACCGCGTTGGCCGCCAGGGACGTCACCGGGCCGAACAGGCCCATCACGGCCCCGCCGAGCGGAGGTCCGACGATGGTGGCGGTCCATGTCGTCGCTTCCAGCCGCCCGTGCGCGACGAGCAGGTCCCGCTGCGGTACCAGCGCCTTCAGACACGCGCCGGCGGCCGCGTTGAAGGTGATGTCCGCCGCGGCGGCGACGACGGACACGACGAGGAGCTGGACGAGGCTGAGCGCACCGAGCACGTACGCCACGGGGATGCTCATCAGCGCCGTGAACCGGAGCAGGTCCATGGCGATCATCACCGGCCGCTTGCGGCGGAACTCCACCCACGGCCCGAGCGGCACCGCGACGACCACGCCCGCCGCCAGGCCTGCGGCCGCCAGCAGTGACACCTGGGTGGGCCCGGCGTCCAGGGCCAGGATCGCGATCAGGGCGAACGCGTCGAACGCCAGCCACGTGCCGAACGTGCTGACCCCGTACGCCGCCCACAGCCACCCGAACCGCCTCCCCAGCGACCGCCGCCCGGCGCCCATGCCCCGCTCCCCCGCTCTCCGTCGCTTCGGCCAGGTCCCTGCCCGTCGGTGCCCAGGCATCCCTGCCCGCAGGTCGGCATCGTGCGGCCGGACACGAACGAGCCCTTTCCCCGGCCCCCGGCCGCAAGGTACTCCGCCTCGGCCCGCTGCATCGGGCATCACGCCGGCCGTCGGGCTGCCGGTTGGACGGCGCGCCGGTCCGATTGTGGGATCTTCGTGAATGTCTCTCCGGCGGTGCCGCCCACCGGCCCTTTGCACTCGGCAATTGACTACGGTGAGCCAAGTACGGTCATGCAACGACACAACAGATCATCGAGCGACACGGCGGGGGCCCAACCATGGCATGGGACGAGTGGGAGCAGGCCAAAGCCGCTTCCCCTGCGTCAGGTTCGACGCACACACGGCTCAATCAGCTGGCCGCGTCCGGCTCCGGTTCGAGTGCCGACCTGACCGTTTACGACGATGTGCTCGGCAAACTGGGCGACATGGCCCGCTCGCTGCACGGGCAGCTGGCGACCGACGGCGACCACGCCCGCGTGGCGACGTTCGAGGCGTCCAACGACCTCTTCAACAGCGGTCTGGACATGGGTGCCGGTCTGCTCGAGGTGCACGATGCCTGGAACACCAAGCTCCGCACCCTCAGGGAAGCCTGCGGCCACATCTCCAACCACCTCGACCACTCGCGCTCCACGCACGGGGCCGAGGAGAAGAAGATCGTGCTGGGGATGCAGGACGCCGGCGGCAGGACGATGACCGTGTCGCGGATCTACGACCAGTTCAAGTAGACCGCAGCACACCACGAGGGCAACGGGGAATCGGGAACACGACATGGTGACGTGCCAGGAACTGCAGGACCTGAATTTCGGCAAGCTGAACACGGCTGTCACGCAGTGGAAGCAGATGCTGGACAAACTCGTCCTGCTCGCCGACGGGGGCGACGGCGGCATCAACGCGGCCGACTTCGAGCGCAAGGCCAACGCCGCGGACTGGAAGGGCGACAACGCCACCGTCACCAAGGAGTTCACCACCACGACGGCCCGCCAGTTCGACGACATGGTCATCGAGGCCCGCAGCATCCACAAGATCCTTCAGGAAGCCGCGACGAACCTGAAGAAGAACCAGGACGACCTGAAGGCCGCCATCGACAAATGGGCCAAGAAGTGGATCCACATCGACGCCAAGGGTGCCGCGATGTACTCCGGCCCGCCGCGTGAGGTCGAGGGCGGCCCCAAGGAGCAGCCGAGCCAGGAAGTCGTCGACAGCGCGGCGGCCGAGATCGCGAAGATCCTGGAGGCGGCGAACGAGACCGACCGGATCGCCGCGCGGGCGCTGCGCAAGCACGCCCAGAGCAAGTACGACTTCGACGAGCAGGGCTACAGCGGGCTCAAGGACGCCGACCGCCGGCAGGGCATCGAGGACGCCGACGCGATGGTCAAGCTCGCGGGCAAGGGCGACCAGTTGACGGACGCGGAGCTGAAGCGGTTCAACGAGATCGCGAAGTACCACCGCGACAATCCCGCCTTCGCCGAGCGGTTCGCGACCAAGCTGGGCGCCGACGGCACCCTCGAGTTCTGGCGCAGCATCGCCGACCCGGGGCAGGGACGCACGCCCGAACCGGGCAGCGACCGCGCGAAGATCCTCGCCAAGGTCCAGGACAATCTCGGCATCACTCTCGCCAACGCCAGCCGGTCCGATTCCCCTGAGATGCAGCAGTGGAAGGACCGGATGATCGAACTGGGCGACGACCACATCAAGTCCAGCAGCGGCATCCCCAGCGCCCCGTACGGCTTCAAGGTCCTCGGCCCCCTGATGACCGAAGGAAAGTGGGACACCGACTTCCTCAACAAGTACGGCACGCGGCTGCTCGAGTTCGAGCGCAAGTCGGACGACCCCGTACTGGGCGGCCCGGGCCAGCTCTGGAACAGCCACTGGGACCCGGCGCAGCTCTCCTACCCGCCCGGCGCCACCAAGCCGGAGAGCGACCCGGTCGCCGACCTGATGGAAGCACTCGGCCACAACCCCGAGGCGTCCCTGGAGTTCTTCGACGCATCGTCCGGCAAGGGCGACGACGCGATGAGCAACTGGGACTACCTCGTCGAGAAGGGTGGCGAGGGCGCGCGCGAGTGGCCGACCGACGAGGACGGCAGGACGACGGGGTTCAAGAACCTCGGCCACGCCCTGGAAGCGGGGACGCTCGGGTACGCGTACGACGACAAGACCCCGTCGATCCCGCCCCTCGACAGCGCGGACGCCATCGCCGCCCGCGAGGAGCGCACCCTCCTCATGGACCGGGTCGTGGACCACTACAAGTCGGCCGACGTGATCGACAAGCAGGACGGCATCCGCGACAGCCTGGCCAACATGGCGGCCGGCCACATCGACAGCCTCAACTACTCGATGGCCGACTGGGGCGGCACCGGAGCAGCGTCGGGCAGGGACGGTCTGTACAACTCCGAGGAGCAGCGCCTGCGCGACTTCGGTGAGACGGGCAGCAAGAACTTCCTGCGGGCGCTGGCCTCCGACGAGGGCTCGTACGAGACGGTCGCCACCGCTCAGCAGGTCTACGGGACGAGTTCGATGGCCGCCCAGGGCAACCAGTCGGACGCGCTGGACGCCGGTGTGAACAGCGCGAGGATGCACGGTCTGCTGGACCAGGCCCGGGCCGAGGCGATCGGCAAGGAGTTCGCCGACGACAAGGACCAGCGCAATCTCGAGCTGGAGAAGCAGGGCGAGTGGCGCAAGTTCGCGGCCGAGGCCGCGGTCGGTGTGGGCGTCGGTGCGGCCACCGCGCTGATCGTCCCCACCGGCCCGCTGGCGATGGTCGCCGTGCCGCTGGCCATCGAGACGGTCGGCGGGGCCATCAACACGCAGGTCTCCACGGACACCATGCAGTGGCTGAAGGATCACGAGTTCGACAACTTCGACGACTCGGTCGCGGGCATCGACAAGGCGAAGTACGACGGAAGCAGAAACGCCATGACACCGCTCCTGAACTACGCCGAGGCGCAGGGAATGAGTGACGACGACATCCGGAGACTGGCCGAGCGTGCGGAGGGCCGGTACAACGACGGCGGCCGGCTCGGCGGCACGGAAGCGGCGCGGGGGTGGTGATGGTGCGACGGCAGTTCACGGCGGCCGCGGTGGCCGTCGTCCTGCTCGGTGCGGGTGCCTGCACCGCCGGCGAGGACGGCAACACGCAGGACCCGCCACCGGCCACCGCAGGCGCTTCCGCCTGCGACGCGCTGCTGGGGGACGCCGGCACGGCGTGGCTGAAGGAGCGCACGGGCGGCAAGGCCCGCCCGGAGGCCGGCGACGATCTGGAGAAGGCGCGTTCGTTGTTCCACCGGCAGGTGGCGAACTGGGGCCCCGACGACAGCGGAGCCCGTACGTTCCTCCGGGCGGACCTCTGCCGGGCGACCGGCGGCACCGGGCTGTTCGAAGTGCGGTACGGGCCCTCCTACTTCCCCTTCGACGAGCCCTTCGACAAGGCGTCGGACGTCAGCCCCGCGCAGACCGTGACCGAGGTCAGTCCCGATGTCAGGCTCGTCCATGGCGAGGACGCCGACGGAGCGACGCGCTACCGCGTGTACGTGCGGTGCAAGATCGCCGGCACGCCCGCGCAGCAGGAGAGCGAGGTCCCGATCGAGGGACTGATGACGGACACGCTCACCGGTGACACAGACGCCCGGGTGCATCTCACGCATCTGCTGCACTCCGCCAAGGTCGTGGCGAATGCCTTCGACTGTGCGAACAAGCCGGTGGTACCCGAGGAACCGCCTGCCCCTTCTGCGTGACGTGACGTGGACCCGGCGCCGCTCGCGGCGGTCAGACGTGGGCGCTGCCGCCGTCCCTCGCCATCGCCTCGGCGATCCGGCGGTTGGTGGCCTGCCAGACGTCCTTGGGGACCTTCGGCAGGACGTCGTCCCAGAGCGGCAGGCAGGTGCCGCGCATCTGCATCATGCCCTCCGGCCTGGCGATCAGGAACATGTGCAGATGCGCGCCGCCGTCGCCCCACTTGTTGACGTGGACCCGGGCGACACCGCCCAGCGACTTGATGGCGCGTTCCACCCGCTGGAGCATCCCGCCGAGCTCGGCCGCCCGCTCCGGCGGCAGCTCGTGCAGGTCGTAGTGGCCGCGCGGCTGGAGCAGTACGGTCGCGGGGAGGGCACCCGGCTCCTCGTCGGCGCCGAGCCGCCAGTGGGCGTCCGTCCACAGGAACTCGGTGTCCGGGCTCCCGCAGGCCGCACACTCCTCGGCCCCCGCCTCACCGTGACGCGGGGGCTCCGGCAGGGTCGGCTCGTCCAGCACCTTGATGCTCAGATCCCCCTCGTAAGGAAAGACCTCCCAGAACGGTATGCCTTCGGACGGGAACGGGATCCGCTCCCCGATGGGCAACCGCCGGACGTACGCGCTCGGTTCAACAGTCATGGCCGCAGCTTCGCACACGGTCACGGTCTCGCACCGTACGGTTCACTGGTCGCGGCGGTGCACCGTCGTCACCGTCACCGCGGCCGCCGCGAGCGCCCAGAGCGCGTACACGGTCCACGCCCCGCCGGTCGTCCACGGGTAGGGGACCGCGCCCGGGTGGTACGCGCTGTCGCCGAGGCGCATCCAGGCGACGTAGGGCATGGCGTGCGCGAGGACGGCCGACCAGTGGCGGTCCTCGTCGAGGACCAGGGGAAGCAGCAGCAGGATCAGGACGCTGCCGACCACCGCGCCCGCGCCGTGCCGGATCAGTGTGCCGAGCGCGGCCCCGACGAGTGCGGCCACCGGGGCGAGCAGCGCCGAGGCGACGACCAGGCGCAGTGCGCCCGGGTGGTCGAGGGTGACGCCGGCGTCCTCGGTGGACAGGATCGCCTGGGTGGCGGCGAACGACACCGCGGCGACGACCGCGCCGAAGACGGCCATGACCGTCGCGACGACACAGACCTTGGCCGTCATCACCGAGCGGCGGGCGGGGACGGCCGCGAACGTGGTGCGGACGAGCCCGGTGCTGTACTCGCCGGTGACGGCGAGCGCGCCGAACGCGCCGGCCGCCAGCATCATGACCGTGCCCGCGTCGGTGGTGAAGGCGTGCATCAGCGGGATGCCGTCGGCGATGAACCGCTCCGCGTATCCGGGTTCGCCCTCCGGCCAGTACCGGACGTTGTCCCAGGCCTTGCCCGCGTTGAACGCGAGGACCGCCAGCGCGGCGACCAGCAGGCTCCAGCCGGTGGAGCGCAGCGACCACAGTTTGAGCCACTCGGCGGCGGCGAGGTCGACGAAGCGGGCGCGTGGTTCCGCCGTGGGGTGTGCGAGTGCGGTCGTCATCGGGTCTCTCCTGCCGCGTACTCGACGCTGTCGGCGGTGAGTTCCATGAAGGCGTCCTCCAGTGAAGCGCTGCGGGTGGTGATCTCGTGCAGCAGGATCCGGTGGTCGAGGGCGAGTTCACCGACGTGTGCCGCCGTCGCCCCGGTGACCCTCAGCACCTCGCCGTCCGCGCGGACGGTCGCGCCCTCCGCGGTGAGCAGGGCGGTCAGCCGGTCGCCGTCGGGGGTGCGGACGGTGACGCCGGCGCCGCTGCCCCGCGCGGCGAATGCGGTGAGGCTCTCGGCGGCGATGAGCTCGCCCCGGCCGATGACGACCAGTTCGTCGGCGGTGTGCTCCATCTCGGACATCAGGTGGCTGGAGACGAACACCGTGCGACCTTCGGCGGCGAGTTCCCGGAAGAGCCCGCGCACCCACTTCACGCCTTCCGGGTCGAGCCCGTTGAGCGGCTCGTCGAAGAGCAGCACCGGCGGATCGCCGAGCAACGCTCCGGCGATCCCGAGCCGTTGCCGCATCCCGAGGGAGTAGCCGCCGATCCGCCGCCGCGCGGCGCCGGCGAGGCCGACCTGTTCCAGGACCGTGTGGACCCGTGCGCGGGGGATGCGGTTGGACCGGGCGAGCGCCGCCAGATGGGCCGCCGCGCTGCGCCCGCCGTGCACCTGGCCGGCGTCGAGCAGCGCGCCCACGTGCCGCAGTCCTCGCCGCCTGTCCCGGAAGGGCCGGCCGTCGACGGTGACCGTGCCGGTGGTGGGGGCGTGCAGGCCCAGCACCATCCGCAACGTGGTGCTCTTGCCGGAGCCGTTGGGGCCGAGGAACCCGGTGACCCGGCCCGGGCTCACGGTGAAGGTCAGGTCCTTCACGGCGGTCGTCCCACCGTAACGCTTCGTCAGTTCGTTGATTTCGATCATGTGCCAACGCTCCCCCGGCCGGGCCGTGTCCGGCATCGGGCCGGGGCGGGCATTCGCGGCGGTCCCGCGTCGACCGTGGTTGTACACCCGCGGTCCGATTCCGGGCCGGGGGACCTCCGTCTACGATCACGCCATGTCCGCGACACCGCGTTCCCTTCCGCCCGAGGGCAGTTGGCCCCCGAAGTCGTGGTCGAGCGCGCCGCCCGGCGCCTGGACGGCACTGGCCTGGTGCGCGGGCCTGGTCTTCACGTTCCTCGTCCGGCTCCGGCTGCCCGGCGAGGAGGAACCCTCGGTGCTGGCCGGAGTGCTCATCTACCGGTGGGACGGCCTCATCCAACTGGCGCTGGCGACTGCCCTGGCTCTGGACGGCAGCCGCCTGCTGAGCCGCCGGCCGCTCGCCGCGGTCGGCCGGCTGCTGGCCGCGTCCGTGCTGGGGACGCTGCCGCTGAGCGTGGGCGAGATCCCGCTGGCCCAGTTCCTCGCCGTCGACGTCGCGCTCTATGTCATCGCCGCCGCCCGGCCGCGCCGCACCGGCGGGATCGCCCTCGTCATGGCGCTGGGTGTGCTGGCCGGCTTTCTGGCCACGCGGTGGCTGAGCGGCTGGAACACGGGCACCTCCGCGGAGCTGGCCGTGGCGCTGACGGCTGTCGTCGCCTGGCTCATGGGCACGTCGGCGTACCAGTCACGGGTCCACGCCGAGCAGCTGCGCGACCGGGCCACCGCCCAGGCGGTCACCGACGAACGGCTGCGCATCGCGCGGGAGTTGCACGACATGGTCGCCCACAGCATCGGGATCATCGCCCTCCAGGCGGGCGCGGCCCGGCGCGTCATCGACAGCCGGCCCGAGCGGGCGAAGGAGGCGCTGGGCGAGGTGGAGAACACCGGCCGGGAGACGCTGGCGGGGCTGCGGCGGATGCTCGGCGCGCTCCGCGAGGCGGAGTCCGTCGACGGCGGCCGGGGGGACGGGCCGGCCGGGACGCCGGGGCTCGCGGACCTGGAGGGGCTGGCGGCCGCGACCACGGCGGCGGGTGTCCGCGTCGAGGTGCGCAGGGTGGGCGGTCAGCGGCCGCTGCCGCCGGAGGTCGACCTGTCGGCGTACCGCATCGTCCAGGAGTCGGTGACGAACGTGGTGCGCCATGCGGGCACCCGCTCCTGCCGGGTGACCGTCGAGCAGCGGGAGGACGAGCTGTCGATCGAGGTCGTCGACGACGGCCGGGGCCACGGCGCGACGGCGGACACCGGGTACGGCCTCGTCGGGATGCGGGAACGGGTGGGCCTGCTGCACGGCGACTTCTCCGCCGGCCCTTGCCCCGGCGGCGGGTTCCGGGTCGCCGCCCGGCTGCCCGTGCCGGCAGGTGTCCGATGAGCATCAGGGTCGTACTCGCCGACGACCAGCCCCTGGTCCGCGCGGCGCTTCAGATGGTGATCACGGAGGCGGAGGCCATCGAGGTGGCCGGCGAGGCCCGTGACGGCGCGGAGGCCGTCGCACTCGCCGAGGAACTGCGCCCCGACGTGGTCGTCATGGACATCCGGATGCCAGGCACGGACGGCATCGAGGCGACACGTCAGATCGTCGAACGGCTCGACGGGACGCATGTGATCGTCCTGACGACGTTCGACGACGACGAATGCGTGTACGGCGCGCTGCGCGCCGGCGCGGCGGGCTTCCTGGTCAAGGACATGGCCCTGGACGACATCCTCGCGGCGGTGCGGGTCGTGGCCGCCGGCGACGGTCTCATCGCCCCCGCCGTGACCCGCCGGCTGATCCGCGAGTTCGCCGGGCGTCCCGCGGGCGCCGGAAGCAAGCGTGAACTCTCCGGCATCACCGACCGCGAGCGGGAGGTGCTGACGCTGGTCGGGAGCGGGCTGTCCAACACGGAGATCGCCGAGACCCTGTTCATCAGCGTCGCCACCGCCAAGACGTACGTGACCCGTCTGCTCTCCAAACTCGATGCCAGGGACCGGGTACGGCTGGTCATCATCGCGTACGAGACGGGTCTGGTCTCGGCGTCCGGATGAGTTCGGGCCGCTGATGGGAGGGGCGGATGTGCATTCGGGTGGCCCCGGATGCCAGGATGAAATAATGGCCAACAACGTTTTCTTCGACATCACCATCAACGACGAGCCCGCGGGCCGGATCGTCTTCGAACTCTTCGACGACGTGGTCCCCCGTACCGCCAAGAACTTCCGCGAGCTCGCCACGGGCGAGCACGGCTACGGCTACGAGGGCTCCTCCTTCCACCGCGTCATCCCCGACTTCATGCTCCAGGGCGGCGACTTCACCGCCGGCAACGGCACGGGCGGCCGCAGCATCTACGGAGAGAAGTTCGCCGACGAGAACTTCCAGCTCAAGCACACCAAGCCCGGCCAGCTCTCCATGGCCAACGCGGGACCGAACACCAACGGCTCGCAGTTCTTCATCACGACCATCGTCACCGACTGGCTCGACAACAAGCACGTCGTCTTCGGCGAGGTCGTCGAGGGCATGGACGTCGTGAAGAAGATCGAGGGCCTGGGCTCGCGCTCCGGCACCCCCTCGGCCAAGATCACCATCGCCAAGTCGGGTGTCGTCGGAGCCTGACCCCTCCGCATACGCGACAGGGCCCGTCGGCGCGTGCCGACGGGCCCTGTGCCGTTCACCTCACGCCTCGTCCGGCTCCAGACGCAGCGAGATCGAGTTGATGCAGTACCGCTGGTCGGTCGGGGTCGGGTAGCCCTCACCCTCGAAGACGTGGCCCAGGTGCGATCCGCACCGCGCGCACCGCACCTCGGTGCGGACCATGCCGTGGGAGGTGTCGGGGACCAGTTCGACCGCGTCGGTGTCCTTCGGGTCGTAGAAGGACGGCCAGCCGCAGTGGGACTCGAACTTGGTGTCGGAGCGGAACAGCTCCGCACCGCACGCCCGGCACGAGTAGACGCCGGCCGTCCTGGTGTCCGTGTACTCGCCGACGAAGGCGGGCTCGGTCCCTGCCTGGCGCAGCACCGCGTACTCGCCCGGGGTCAGTTCCGCACGCCACTGCTCGTCCGGCTTCTCGACGTCGTACGCCATGAAACGCGCCTCCTCAGCTCGACAGGCGGGCCAGGATGTCCGGACCGAGGTCCGTGACGTCGCCCGCGCCCATGGTGAGAACGAGATCGCCGGGCTTCGCCATTCCCGCAATCACGTCGGGGACGGCGGCCTTGTCGCCGACTGCGGTGACGTCCGCGCCGGCGGCGCGAGCCGCGTCGGTGATCAGCTCGCTGGTGATGCCGGGGATCGGGTCCTCACGGGCCGGATAGATGTCGAGGACGACCGAGGCGTCCGCGAGGGCCAGCGCCTGGCCCATCTCGGTGCCCAGTTCCTGGGTGCGCGAGAACAGGTGGGGCTGGAAGACGACCAGCAGCCGGGATCCGGCCGCCGCGCCGCGCATGGCCTCGAGGTCCGCGGTCATCTCCGTCGGGTGGTGCGCGTACGAGTCGATGACCTGGACGCCGGCCGCCTCGCCCTTGAGCTGAAGGCGGCGCTTGACGCCGGTGTACGCGCCGATCGCGGAGGCCAGGTTGTGCGCCGGGATGCCGAGGGCGACACCGGCGGCGAGAGCGGCCACCGCGTTGAGCGCGTAGTGGCGGCCGGGGACGGAGACCGTGAAGGTGAGCAGACGGCCGTCCAGCAGGACGGTGACCTCGCTGGTCAGCCCGCGCGGGGTGATCTTGTGGACGCGGACGTCCGCGGTCTCCGACTCGCCGTAGGTGACGATCTTCACCGAGGAGCGGTCGCGGACCTTGCCCGTGAGTTCGACGGCTCCGGCCTGGTCGGCCGAGATCACCAGCGTGCCGCCGGGGACGATCTTGCCGGCGAAGGTCTCGAAGGATTCGTAGATCTCGTCCATCGAGGCGTAGTTGGCGTGGTGGTCCAGCTCCACGTTGAGGACGATCGCGACCTCGGGGTCGTACTTCTGGAAGCTGCGGTCGCTCTCGTCCGCCTCCGCCACGAAGATGTCGCCGTCGCCGTGCCGCGCGTTGGTGCCGGGCCCGTCGAGGTCGCCGCCGATCGCGTACGAGGGGTCGAGGCCCAGTTCCGTCAGGGCGACGGCGAGCATCGACGTCGTGGTGGTCTTGCCGTGGGTGCCCGCGACGGCGATCGAGCGCAGGCCGGTCATCAGGGAGGCGAGCGCGTCGGAGCGGTGCACGACGGGCACGGACAGCTCGGCCGCGCGCACCAGCTCCGGGTTGTCGGCGCGGATGGCGCTGGAGACGACGACGCTGGTGGCGTCGTCGGCGAGGTGCTCCGCCGCGTGCCCGATGTGCACGGTGACGCCGAGCGCGCGCAGGGCGTCGGCGGTCGCCGATTCCCTTGCGTCGCTGCCGGCGACCTTCGCGCCGCGCCGGGCGAGGATCTTGGCGATGCCCGACATGCCGGCTCCGCCGATGCCGATGAAGTGCGGGCGTTCCATCGCGCCAGGGACGGCGGGTGCCATGGTCTTCTCTCCCCAAGATGTACGACTACGTGCGGCTGCCCACCCTATTGCCTGCGGCCCTGCGCTCCGGACCCGCTCACCGCTCACTCGCTGTGCGCGAATAGCTTCAGCACCGGCACACCCACCTTGTGCCTGGCTCTGGAGGCCCAGTCGCGGTGGAAGAACTCCTCCACGTAGTGCGGCTCGGTCAGGACGATCACCTCGTCGGCGTCCGCCTCGTCGACCACCGACTTCAGCTTGTCCAGCGGGTGGTCCTCCACCAGGTGGCCGACCGCCTCGCAGCCGGCCGCGCGCAGGGCGGCCAGCGAGTGTTCCAGTGCGCGCTGCGCGGGTGCCTTGGCCTCCGCGCCCTCGGGCTCTTCGCCCTCCCGTACCGCGTCCTTCAGATCGCCGATCGCCACGTCGTCGATGGCGCGCAGCAGGACGTCGGCCTGATCACCACGCGGCTGCATCAGCACGATGAAAGAGGCGTCTTCCTCTCCGTGCAGCGTGGTGACGAATTCCACGTCCTCCGAGGTCAGGGGCTTCTCGATCATCAATACGCTTGTGAACACCTCAGGAGCCCTTCTGCGGAAACTGCGGAAACCGTCCTTCCCCGTGCCCGCACGGGGTGCGCAATCAAGTGTGCCCGTCGGACGCTAAGCGGAACGGCAGATTCCGCTAATTGCCCGAAGTCGCCTCCGGAGCCGATCCGGAAAACACCGGCTCAGAGCCGCCGGTACCGCGTGAACAGGAAGCCCGCCTCCTCCAATACGGAATCCAGTGCGAACCGTGCGGGATCCGGCAGCACCGGTCCCCCGGCGATGCGCTGGGCGTCGCCCACCGTCATCGTCGGCGACACCGTCAGGCACAGCTCATCCAGTACCCCGGCGGCGGCGAACTGACCCAGCATCCTCGGGCCGCCCTCCGTCAGCAGCCGCACAAGGCCGCGCTCCGCGAGCGCGTGCACCGCCCTGGCCGGTTCCACACCCGGCCCGTCACCCGCGACGACGACCTCCGCTCCGGCCCGCTCCGCCGCCCGCACGCGCTCCGGCGCGGCCGCCGCTCCGGTCAGCAGCAGCGTCGGCACCAGCGGCTCGGTGAACAGCGGCAGCGAGAAGTCGAGATTCAGCGAGGCGCTGACCACGGCGATCGCCGGGGCGGGGCTCTGGCCCGAGGCGGCCCGGCGCCCGGCGAAGGCGTCACGGGCGCGGGCGGGCCGGTAGCCCTCCGTACGCACCGTCTCCGCGCCCACCACCACGGCGTCGGCCAGGCCCCGCAGGGTTCCGAAGATCCGCATGTCGGCGTCGGAGGAGATCGGCTGCGAGCGCCCCTCGTGCTGGGCGGCGCCGTCCAGGGACGAGACCATGTTCGCGCGCAGCCACACGCCGGCGCCGGCGCTCCGCGCCTCGGCCGGCCCGTGCCCTGGGCTGCCGTGGGCACCCCCCTCGCCGCCCGCGGCGGCGCCCCGCTCGGGATACGCGTAGGCGTCGGCGAGGTCATCCAGCGACCACTCCCGGTCGGCGGCTGCGGTTGTCTGGTCGGTCACAGGGAACAGGCGTCGCATACGGTGCAGTCTGGCACGCGGACCCGCCCCGGCCGGGGGAGCCGGGGCCCTGGGCAAGATCCCCGGAGCAGGCCCTTACAGTTGGTTACTGTGCCGACCAGCCCGATAACCGAAGCCGTTCCCCTGTCGCTGTGCGCCCGCGAGCCGCACGTCCCGGCCGACCGCCTGGTCGCCGAGATGGTGCCGCCGCCGCGCTTCGACTCGGTCCGCTTCGAGACGTACGTGCCCGACCCGAACCAGCCCAGCCAGACCGAGGCGGTCAAGGTGCTGGGCGACTTCGCCGCGGGCCTCGGCACGGCGCACCCCGCCGGCGGCGGGAAGCGGCGCTGGTTCGCGAGGAAGGCCGCGGCGGCTCCGGCCGGTCCCCGCGGCGTCTATCTCGACGGCGGGTACGGCGTCGGCAAGACGCACCTGCTCGCATCGCTGTGGCACGCCACCCCGGCGGACCCCGCGCTCAAGGCGTTCGGCACGTTCGTCGAGCTGACCAACCTGGTCGGGGCGCTCGGCTTCCAGCAGACCGTGCAGACCCTGAGCGGGCACCGGCTGCTGTGCATCGACGAATTCGAACTGGACGATCCGGGCGACACCGTCCTCGTCTCCACGCTGCTCGGCAGGCTCGTCGACGCCGGCGTGGCACTGGCGGCGACCTCGAACACGCTGCCGGGCAAGCTCGGCGAGGGACGCTTCGCGGCCGCCGACTTCCTGCGGGAGATCCAGGGCCTGTCCGCGCACTTCCGCCCGCTGCGGATCGACGGCGAGGACTACCGTCACCGCGGGCTCCCCGAGGCCCCTCCCCCGTACTCGGACGAGCAGGTCACCAAGGCCGCGTACGCCACGAAGGACGCGTCCCTGGACGACTTCCCGAATCTGCTCGAGCATCTCGCGAAGGTGCACCCCAGCCGCTACGGAGCGCTGACCGACGGGCTGCGGGCCGTGTGCCTCACCGACGTCCGGCCCGTGCCCGACCAGTCGACCGCGCTGCGGCTGGTCGTACTCGCCGACCGACTTTACGACCGGGAGGTGCCGGTGCTCGCGTCCGGCCTGCCGTTCGACAAGCTCTTCAGTGACGAGATGCTGAACGGCGGCTACCGGAAGAAGTACTTCCGGGCGATCTCCCGGCTCACCGCGCTGGCACGCGACGCGAAGGCCTTGGTGGCGCAGTAGGTTTGGGGCCGTAACCCGATCTGAAGGGAACCATCATGGCCACCACGCGTCAGGCTCACACCGTCTGGGAAGGCAGTCTCCTCGAGGGCAAGGGTGTCGTCACCCTGGACTCGTCCGGCATCGGCGAGTACCCGGTCACCTGGGCCGCCCGGACCGAGCCCGCCGAGAGCGGCAGGACCAGCCCGGAGGAACTGATCGCGGCCGCTCACTCGAGCTGCTTCAACATGGCCTTCTCGCACGCCCTCGCCGGCGCCGGCAACCCGCCGGCCCGCCTGGAGACCAAGGCCGAGGTGACCTTCCAGCCCGGTGAGGGCATCACCGGCATCCACCTCACCGTCGAGGGCCAGGTCCCCGGCCTCGACGAGGCCGCCTTCGTCAAGGCCGCCGAGGACGCCAAGGCGAACTGCCCGGTCAGCCAGGCCCTGACCGGCACGACGATCACCCTCTCGGCGTCGCTCGTCTAACACACCGACACCTCGAGGCACAGGGGCCCGCACGGTTACATGTCGGGTTTTCTGCGTGATACACACGTGCGGGTCACCTGTCCTCCCCCATCGCCTCGGCATGGGGGTGCCCCCAGCAGGGAGTTGCCTCATGTCCGCAACACGACGTCAAGTCCTGGCCGGAACCGGTGCGGTCGGCGCCGGGATTCTCTTCAGCGGTGCGTTCTCCGAGCTCTTCGCCGGCACCGCGGCCGCCCGTGGACACGCCGGATACGGCCCGCTCGTCCCCGATCCCGACGGTCTGCTCGATCTGCCCAGAGGCTTCCGCTACAAGGTCCTGTCCCGTGAGGGCGAGCCACTGCTCTCCGGCGAAGGACCGGTCCCCGGCAACCACGACGGCATGGCCGCGTTCGCCGGCCGCCGCGGACGGACCCACCTGGTCCGCAATCACGAGAACCGGCACACCGGCAGGATCGGCGTGCCCACCGTCCCGGGCCTGACCTATGACCCGGCGGCCAAGGGCGGCTGCACGGTGCTCGAACTGGACAGCCGGGGCGAGGTCCGTTCCGAGCGGGTCGCCGTCGCCGGCACCGCCGTCAACTGCGCGGGCGGGCCCACGCCTTGGAACACCTGGCTGACCTGCGAGGAGAACGAGGACCGGGCCGGCACCAACGGCTACACCAAGGACCACGGCTTCATCTTCGAGGTCGACGGCGCCGATCCGCACCGCACCGGCGCCGTGCCGCTCACCGCGATGGGCCGCTTCCAGCACGAGGCGATCGCCGTCGACCCGCGGACCGGCATCGTGTACGAGACGGAGGACGCCTTCCAGCGCCCCTTCGGCCTCTTCTACCGTTTCCTGCCCAACAAGCCGCTGGGCGGCACCGGTTCGCTCCGCGCGGGCGGAGCACTCGAGGCGATGCGGGTGCCCGGCGTGCCGGACCTGTCCGGGATCCAGGAGACCGGAGCCTCGTTCGACGGGGTCGAATGGGTGCCCGTACCGGACAGCCAGGCGAAGGAAACGCCCATCAGGCTCCAGGACTTCGGGCCGAAGGGCATCACCCACGCGCAGAAGCTGGAGGGCTGCTACTGGGGCGGGAAGTCGGTGTACTTCGTGTCCAGTTACGCCCGCAGCTCGGAAGGGTCCGCCGGCGACCACTACGGTCAGGTGTGGAAGTACGAACCGCACCGGCGGCGCCTCACCCTGGTCATCGTCTTCGGCCCCGACACGGACATCCAGCTGCCCGGCGAGTCTCCCGACAACATCTGCCTGGCGCCCAGCGGCGGCCTGATGGTGTGCGAGGACGGCGGCGGCGAACAGCATGTGTACGGCGTCACCCGGCGCGGCCGGGTCTACCCGGCGGCCAGGAACGCCCAGAACATCGGAACGCCCGAGGAGCCCGAGTACGGCGAGTTCGCCGGTGTCGCGTTCTCGCCGGACGGGGAGACGATGTACATGAACTGCTACACGCCCGGCACGACGTTCGCGGTCACCGGACCGTGGTCCTGAGCGGCACGGTCCCGGGCCGCGCGCGGGACTGAGGTCCGCCGGAGTCAGTCCGGTGGCGGCAAGGGCTGTTCGGTCCACAGGACCTTGCCGCCGCCGGTGTAGCGGGTGCCCCAGTTCCCGGCGAATTCCGAGACGATGAACAGTCCCCGCCCGCCCTCGTCGACCGTGCGCGCGTGGCGCAGGTGCGGGGAGACCGAACTGGCGTCGTGCACCTCGCAGGTGAGCGTGTCGCTGCGGATGATCCGCAGTCGCAGCGGCGGCGTTCCGTAGCGCACGGCGTTGGTCACCAGCTCGCTGACGATCAGCTCGGTGCCGAAGGCCGTCTCGTCGTCGACGCCCCAGGCGCCGAGGAGATCTCGGGCGAAGGTCCTGGCGAGGGCGGGTGCCGTCGGCTCGTGGGGCAGTTCCAGCTCGGCCACATGGTCCGCGACGACGCTGCCCGTACGCGCGAGGAGGAGTGCGATCCCTTCGGGGCCCGCGTCCGCCGGCAGGGTGTAGGCGACGGCGTCGCAGAGTTCGGCGAGTTCGTGGTCCGGGTGGGCGAGGGCCTTCCTGGCGGGCCTCGCGAGGGTCCCGCCGTGATCGAGCCCGCCGGTGTAGAAGGCGAGCAGGCTGCCCTCTTCGAGGGTGACGGTGGTGACCGGGCACGGCGCGGTGTCGAAGGAGCCGAGCATCGGCCCCTCGGCCACGTCGGGTGTCGACGCGCTGCCGTCCGGGCGGACGACGAGCGGCGCCGGGTGTCCGGCGCGGGCGACGGCGCAGACGCGGGTGAAGGGGTCGTACACGGCGTAGGTGCAGGTGGCCGTCAACGGCTGCCGGTGCAGCGGGTCCCCCGGTGGCAGCGCCGCGCGTTCCCGGGCCAGCCGGTTGGCGGTGTCGTTGAGCCTGGCCAGCAGTTCGTCGGGCTCGAGGTCCAGCGCGGCCAACGCGTTGATGACCATACGCAACTGACCCATCGCCGCCGCGGCCTGGATGCCCTCCCCGCTGACGTCGCCCACGACCAGCGCCGTCCGGGCCCCGGACAGCCCGATGGTGTCGAACCAGCAGCCGCTCTTGTGCCCGGACAGGTACAGGTGCGCGGTCTCGACGGCCGGTCCCGCGGCGGTCCTCGGCGGCAGCAGCCGGCGCTGGACGGTGGAGGCGACGGTGTGGTCGTACTCGTACCTGCGGGCGTTGTCGATGCTGAGCGCGGTGTGGGCGGCCAGGCTGAGCACCAGGGTCCGGTCCGCCTCCTCGAAAGGCTCGGCGTCGTCGCACCGGTAGAGGGTGACCAGCCCGAGCGGGGCGCCCCGCACCGACAGCGGCGCCACGATCATGGAACGGGCGCCGGCCGCCCGGATCGCCCTGGCCAGGCCGGGGTCCGCCCTCAGCCAGGGCGCGTCCCGGTCCAGGGCGACGAGCCGCGGCTGGAAGTCGGCGAGCACCCTGCCGTACGGGGTGAGGTCGGGCAGACCCCGCACGTCGCCCACGGGCCGCGCCGGCACCGCGGCCTCGTCGCAACTGCGGAAGGCGGCTCGCCGGAGCGGGACGTCCCGCTCCGGCGGACCGGCGAGGGGGACGGTGCCGCGCAGCACGTCGTCCAGCACGTCGACCACGGCGATGTCGGCGTACGCCGGTACGACGGCCGAGGCGAACGCCTCCGCCGTCGCCGTCACGTCGAGCGTCCGGCCCACGGCCTCCCGCACCGCGGCGAGGGCCGCCTTGCGCCTACGGGCCTTCTCACGCTGGGTGACATCGGCCATACAGACCAGCACCCGCCCGAGTGGACGGCCGTGGGAGTCGTCGAGGCGGTAGGCCTCCATGAGAAAGCTGCGCGCGGGGCCCTCCTCGTCGACGCGACGCCCACGGAACACCTGCTCCTTCACCGGCCTGCCGCTGATCAGCACTTCCCGGAGCAGGCTCTCCACCGCGTGCGGCTCGTCGAGCCGGTAGGCCTCGGTGAACGGCCGGCCCAGGAAGGCGCCCGCGACGTCCGCCGCCGCGTCCGGGCCGTCGGCCCGGACGACGGTCAGCTGGTCGTCGAGCACATGGAGGGCACCCGCCGATCTGGCGAACAGCACCTCCAGAACGGCCGCGGCAAGGGTGTCCTCCGCGGGTGCGGTGTGGTTCGGGGCGTCGGCATCCGACACGGTTTCACCACCTTCGGAGGCTGCTCACGACAGCGCGGCCTGCTGTGCGGGTCCGGTCCACGCCAAGCTAAGCGCAATCACGGGGCCGAGCACCTTTTCCCCGGCCCTTTCCAGCACGCGCCGTGGCCGCCGGGGCGGTCACGGCGCCGCCGGAACTGCGGGGCCGGCCAGGGGCGATCACACGGGCGACCGGACGGTGTCACTCGACGACGATCTCGACCGGCAGGTTTCCGCGGGTGGCCTTCGAGTAGGGGCAGTACGCGTGGGTCTTCTTCAGCAGCTCCTCGCCGACCTCGCCCTGGAGGTGGTCGGGAAGCTCGACACGCATGATCACGGACAGCCCGAAACCGCCGTCGGTGTCCTTGCCGATGCTGACCTCGGCGGTCACGGAGGCGTCCTTGACGTCGATCTTCTCCTGGCGGCCTATGGCGCCCATGGCGCTGGCGAAGCAGGCGGCGTACCCGGCGGCGAAGAGCTGCTCGGGGTTGGTGCCCTGTCCGTTGCCGCCGAGGGCCGCGGGGAAGGCGAGCGGAAGGTCGATCTGGCCGTCGGAGCTGACGGCACGGCCCTCGCGGCCGTTGGCGGTGGCGACAGCGGTGTAGATGGCGTCCATGGGGTGCATCCCTCTTCGTCGTGGTCGGGAACCGATGACCCAAATCAAAGCACACAATTAAATTGAGCACAACTTAATTGGCCGCCGCTTGGTAGGGTGGGAGCATGGAGAAGAAGACACTGGCGGACGTCCCGGACGAGGACTTCCTCCGCCTCGAACACCAGATCTGCTTCTCGCTGCACGCCGCGTCCCGGGCGTTCAACGGCGTGTACCGCACGGTCCTGAAGGACCTCGGCCTCACGTATCCGCAGTACCTGGTGATGCTGGTCCTCTGGGAACACGGCGAACTGCCCGTCAAGGAGATCGGCGAACACCTGCGTCTGGACTCCGGGACGCTGTCCCCCCTGCTGAAACGCCTCGAAGCGTCGGGCTACGTGGAACGCCGGCGCAGCACGGAGGACGAACGCTCGGTGACGGCCCGGCCGACGGAGGCGGGGCGCGCGCTGCGCGAGAAGGCACTCGGCATGCCGCGGCGGATCGCGGAGGCGACGGGGCTGACACCGGCACGGATCCGCGCGCTGCGCGAGGAGCTGGACGCCCTGACGCGGACGCTGGACGCGGCGGGTGCGTAACCGGGGGCTCCGCCCCCGGACCCGGGCCTCGAACGCCGGCCGGGCCGAGGTTGCTCGGCAACCTCGGCCCGGCCGGCGGCCCTGGTCCGGGAAGGGACGGGTCGGGAACACGCCCCGCGCGGCGGGCCCGCACCCGCGTCCCCTACTTCACCGACCCCGCCATCACCCCCTGCACGAAGTGCCTCTGGAAAGCGAAGAAGACGACCAGCGGTACCACCAGTGACAGGAACGCCCCCGGCGCCAGCACCCCGATGTTGCTGCCGAACTGCCGCATCTGGGACTGCAGCGCCACCGTCAGCGGCTGCGACTCGCTGTCCGCGAAGAGCAGCGCGACGAGCATGTCGTTCCAGACCCAGAGGAACTGGAAGATCGCCAGGCTCGCGAGGGCCGGGCGGCCCAGCGGCAGGACGAGGCGGGAGAAGATCCGCCACTCCCCGCCGCCGTCCATCCGCGCCGCCTCCAGCATCTCCCTCGGGATCTCCGCGAAGTAGTTGCGCAGCAGGAAGATGGCGAACGGCAGCCCGTACGCGACGTGGAAGAGGATGACGCCCGCGACCGTGCCGAACAGGCCCACCGCGCCGAAGAGCTTGGCCACCGGCAGCAGACCTATCTGCACCGGCACGACCAGCAGGCCGACGACCACGAGGAAGACCGCGTCACGGCCGGGGAAGTCCAGCCAGGCGAAGGCGTATCCGGCGAGCGCCGCGATGCCGACGACCAGCAGGGTGGCGGGGACCGAGATCAGGACGGTGTTCCAGAAGGCGCCGGCGATGCCGGAGTCCTCGAAGAGCGCGGTGTAGTTGTCGAGGGACAGCTGCGAGGGGTCGGTGAGCGCCGTCCACCAGCCGTCGGACGCGTTGTCGCGTTCGGACCGCAGGGAGGAGAGGAACAGTCCCGCCAGCGGGGTGATCCAGATGAGTGCGACGACGATCAGTACGGCCTGGACGGCTCCGCTGCCCAGCCATTTCGCGAGCCGGCCCCGGCGGCGGGGGCGTCCGGGCGGGGAGGGCCGGACGGGACGGGCCGCGGCGGCCCGCTCCGTGGGCGGGCGCTCGACGGTGGTGCGGGCGCTCATGATCGGCTCCTTCTGAAGCGCCGGACGTTGAAGATCATGGCCGGTACGACCAGCAGGAGCAGCAGGACGCTCAGGGCGCTGCCGAGCCCTTGGTCGTTGCCGCCGCCGAAGGACACCAGCCACATCCGGGTGGCCAGCACATTGGCCTCTTCCTGGACCGGTCCGGGCGCGATGATGTAGACGAGGTCGAAGACCTTCATCACGTTGATGACCAGCGTCACGAAGACGACCGTGAGCACCGGCGCCAGCAGCGGCACGGTGATCCTTCGGAAGATCTGGCCTTCGGTGGCGCCGTCCATCCGGGCCGCCTCCAGCGCGTCGCGCGGGATGGCGGCGAGCCCGGCGCCGATGAGCACCATCGCGAAGCCGGTCCACACCCACAGGTAGGCGCCGATGATGGCCGGGGTGACGAGCGCCGGCCCGAGCCAGTTGACGCCCTGGTAGGGGGCGGCGAAGTTCGACGCGGGCAGCCGGACGGTGTACTCGCCGTCGGCCAGGCCGTCGAAGCGGAAGGATCCGTCGGCGGCGGTGGTGGCCGTGGCGGCGACCTTGCCGTCGCGGACGGCTTCGACGGTCATGCCGGGCAGGCCCTTCTCCGCCGGATCGACCTTGCCCTGGGTGCCGCCGCCGCCCGGTACGAAGTCGAGGTAGGCGACGCCGCCGATCCCGTCCCCGCCGGCCGGGGCGCTGGCGGGCCGCGCCTCAGCGGGGACCGCGTCGGGCGCGACGCCGACGAAGCCGAGGCTGACCGGACTGCCGGGGCGGACGGTGTCCTCCGTGCTGTACGGGCCGCCTGCCTTTCCGGTGAGGCCCGACTGCTCGCGGACGCGGGCGGTCGGGTAGGCGGCCGGGTCCTCGAACGCGTCATGGGCGGCGACGACCACCGCGTTGAGGACGCCGCGGTCCGGGTTCTGCTCGTAGGCGAGCCGGAAGATGATGCCCGCGGCGAGGAACGAGACGGCCATGGGCAGGAAGAGCACCAGCTTGAAGGCGGTCGCCCAGCGGACCTTCTCGGTGAGGACGGCCAGCATCAGCCCGAGGCCGGTCAGCAGGACCGGCGCCACCACGACCCAGATGGTGCTGTTGCGGATGGCCTTGAGGGTGGCGGGGTCCTGGAAGATCTCCGTGTAGTTCGCCGCGCCGACGAACTGCTCGCCGCTCGCGTCGAACAGGCTCCGTCCGACGGAGAAGAGGACGGGGTAGACGACCAGCGCACCGAGCAGCAGCACGGCCGGCAGGACGAACAGGACCGCGAGGCGGCGTTTTCTGCGCTGGGCCCGGCGCCGCGCGTCGAGCGCGGTGCCGGCCTTGGGAGCGCGGGCCCGGGGGGCCCGTTCCTTGAGGGTGTCGGCCATGGCGGCTGCCTCAGTTCCCGTACGCCTTGGCGGCCGCGGCCTCGAGCTTCGCCGCGGTGGCCTTCGGGTTCGACGGGTCGCGCAGGAAGTCCTGGAGGAGCTTCCACTCGCCGGCGCCCTTCGTACCGCCGAACGCGGCGGGCGCCTGGTCGGACATGTCGAAGCGGACCGAGTCGCCCGCCCCGACGAGGGATTCGGCGGTGGAGCGGGTGGTCTCGTCGCCGTAGGCGTCGAGGCTGACGTCCTTGTTGGGCGACAGGAATCCACCGGCCCCGGCCCAGATCTCGGCCGCCTCCGGGGTGGCGAGGAACTCCAGGAGCTTCATGCCGGCCTTGCTGTTCTTGCCGTCCTTGAGGACGACGGCGGCGTCGCCGCCGCTGACGACCGGGGCCTCGCCCCCGCCGACGGCGGGGAACGGGAAGAAGGCGGCGTCCTCACCGAGCTTGCGGCCGAACTCGTCCTTGGCTATGCCGCCGACGAAGTCTCCCTCGTAGACCATGCCCGCCTTGGGTTCGGGGCCGAAGACCTGCTCGACGGAGGACGGGAAGTCGGTCTGCAGCGCCGCCTTCGCACCGCCCGCGACGAGCTGGTCGTCCTTGAACAGTTCGCCGAGCGTGGTCAGCGCCTTGACGACGCTCTCGTCGGTCCACTTGAGCTCGTGCCGTGCGAGCCGGTCGTACTTCTCGGGTCCGGCCTGGGAGAGGTAGATGTTCTCGAACCAGTCGGTCAGCGTCCAGCCGTCCTCACCGGCGACGGAGAAGGCGGGCTTGCCGGAGTCGGCGAGTGTGCGGCCTGTCTTGAGGAGGTCCTCGTAGGTCTTGGGGGCGCTGACGCCGGCCTGGGTGAACGCCTCGGGGCTGTACCAGACGGTGGACTTGTGGGCGGCCTTGAAGTAGAGGCCGTAGTACGTCTTGTCGACCGTGCCGTAGTTCTTCCACACCGGGGCGAGGCCCGCGGTGGCCGTCTTCGCGGTCTTGTCGGACAGCGGCTCGAGCCAGCCCTCCTTCGCGAACTGCTGAAGGACGCCGACCTGCGGCACCATCACGACGTCCGGTGCGTTGCCGCCCTCGATCTTGCTGCCGACGAAGGTGGAGACGTTGTCGCCGGAGGGCACGAAGACGGTCTTGGCGCCGGTCTTCTCGCTGAAGGCGTCCAGCACCTTCTTGAAGTTCTTCTGTTCGCTGCCGGTCCAGACGCCGGCCACGGTGACGGTCTGGCCGCTGAGCTCGCCGCCGCTCGCGGTTCCGGTGGTGCCGCCGCAGGCGGTGGCGCCGAGGGCGAGGCCGAGCACCGCGGAGGCGGCGGCCGTCGTGCGCCGGGTGGTGGTGCTGCCGATGCGTCGCATGGTGAGTCCTTCCGAGGGAGAACGGGGATCAGGAAGCGGGGTGGTCGCCGGTCCACCAGGCGGCGGTCGCTCCGGGGAGCACACCGTCCGGGCAGGGACCGCTGGAGAGCAGGGGTGTTCCGGTCACGGGCGCGGGGACCGGCTCGGTGCCGAAGTTGACCGCGCAGATCAGGCCGTCGCCGCGGGCCATCGCGAGGACCTGCGGGGGCGCGTCCAGCCAGCGGAGCGTGCCTTCGCCCAACTGCGGGAGGCTGCGGCGCAGTTGCAGGCCGTCGCGGTACAGGTGCCAGAAGGATCGGGTGTCGGCCAGGGCCCGGTCGGTGGCGTGTTCCGCGAACCACTCGGGCTGCGGGAGCCACGGCCGGGCCCCGGCCACGCCCTGGCTGAAGCCGAACGGGGAAGCGTGGCCGGACCAGGGCAGCGGGACACGGCAGCCGTCGCGGATGCGCTTGCGGCTGCCGGTGCGGTGGAAGATCGGGTCGGTGAGCACCTCGTCGGGCAGGTCGAGCACCTCGGGCAGGCCGAGCTCCTCACCCTGGTAGACGTAGGCGGCGCCGGGCAGCGCGAGCATCAGCAGGGCGGCGGCGCGGGCGCGGGCGGCGCCGAGTCCGCTGGCCTCGACGCCGGGCTCGCCGGCGTAGCGGGTGACGGTGCGGACCTGGTCGTGGTTGTTGAGGACCCAGGTGACGGTCGAGCCGGTGCCGGCGATGTCGCGTATCGCCTCGTCGATCGTCGAGCGGAAGGCGTCGGCGTCCCAGGGGGCGGAGAGCAGGTCGAAGAAGAAGGCCTGGTGCAGCTCGTCGGGGCGGACGTACTCGGCGTGTTCCCGGGCGGTGGGTACGGAGACCTCGCCTACGAGCAGCCGGTCGTGGCCGTCACGGGCGGCGTACTCCTCGCACACCGACCGCCAGCGGCGCCACACGTCGTGGACCTCCGGCTGGTTCCAGGCCAGCGGGTTGACCGAGTCGCGGGAGCGCTCGTCGGCGAACGGGTCGTCGGAGTCGGGGAGCGCGGGGTGCTTGAACAGTCCGGCGGCGACATCGATGCGGAAGCCGTCGACGCCGCGGTCCAGCCAGAAGCGCAGCACCTGTTCGAAATCGTCGCCGACGGCCGGGTCGCGCCAGTTGAGGTCGGGCTGCTCGGGGGTGAAGAGGTGGAGGTACCACTCCCCCGGCGTACCGTCGGGTTCGGTGACGCGGCTCCAGGCGGGGCCGCCGAACATGGCGCGCCAGTTGTTGGGCGGCTCTGTCCCGTCGGGGCCTCGGCCGGGCGCGAAGTGGAAGCGGGAGCGGGCGGCGCCGCCGGGGCCGGCGGCGAGCGCCTCGCGGAACCACGGGTGCTCGCTGGAGCAGTGGTTGGGGACGATGTCGAGCAGCAGTTTCAGTCCGAGGCGGCGGGCGTCGGCCACCAGTCGGTCGAACTCGGCGAGGTCGCCGTAGACGGGATCGACGTCCTGGTAGTCCGCGACGTCGTAGCCGTGGTCGTGCTGCGGCGAGGGGTAGAAGGGGCTGAGCCAGATGCCGTCGACGCCCAGCTTCCTGAGGTAGGGAAGCCCGGCCCGGACGCCGGCCAGGTCGCCGATGCCGTCCCCGGTGCTGTCGAGGAAGCTGCGGACGTAGACCTGGTAGATCACCGCGTCGCGCCACCACGGTTCAGGTGTGGAGGCAGGGCGGGAGGGCCGGCCGATGCCGGCCGGAAGCGTGCTGAGCATCTCGCGTCGACCTGTTTCTGCTGAATGCGAGAGCGCCCCGGACCGGGTGCGCTGTTATGCATGCATGTTAAGTAGCGGTGACTGGAAGGTGTCAACGATGCTTCCGGAAACCGTCGAAAGGTGGGGTGGTTTGTACGGCAATGCCCAGGTGTCAAAAAGAGAGCCTCTACTTAACATGTAAGTAGAGGCTCTCCGGAACGGACGGGAGGTGGGGCGTGAGTGGGTCAGCCCCTGCGGGAGATCGTCCCCAGCTCGCGCGCGAGCCGCGCGACGGCCTCGGCAGGCGTCTGCCGCAGCGCCATGACGTCCTGCGCCACCGCCTGCACCGCCAGGCTGACCTGGTCGTAGCGCGGACTCTTGGGGCGCGGCACCGCCGACAGCACGCTCTGGCGCAGCGTCGGCAGATAGGGATGGGCCTTGATCAGCTCCGGGTCCTCGTACAGCGCGGCGCGCACCGGCGGCAGCGAGCCCTCGGTGAGAACCTGCCGCTGCACCCGCTCACTGGTGAGGTAGGCGATCAGGTCCGCGGCCGACGCCGGGTGCCGCGAGTGGGCGCTGACGGCGAGGTTGGAGCCGCCCAGCACACTGGTGCCGGGCCCGTCGGGCCCGGGCAGCGGCACCGCGCCGAACTTCCCCGCCACCTTCGAGCCCTCGGCGCCGGCGTCCGCGTACACATAGGGCCAGTTCCGCAGGAAGAGCAGCCGGCCGTCCTGGAACGCCTGCCGCGACTCCTCCTCCTTGTAGCCGAGAGCCTCCCGGGGGATCCACCCCTGACGCACCCCGTCGGCGAGGAACGTCAGCCCGGCCCTCGCCGCGGCGGAGTCCACGGTGACCCGCTCCCCGTCGTCCCGCAGGATCGACCCGCCCGCGGAGTGCACGGCCTCCGCGACGTTGACGGTGAGCCCCTCGTAGGGCAGGAACTGGCCGGCGTACCCGTCCAGGCCGTACTTCGGGGCGATCGTACGGGCCTGCCGGGCCAGCTCGGCCCAGGTGCGCGGGGGCTCGACACCCTCCCGTTCGAGGATGTCCTTGCGGTAGTAGAGCAGCCCGGCGTTGGTGACGTACGGGACCGCGAACAGCCGCCCGTCGAAGGTGGCCGTGTCGACGACCGGCCGCAGGAAACTGTCGAGCGGGAACCGGTCGCGCTCCAGCGGGGAGATCCACCCCGCCGCCGCGAACTCGGAGGTCCATGCCACGTCGATGTTCAGTACGTCGAAGCGGTCGCTGCCGGAACGCAGCTCGCTGGTCATCTGCGCCCGGGTCTCGTCCGCCGAGTCGGGCAGTTCGACGAGGGTGACCCGCTCGTCCGGGTGGGCGCGGTTCCAGTCGTCGAGGAGAGGCGAGAGGTAGTCGGTGAGATCGCCCGCCGTCGCCAGCGTCATCGGTCCGCGGCCCTGAGGGTCCACGCCACCGGCGCGGGCGCCGAAACCGGCATACCCCGCCAGCAGCACCGCCACGACCAGGAGAGCTCTACCCGCGGCACGCATCCACCGCATAGGTTCCTCCCGGTGCACGATCCGGCTGCGTCGCCGACCATCGGGCCCTATATATACCCGTTAGGCATGGGCGATACTAGACGTCCAGGCGGACCGGACAGGTGCCATGGGCCACACGCCCGCCGCCCGGCCAACAGGAAACTACGTCAGCGGGAGAGAGGGGGGAGCGTGCGGCTGCCGCTCCTGGCACTGCTCACCCGTGGCCCGGCACATGGTTACGAGCTGAAGCAGGACCTTGAGAAGCTCCTGGGCGCCGCGTACCCTCAGCCGAACGTCGGCCAGATCTACGTCACCCTCGGCCGCCTGGAGAAGAGCGGGCTGATCGACGGCGAGGACGTCGAGCAGTCGGGCCGGCCCAACAAGCGCACGTACCGGCTGACCGACGCCGGGCGTGAGGCGGTGCAGGCCTGGTTCGAGGAGACCACCGACGAGCCGCGCGTGCGGGACGAGTTCTTCATGAAGCTCGCCCTGGCGCCCGAGTCGGGGCTCGCGGACCCGGTCGCCCTGATCAACAAGCAGCGGCGGCAGTATCTCAACACCATGCGGGACCTGTCGAAGCTGGCCGCCGCCGAGGACCGGGACAACCGGATCTCCCAACTGCTGATCGAGGGCGCGATGCTGCACCTGCAGGCCGACCTGGACTGGCTGGAGCGCTGTCAGGAGGAGCTGGAATGAGCCACGACGCGGCTTCCGGCGACCGCCGCGGGCACGGCACGGCGCCCGTACTAGGGCCGGACGCGGCCGCCGGGACGGCGGACGACGGGCGCGGCAGCGCGCCGATCGTGCGCGCGGAGGGCCTGACCAAGACGCACCACGGCGAAGGCGCGCCGGTCCACGCGGTACGGGGTGTGGACCTGACCGTCCGGCCGGGCGAGTTCGTCGCCGTCACCGGGCCCTCCGGCGCCGGGAAGTCGACACTGCTGCATCTGATCGGCGGCCTCCAGCGGCCCGACAGCGGAAAACTCTGGCTCGACGGCCGCCGTGTCGACGAGTACCGCGAGGCCCGCTGGGCGGTGCTGCGGCGGCGCAGCATCGGCGTCGTCTTCCAATTCTTCAACCTGGTCTCCAACCTGACCGTCGCCGACAACGTCGAACTTCCCGCGCTGCTCGCCGGCGCCTCGCCCAGGGCCGCCCGCGAGTCCCGGGCCGAACTGCTCGCCGAGCTCGGCCTCGAAGGCCGGGAGAAGTCCATGCCCGGCGAGCTCTCCGGCGGCGAACAGCAGCGCGTCGCGCTGGCCCGCGCCCTGGTCAACCACCCCGCCCTGCTCCTCGCCGACGAACCGGCCGGCAGTCTCGACAGCAAGGGCACACGCGAGGTGCTGCGGCTGCTGTCCCGTTTCCACCAGCGGGGACAGACGATCCTGATGGTCACCCACGACGCCCGGATGGCCAGCGCCGCCGACCGCGTCATCAGCTTCTTCGACGGACGGATCGCCGACGACGCACAGCTCGGCGGCGGCCACCGCGGCCCGGCCGGCGGAGTGTCCGGCGTGCTCGAACTGAAGGAATGAGCATGCGGGCCACACTTCGCTGGGCTCACGCCGACTTCCGCGCACACCGCGGCGAGGCCCTCTTCGTCGTCCTGGCCAGCGCCGGGATCATCGCCTCCCTGCTGCTGGCCGGCGCACTGTTCAGCTATGCCGCCAACCCCTGGCAGCGGATCTTCAACCAGTCCCAGGGCGCCCACATCTGGCTGCAGACCCGGCCGGGCGCCGACCCGGCCGCCCTGTCCCGGCTCGACGGGGTCGAAGCCCTCTCGGGCCCCTACCGGACCGCCGCCACCACCGTCGAGTCACGCGGCGCGCGGGCGGCGGTCGCGCTGCGGGCGACCGGCGTCCGGCCGCCGGGGACCGGGCGGCCGCTGGTCACCGCGGGCAGCTGGCTCGCACCCGAGGACGACGGCGCGGCCCGTGCCGTCGTCCTGGAGAGCTCGGTCGCCCGCTCGCTGTGGGCGGAGCCCGGCGACACCGTACGGGTCACCGGGCAGGACGGGGCCGTGCGCACCCTGCGCGTGACCGGCGTCGCCGAGGCCGCGGAACCGCCCTACCGGGCGGGGGGCGGGCCCGGGATCGGCTGGGTCCTCCCGGAGACCCTCGACGGGATCGCCCCCGGCGACACCGGCCAGAGCGTGGGTCTGAGACTCGCGGACTCCGGCGACACCGACTTCATGGTCCAGCGGGCGGTGACCGTGCTGGGCGCCGACCGGGTCGCTCAGGTCACCAAGTGGCAGCAGGCCAGGGCGGAGGCCGGCGGCGACGACCGGCTCCTCGGCCAGCTGTTCGCCGTGTTCGGACTCGGGGCCCTGCTGGCGGCCGCCCTCGCCGCGTCCGGGGCGATCGGCGCCCGGGTGCGCGGTCAGCTGCGGGACATCGCCGTCCTCAAGGCGGTGGGTTTCACACCGGGTCAGGTCGTACGCGGCTTCCTCGTGCAGCACCTGGCGTTCGCCCTCCTCGGGGTGGCCCTGGGCACGGCGGCCATCGCGTTCCTGGGCGCGCGGATACCGGGCCGGATCGGTGACGCGGCCGCCCTGTGGCAGGACCTGCCCGGATACACGGCGCTCATGATCGGTGTGCCGTGCGGGGCGGTCCTGCTGATCGCGGCGGCGACCGGGCTCGCGGCCTGGCGCGCCGGGCGGGTGCCGCCGGTCCCGGTGGCCCGGGCGGCGCAACCGTCCGCGGCGCCGATGACCGCACTGGGCCGCAGGGCACTCGGTCTGCGGATGCCGCCGGCGCTGGTGCTGGGCTGGCGCTCGGCCTTCCCGCGCCGGGGCCGTACGGCCGTCGCCGTGGGGCGGCTCGCGCTGCCGCTCGTACTGATCACCGTCGCGCTGGTGGCCTGGTCGACGCTCGACCAGTTCCGCGGCCGGCCCGCGCAGATGGGGCTGCCCGCGGCCCTGACCGTACGGGCGGAGCAACCCGGCGGGCCGTCGGAGGAGGAGCTGCGGCGGATCCTCGCCGGCGTTCCGGAGGTCGCCGCCGTCCATCCGGGCGCCGAGATGGCGGCCCTCGTGCCCGGGCAGACCGGGACCATCACCCTGCGCGGGCTCGGCACGGCGGAGGACCCCTATCCGTCGGCCGTGGCCGAAGGGCGGGCGGCCCGCGGGCCGGACGAGGCGGTGGCCGGGCAGGGGCTCCTCGACCTGCTGGGGGTTCGCGTCGGCGACTGGGTGCGGATGACGGTCGAGGGCCGGCCGCAGATCCTGCACATCGTGGGACGCAGCATCGAGCCCGAGTCGGGCGGACGGATCATCTCCACGACGGTCGACGCCCTCCAGGAACGCGACCCGGGACTGCGGCCGGACTTCCACGCGCTGGTGCTCACCGACGGATCGGACCCGCGGGCGGTGAGCTCCGCGCTCGACGGGGCGGCGGGCGGCACGCTGGAGATCCGTGAGACGCCGAACCCGGCGGACCGGCTGGAACCGGCGCGCGGTGTGATCGCGGCCCTGATCGCGGTACTGGCCCTGATCGGTCTCACCGAGCTGCTGACATTGATCGGTACCGGGGTCCGCGACCGTGCCCGGGACCTGCTCGCGCTGAAGGCGATCGGGCTGACGCCCCGGCAGATCGGCTCCGTCATCGTGACCGCCGCCGGGCTGACCGCTCTGGCGTCGGCGGTGGTCGGTACGGCGCTCGGCGCGCTCTTCGGCATGTGGCTGGTGGACGCCCAGGGAAGCTCGAGCGGGATGGGGGCGGGGATCGCCCATCTGCCCCCGTGGCCGGTGCTGGTGTCGGTCGTGGCCGGCGCGGTGGCCGGGGCGGTGGCGGCGGCCTCCCTGCCGGCGACGCGGACCGCCCGTCGGCGGCTCGCGGACTCGCTGAGCGAGACGCTGTGACCGCGGCCGGGGACGGGCGGAGATCCGCCCGCCCCCGGCCGGTTGGGGGAAGGGCCCGCCGGCGGGGGGAGGGAGAACCACCGGCGGGGCAGTGACTACGGGTCAGTTGCCGTCGAAGCCTTCCTGCTGTTGGTCCTGGCCCTGCTGGCCCTGACCGTCCTGCTGCTCGTCCTGGTCCTGACCGCCCTGGTCCTGGCCCTGCTGGTCCTGACCGTCCTGGTCCTGACCGTCCTGATCCTGACCGTTCTGGCCGTCCTGCTGCTGGTCCTGGCCTTGGCCGCCCTGGTCCTGACCGTCCTGGCCGTTCTGGCCCTGCTCGGCCGCGCCGCCGCCGTCGCCCGTGGTGATCTCCGCACCGACCGCCGCGAGCGCCGTCGTCACCGGCTGGAAGAACGTCTCGCCGCCCGACGTGCAGTCACCGCTGCCGCCCGAGGTCAGGCCGATCGCGGCACCGTCGCGGGTGAACAGGGCGCCGCCGCTGTCACCCGGCTCCGCGCACACGTTCGTCTGGATGAGGCCGGTGACCGTGCCCTCCGGGTAGTTCACGGTGGCGTTCAGACCGGTGACCTGCCCGCTGTTCAGGCCCGTGGTGCTGCCCATGCGGAACACTTCCTGGCCGACCGCCGCGTCGTCGGCGCCCACGATGTCGAGGGTCTGACCGTTGCCGAGGTCGACCGTGCCGGGAGCGTCGGTCGCGGGGTCGTCGTACGTGACGAGCGCGAAGTCGCCCTCGCCGGGGAACGTCGCCGCCTGCACCGTACCGATGGGTGCGCCGTTCGGTTCCTCGGACCACTGGTCGTCTGCGACGCCGCAGTGGCCGGCGGTGAGGAAGCCGGGCTGCCCGTCGCCCGTGGTCACGTTGAAGCCGAGGGAACAGCGCGAGCCGCCTCCGAAGATGGCGTCGCCCCCTTCGAGGAAGGGCTTGAACTCGCCCGCGGACCTCTGGATCCGGGCCATCCCGGAACCGAGGGACTTCACGGTCGACTCCAGACGGTTCCAGCCGTCGCCAGCGACCGTGCGGTCGGCCGTGACCAGGAGCTGGTTGGTCCTGGGATCGACGGCCCAGGCCGTGCCAGGGACCGCGGCCTTACGGGCCAGGGTGTCCGCCGCCGCTTTCAGCTGCCCCATGCTGTTCTCGACGGGCCGCGCGACGGCGCCGGCCTCGTTGACCTGGACGATGACGCTGTTGCTGTCACCGACGACGTTGACGACGACCTGCTGCTTCTGCGCGTCGTAGTACGCACCTGCATACGCGTCACCGAGCTGGGGGCCCAGTTCCGACACGAGGTCCTGGGCGGCCGCGGCGCTCAGGGTTCTCGGGTCGGCCTCCGGCCCGGAACCGGAGCCGGACTGCGATGCGTTGGCGTGCGGCAGCAGCACGGCGGCCGCGGCGATGCCCACCGCCCCGGCTCCTGCAAGCACGGCCTTTCGCTTGGGTATTCGCCTGTGACTCAACTCGCCGCCTCCTGCGGGGATACGGAATCCGGTTGTCGACGACAGACCGGGGGACGCGTCCGACCGTTGATACGGATGAGGCGTGAGTTGTACTCATCGCGATCGCGAAATCACTGCCTGACTTGTCGTCAGGAGACGCCGGAGGTACGGCTCATGAAGGCAGCCGGGTGCCGCACCGGCTGCAGTAGCGTGCGCCGGGGTCGTCCGCGGGACGGTCGCACTCGGGGCAGATGCGGCCGAGCATGCAGGCAGGCTCTCCGCCGGGTGTCTCGCGGGCCGCGACCGTACCGGTACCGCCGGCCGTCTCACGGTGCGCGGTCACGTTGCCGATGGACAGGCCCGGCCGGCGCCGGTGCGCCGTGACGTAGACGAGCCCGTCCGGCCCGGCCGCGACGGAGCGTTCCATGCCGTGAGGCAGCCAGGCCACACATCCCGGTCCGAGCTCCTGCCGCACGCCCTGGGTCACGAGTTCGCCGCCGCCGTGGACCACGCAGAGCAGCACGTCGAGGTCCGGTTCGACATGACCGGGGCGCCGGGTGCCGGGCGGGAGCCGTACAAGATTGGCGTCCAGCTGCCGGGCCGCCGGCGTGAGCCGCCACACGGCACCGCCACGGTCGTCCGGCACGGCGAGCGCGTCCTCCGTCGTGGCGAGCACACCGGCCGTCAGGGGCTGCTCTGCCATGCCGTTCCTCCAGAGCACGCGGGCCAACAGTCGCTCGCATGATTGCACAGTGCAATCCAGGTCGCGGAACCCTGCCCGGCCGACCGGACCGAACGGGCGGCCTCCGGACGACGCACCGGGACGCCGAGCCCTGGTGACCGTATGCCGAGGCACCGATCACTTACTTTTCGTGAATGATCAGATTTGTACGTAAATTTACGGGTTTGACGGTCGCGGGCACTGTACTCGTCGGCTGCGGCGCTTCCGGCACCCCGGTCTCCGCACCGACGTCGCCGCCGCCGCGCCCTGCTCCCTCCGCCACCCGTACCACCGCTCCGACGATGGCCCCCGGGCCCGGCGGCCACACCCCGGTGTTCATGCGCGCCAAGGCGGCCGAGAGCGCCGCGGACAGGACCGTAGCGCTCACCTTCGACGCCGACATGACCGCCGGTCAGGGGCCGCGCGCCAAGCGCGGCGAACGGTTCGACAACCCTTCCCTGATCGAGGCCCTGCGCACCTTGAAGGTGCCCTCGACGGTCTTCATGACGGGCCGCTGGGCCGAGGAGTATCCCGCCCAGGCGAAGGCCATCGGCTCCGACCCCTTGTTCGAGATCGCGAACCACTCCTACAGCCACCACGCCTTCAGCTCCCCGTGCTACGGCCTCCCCGAGATCGTCGCGGAGGACATGCTCACCGATGTGCGGCGGGCCTTCGCCGCGTTCGAGAAGGCCGGCGCCCGCAACGTCGTGCCGTACTTCCGTTTCCCCGGAGGCTGTTACGACGACGCGGCGCTACGGGCCCTCGCGCCGGCCGGGGTCACCGCGGTGCAGTGGGACGTCGTCAGCGGTGACGCCTTCGCCACCGACGCGGACGCCGTCGCCGAGCAGGTGCTCGGCGGGGTGCGACCCGGCTCGCTCGTGGTCATGCACTGCACCCGGAGCGCCGCCCCCGTCACCGAGGAGGCCGTCCGCAGGATCGTCCCGGAACTGCGCCGCCGCGGCTACCGGTTCGTCAAGGTCTCCGAGCTGATGCGCTAGCCGTCCCCCGGCCGCCCCGCCGCGGGCCGACCGACGGCGACGGCCACGGAAACCCCCACCGCGACCCCGGCACCCTACGGAGGCCGATCACGTGCACACCCTGCTCCCTGTACTGTTCGCGCTCGGCGCGGCGTTGAGCAACGCGTTCGCCACCGTGCTCCAGCGCAAGGCCGCCCTCGACGTGCCCCGCTCCGAGGGCCTGCGCGCCGGCCTCATGCTCGATCTGCTGCGCCGGCCCGTCTGGCTGCTCGGCATGCTCGCCGTCGTCGTCGCGGGCCTGTGTCAGGCGGTGGCGCTCGGGACCGGGCCGCTGACGATCGTTCAGCCGCTGTTCGTGCTCGAGCTGCCGCTCGCCCTGATCCTCGCGACCCTGATTCTGCACGGCAGCCTTCCGCGCTCCGGCTGGGTGGCGGTGGCGGCCGTGGTGACGGGACTGGGCGTCGCCCTCGCCGCCGCGTCGCCCTCCGGCGACCGCACCTCCGTACCCCTGGACCGCTGGATCGTCGCCCTCGCCGTGTGCGGCGGGGCCGTCATCGCGCTCACCGCCGCCGCGCTGCGCCGCACCGAGGGCCGTGCCCGCGCGGCATGCTTCGGCTCCGCCACCGCGATCAGCTACGCGCTCACCGCGGCCCTGATGAAGTCGGCGGTGCACACGCTGGACGACCACGGCATCGGCGCCTTCCTCACGGCCTGGCAGACGTACGCGTTCGCGGCGACCGGCGGGTGCGCGCTCTTCCTGCTGGAGAACGCGATGCAGGCCGGTCCGCTGGTCGCGTCGCAGCCCGCGCTCACCCTCGGCGACGCGGCGGTGAGCCTCAGCCTCGGCATGCTCCTGTACGAGGAGGACGTCCGCACCGGCTGGTGGCTGATCCCGCAGGCCCTCGGCGTGGCACTGGTCGTGGCGGGCGTCCTCGCCCTGGCCCGGATGCCGCTCGCCCGTTCCCTGGTCGCGTCCGGCGAACCGGACCGGGCGGTGCCCTGACGGCCGGTCAGCCGCCTTGCCCGGTAGCGCCGTCTTCCACCGGCCTCAGCGCCTGCCGGACCGACCACAGGACGGCCACCAGCGGCACGGCGGCGACCGCGCCCACCACCCCCGCCGCGACGGCGCCGCCGACGACCGAAAGCGCGACGACCACCGGATGCAGCCGGACGGCCCAGCTCATCACGATGGGATGCAGCAGGTGTCCCTCGATCTGCCCGATCACGACGATGAGCGCGACGACCACGGCCGCCGTCAGCGGGCCCTTGGCCGCGAGAGCCACCACCGCGGCCACCGCGAGAGCGACCGGGGAGCCGACGAGCGGGATGAACGCGGCGAAGAACTCCAGCAGAGCGAGGGGCAGCGCGAGCGGGACACCGAGGGCGAACAGGGCGATGCCGACCAGGATCGCGTTGGTGGCGGCCACCAGGAGGATGCCGTGCGTGTAGCCGGTGAAGGTCCGCCAGGCGGCCCGCCCCGCCACCGTGGCGCGCCGGCGGGCGGTCGACGGCAACTGGCCGCAGAACCATCCCCACTGGCGGTCTCCGGAGTGGATGAAGAAGACCGAGCAGAACAGCGCGAGGGCGATCACCGTCAGCACTTCGACCAGTGTGCGGCCACCGCTCACCGCCTCACTGATGACGGTGGACCGGTGGCTGGAGAGCCACTGGCCGATACGGGACTGGATGTCAGTGAGCGCCTCGGGATCGACGCGGAACGGCGGCCTCTCCAGCCAGTTCTCGATCCTCTCGATGCCGGTGCGGAACTCCCGCACCAGAGTCGTCCGCTCCCGCGCGACCGCCTCGCCGACCAGGGCGAGCAGCCCCAGGACGAGTGCGATGGTGACGAGCAGGGAGACGGCGACGGCGAGCGGGCGCGGCAGGACGCGTGCCACCAGGTCGGCCACCGGCCGGAGCACGGCGGTGACGACGAGGCCCAGGAAGACGGCCACGGCGATCTCGTGGAACCGGCCGAGCACGGCGAAGACGCTGTAGACGGCGGCGGCCACGACGATGATCCGCCAGGCGTACGCTGCGGCCGTCCGCAGGGCCTCGGGCACCCGCGGCGGGGCTGTGGGCTCATCCGGTGGGCGCTGCTGCGGGTCCGACGGCCTTGGTGGCATGCACATCGGCGTACCACCGGAAGGGCACGGTGCCACGCTCGCGACACCTTGTTCCCCCGAAGGCACCTCCGAGCCCCGCTGCCCGCGCAGGCACCCGGACCGCCCCGCCCGCAGGCGGGGCACTCGGCCCGGCGGTCAAAGGGGTTCGCGGGTCACGCGGTCAGCCGGAGCAGGCCGTGCGCTCCGCCTCCCGCCACTCGCACACGGGACACAGCGTCGCGCCCTTGACCGTCTCCGGGTACTCGGTCGGCGCACGGCACAGGACGCATTCGGCGAAGGGCCCCTCGGCCCGGGTCCGGGCCTCCTGCCCTGCCGCCTCCCTCTCCGGGGTCTCGCAGTACGGCTCATACTCGTCCATGTATTCGACTCTAGCTCGCGGCTCTGCCGCCGTCCGCACCCCGAAGCGGCGCCAGCACGGACGCGACGCCGGCTGCCGCGGCGGCGATCAGCGCCGCCGCGAGGAGCGGCAGCAGCGGCAGTGTCACCACGCCGTTCCGTGATCCCGTGACCAGGCCGGTGACGGCGTACCTCGCCGGAGATCCACCGCTGACCAGGGCCAGCAGCGCCAGCAGGACCGTCGCCGCCAGTGACCAGCCCCGCGCGTGCAGCAGCGGCCGGGTGCAGAGCGCCCCGACCGCCAGTCCGAGCAGGACGCAGACGGCGCCGGCGACGAGCCCCGCCCCGGCCGCGGCCGGCCGCGGGACCGCCACCTGGTGAGCGGCGCCGGAAGGGGCACTGACCAGCGCGACGACGATCACGGCGACGGTGCCCAGGACCGCCGCGCACAGGGCGGCGGCAAGCAGTGAGGCCAGGTGCGCCCGGGGCGCGCCGGCGGCCGCCGCCGTCACGCTCCGCGCGGCCGGCGGCTCCTGCGTGGCGCAGATCCGCACGAGCCACGCGGTGACCGGGAGCAGCGCGGCGGCCGTATATCCGAGGGAGTCCAGGACCGGTCCACCGCCCTGGACGCCGACGGCCAGGAAGGCGCCGTAGAGCAGTACGGGCGGCAGCCAGCGCTGGGAGCGCAGGAGAAGCGCGGTGTGGTAGCGCAGAAGTGCCGTCATGTCGTCGTGCCGGGTCCTGTCGGGCGCGCGGTCGTCGCTGCAGCTGCCGTCGCGGAGGCGTTCGCGACCGGTTCCACCGCACCCTCCAGGTGCCGGATGTGCCACGGCGGCCGGGCGGTGAGCAGCGCCCGCAGCAGGGCGTCGGAGTGCCCGGCCGGGACGGTGAACACGGTGCCGCCGCCCTCTCCCGCGACGGCCTCCGGATCTCCGGGCAGCCCGTCGAGCAGCGGTGCGCCGGGGCGGCCGACCGCCACGATCCGCGCCCACCGGCCCGGCTCCCGCCCGGCGCGCGACGGACCGTCGGCCGACAGCTCTTCGACCCGGCCGTCCCGTACGCGGAACACCGCGTCGGCCGCCTCGGCCGGCCGCCGGGGGTCGTGGTCGACGTGCACCACCGCGGCGCCGGCCGTGACCAGTTCGGCCACCGCGAGGTCGAGCTGCTCGCGCGCCGGGGTGTCGAGGCCGGTCCATGCCTCGTCGAGCACGAGCAGTTCCGGGCCGGCGAGGAGCGCCTGGGCCACGGCGACCTTCTGGCTGGTGCCCTTGGACAGTTCACCGAGGGGCGTACGGGCGTACGCCGCGGCCCCGAAGCGTTCGAGCCACTCGGCGGCACCGGCGGCCGCCGCCCGCCGCCCCAGTCCGTGGATGCGGCCCAGATGCGTCAGATAGCCGACCGCGGTGAACGGCAGGGCGGCGGGGAAGCGTTCGGGGACGTAGGCCGTGCGGGGTCGGCCGGTGATCCGGCCCTCGGAGGGCGCGTCGATGCCGGCGAGCAGCCTCAGCAGCGTCGACTTGCCGCTCCCGTTGGCACCCTCGACACGGACGAGGGCGCCCGGGCGCAGGTCGAGGTCGACCCCGCGCAGCACCCAGGGCCCGCCGAGGCCGTAACGACGGCCCACCTGCCGGAGCTTCAGTTCTGTGTCGCCTTCTGCGGGGTGAGCTCGCTGGGCCGGACGATGACGAAACCCTCGCCCTCCAGCTTGAGTTGCACCGCTTCGCCCGAACCGCCGCGGATCATCGAACCGACGGACTGCGAACGGTGCAGCGACGTGTGCAGCTGGGCACTCCAGCCGACGACGGCGTCCGTGTCGACGAAGACCGGCTGCTGGTGGCTGACGGGGATGACGATCGGGCTGCCGTCGCAGATGACGCCCAGTTTCCCGTAGCCGGTGAAGAGGCTGTTGAAGAGGCCGCCGCCGGTCATGCCGGCGCCCTTGACCGTCTTGATCTCGTACGACAGCGTCGCGTCGAAGCAGAGCACGTTGCGCCCGCTTATGGTGAGCGCGTCGCCCTGCTCGATGTCGACGATGAAGCAGTTGGCCGCTTCGTGCGCGAACCACGCCTCGCCCTGGCCGCGCACGGCCATCAGCGGCAGACCCTCGCCGGTGACGGCGCGCTTCAGCATGCCGCCGATCCCCTGGCCCTTGCGCTCGAACTGCAGATTTCCGCGGAAGGCGATCATCGAGCCCTGCCGCGCGTGCATCTCGCCGTTGACCGCGTACTTGATCGACTTGGCGTTCTGCAGCGTCATTCCGGGCACGGTGGCCTGCTGTGCCATGTTCTCTGTGGAGAAAAGATCGCTCTTCATGGGGTGCATCGTCGCCCGGAGGGCCCCGTTCCGCCAACAACCCCACGGCGGGCGGCTGGCAGACTGGCGGCGTGAGCAGCGAAGACCTCCGTGAAATCCGGTCCGACAGTCCCTTCAGGCACCGGGCAGAGTCCCGTGACGCGGCACCGCAGTTCGTCCTGCCTTTGGTGGTGCGCATGGAGAAGTCGGGGCCGCCGTCCCGTACCGACGCACTGGAGACCGCCGCGCGAGCGGTCCTCGAGATCCTCGCCGACGAGCGCTCCACCGGCGAGGGCGAGTGGGCGCGGGCCGTGCGGGACTGGCAGGACGCCCGTATCCGCAAGGTCGTCCGCAGGGCCCGCGGCGCGGAGTGGCGCAAGGCCGGCACGCTCCCGGGGATCACGGTGACGGGCGCGGGCGGCCCGGCGGCCGGGTCCGGCGGGGCGACCGCGACGGACCTCGCGACCGGGACGTCCCCGGCCGTCGCGGCAGACGCCGCGGACGCGGCCGCCGGACCCGCGTCGGCACCGGCAGCGGCTCCGGCAGAGGTGCGGGTCTTCCCGCCGGTGCCGCTGGACGGCTGGCCGAAGGAACTGGCCAAGCTCCAGGTGTCCGGGACGGAGCTCGACGACCCCCACCCGCCCGCCGCCCCCGACCGGACCCGTCCCGTCCTTTGGCTGAGCCCGGAGCTGGAGATGTCCGCGGGCAAGGCCATGGCCCAGGCCGGCCACGGAGCCCAACTCGCCTGGTGGGAACTGTCGGACGCGGACCGCGAGGCATGGCGGGAATCGGGCTTCGCCCTCTCCGTGCGCACCGCCGACCCGGCGGACTGGCCGGCACTCACGAAGAGCGGGCTGCCGGTCGTGCGCGACGCGGGCTTCACGGAGATCGCTCCCGGCTCGTGCACCGTCGTGGCCGACCATCCCTCGCTCCGCGGCGGGCAGCGCGCCTAGGGCACCGGCCGGTCCCGGTCGGGCCGATCACGGGTTGGGCGGCGGGGCTGTCGGCGCCCGCTGATATACGTGAGCCATGACGGTCTTTCGTGACTTCAACTTCAAGCTCCTCGTCGTCGAGAAGCTCATGTACTGGGACGAGACGCTGTCCCCGGCGTTCAGCCTGGAGCAGCACATGCGGGCGCGCGGGGTCGCGGACCTCGCCGCCTACGTCGAGGAGAACGAGCTGGAGTACACGGTGCTGGACGAGGCCCGGACGTACTTCGAGGACCTGGACATACCGGCGGAGCTGCTCGCCACCGTGGACGAGCTGACTTTCGACGGCGGACACCAGGTCTTCATGGAGTGCGCCCCGGTCTGGGACGGCGAGGACGACCTCTTCGACGTGCGTCGCCTCGACGACCTGGACCTGCTGCCGAATCTCAAGCTCTTCACCGGGAAACGCGAGTTGGAGCACATGGTCCCCGGCGCGCTGGAGATTCTCGCGGCCCGGGGCATCGCCGCCCGCTGACGCCCGGGCGGCCCCGGGGGGTCGGGTCTTCGCCTACGAAGGTGGTGCGTGCTCCGCGGTGCGGGGACGCGCCGTCCGGCCGCGGACGAGGCCGATCAATGAGGGGCCGCCCCTCAGACACCACAGGGCGATGACGGGGTCGCAGACCGCGCAGGCCAGGGACGAGTCGTGGGAGAAGGGCACGATCGGGTTGCCCTTGAAGTGATGGACCAGGTCCCAGGCGGTGTGCAGCAGCCAGGCGACGCCGATGAACGTCCAGGATTCCAGGCCCCGGTAGGCGACGTACGTGATGACGGCGGTGGCGAGGAACTCCCAGCCGCCGAGGCCGCCGCCGCTCAGATAGGCGGCACCCGCCCCCGCCACCATGATCGCGTTGAAGCGGCGTCGGTGCGGTTCGCGGATCAGGGACATCGCGAGGGCGTAGAGGACGCCGACGAGGATCGGCGAGAGGTAGGTCATGGCCGGGTCGCCTTCTCGGGGTTCGGGCGGACGGTGCCGGGGCGGTCGAGCCGCCGCAGGACGAGGAGGCCGCCGATGCCGGGGACGACGGCAGCGGCCTTGGTGAGGGTCGTGGCCCGGTGGAGGCGCCATGTCGCGACCACGACGAACAAGTAGGCGCAGCCGTGGGTGGGCCCCAGCAGGGAGGAGACGGGCCCGAGATGGACGGTGGCGAGGTTGGCCGTCATGACCACCAGTGAGACGAGCTCGGCGAGGGCGGCGATACGCAGGGGCCGCAGGGTCACGGTCACACTCCTGTGGTGGAGCCGGGGCGAATGATCATCAGGACGGTGACCGTGGCCCACAGCAGGTTGAAGACGCCGGTGAGCATCGCGAGGCGGCCCGGTGACGCCGGGTCCGGGCCGGAAGCCTGCGCGGCGGCGAGGGCGGCCTCCTGGGCGGGCAGGATCAGCAGGGCGAGCAGGCCGGCGGCCGCGGCGGTCAGAAGGATCGAGGCGATCAGCCAGGCGCTGCCGAGGACGCCGAGGCTGCCGGCCGTGGCGAATCCGAAGACGGGAACCGCGATGCCGACGGCCGCGTAGACACGGCAGATGCGGTGCAGCATCCGCAGGGTCGTGAGCGCCTCCCCGTCACCCTCGCCGCTGTGCGCGTGGCGCAGCGCCTTGGGGAACATGCTCGCCGCGACGGTGACCGGGCCGATGGCCACGACGGCGGCCAGGACATGCAGGACGAGGAAGAGTTTCGTCACTGTCGGGGCTCCCCGGCCGCGCGGACGAGGCCGAGCGTCATGCCGGAGGGTGCGCCGCCCGGCGCCGAGCCGCCGGCGTCCGGCACCGCGTGGAGAGCGGTGGCAGCGCGCGGATCGAGGCCGTGGGACACGTCGGTCTGGGCATGCATGGAGGGGTCCTTCGTGTGCGGGAGGTCCGGTCGTCCGCCGGAGACGCCACCGAAGCTATCCGGCTGCCACGATGCCTCCCAGTGGCATCAGTGACACCTTTCAACGAGATAGCGCCAACTCCCGGGAACGGCCCCTGAACTGCACCGGGACGGAGTTCCAGGGGGCGGCCGGCCGGAACCACCGCCCGGTGAGGAGGTACTTTCCCGCCATGCACACCGTCGCCGTTCTCGCCCTGGACCAGGTGATCCCCTTCGACCTGTCCACCCCGATCGAGGTCTTCACCCGCACCCGGCTTCCGGACGGGCGCGCCGGCTACCGACTCCGCGTGTGCGCCGAACAACCGGAGATCGACGCCGGCATGTTCACCCTGCGCGCGCCGTGGGGACTGGAAGGGCTCGAGGGCGCGGACACGATCATCGTGCCCGGCACCGCCGCCCCCGCGGCCCCGCTCTCCCCCGCCGTCCATGCCGCGCTGCGGTCCGCCGCCGAGGACGGCACGCGCATCGCCTCCATCTGCTCGGGCGCCTTCCCGCTGGCCGCCACCGGTCTCCTCGACGGCCTGCGGGCCACCACCCACTGGGTCGCGGCAGATCTCCTGGCCGCCGCCCACCCGGACGTCGAGGTGGACCCGGACGTCCTGTACGTCGACAACGGGCAGATCCTCACCTCGGCGGGCGCGGCCGCGGGCCTGGACCTGTGCCTGCACATGATCCGCCGCGACTACGGCTCCGCGGTCGCCGCCGACGCCGCCCGGCTCTCCGTGATGCCCCTCGAACGCGAGGGCGGACAGGCGCAGTTCATCGTCCACGACCACGCGCCCACCCCGCAGGGCTCCGCACTGGAGCCCCTGCTCGCCTGGCTCCGGGACAACCTGGCCCGCGACCTCACGCTCGCCGGCATAGCCGACCACGCCGGGACCAGCACCCGCACCCTGATCCGTCGTTTCCGCGAACAGACCGGCACGACCCCGCTCCAGTGGCTCCACCGGGCCCGCATCCGCCGGGCCCAGCACCTGCTGGAGACCACCGACCACTCCGTCGAACGCATCGCGGCCCAGGTCGGCTTCGGCTCCCCCACCGCCTTCCGTGACCGCTTCAAGCGCACCACCGGCGTCTCCCCGAGGACCTACCGCCGCACATTCGGCTGAGGCCCGGATTCAACTACTCCGATTTTCCTCCTTTTTGGTCCTCCGCCCGCTACGGTGAGTCTTCACACAATCTGCACAAGGGGGGACCTTGAGCAATCGGTACACCACCAGTCCGCCGCCGCCCGGCCCTGTGCCCGCCGGAACGCAACGGCCGCTGTGGAAGATGAAGCGCACCTACGCCGGCGGACTGCTGATCATGGCGCTCGGCTTCGGCTGCGGTGGTGCCGCAGCCTCCGACGACTCCGGACCGGCCGTGGCGGCCGCGAAGCCGAGCCCCGGCCCGACCGTCACCGAGACGGTCACCGCGACGGCGACCACCACCGCGACGCCCGCCCCCAAGGCCACCGTCACCGAACCCGGTCCCACCGTGACCGTGACGGTGACCAGGACGGAGACCGCCGACCCCTACGACAGCGGCGACAGCGACTCCGGCAGCGGCGGTGACACGGACGTGTACTACGAGAACTGCGCCGCCGCCCGGGCCGCGGGGGCCGCGCCCGTCCGCCGGGGCGAGCCGGGCTACGGCAGCCACCTCGACCGGGACAACGACGGCACCGGCTGCGACTGGGGGTGACGGGCAACGCCCGCCCGGACCGAACCCCGCGGCGGGCAGCGGTGGTCGGCCTCCCGTGGGGCCGGGACCGCGGCGACCGCGGGCGGCCGGTCCCTGAGCGCGACAGGCCGCGCAGCGCACCAGGCGGCCTCACCGGCACCGGACGGGCGCGCCGTTGAACAGCCGGGGCCCCGGCTGCGTACTTCCGGGTACCGCCCAGTAGTTTGACCGGCTAAGTTCGACCGGCAGGCGGCCGGCGGGCTGACCGGCCATTCAGCAGGGCGGTTGGTTGCCGTGTAACGCATCGGCTCTGGAGGCACATTGTTGCGGCGCATCAACGGAACAGCACTCATCATCGCGGCCCTGGTCGTCACGGTCGGGGCGCTCGCGTTCCCCGTGTGGTCCTACGCCGACCGTTCCGGCACCGGGCAGGACAATCTGAACGCCTCGAGCGTGGCGACCCAGTGGGGGCCGCTGTCGGCCACCGACCGCGACTTCCTGGTCAAGGTGCGGCTCGCCGGCCTGTGGGAACTGCCCGCCGGGCAGCAGGCGATAGAACGCGCGCCCACCGAAGCGGTCAAGGCGGCCGGCGACCACCTCGTCGTCGGCCACACCGACCTCGACAAGCGGGCGCGCAACGTGGCGGCTCAGCTGGGGGTCGAGCTGCCGAACCAGCCCACCGAGCAGCAGCAGGGCTGGCTGCGTGAGCTGTCCGCCGCGCAGGGCGAGGAGTACGAGCGGAAGTTCGCGCAGCTCCTGCGGAACGCGCACGGCAAGGTCTTCGCGCTGATCGCGCAGGTCCGCCACACCACCCGTAACACGCTGATCCGCCAGCTCGCCTCGGACGCCAACCAGACGGTGCTCGACCACATCACGATGCTCGAGCAGACCGGCCGGGTCGACTTCGACGCCATCGCCAACGAGGCGGCGTCGGGCGCCACGGCCAGCCCGAGCGGTCCCCCGCCGCCGGACGGCAATCTGCCGCCCGCGCCGGCCCCTGTCACACCGACCGGGGACCAGTCGTTCACGTCACGGCCGTCACCGCAGCCCGGTGCGCCGACCGCGGTCAACACCGACCGCCCGGCACCGCAGGATCCCGTCCCGGCGGGGTGACCGGACGGTCCTGAGCGTGGCAGGAGGTTCCGGTCCGCGGCCGGAACCTCAAATCAACCTCTGAACGTCCCCTCCTTCGGATTCACCCGCTCGTGCGGGGGCCATGACCCTGGCACGTCACACGTCGGGCGTGGAGGAGGGGACCATGGAACTCGGCATCGGAATCGGCTGGCGGCCGGAGATCTCGGACACGGTGGAGCGGCTGCCGGACCTCGACTGGGTCGAGGTCGTCGCGGAGAACGTCTGCCCCGGCCACCTGCCGCCCGCGCTGCTGCGACTGCGCTCGCGCGGCGTCCGCGTCGTCCCGCACGGCGTCTCGCTCGGACTCGGCGGCGCCGACCGACCGTCGGAGCGCCGCCTGGCCGATCTGGCCGAGCGGGCGGAGGCACTGGACGCGCCGCTGGTCACGGAGCACGTCGCGTTCGTGAGGGCGGGCGGCGCGCTCACCGCCTCCTCCGTGTTGGAGGCCGGTCATCTGCTGCCCGTCCCCCGCACCTGGGACGCGCTCGCCGTGCTCTGCGAGAACGTGCGCATCGCGCAGGACTCGCTGCCGGTGCCGCTGGCGCTGGAGAACATAGCGGCGATGTTCTCCTGGCCCGACGAGGAGCTCACCGAGGGCCAGTTCCTCGCGGAGCTCGTGGAACGCACGGGGGTACGGCTCCTGATCGACGTCGCCAACCTCCACACCAACCACGTCAACCGCGGCGAGGACCCGTCGGCCGCGCTCGACGAACTGCCGGTGGAGTCGATCGCGTACGTCCATGTCGCGGGCGGCGTCGAACGCGACGGCATCTGGCACGACACGCACGCGCACCCGGTGACGCAGCCGGTCCTGGACATCCTGTCCGGCCTTCGGGCCAGGGTGAACCCGCCGGGAGTACTGCTGGAGCGCGACGACGACTTCCCGGCGAGCTCGGAGCTGGAGCGGGAACTGGCTACGATCCGGGCGACGTTGGAGGCGGCGGGTGGTCCCGGGGCGCCCGGCCGGTGCGCGGCTCCGCGGGTCCCGGCCGGGGCGGGTGGCCGCGGGGGCGCGGGCACGCCTGCGGCGGGCCTGTTCCCCTCCCCGCCCCTTCCCGAACCGGGGGCTCCGCCCCTTCCCGGCGGCGTGGGGGGACCCCCACCGGACCCCCGCGCCTCAAACTCCCCCTACGGCCTGGCGGCCGTGGGAGGTGCCCCCAGCGGGGCTGATTTCGCGGAGCGAAATCCAGCCCGCCCGGCGCTTGAGGGCACCGCGCGGAGCGCGGTACGGGGTCCGGGGCTTGCCCCGGTTTCGGGAAGGGGCGGGGAGGGGAACGGCTCCGCGCAGCGGTCCCACCCGCACGGCCCCAACGCCGCCACGGCCACGGCCACCACCACAGCCACCAGCGTCGCCGCCACCCCCACCGCGGGCCCGCCCCCCGCCCGCCAGCGCGTCGCGCTCACGCAGGCCGCACTGCTGTCCGCGCTCGTCGCGGGCACGCCCGCGCCCGAGGGGTTCGACGCACGCCGCCTGCGCGTGCAGAGCCGCGCACTCGCCGCGAAGCGCGCCGACGTCGTAGCGAAGATCGCGCCCGAGCTGCGCGAGATCCTCGGGACCGACTACCGGTCCGCCTTCCTCGCGTACGCCAAGGACCGCCCCATGCACGCCGGTTACCGGCGCGACGCGCTCGACTTCGCCGAGCACCTGCTGGCGTCCAGACGCCCGCAGGACAGCGCCGCCCGGCGAAGGCTGAGCCTGTGGTGGCAGGAGCGCAGTGCCCCCCGTCCGCCGCGCGGGGCGACCCGCCTGGTCCGCGTGGCCCGTGCCGCGCTCGCGGCGAGGTGAGCGCCATGGACATCGTCGCGCTCGCCGTCCATCTCGCCGTCGGCCTGTCGTCCCTGTTCCTGATCATCCGGGTGTCCGCGGCGCAGCCCGTCTCCCCGCACGGCGCGGCGAACGTCCACGACGTGTACGAGGCGGCCTTCCTCGCGGGCGGCCCCGGCCGCGTCGTCGACGCCGCGCTCACCGCCCTGCACAGTGACGGCCGGATCGCCGTCGGCTGGCCCGGAGTCATGTCCGTGGTGCGGCCGGTCGCGCAGGACCCGGTGGAGCGTGCCGTTTTCTCGGTGCTCCCCTTCGCCCCGAACGGAGCGCTGCACACGGTGCGCCTCCACACCATGCGCAGCCCCGCCGTGCAGGAGCTCGGTGACGTGCTCGCGGCACGCGGACTGATGGTGCCGCCCGGCCACAGCACGGGGCTCGCGAGGTGGGGCAAGGTCCAGAGCGTGGTCTGCTTCATCGGCCTCCCGGTGGCGTTCGTCGTCACGGTCGCCGCATTCGTCGGTGACACGTCCGGCGGGTCGGGGTCGCCGTTCGTCTTCCTGCTCTTCCCGATGCTGATCGTGGGCGCGCTGATCGGCGCGACCCAGGCGGGCCGCGCCCGGCGGCGGGTCACCGCGGCGGGGCGGCGCGCGCTGGCGGCGTACCGCCTGGCGCACTCGCGGACAAGGGATCCGGCCGGCCTGGTCGCCCTGCACGGGGTGCGCGGCGTGCCGGACTTCGCCCTGCGGCGGCAGCTGGGTGCGGCGGTCCGGGTCCGCGGTTCTGCGGGCGGCGGGGCGGGTGACCCGTCGCTGTCCGCGCTGTACGTGGGCGAGGCCGTGTGGTGCGCCGGTTCGTCTCCCGACTCGGGAGGCGGCTCCGGCTGCGGCGCGTCCGGCGGGTCCGGCTGCGGCGGATCAGGGGGTGGCTCCTCCTGCGGCGGCTCCTCCGGCTCCAGCTGCGGCGGAGGCTCCGGCAGCAGTTCCTGACGGGACGGCATCGGGGTCATTGGCCCCGACACCGCCGGGCGGTGCTTTACTTCACGAACCGCCCCTGCCCAAGATCCCTTTCGTCCCGTGGCCGCCGCCCGGCCGCCCCGCGCACGAAGGGAACGCGATGAGAAAAGCCGCGAAGTACGGGGCCGTGGCGGGCCTCGGTTCCTTGCTCCTCACCTCGGTCGCCGTCGCCCCCGCCGGCGGTACGACGACCACCGACGCCGCCGTCCGCGGCACCGCCGTGGCCGCCGAGCGCGCCGCGGCGGCCGGCATCGACTTCGGCCGCTGCCCCGCCGCCGAGAAGCTGCCCGACACGGTCCGCTGCGGCACCGTCGAGGTCCCGCTCGACTACGCCGATCCGTCGGGCCGCCGGATCGAACTCACCGTCAGCCGGGTGCGGGCGAGCGGCGGGAAGTCGCAGCGGCAGGGCGCCTTCGTCTACAACCCGGGCGGCCCCGGCGCCTCCAGCATGTCCTTCCCGCTGGCGGCCGGCCTGCCCGAGTGGAAGCGGATCGCCGAGGCGTACGACATCGTCGGCTACGCGCCCCGCGGTGTCGGCCGGTCCGCCCCGCTGTCCTGCCAGGAGCCCGAGGACTTCCTCAAGGCCCCCACGCAGGCCCCGACGCACCCCTCCCTCTCGTACAAGAAGGAGCGCATCGCGCAGGCGCGGGCCTACGCGAAGGGCTGCGCCGACAGGACCGGCGCGGCGCTGCGCCACTACACGTCGCTGAACAACGCCCGCGACCTGGACGTGCTGAGGGCGGCGCTCGGCGAGAAGAAGCTGACGTTCATGGGCGCCTCCTACGGCACCTACTTCGGCGCCCTGTACGCGACGATGTTCCCCTCCCATGTGCGCCGCATGGTCTTCGACTCGGCGGTCGACCCCGACCCCGAGCAGATCTGGTACCGCAACAACCTGGACCAGTCCGAAGCCTTCGAGAGCCGTTGGGCCGACTTCCGTGCCTGGGTGGCGAAGCACGACAGGAAGTACGGGCTCGGCGCGACCCCCGAGGACGTGGCGCGCAGCTACGAGGAGGTGCGGGCCCGCCTCGAACGGGAGCCCGCGGGCGGCACGGTGGGTCCGGGCCAGCTGCACGCGGCCTTCCTGGGGGCCGGGTACTACGACGCCTACTGGCCGCTGCGGGCCGGCGCGCTGTCGGAGTATCTGAAGGGCAACCCGGAGCCGCTGATCGAACAGGCCGCGCCCGAGCCCGGCGGGGCGAAGGAGGCGGAGAACGGCAACGCCGTCTACACGGCGGTCGAGTGCAACGACGCCCCGTGGCCGGAGGACTGGCTCACCTGGGACCTGGACAACTCGCTGCTGGCGAAGCGAGCGCCGTTCGAGACCTGGGACAACGTGTGGATGAACCTGCCGTGCGCCTTCTGGCCGGAGCCCCGTCAGCAGCCGCTGGACGTCCGCACGGAGCCCGGGCAGCTGCCTCCGACCCTGATCCTGGCGGCGGAGCGGGACGCGGCGACCCCGTACACGGGAGCGCTCGAACTTCAGCGGCGGCTGGCCGGCTCGGTGCTGGTCACGGAGGAGGACGCGGGGACGCACGGCATCGGCGGCGGCAGCAACACCTGCGTCAACAAGCACCTGGAGGACTATCTGCTGCGGGGTGAGACGCCGGTGCGGCGCGCATCGTGCGCGCCGCACCCGGAGCCCGACCCGGTGTCGCTGGACCGGCGGGCGGAGCAGCGGAGGCTGCCGCACGCCGTCTGATCTTCCGGGCCATATGGACGGCTGGGTATCCGCTTCGGGGAAGCGGAAACCCGGCCGTCAGGTCGTTCGCCGAGCGAGGTTACGCGAGACCCGCCACGAGGTCCGCCACGTCCTTGCGGCGGCCGGTGTAGAACGGGACCTCCTCGCGGACGTGCATCCGCGCCTCGGAGGCGCGCAGGTGGCGCATCAGGTCGACGATGCGGTACAGCTCGTCCGCCTCGAAGGCGAGGATCCACTCGTAGTCGCCGAGCGAGAACGAGGCGACCGTGTTGGCGCGCACGTCCGGGTAGCCGCGGGCCATCTTGCCGTGGTCGGCGAGCATCCGGCGACGGTCCTCGTCGGGGAGCAGGTACCAGTCGTAGGAGCGCACGAAGGGGTAGACCGAGACGTAGTTGCGGGGAGTCTCGTCGGCCAGGAACGCCGGGATGTGCGACTTGTTGAACTCGGCGGGGCGGTGCAGCGCCATGTTCGACCACACCGGCTCGAGTGCGCGGCCCAGACGGGTGCGGCGGAAGCGGTTGTACGCGTCCTGGAGCTCGTCCGCGGTCTCGGCGTGCCACCAGATCATCACGTCGGCGTCGGCACGCAGCCCGGAGACGTCGTACGTGCCGCGCACGGTGACGTCCTTGGCGGCGAGCTGGTCGAACAGCTCCTGGACCTCCTCGGCGTAACCGGAGCGGTCCTCGGGCAGCACATCGCGCAGCTTGAAGACGGACCACAGCGTGTACCGGATGACCTCGTTGAGGTCCTTGGCCTTCTTGCCTGCGTTCGGGATCTTTTCTGGCGCACTCATACGGCTATTGTCCCGCCTCCCGAACGGTGCCCCGCGCCAGGGTCGGAGTGGCGAGGATCTCGTCCGCGGCGCGCTGTCCGCTCGCGATGCAGGCCGGGATCCCTACGCCGTCGTACACGGCGCCGCAGACCCGCAGTCCCGGCAGCCCGGCGACCTCGTCGCGGATGCGGGCGACACGGGCGAGGTGGCCCACGGGGTACTGCGGCAGTCCGCCGGTCCACCGGGTGACCTCGGTGGCGACGGGCCGGGCCGTGAGCCCCACGGCCGCGCGGAGGTCCGTCAGCGAGACGTCGACCAGTTCCGCGTCCTCGCGTTCGAGGGCCTGCTCCTCTCCGTAGCGGCCGACGGAGGTGCGCAGCACGAACAGATCGCCGGCGCCCCGCGCGACCCAGCCCCACTTGTTGGAGGAGAACGTGGACGCCTTGATGGTCCGCCCGTCCACCGGCGGGACGAGGAATCCGCTGCCCGCCGGCATCCCCGCCACGTCCGCGCGCCGGAACGCCATGGTGACCAGTGCCATGGAGGCGTACTCGACACGGCCGAGCTCGGCCGCGGCGGCCGGCGACTCGGACTCCAGCAGGGCGGACGCGGACCAGGCCGGCGTCGCGAGGACCACGGCGTCGGCGTCGAGCGTCCCGCGGTCGGTGCGGACCCGCCAGCCGTCCGCGGCGCGGCTCAGGCCGAGGACGGGCGTCTCGGTGCGGATGTCGCCGCCCTGGGCGCGGACGGCGTCGGCGACGGCGTCCGGCAGGGTGCCGATGCCGCCGTCGAGGCCCATGAAGACCGGTCCGCCCGTCTGCTGCGCGGCCGCCCTCGCCTGGATGTCCCGCACTCCCTCGAGCAGCGAGTCGTGGGACCTGGCCGCCTCGAAGAGCTGGGGGACGGCCGCGCGCATCGAGATGCGGTAGGCGTCGCCCGCGTAGACGCCGCCGAGCAGCGGCTCCACCAGCCGGTCGACGACCTCCCGCCCGAGGCGCTCGGCGACGTACGCGCCGACGGCCACGTCGTCGCCCACGGCGGTCGGCGCGAGGTCCTTCTCGTGTGCGATGCGGGCGAGGCCCTCGGCGGAGAGCAGCCCGGCGAGCGCCGACGCGTCGCCCGGGACGCCCATCACATGGCCCTTCGGCATGGGCCGCAGCGCGTCACGGGTCCAGACCGCCGAGGTCGCCGTGGCCGGCGGTTCCAGCCGGTCGCCGAGGCCGACGGCACGGGCGAGGGCGGTGCCCTCCGGGCGGCGGGCGAGCATCGACTCGGCGCCCAGGTCGACCCGTACGCCCTCGATCTCGCCCGACCGGAGTTTGCCGCCGACCCGGCCGGTCGCCTCGAGGAGGGTGACGCGCACGCCGGAGGCGAGCAGCCGGTGTGCGGCGGCGAGCCCGGCGATGCCGCCGCCGATGACGACGACATGGCGCGCTCGTGTGTCCACGTTCATGGTCCAACTCTCTCAAACGCCTTTCCGAGTCCTGACCGTGACCGCTTCGGAACCCTGGACCGGCAACCTCCGGCGGGGCCGCGGCGTCGAACGTGCGACAGGTTCACGACCCATCCCCGGGGGGGCCGGTATGCGTGCACGGCGTGCGTTCGCGGTACTACTTCTCACTGCCTCACTCGGCCTCGCCGGGTGCGGCGCAGGCGGTTCCGACTCCGGCGACGGCGCGCAGAGCGCGGCGAAACCGGCCGCGCGTGACGCGGAGGGCGCGGCCAGCTCCGGACAGGCGGCCGACGAGGCGGCGGGGGCGCCTGCCGAGGACAGCGCGGACCGTGACACCGCCGCGAAGCCGTCGGCGCTGCCGAGCGCCCACGTCATCCGCACGGCCACGCTCGAGGTGGAGGTCGAGGACGCCGCCAAGGCGCTCGCCGCGGCCCGCAGGGCGGCGGCGAACGCGGGCGGACACGTGGAGAACGAGAGCACCGAGCGGATCGACGACACGCACGTCACGTCGAACGTCGTGCTGCGCGTGCCGCAGGAGCGTTACGAAGCGGTGCTGGCCGAACTGGCCGGAGCCGGGAAGCTGTTGTCCCGCACGGCAGACGCGAAGGACGTCACCGGCCAGGTCGTGGACGTCGAGAGCCGTATCGCGACCCAGCGGGCGAGCGTCGCCCGGGTGCGGGCGCTGATGGACCGGGCGACGAGGCTGTCGGACGTCGTCACGCTCGAGGCGGAGCTGAGCACCCGTCAGGCCGACCTGGAATCCCTGCTCGCGCAGCAGGCGACGCTGAAGGACCGCACCTCGCTCGCGACGATCACGCTGACGCTGTCGGAGAAGGAGCGCGAGGAGACGAGGGAGGAGGACGACGGCCCCGGCTTCCTCGACGCGCTCGGCGGCGGCTGGGACGCGCTGGTCGCGACGTTGCGGTGGATCGCGGTGGCGGTCGGCGCGGTGGCTCCCTTCGCGGCGCTGGGCGCGGTGCTGTACGCGGTGTGGCGGTGGCTGGTAAGGCCCCGGCTGCCCAGGCGTCCGGCCGGACCCACGGCTCCCCCGGCCCCTCTCCCGGCCGCTCCCCCGGTCAGGGAGGACTGAACGGCCCCTCCCCCGTAGCGTGTTCCCCATGACGGCGACCGAACGGCTGGTGATCATCGGGGGCGACGCGGCGGGCATGTCCGCCGCGTCGCAGGCGCGCAGGACGAAAGGACCGGACGAGCTGGAGATCGTCGCGTTCGAGCGCGGCCACTTCAGCTCGTACTCGGCGTGCGGCATCCCGTACTGGGTGGGCGGCGATGTCGGCGAGCGCGACGAACTGATCGCGCGCACCCCTGAGGAACACCGCGAGCGGGCCATCGACCTGCGCATGCGCACCGAGGTCACGGAGATCGACGTCGCGGGCGGCCGGGTGCGCGCTCGCGACGTCGTGACGGGCGCCGAATCGTGGACCGGCTACGACAAGCTGGTGATCGCGACCGGCGCCCGGCCCGTCCGCCCCGCGCTGCCGGGCATCGACGCGCCCGGCGTGCACGGTGTCCAGACCCTCGACGACGGCCAGGACCTGCTGGACACCCTCTCGCGCACCGAGGGCCGGCGCGCGGTCGTCGTCGGCGCCGGCTACATCGGCGTCGAGATGGCCGAGGCGCTCCTCAAGCGCGGCTACGAGGTGACCGTCGTCAACCGCGGGGAGCAGCCGATGGCGACGCTCGACCCGGACATGGGCCGGCTGGTGCACGAGGCGATGTCGGGCATGGGCATCACCACCGTCTCCGGCACGGCCGTCACCGGGATCCTCACCGGCAACGACGGCCGGGTCCGGGCCGTCGTCACCGACAGCGCGGAGCACCCGGCGGACGTCGTGGTCCTCGGCATCGGCGTCGAACCGGAGACGTCCCTCGCCCGCGCGGCCGGCCTGCCGCTCGGCCGCCACGGCGGCCTGCTCACCGACCTCGCGATGCGGGTCCGCGGCCACGAGAACATCTGGGCGGGCGGCGACTGCGTCGAGGTCCTCGACCTCGTCTCCGGCCGCGAACGCCACATCGCGCTCGGCACGCACGCCAACAAGCACGGACAGGTCATCGGCGCGAACGCGGGCGGCGGTTACGGCACGTTCCCTGGCGTCGTCGGTACCGCGGTGAGCAAGGTCTGCGAACTGGAGATCGCCCGGACGGGCCTGCGGGAGAAGGACGCCCGCGCGGTGGGCCTCCAGTACGTGACGGCGACCATCGAGTCGACGAGCCGCGCCGGCTACTACCCGGCCGCCGCTCCGATGACGGTGAAGATGCTGGCCGAACGCCGCACGGGCCGTCTGCTGGGCGTCCAGATCGTGGGCCGGGAGGGCGCGGGCAAACGTGTGGACGTCGCGGCGGTGGCGCTGACCGCAGGCATGACCGTCGAACAGATGACGTCGCTGGACCTCGGCTACGCCCCGCCGTTCTCCCCGGTCTGGGACCCGGTCCTGGTGGCTGCACGCAAGGCGTCGGCGGCGGTGCGGGCGGGAGCGTAGACGAGGGCGGGCGGGGGCGCCCTCTCGGTGCGACCGAACGGCCTCATTTACCCAGAGTGACAAATTGCGCCACATGTATCACCGTGGGTAACTCGTTGACATGATCCGACACACAGCGCGAGCGCTCTGCGCCGCCTCACTCGTCATCGCGCCTCTCGCGATAAGCACCCCCGCCCACGCCGTGACCACGTGCACCGTCAACGGCAGGACCGTCACGGGCACGACCGTGAACGGCACCGCCGGCAGTGACGTCATCCGCTGCGCCGCTGTCGGCGCCGGCGACACGGTCAACGGCCTCGGCGGCAGCGACCTCATCACCATCACGGGCCCGGTCGCGGGCACCGTCAACGGCGGCGCCGGCAGCGACCGCGTCTCAGTCTCCTCGACCGCCTCCGTCAGCGGCGTCGTCGCCGGCAACGACGGCAGCGACTACATCACCGTGGGCGGCGTGACGACCACCGGCGACATCCTGGGCGGCACCGGGAACGACTTCCTCCGGACCGGCGCGAACGCCGGCCTCGTCGACGGGGACGGCGGCTTCGACTACTGCGTCGTGGCGTCGGGCAACGACCCCGAGAACTGCGAATACCCCTTCTGAGCCGACCGCTCGCCGCGGTGCCGGCCGGCACCGCGGCGAGCCGCGTGTCCGGGCGGTCTCAGCGCGCGGTCTGCTCGTGCACGTACGCCACCAGCCGCGTCAGCGCGTCCGGGTCCGTCGTCGGCAGCACCCCGTGCCCGAGGTTGAAGACGTGGCCCTCCAGCCCCGCCGCCGCGTCCAGCACCTCACGGGTCTTGGACCGGACCGCCTCCGGCGTGGAGAAGAGCACCGCCGGGTCCAGGTTCCCCTGGAGCGCCTTGCCGGGGCCGACCCGGCGCGCGGCCTCGTCCAGCGGGACGCGCCAGTCGACGCCGACCACGTCGGCCCCCGCCTCGCCCATGAGGCCGAGCAGCTCGCCGGTGCCGACGCCGAAGTGGATCCGCGGGACGCCGTAGGAGGCGACGGCCTCGAAGACCTTGACCGACGCGGGCATCACCGAGCGCCGGTAGTCGGCGGGAGCCAGAGCGCCCACCCACGAGTCGAAGAGCTGTACCGCGGACGCGCCGGCCTCGATCTGGACCTTCAGGAAGGCGGAGGTGATCTCCGCGAGGCGGTCCAGCAGGTCGGCCCACAGCTGCGGGTCGCCGTACATCAGGGCCTTGGTGTTCTCGTGGTTGCGCGAGGGCCCGCCCTCCACGAGGTAGCTCGCGAGGGTGAAGGGCGCGCCGGCGAAGCCGATCAGCGGGGTCCCGCCGAGCTCGCCGGTGAGCATCCCCATGGCCTCGGTGACGTACCAGACGTCTTCAGGGGCGAGGTCGCGCAGCCGGGCGAGGTCCGCGCGGGTGCGGATCGGCTCCGCGATCACCGGTCCGACGCCCGGCTTGATGTCGAGGTCGATGCCGATGGCCTTGAGCGGCACCACGATGTCGCTGAAGTAGATCGCCGCGTCGACCTTGTGCCGCCGGACGGGCTGCAGCGTGATCTCCGTGACGAGGTCGGGCCGCATGCACGACTCGAGCATCGGGACGCCTTCGCGGACCTTCAGGTACTCGGGCAGTGAGCGGCCCGCCTGACGCATGAACCAGACCGGCGTGTGCGGCACCGGCTCGCGGCGGCACGCCTTCAGAAAAGCGGAGTCGTACGTCGTCTGGTGGCCCGGGGGGCGGTTGTTGGCGCTCACGCACTGAATCTTCGCATGTGCGCGGGAAGTGCCCGCCCCGGCCCGGGTGTCCCTCCCTGCGCGAAGCCCCCGTTCCGCCTACTCTTCCCCGCATGGCTGCGGCTCAGGGACATTTTTCCGATCATTCCAAAGGCGCTGACGAGAAGGGGAATCCCGAACCGAGCAGTGACCCGGGTACCGAGGCGGATGCTGTTCCGCTTGCGTTCCGTCATGCGGTGGAGGCGCTGCGGTCGGCACGACTGCGGCCGGAGATCGAGGTCGAGACGACCCGCCCTCCACAGCGGCTCGCCCCCCACTCGTACGCGCTGGAGGCGGCGGTCGTCGACGGTGAGGACGATCTCGCGGACGGCCGTCTGGTGCTGCTGCACGATCCCGCCGGCCACGACGCCTGGAACGGCACCTTCCGGCTGGTGACCCTGGTGCGGGCGGAGCTGGAGCCGGAGATGGCGGCCGATCCGCTGCTGCCGGAGGTGTGCTGGTCCTGGCTGACGGGCGCGCTGGAGGCGCGCGGACTGTCGTACGGGGTGCCGAGCGGCACCGTCACCCGTGCGGGGTCTCACTATTTCGGAGGACTCTCCGACCGGCGTCCCGCGACCCAGATCGAGATCCGTGCGTCATGGACGCCCCGCGAGGGTCCGGGTGGCGCGCCCGACACCGCCGCACACCTCGCGGCCTGGTGCGATCTGCTCTGCCAGATCGCCGGACTGCCGCCGTCCCCGGCGGGCCCGGCGGACAACGCGACGGGTGTGGTGACCCTTCCGCAGCGCCGCGGCCCCCAGCAGCCCTGACCGGCGGGGGCCTCGCCGCGGGGAGACTGGGCGCGGCCGTGCGCCGGAGCAGCGGGCTCACCCCGCCCGTGACCGCCCGCCTGAGCGGTTCGCTCGTAGGATGATCGATCGCCTGTCCGAATTGCCCGGATTATTACTCACCAAATCGTGATCATTCTCTAAAGGCGGACGGGTTCGGTGCCGAAGAGGTCAATGACCCAACTGCACGGTTCGCCCCGGCTTCATCCCCCGAGCCGGCTCCGTCCCGCACCTTTCCAGGAGGCCTGGTGTCCGTTCTTCTCGAGCAGCCCGCAAGCCTGGTCGCCTACCGCCCGAACAAGCCGACGGCCATGGTCGTCGTGGCCGACCCGCGCGTCCGTTCCACCGTCACCCGCCACCTGTGGGCACTCGGGGTCCGTGACGTCATCGAGGCGTCGTCCATCGCGGAGGCACGTCCCCGCGTCGGCAACCCGCGCGACATCTGCGTTGCCGACGTCCATCTGCCCGACGGTTCCGGGCTGACCCTCCTGTCCGAGACCCGCGCTGCGGGCTGGCCCAACGGCCTGGCCCTGTCCGCCGCCGACGACATCGGCGCCGTGCGCAACGCCCTGGCCGGCGGCGTCAAGGGTTACGTCGTCACCGGCACCCGAACCAACATCGGCCATCCGACCCGCCCCGGCGCCGCCCCCATCGGCGCCGCGGCGAACCGCATGCACCGCCGCCCCCCGGGTGCCCCGAGCCACCCGGGCGGCTACCGCGAACTGTCCGGCCGCGAGGTCGAGGTCCTGCGCCTCGTCGCGGAAGGCCAGTCCAACAAGGCCATCGGCGTCTCCATGGGCCTGTCCGCACTGACCGTCAAGAGCCACCTCGCCCGTATCGCGCGCAAGCTGGGCACGGGTGACCGTGCCGGAATGGTGGCCGTGGCGCTGCGCACCGGAATCATCCACTGACCCCTCCGACATTCTTTCCGCGCCCGTCGACGGAACGTTCCGTCGACGGGCGCGTTCCGTTCACAGATACCCTTGACACGTGACCGACGCCCAAGAGACCGCAGCAGAGACGACACTGCATACCACCGGGGGCGCCCCCTCGGACGACGAGGTCCCTGCCGCAGGGCTGCCGATCCCGTTGCTGGAGCCCCGTGAAGGCATTCCCCCGGTGGTCGCCGAGGAGGCCGCGCTGGCCGAGGTGATCGCCGCCTTCGCCGCGGGCACCGGCCCCGTGGCCGTCGATGCGGAGCGCGCGTCCGGCTACCGCTACGGACAGCGCGCGTACCTCGTGCAGCTGCGCCGCGAAGGCGCCGGCACCGCGCTCGTCGACCCCGTCGGCTGCCCCGACCTCTCCGCGCTCGGCGACGCGCTCGCCGACACGGAGTGGATCCTGCACGCCGCCACCCAGGACCTTCCGTGCCTGCGGGAAATAGGCATGGTCCCCGCGCGGATCTTCGACACGGAGCTGGCCGGGCGGCTCGGCGGCTTCCCGCGGGTGGGGCTCGGCGCGATGGTCGAGGGCGTCCTCGGCTACGCCCTGGAGAAGGGCCACTCCGCCGTCGACTGGTCCACCCGGCCCCTGCCCGAGCCGTGGCTGCGGTACGCGGCCCTCGACGTGGAGCTGCTGGTCGACCTGCGCGACGCGCTGGAGAAGGAACTGGACCGGCAGGGCAAGCTCGACTGGGCCCACCAGGAGTTCGACGCGATCGCCTCCGCCCCGCCCCCGCCGCCGCGCCGCGATCCCTGGCGCCGTACGTCGGGGATGCACAAGGTGCGCCGCCGCCGCCAGATGGCGGTCGTACGGGAGATGTGGACCGTGCGCGACCGGGTCGCCCAGCGCCGGGACGTGTCTCCCGGCAAGGTGCTCGGCGACGCGGCGATCGTCGAGGCCGCGCTCGCCCTGCCGGCGAACGTGCACGCCCTCACCGCGCTGCCCGGCTTCGGGCACCGGATGGGCCGGCGTCAGCTCGAGCAGTGGCAGGCCGCGGTCGACCGGGCCAAGGCCCTGCCCGACTCCGAGCTCCCGCAGCCCGGCCAGCCGCTGAACGGTCCCCCACCGCCGCGGTCGTGGGCCGACAAGGACCCGGCCGCCGCCGCCCGCCTGTCCGCCGCGCGCGCGGCGGTCTCCGCGCTGGCGGAGGAACTGAACATGCCGCAGGAGAACCTGATCACGCCGGACACCGTCCGGCGGGTGTGCTGGGAGCCGCCCGCGACGGTCACGGTCACGACGGTGGCCGACATGCTGGAGTCTCTCGGCGCGCGTGAGTGGCAGCGGCAGCTCGTCGCGCCGCTGCTGGCCGGGGCGATCACGGCCCGCCCGGCGTAGCGGCCGCGTCCACCGTGGCGGGGCCCGCCGCCCCGGTGAACGCCCCGCGGCAGTGGGCGCTCAGCGCCCGCACCGCGGGGTTGCCCGTCCGCCGCCGGACCAGCGCGAGCTGCGCGCATGTCCGGACGTCGTCGATGAGCCGGGCGGTCAGTCCGTCCTGATACCCGGCGGCCATGGATTCGCTCAGCACCGCGACACCGAGTCCGCGCCGGGCGAGGTCCGCGACGGCGTCCGAGGCGCTCGCCTGGAGCGCGATCCGGGGTTCGATCCCCCGCTCCGCGCAGGCGTTGTCGAGCAGTGTGCGCAGGCCGGTGCCCGGCGGCATGCAGACGAGCGGGTGGGCCGCCGCCTCCCGCAGTGTGACCCGGCGGCACCGCGCGAGAGCGTGGTCATGGGGGACGGCGACGACGAGCCGCTCGCTGATCACCGTCCATGTGTCGAGGCCCTCGACCGCCGGGGCCGCGGTCCCGACGAGCGCCAGATCCACGCCGCCCGCGCGTACGGCCTCGATCAGCCGGTCCGAGTTGTCCTCCAGCAGACGCAGTTCCACGCCCGGGTGCGCCCGGTGGAAGGCGGCGAGTCCGTCGAAGAACGGGGTGACGGTGCACCCCGCCACCATGCCGACCGTCAGCCGGCCACGGATCAGGCCGGTCAGCTCCCCCACCGCCCGGCCGACGGCACCGGCTGCCTCCAGTGCGGCCCGTGCGTGCCCGAGTGCCGCCTCCCCGGCCGGGGTGAGCGTGACACTTCGGGCCGTCCGGTCGAACAACTCGGCGCCGACCTCGGTCTCGAGGCGGCGGATCTGGGCACTGACGCCGGACTGGCTGATGTGCATCCGTGCGGCGGCGCGGGTGAAGTTCCGCTCCTCGGCGACCGCGACGAAGTATGCGAGCTGCCTGAGTTCCATAACCGGAAATGCTAGTTCCCATCGGAACCATCTGTTGGACTTCTGATCGCGCCGGGCCGACCCTTGAAGGACCGAAGCCGGATCAGCCTGGAGGCAGCGATGACCGAGTACGAGAAGGCCCTGCACCCCGAGGACATCACCCGCCTGTTCGTCGAACGTTCCAACGCGGGCGACGCGGCCGGGGTGGCCGCGCTGTACGAGGAGGACGCGGTGCTGGCCTTTCCGCCGGGCCGGCAGACCGTGGGCCGCGAAGCGATCAGGGCCCTGTGGGAGAAGGTGCTGGCGGACGCGCCCACGTTCCGCCCCGAGGCGCCGCTGCCCACACTGATCAGCGGGGACCTCGCGCTGACGTCCACCCCGCCGTCGGACGGTGCGGGGGCCCGGGCGCAGGTCGCCCGCCGCCAGCCGGACGGGAGCTGGCTGCGGGTGCTGGACCAGCCGGAGTTCGTGACCCCGACGCACTGAGCGACCGCCGGGACGGGGCCTTTCGCGCCTGGCCGGGGCGGGGAAGGGCTCCGCGCAGCCGCCTGCGACGTGTGACCTTCGCCGCTCCCGGCCCAGGGGGTGGGCAGCTTGGTTACCCACAAGTAGCATGGGGCGAGCAAGCGCACGCTCAGCGTGCGCCCGCAGCAGTGCAACCCCGCACCCTGGAGGAGAGCCATCGTGCCTCGTACCGTCAGGGACGTCGTCTTCGTCGACGGCGTCCGCACCCCGTTCGGCAAGGCGGGCCCGAAGGGCATCTACCACGAGACCCGCGCCGACGATCTCGTCGTGAAGGCCATCCGGGAGCTGCTGCGCCGCAACCCGGCCCTCGACCCCGCGAAGATCGACGAGGTCGCCATCGCCGCGACCACGCAGATCGGTGACCAGGGTCTGACCCTCGGCCGTACCGCAGGCATCCTCGCCGGGCTGCCGCAGTCCGTGCCCGGCTACTCCATCGACCGGATGTGCGCCGGTGCGCTCACCGCCGTGACGAGCGTCGCCGGTTCCATCGCGTTCGGCGCGTACGACGCCGTCATCGCCGGTGGTGTCGAGCACATGGGCCGCCACCCCATGGGCGAGGGCGTCGACCCGAACCCGCGCTTCGTCAGCGAGAAGCTCGTCGACGAGTCCGCCCTCTTCATGGGCATGACCGCGGAGAACCTGCACGACCGGTACCCCCGGATCACCAAGCAGCGCGCCGACGAGTACGCCGTGCGTTCGCAGGAGAAGGCCGCCAAGGCGTACGCCAACGGCAAGATCCAGCAGGACCTGGTGCCGGTCTCCGTCCGCCGCACCAACCCCGAGGCCGGCGAGACCGGCTGGGGCCTCGTCACCGCCGACGAGCCGATGCGCCCGGGCACCACGCTCGAGTCCCTCGCGGGCCTGAAGACGCCGTTCCGCGTCCACGGCCGCGTCACCGCCGGCAACGCCGCGGGCCTGAACGACGGCGCCACCGCCTCGATCATCGCGTCCGAGGAGTTCGCCCGCGAGAACAACCTCCCGGTCAAGATGCGTCTCGTCTCGTACGCCTTCGCCGGTGTCGAGCCGGAGGTCATGGGCTACGGCCCGATCCCCGCGACCGAGAAGGCCCTCGCCAAGGCCGGCCTGTCGATCGAGGACATCAACCTCTTCGAGATCAACGAGGCCTTCGCCGTCCAGGTGCTGGCGTTCCTCGAGCACTACGGCATCGCCGACGACGACGCGCGCGTCAACCAGTACGGCGGCGCGATCGCGTACGGCCACCCGCTGGCCTCCTCCGGTGTGCGTCTGATGACGCAGCTGGCCCGCCAGTTCGAGGAGCAGCCGGAGGTCCGCTACGGCCTCACCACGATGTGCGTCGGCTTCGGCATGGGCGCCACGGTCATCTGGGAGAACCCGCACCACAAGGACGCCGGAGGCGACAAGTGAGCACCACCGCTGAACTTCTGAAGGGCGCGGCCGAGCTGTTCCCCGACGAGGTCGTCACGCAGGCGCACGTACGCCACCTCGACCTCCCCGCCGGCGCCGGGCGCTTCGCGCTCATCACGCTGGACAACGGCCTGGACCACACCAAGCCGACCACCTTCGGCCCGCAGTCGCTCGCGAATCTGAACACCGCGATCGACCAGGTCCAGGCGGAGGCGGCGAACGGCGACATCGTCGGCGTCGGCGTCACCGGCAAGCCGTTCATCTTCGCCGTCGGCGCGGACCTCAAGGGCGTGGAGCTGCTCAAGGAGCACTCCGACGCGCTCGCCATCGGCAAGGGCGGCCACGACGTCTTCAAGCGTCTCTCCGCCCTCGCGGTCCCGACCTTCGCGTACTACAACGGCGCGGCCATGGGCGGCGGCGTCGAGGTCGGTCTGCACTGCTCGTACCGCACCGTCTCCAAGGCGATCCCGGCCTTCTCGCTGCCCGAGGTCTTCCTCGGTCTCGTCCCCGGCTGGGGCGGCTGCACGATCCTGCCGAACCTGATCGGCGCCGAGCGCGCGGTCTCGGTCATCATCGAGAACTCGCTCAGCCAGAACAAGCAGCTCAAGGGCGCCCAGGTCTTCGAACTCGGCATCGCCGACGCGATCTTCGAAGGCGCGGACTTCCTGGAGCAGTCCCTCGTCTGGACGGCGTCCGTCCTCAAGGGCGAGATCGCCGTGGAGCGTCCCGCGATCGACCGCGGCGAGGCCTGGGACCAGGCCGTCGCCAAGGGCCGGTTCGTCGCCGACTCCAAGGTGCACGGCGCGGCCCCGGCCGCGTACCGCGCCCTCGACATCATCGAGGCGTCCAAGGACGGCGACCTGCAGAAGGGCTTCGACGCCGAGGACCAGGCCCTGGCCGACCTCATCATGGGCGGCGAACTGCGCTCCGGCATCTACGCCTTCAACCTGGTCCAGAAGCGCGGCAAGCGCCCGGCCGGCGCGCCGGACAAGAGCCTGGCCCGCCCGGTCACCAAGGTCGGCGTCGTCGGCGCCGGTCTGATGGCCTCGCAGCTGGCGCTGCTGTTCCTGCGCCGCCTCGAGGTGCCGGTCGTCCTGACCGACATCGACCAGGAGCGCATCGACAAGGGCGTGGGCTACGTCCACGCCGAGATCGAGAAGCTGCTCGGCAAGGGCCGCATCAACCAGGACAAGGCCAACCGCCTCAAGGCCCTGGTGACGGGTGTGCTCGACAAGGCCGAGGGCTTCGCGGACGCGGACTTCGTCATCGAGGCCGTGTTCGAGGAGATGAGCGTCAAGCAGAAGGTGTTCGCGGAGGTCGAGGCGGTCGCCCCGGCGCACGCGATCCTCGCCACCAACACCTCCTCGCTGTCGGTCTCCGAGATGGCGTCGCAGCTGAAGCACCCCGAGCGGGTCGTCGGCTTCCACTTCTTCAACCCGGTCGCGGTGCTGCCGCTGCTGGAGATCGTCCGCGGTGAGAAGACGGACGACGCTTCGCTGGCCACCGCGTTCGGTGTCGCGAAGAAGCTGAAGAAGACCGCGGTGCTCACCAAGGACGCCCCGGCGTTCGTCGTGAACCGCATCCTGACCCGCTTCATGGGCGAGATCCAGAACGTCATCGACGAGGGCACCCCGGTGGCCACCGCCGAGAAGGCCATCGAGCCGCTCGGCCTGCCGATGTCGCCGCTGGTCCTGCTGGAGCTCGTCGGCCCGGCCATCGGCCTCCACGTCTCCGAGACCCTGAACCGCGCCTTCCCGGAGCGCTTCAAGGTCTCCGAGAACCTGGCCGCGGTCGTCAAGGCCGGCAAGCGCGGCTTCTACGTCTACGACTCCGGGAAGCCGGAGCTGGACCCGGAGGTCGCCGCGCTCCTCAAGCAGGGCGACACCGTCCTGACGGAGGAGCAGGTCCGCGACCGCGTCCTGGACGCCGTCGCGCAGGAGATCGGCCTGATGCTCGAGGAGGGTGTCGTGGCCGAGGCCCAGGACATCGACCTCTGCCTGATCACGGGCGCCGGCTGGCCCTTCCACCTGGGCGGCATCACGCCGTACCTGGACCGCGAGGGTGTCTCCCAGCGCGTGAACGGCAAGCCGTTCCTGGCTCCGGGCGTGGCGAGCGTGCCCGCGTAGCGGTCTGTTCAGACGCCTGAGGGGCGTGGGGCGACTGCGGATCGGCCATGGCTGATCGCGCAGTCCCCCACGCCTCTCTCTTTTTTGAGCAACATGCCACAGCGTCCAGTTGACAGCGGAGCGCCGCCCCCGGGCCGGGGCCCCTGCCGCCGCAGCGAGTTCACCACGTACCGCTGCCCTCGAGGTCGCGCCAGACAGATCAGCCGGGCGTACGCGGCGGACTCGCTCACGGACCGACCTCGTGCCGCGGCGTGCGTCTCTGCCCGGACCATCCTGCCCTGATCGATTCGGTGACGCTGCGCCGCGGCCGGCGAGGTGGGGGGCTTACACGTCCGACGCCGCGAGCTCCGCGATCGCGGCCGTCGCGCGGGCGCAGTTGTCGCGGTCCTCGAAGGCGAAGAACGCACGGGCGCGGTGGTCGTACTCCGGTTCGCGCACACATCCGTTGCCGAGGTAGCGGATCACTTCGGTCACCACTTCCTCGACGTTGCCGCACACCGGTCCGAACCCGTCGTACTCGGCCTCGAAGTACCCCTTCCTCGCGTGCTTCGCCCAGTACTCGTCCGGGTCGAACCGGGCATAGACGAGCGGCGTGCCGAGATAGGCCATGTCGAAGTGGACCGAGGACCAGTCGGTGATGAACAGGTCGCACTGACGCAGGGCCGTCTGGACGCTGACCTTCGTCTGGTCCAGGCGCTGCACCCGGGGATGGTCCGGTACGACCCCGTCGACCATGTTCCGCATCTCGTAGTGCGGAAGGAAGTCGAGCACGTAGTCGTAGTGCTCCAGCGCCTCCATCAGCTTCGGGTGACGCAGCAGCTGCACCATGAACTCCCGGTAGGTCGACTCCCGGAAGATCTCGTCGACCGCGTTCTGGTCGGCACCGTCCTGCTGGAGGTACGAAGGGATCGTCAGGTACTTGCGCCAGGTGGGCATCAGCAGGACACGCCGTCGCCCGCGGTCCGGCTGCAGTGCGTCGAAACGCGGGAAGCCCAGCGCCTTGGCCTGGTCTCCGTAGTGCATGTGCTCGGAGAAGTACCGGGCCTCCCGGTCACTGGTCGCGAACACCAGGTCCACACCGGTCCGGTTGCGGTGCAGGGCCTTGCTGCCGTCCTCGTCGGTGACCCCGTGCTGGAGGAAGACCCGCCGGGCCCCCACGCGCCAGTTGAGGTGCTTGAGGTACTTCGTGCGGTCCCAGCCGTCGGGGAGCATGTACGAATCGATGTCGTAGGCGTTGATGAGCAGCGACGCGTGCAGCATGAGCAGCTTGTGCTTCCAGGAGCTGTGCGCCACCACGTTGCCGAGGCGCTTCAGCTTGGCCCGGTCCGCGCTGCCCTTCTCGATGATGTAGTAGGCCTTGCGGCGGCGCTCGTGCTTACGCAGATACGTGAACAAGTGCAGGCTGTTGTCCTGTGCGGTGTCCCTGCGCTCGCCGATCAGCCAGATCTCCTTGCGGCGGAAGAACGCCAGCGTGGCCCGCCGGATGGCGCGGGCACGCCAGAAGGGCGCCTTGCGCTTCTTCTGCTCCTGGTCCAGGCCCTCGAGGAACTCCTCCCAGGCCTTGTCGCCGTCCCGGCCCTGCGCCTCCCGCACGAGCAGCACCGCGTTGTCCTTGCCCTTCGTCAGCGGAAGGACCCAGTGGTCGGCGACCTTCATGGGACGGGCGCTGCGCAGCATCGCGGTGGTGGTCATGCACGGGCGTGAGACATCACGGCCGGAGGTGCAGAACACCAGCTTCAGCGGGAACTCACCGTTCTTGACGGCGCCTACCGGGACGACCGCCTCGAATCCGCCCCAGGCGAGATCGTCTCGCGTCGCCAGCAGGTCACTGCGCCACACCTGCCGCGCGGGAACCATCTGGCCGCTCTTCTCCACCCACAGCTGCAGGGGGTTGCGCATTGGCTCGCTCATGGGGAGTCCGTTGAGCACGAACCGGCCGGCCACGACGATCCCGCCGGACGCGGCGTCCGCCTGGATCCGTTCCACGTGCACGCTGGTGGAGGAGATCTTCGTCAGCGGGAGCAGCGCGCTCGGCACCGCGACGTCGAGGTAGAGGTCTCCGCCTCGCCCGTACACACCGCTGATCGCCTGCTCCGGGTGAGCGAAGAGCTTGTACCAGTTCATGTACATCGCCAGGAACGGCACCCGGTGGCGGGTGTCGTGGGTGGAGGCCAGGACCGCGTCGGGCGTCATCTGGGTGTAGACGGCGCGGGCCCGCTCGAAGAGCCGGAACAGTTCGTCCTCGGGCAGGACCTGCGGCGCGCGCAGGGCGAAACCCTGGTAGCTGCGCACCAGGAACCGGTTGAGGACCTCCTGCCGGTGGCCGGAGAGGCGGCGGCGGAGCGTCATCAGGTACTCCTCCAGCAGGAGGTGGTCCCAGTAGTTCTCCGTGCGCTCCCACAGCTTGTCCATCGTGGAGTCCTCGGCGGCGCGCTTGCGGTACCGGTAGACAGTGCTGGGCACCATCGCGATACGGTCCGCGAGCAGCATGGCGGGGACCGAGAAGAACGCGTCCTCGAAGTGCACGCCCTCACGGAACCGGATGTTGTTCGCGCGGATGAACTCGACGTCGAAGAGCTTGTGACAAGCGCTTCCGCCGTGGATCATCTCCGGGATGTTCTCGATCCCGGGGTGCACCTGGACATGCTTCCCGAAGTAGCGGAGCCAGGGCCAGTTGGTCTCCTCCGGGAACGTCTCCATCCGTCCGATGGTGAGCGGCACGCCCTCCTTGACCGCGGTGCGCCACATGGTTTCCAGGGCGTCCTCGGGCAGTACGTCGTCGGAGTCGCAGAACGTGATGTAGCGGGCGCTCACCAGGTCCATTCCCGCGTTCCTGGCCCCGCCTGCCTTTCCCTCCGGATGCACGAACGCCCAGACGTTCTGATGCTGTGCGGCGAACTCCGCCGCGATCGCGGCCGAGCTGTCGCTGCTGCCGTTGTCGACGAGGATCACCTGGCAGCGGTCGAACATCGTCTGGCGTGCCAGTGAGTCCAGGCACTCCGGGAGGTATCTCTCCACGTTGAAGATGGGGACGACGACGGCGACGGCGTAGAGGGGATCGAACACGTATGACTCCTGTTTTCTGCCAATACCCCATTTCTGGAGCGGACCCTGATCAGTGCTGGGGGGACTCGATGACGAGTTGGGCGTTCCCGCCGTCGGCCGCGATGCGTGTGAAGCCGTGGAACCCGTTGACGGGCGGCTGCTGGGCCAGGGACGGGGAGACGGCGCAGGGACGCGAGACGTCCCTGCCCCGGGTGCAGAGCACGAGACGCACGGGGAAGGAGCCGGACGGGAATTCCCGGGGGTCGACGGTGACGCTGAAGACGGCTCCCTCCTGGCCCGGCCGGTCGTGGGCCTGCCCGTGGTTCACCGCCGGAAGGGTCTTGCCGCTCCGTTCGAACCAGACCTGCAGTTCGAGGCCGGCCAGCAGTTCGTCGGGGATCCCGTTGACCGAGAAGCAGCCGTGGATCACCGTCGTCCCGCCCTCGCCGGCGACGACCCCCTCGATCCGCGCCGGAACGGAGGTGACCTTCGTGAGCGGCAGCCCCCAGGACGTCCCCGGGTAGTCGATGTAGAGGTCACCTTCACGGCCGAAGACCGATCCGAGGACGGAGGCCGGACGGTAGAAGAGCTCGAAGTCTCCGAAGTGCAGCGCGAGATAGGGAATGCGGTGCCTGGTGTCGTTCGTGCTGCGGGCGAACTGCTCCGAGGTGATCCCCCAGTACAGCGTGCGGCAGCGCTCGAAGAGCTGCCGGCAGTCGGATTCGCCGAAGACCCGCGGCGCCCTCAGCAGGAAGCCCTGCATGCTGCGGACGAGGAACCGCTCCAGCGTCTCCTGCTGGTACGGCGTGAGCTGCTGGCGCATGCCCGCGAGGTACTCGAGCATCATCAGCTGGTCGGCGTAGTTCTGCGGGAGGTCCCAGATGGTGTCCATGACGGAGGTGCCGTCTCCGCGCCTGCGGTACTCGTAGACGGGAGCGTCGACCAGCGCGATGCGCTCCGACATCAGCAGCGCGGGGATCGAGACATAGGCATCCTCGAAGGCGGTGCCCGTTCCGAACCGAATGCCCTGGGAGCGCAGCAGGTCGAGGTCGAAGATCTTGTTCCAGCAGGACGCCGAGTGGATAAGGTCCGGGATGTCGACGACGCTGCCCACCGTCTTGACGTTCTTGCCGAAGTACTTGTGCCACGCCGCCTTGACCGGCTTCGGGACATGCTTCTCACGGCCCACGACGACCGTAGCCCTGGTTTTGACGATGGTGTTCCGGAGCACTTCCAGGGACCGCTCGGGCACGATGTCGTCGGCGTCCCAGAAGACGATGTACGGCGTCACGGCCATGTCCATGCCCATGTTGCGCGCGTCACCGGCCCGGCCCTGAGGCTGCGAGACCAGGTCGACGTTGGGGTACCGGCCGGCGAACTCATTCGCGATCGCCACCGACCCGTCACTGCTGCCGTTGTCGACGAGAATCACATGGGCGCGCGCGAATGCCGTCTGTGCCGCCACCGATTCCAGAAATTCGCCGAAGAATTTCTGGACGTCGCGGAACGGCACGACGACTGTCACGTCACGGTTGGCTTGGGACATAGTTCCTCCTGGCACACCACATCAATGATTCAACCCCCGGACGAGACGATCGATCGCTTCCGACGCCCTCACGTTGTTCTGCCGGTCCCGGTACTCGAAGAACTTCTCTGCCCGCCGTAGGTACTCGGTCTCCCGCACACACCCGCCCCGTATGTAGCGGACCACTTCACCCACGACCTCTTCGACGGTTTCACCGACCGGTCCGAATCCGTCCCGGCGGGCGTCGAAATAGCCTTTCTTGTAATGCCCGTCCCAGTACTCCTCGGCATCGAATTGCGCGTAGACCAACGGAGTTCCGAGGTAGGCGATGTCGAAGGCGGTGGACGACCAGTCCGTGACGAAGAGATCGCAGCTCCGCATGGCTTCCTGCACGCTGACCTCGTTCTGGTCGACGATCCGGACCCGTTGCTGGTCCGGCATCATCTCCCCGACCATCGCGCGCATTTCGTAGTGCGGCAGGAATTCCAGTGTGTAGTCGTACCGGTCCAGGGCAGCCAGCAGATCCGGGTCGTTCAGGAAGCGGACCATGAATTCCCGGTAGCTGGAGGCGAGGAACCGGTCGCGGGCGGCCTGGCGCGCCTCGCGTCCGCCGCCGTCACGGCTGTACGAGGCGACGGTCAGATAGGCGCGCCAGGTCGGCATGAACAGGATGGTGCGCCCGCCGCGGGCGGGGACCAGCGCGTCGAAGCGGGGGAAGCCGATCACCTCCACCTGTCCCTCGTAGCCGAGTTCCTCGGACAGGAACCGCCCCTCGTGCCGGCTCACCGCGAGGATGAGGTCGACGCCCGTCCGGTTGCGGTGCAGGCCCTTGCTGACGTCCTTGTCCGTCACACCGTGCTGGAGGAAGACGCGACGGGCGCCGACACGCCAGTTCAGGTGCTTGAGGTAGCGGGTCCGGTCCCAGCCGTCGGGCAGCATGTAGGTGTCGATGTCATAGGCGTTGACCAGCGCGGACGCGTGCAGCATCAGCAGCTTGTGCTTCCAGGAGCTGTGCGCGACGACGTGCCCGAGCCCCGCCAGACGGGCCCGGTCGGGGCTGTCGGCCCGGATGACGTAGTACGCCCCGCGCCGCTTCCCGGCGGTGCGCGCATGCCGGAACAGGTGCCAGCCGTTGTCCTGCGCGGTGTCGCCCCGCTCACCGAACAGCCAGATGTCCCGGCCGAGGAACAGTGGCTTCAGCGGCTTCGTGAACAGCCGTATCAGTCGCTGCTTCCAGAACGGCCGGCGGCGCAGCACGTGCTTGGCGTCCTTGGCCAGGAGGCCGCCGAGGACGCCGCGCCGGCCGAGCCGGCCCGCCGAGCCGGAGACCATCAGGATCGCCCGGTTCTTCCCCTTCCAGTGCGGCACCACCCGTGTCCCGCCGTGCTCGACGACGCGCGCCCCGCGGAGATAGCCCGCGGCGACCAGGCACGGGGTGACCGCCTGGCCGCCCTCGGTGTCGAGGACGAATTCCAGGTCGTGGACACCGTGCCGCAGGTCGTCGAGGGGCAGGTCGGCGGTGAAGCCGCCCCATTCCATGTCGGGCCGCGTGTTCCTCAGGTCCCGTCGGCGGATCTGGATGGCGGGGACGCTCAGGCGACTGCCCCTGACGCGCAGGCCGAGGTGCCCCGCCAGGGGCCGGACCATGGGCATGCCATTGATCTCGAACCGTCCGGACAGCCGGAGCGCCCCGGTTCCCGGCACCCGGCGGACGTGCTCCAGATGGGCGGTGAAGGGCGTGGCCTGCGCCAGCGGGGACAGCCGGTCCGGCAGTCCGCCGGTGAGGTAGGGGCGGCCGTCGCGCACGGAGGGCTTGTCCAGCCGGGCCGCCCGGTCCGCGAAGAGGCCGAAGTCCCCGGTGACGAAGGCCAGATAGGCCACACGATGACGGGCATCGGCGGTGGCCCTGACGACCACCTCGGGCGGGACGGCCCAGTAGACCGCGCGGCACCGCGCGTAGATCTCCTCCAGCTCCGCCCCCTGGAACAGGTCGGGTGCCCGGAGCGCGAAGCCCTGGTAGCTCCGTACCAGGAAGAGGTCGAGCACGGCTTTCGACGATTCCGGGAGGCCCGCGCCCAGCCGGTGCAGGTACTCCACGAGCCGGAGGTGGTCCCAGTAGTTCTGCCGCCGCGTCCAGATCGCGTCCATGGTCGAGTTCCCCGCGGCACGCTTGCGGTACCGGTAGACACACGCGTCGACCAGCGCGAGTCGGGTGGCGAGAACGAGCGCGGACACGCCGACATAGGCGTCCTCGAAATGGACGCCTTCCGCGAAGCGGATGTCATGGGAGCGCAGGTAGGAAAGGTCGAAGAGCTTGTTGCAGGCGCTTGCGCTGTGCACCAGTTCGGGCATCTCGGCAAGGCTGCCGAATGTCTGGTCGCCCTTTCCGAAGTGGTCCTTCCAGGCCCAGTTGGTCGGCTTGGGGAACGTCTCCATCGCGCCCACGACGACCTGGGCACCGGTCGCCAGGGAGGCGTCCAGCATGCGTTCGAGCGCGGTGGGCGGGAGCACGTCGTCGGAGTCGCAGAACGTGATACGCGGACTGGTCGCCCGGTCCATGCCGAGGTTACGGGCCGCTCCGGCACCGCCGCCGCGGCGCACCAGCACCGTGGTGTTGGCATGCCGACGGGCGAACTCCGCGCAGAGCCGGTACGAGCCGTCCGTACTGCCGTTGTCGACGAGCACGACCTCGCAGCGCTCGAACACCGTCTGCGCCTCGATGGAATCCAGGCACTCTTGGAGGTACTGCTCCACGTTGTAGACCGGCACGACCAGCGTGACGTCATAGGAATTCATGTGCGGTGGAACTCGCTCCCAGGCGGCGCGACAAGGAAGGGAATGTCATCAGTTGGCGGCATGGATGCTTCTTTCGGGATCGGCCCGCCACTCGAGGACGTTCTCGTGTTCCGCGACTTCATAAGGGCTGGGCACCGGAAAATACGCCTCAAGGAAACGATTCAGCATGTCCCGCTGCGCTTCCGGGTCAGCGGACTCCACCGTGTCGTTGAGGCAGAAGGTGTCCATGTTCCGGTTGGCGAGGAGTGTGTTCAGGCGCCGCTCGGCCAGATCGTTCGAGAGATCGATGTACCGGTACTGGATCTCCCCCACCGTGGCCCGGGCGGAGTGGTACGCGAAATAGTGGTGCAGCGACGAGGCGATCGGCACGTCCTCGGGGGAACGGAAGCGCGAGCGCTGAGTGGTGGCGTGCTGCTCCGCGAAGGTCTCCTCGATGTCCTGCAGCACACTTCGGCGGAGCGCATGTGGCGTGTGCTTCATCTTCTGGGAGATCGCGGTACCGAATTTCTGCGCTATGAGCCATCGACTGTTCTTACCCGCGGCATTCACCGGGAGGTCCGCCGGGGAGACGACGCCGCCCGGTATCAGCGCGGGCGAGGTGAAGAACTTGGTGATGCCGTTCGGGTGGAAGAAATGCGCAGGCGTCACCGGCCGGCCGAAGAACACGTCGTCGTTCAAGTAGAGGAAACACTCGGAGAGTCCCGGAATATGGTGCAGCTGGCTCTCGATGGCATGCGAGTTGAACGTCGGCAGGGCGGCTGCGTCGGAGAAGATCTCCCGGTGGTCCACCACCCGGAGGTTCGCGTGCTGCGCATGCAGCCAGGACGGGACCTGGCCGGCCGTCACGAGATAGATGTTGCGCACCCAGGGTGCGTTCTGGTGGAGCGACCGCAGCGAGTAGCGCAGTTCGTCGCGGCTGGTGTACCGCGAGTCGTTCGCCGCCTGCTCGTGCAGCCCGTCCGCGGAGAACCCCTGACGCGCGCGGTCGCGCGACGCCCGCCAGACCGGGTCCGAGTCGTCGACCCAGGTGTAGACGACGTCGATGGGGAACTGGTGGTCCTCGGGGAGCGGCACGGCGAACTCGGCCAGTGTTCTGGCGTCCCCCGTGTGGTACGCGGGAGGTATGGGGCTGAAGAGCCTCTGCGGCGCCGATCTGCGCGGAGCGCTCACCGGGACCGCGTCGATGACCCGGTTGGGACGCGGAGCCCGCAGCTCCCCGTCCCGCTCCGCCCACACCTCGAGGTCGCATCCGGAGGCCGCGCCGAACACCAGCTGCTGGGTCGGGTCGCACACGTACCAGGCGACCCGCAGCACCTTGTGCTTGCGCAGCTGCCGCCACGACCGCTCCTCGTCCCCGGGCTCCATGCGGGCCTCGTTGCCGCCGGCCGGTCCCACATAGCCCGGCGCCTGCGCGAAGGCCAGCTGGAGCAGCTCCTCGACGAGCGGGCGGGATGCGGCCGGGACGGCGACAGCGGGCAGCCCGCTGCTCGTGCCCCGCACGCAGAAGTAGTCGACGCCCGCCGCCTCCAGAACGGAGACCACGATGTTCAGGTTGCGGGCGCGGGCCGCCCAGTCCGTCGCCCCCTCGACCAGCAGCGCACGCATATGGCGGCGGCCGACGCGGACGACCCGCAGGCTGTAGGCGGTACTGTGCCTGGCCGCCTTTCGCTTGCCCCCCATCGCCCAGACCACCGTGGCGGAGCGGGCGGAGTCGGCGGCGGCGAGGGAGGACTTCACGACCTTGCGGACCGGGGTCGGCACCCCGCGGACGATGCGCTGCCTCGCGCCGGTCGGCACCGCAGACCGGTACGCCGAAATCAGCGCTCCGGCTTCAGGGTTGTCCGAGCCACCCACGAGGCATCCACCATCCATACCCAGCAGCTCTGCCTTCCAAGGATGTCGCACACCCCGCCGCGTGGGCCTTGAAACAGGAAGAAGCTCGCGTTACCAGACATAGGGGCACATCACCCCTATCTCGCTGCGATCACCACACATCGGCAATCCATCAAACTTTCACATAATGGTTTCCTAAAAGTCCAGGTCGAGACAGCTCGTGGACAGGTTGTGACGCGTGATGATCGTCACTGATGAGCGGTACAACCTTTTGGATCTCTGGACTTCCGGCAGGGCCTGGTGTATTGACGCGCCGTAAGTTGTACGGCTTCCCCCGACCTGCGGCGATGGAGGCCGACTCAGTCGCCCGGCAGGCGGTCCCAGTCGGACAGGGTGAGCCCGGGTTCCGCCCGCTGCCGATTCACCAGGACACCGCCGTCCGCCGCGACCGTCGCTATGACGACCCGACCCCGCCCGTCCAGCGCCAGCGCCGGAGTGCCGACACAGGCCACCCCCGTGTCGGTCCACCACAGTCCGCCGGACTCCCCACCGGTGCCGCAGACACCGAGCACGGCTGTTCCCGTACGCCCCTTATGGGCCAGGACCGTGCAGTCGTAGCCGTCGACGGTGGCACGGAGCGTGGCGTGGGGCCCCTCTCCCGGGGCCCCGCCCACGGGGAACGCCCACTCGCCGGGCCGCTGCGCGTAGACGCCCGCCCCGCTCTGCTCGGACCAGTACGCGGTGAACACCCCGGGAGCGGTCTCGAGGAGCGCGGCCGAGCCCGGTACCGGAGCGGGCACGAGGTCCTGTGCCCGGCGCAGGTCCGCTCCCTGCTCCGTCTGTACCCAGCGCATCACCGACCGGTGCCCCGGCGCGAGGAGTTCGACCAGGCCGGCGGAGTTCGTCGCGGCGGTCGGCCCGCCCTCGACCGCACCGCCGCGCAGGTCCTTCCACGCCTCCCACGGCCCGCTCTTGGATTCGCGCCGCAGCATGACCCCGCCGGGGCCACCGGAGACGAAGACGTGGACCGCACCCTGTCCGTCGACAGCGGCGGTCGGCACGCCGAGTGTCGCGGCATCCCGGGGGGCGCGGTACGGGTTGCCCAGGGAACGCCAGGCCCCCAGCGGCCGACCCGACTGGTATTGCACGGCGTAGAGCAGGTCGACCTTCGGCGTGTCCCCGCCCGACCGATTCTCCCTGCGCCCGACGAAGTGCGCGTAACGATTGACCCCTTGAGCGATGGCGAGACCAGTCAGCCCGTCAGCGGGGAAGAAGTCCGGTCTGCTCCAGCGCCCGCTGCCGACCGCGGTCTCCGTCCAGCGGTGCACACCGCCTTCGACGAGCGCGTACACACTGAGGCGATCGTCGTTCCCGCGCAGCAGCCAGGACCCCGTGGCCACCGCCGTCACGGACACCCGCTGCGGCCGCACGTCGGCCTCGACACCGGGACGGGACCGCCGGTCCACCGCCTGAGCACCTCTGCCGCGCATCTCCGCCGTCCCCTCCTACGCCAGGGCCGGTGCCCACAGATGACTCCAGAATTCGCCACATCATATGCACATCCGAACAAGCGTCCCGCTGCGCCGTCGGCACCGCACGACCCTCGGATCACGGCCTCCGGGCCGGGTTCAGGATGAGTTCAATGTCACCCAAGCGTCGGGCGGACAGGACCGGCCCGACCCCTCACGGGGGCGGTCTCAGAGCTCCTCGCGGACCCAGTCCCGCAGCCACGCCCGGAAGTCGGGTCCGAGGTCCTCGCGCTCACAGGCGAGCCGGACGATGGCCCGCAGGTAGTCCCCGCGGTCACCGGTGTCGTACCGCCGGCCCGTGAAGACCACCCCGTGGACCGGACCGCCCACCTCGGGACGGACCGCCAGTTCCTGAAGCGCGTCGGTCAGCTGGATCTCGTCACCGCGCCCCGGCGGCGTACGGCGCAGGACCTCGAAGACCTCAGGGTCGAGAACATAGCGCCCGATGACCGCGTAGCGGCTGGGCGCCTCACCCGGCGCGGGCTTCTCCATCAGGCCCGTGACGCGCACGACGTCACTGTCGGCCGTTGCCTCCACGGCGGCGCAGCCGTAGAGGTGGATCTGCTCCGGGGCGACCTCCATGAGCGCGACGACACTGCCGCCCAGCGCCTCCCGGACCTCGATCATCCGGGCGAGCAATGGGTCGCGAGGATCGATCAGGTCGTCCCCGAGCAGCACCGCGAACGGCTCGTCACCGACGTGTGCGGCCGCCGCGAGCACCGCGTGACCGAGCCCGCGCGGGTCGCCCTGACGCACGTAGTGCACGGCCGCAAGGTCCGACGACTCGCGCACGGTGGACAGACGCTGCTGGTCGCCCTTGCGCCCAAGGGCGTGCTCGAGTTCGTAGTTGCGGTCGAAGTGGTCTTCCAGAGCCCGCTTGTTGCGGCCTGTAACCATGAGCACATCCTCGAGGCCGGCCGCGACCGCCTCCTCGACGACGTACTGGATCGCCGGCTTGTCGATGACCGGCAGCATCTCCTTCGGCGTCGCCTTCGTGGCAGGCAGGAACCTGGTCCCGAGCCCTGCTGCAGGGATCACTGCTTTGACGACTCCGGGGCGTCTGTCGGTCATGAGCTTCCTTCCGGCGACCACAGCGTGGAGAGATTGTGAACGCCGATGAATGTAACCGCCCGCAAGAAGTCGAAAATTTGTCTATAGTGCACGGTCAGTCATGCATTCACGGACCGGTCACACCCCCCACCCGAGTCCCACGCACTCCACTTGCCCGTCCAGGGCAATGAAACTTGAGGACTCGAGACCGGATGAGCCACGACGCCGCCATCACACCGAGCCCGCAGGGGGACGGACACGGGAGAACGCGACGCAGGTCGGCTCCTCGCAAGCGCCGCCGCGGCCTGAAGATCACACTCGGGGTCGCACTGGTCCTCCTGCTGACCGCGGGAGGCACGGCCTACTGGATGTACAGCAGCCTCGACAGCAACATCAAGGGCGTCGACCTCGACAAGGCCATCGGTGACGACCGGCCTCAGAAGCTGCCGACCAGTGGTCAGAACCTGCTTGTCCTGGGCTCGGACTCACGGTCCGGTAGCAACGGCGGGCTGGCCGGCGGCAATGTCAGCGGCGCCCGTTCGGACACCGCGCTCATGATCCACATACCCGAGGGCCGTTCCAGCGCGACGGCGATCAGCATTCCGCGCGACACGCTGGTCACCCGGCCCGACTGCGTCAAGTCCGACGGCTCCACGCTGCCGTCCAAAGAGCGCGTGATGTTCAACTCCGTCTACTCGCTGGCCGGTCCCGCGTGCGTGGTGAAGACCGTTGAGAAGATGTCCGGGGTCCGGATGGACCACTACATGGAGATCGACTTCTCCGGCTTCAAGGAACTGGTCGACGCGATAGGCGGGGTGACCGTCGACGTGAAGGAGCCCATCCACGACAAGGAGTCGGGCCTCGACCTCACGGCCGGCTCCCACAAGCTCGACGGCACGCAGTCACTGGCGTTCGTCAGGACCCGGCACGGCATCGGCGACGGCAGCGACCTCGGCCGCATCGGCCTCCAGCAGCAGTTCATGATGGCGCTCCTCAGCGAGGTCAAGTCGCAGGACCTGCTGGGCAGTCCGGCCAAGTCGTTCAAGATCGCCGACTCGCTGACCCAGTCGCTGACGACCGACTCCGAGCTCGACTCCCTCACGAAACTCGCCGACTTCGCCCGCAGCATGGACGGTGTCGACCCCGCCTCGATGGAGACGATCATGCTGCCCGTCGCCTACGACAAGGTGGACCCGAACCGGGTGGTGGCCGCCGAACCCCAGGCGACCGAGCTGTGGAAGGCGATCCGCGAGGACTCCGAGATCCCGGAATCCGCGAAGAAGTCGCCCGCCACGGGCGGCTGACAGACCGCCGACACGGAAGCCACGGCCGCGCCTCGCGCGCCGTGGCTTCCTGCGTACCGCGTCCTGCGGACATCGACCCGGGTACCGGCGGATCAGCGGCCCCTCACTGTCGCCTCCTCCCCGCCCGTGAGCCGGTCGCGGGGCGGAGTGGCGGACAGCGGCAGCCTCACCGCAGGGGCTTCCAGCTCCCCAGCGCGAACCCGCCCGCCTCGGTCTTCTGCCTGCTGACGATCGGCTCGCCCGTGCTCGAGAGAGCCATGGCGATCAGCCCGCTCCCGTCGCGCTTCTGGAGGGCCAGCGGCGTCCGGCCGGCGCCCGTCTGCGTGTGGGTCCACCATCCGCCGGCCTCCTCGTCCTCGGCCGGATAGGCGGCGAAGGAGACCTGCCCCTGGTCCGCCTCCTGGGCAAGGACGGTGCAGTCGTGGCCGTCGATCGTCAGACGGGACAGTGCCAGGGGGCCGTCGCCCGCGGCCTTCATCAGCGGACGGGGAGCCATGCCCCGGCTCGGCGCCCATACCTGGATGACGCCGTCCTCGTCCGTGAAGAACAGGGACACGGTGCCGGAGGTCGTGGCGATCGCGGAGAAGGCTCCGGGCGCGGCGGCCCTCGTCTCCAGCCGCTCAGCCAGCTTGAAGGGCGCGCCCGGCTTCTCCTGGGTGAACCAGCGGATCGCCTTCCCGTTCGGGACGAAGAGCTCCACGCGTCCGTCGGCATCGGTGGCAGCCGCCAGGTGGGTCGTTCCGGTATCGCCGAGGTCCTGCCAGTTGCCCCAGCCGCCGGTGGCCCCCTGGATGCGCAGGCTCACACCCGTGCCTCCGTTGCGCGTGAACACGCAGAGCCGGCCTTCGCCGTCGACGGCGGTCGCCGGATCGCCGGTCCAGGGCCCGATCTTGTTGGAGTGCCCGAGCGAGCGCCAGCCGAGCAGCGGCCGGCCCGTCTGGAACTGCACGGCATGCACCAGTTCCACGTGCTGCTTGTCGGTGCCGGTGTCGGTCCGGCGCAGGCCGATCAGATGGACGTATCCGTCGGCGCCCTGTGCGACGCTCAGCACGGGGAGCAGCCCGGGCGCGTCGATCCGCTCCACGGCGCCCCATCCGGACGGTGTCTCGGTCCAGCGCAGTACCGCACCGTCGGCAGGTGCGTAGGCCGTGAGCAGGCCTTCCGTTCCAAGGGTCAGCCAGTTGCCCGAGAGCCGTGCGGCCGCGGCACGGTCTTGGTCTCGGAGTGGGGTCGCAGGCGCAGTTGCCATCGGAAGTCCAGTGCGTCGGAAGGGGAGTCGGGCTGTTCAGTCCTTCATTCTTTCAGCCCGTGGACCCGGGATCTCCGCGGGTCCCCCGTGCCCGCGATCCTGCTCACCTGCGACCCTGACGTCATGGACACGCTCCCCGTACTTCTGGTCGTCGACGGCGCCAACGTCGTCGGCTCCGGCCTGGGGCCCGCCCACGCCGAAGGCTGTGGGGGAGGATGGTGGCGTGACCGGCGCGGGGCCGCGGAGCGGTTGCGCGACCGGCTCGTCGCGTACGCGCCGGCCGGGATCGCCGGTCTGCCCGGGCCCGTCGAGATCGTGCTCGTCGTCGAGGGTGCCGCCCGGGGGCTCGGATCCGTGCCGGGCGTCCGGGTGGAGCCGGCCGCCGGGAGCGGTGACGACCTGATCGTGGAGACCGTGGCAGCGGCGGCCGGGCGGCTGTGTGTCGTCGTCACCGCCGACCGGGAGCTCCGGCGGCGGGTCGAGGCGCACGGCGCGCGGTGCGTGGGGCCGCGTGCCGTACGGCCGGCGGCCCCGGACCGGTCCCAGGGATGACGGACCGGTCCGGGGCCGCACGGGCCCGTGCGTTCGCTACGCCTTGAGGTCGGTACCGCTGCGGCCGAGACGGCTGTTCCGGCGGCCGTACAGGGCGTACACGACGATCCCGATCGCCATCCAGACGGCGAACCGGAACCATGTCTCACCCGGCAGGTTGAGCATCAGCCACACCGAGGCCGCAACCGACAGGATCGGGACCAGGGGCACCAGGGGGGTACGGAAGGCGCGGTGCAGATCGGGCCGGGTGCGGCGGAGGATGATCACGCCGAGTGCGACGACGACGAACGCGAAGAGCGTGCCGATGTTCACCAGGGTGGCCAGCTCGTTGATGCTGGTGAAGCCGGCGACGATGGCGATGATCACGCCGAGGAGGATGGTCGGACGGTACGGGGTGCGGAACCGCGGGTGGGTCTTGGAGAAGAACCGCGGCAGCAGGCCGTCGCGGCTCATGGCGAAGAACACACGGGTCTGCCCCAGCAGCAGGATCATGCATACCGTCGTCAGACCGACCGCCGCGCCGAAGCTGATGATGCCCGCGAAGAACGGATGGCCGGTCGCCTTGAAGGCGTCCGCCAGCGGGGCACTGATCGACAGTTCGCTGTAGTGCTGCATGCCGGTCACCACGAGGGACACGGCGACGTAGAGCACGGTGCAGATGAACAGCGACCCCAGGATGCCGCGCGGCATGTCGCGCTGCGGCAGCTTGGTCTCCTCGGCCGCCGTGGCCACGACGTCGAAGCCGATGAAGGCGAAGAAGACGATGGACGCGGCGGTGAAGATGCCCATCACGCCGAAGTTCGTGGGCTCGTAGCCGAACAGCAGCTGCACCAGGGGCGCGTCCCAGCCGCTGCCCTCGATCTGGCCCTGCTTCGGGGGGATGAAGGGGTCGTAGTTGGCGGCCTTGACGAAGAACAGGCCCGCGATGATGACGATCAGCACCACGCCGACCTTGATGGCCACGACCACGGCGGTGATGCGTGCGGAGAGCTTCATGCCGACGACGAGGATCGCCGTCAGCACCAGGATGAGAACGAAGGCCAGCAGATCGAAGGTGCCGCCCTCCACATCAGGGCCTTGCAGCCCGGCGGGCAGGTTCCACCCGACGTTGTCCATCAGCGAACGCACATAGCCCGACCAGCCGACGGCCACCACCGCCGTGCCGAGCGCGAACTCCAGCACCAGGTCCCAGCCGATGATCCAGGCCGGCAGTTCGCCGAGCGAGGCGTACGCGAAGGTGTAGGCGGAGCCGGCCACAGGGACGGTGGAGGCGAACTCGGCGTAGCACAGCGCGGCCAGGGCACAGACGATGCCGGAGGCGACGAAAGCGAGTGCGGTCGCCGGGCCGGCGTTGTTCTTGGCGACGGTGCCGGTGAGGACGAAGATGCCGGTGCCGATGATGACACCCACGCCGAAGACGGTGAGGTCCAGGGCGGAGAGGGACTTCTTGAGTGCGTGCTCCGGCTCTTCGGTGTCCTGGATCGACTGTTCGACGGGCTTGGTCCGGAAGATGCCTCGCCTGCCGCCGGACGGGTCAGTATCTGTGCTCACCCCTGCTACCTCCACACTTGTCGTCCTCGCCATGATCGGGACGGTGCGTGGTCCACAGAGAGCCGGAACGGGTGGATTTCAGCCGAATGGGCCGAAGGGACCACCCTTTCAGGGTTACCCTCCGGCCCCGGGTCGGCACGTCGTGCACACGATCCGTCCCGTTCGTCCACGGATCTGTCGCATGGTGCCGCGGCGGCTCAGTCGCGGGCGGGCTGGACCGCCTCGCTGTCGATGCGGCCGTCGAGCTTGGAGACCAGACCGGTGACCTGACGGGCGATGTCCGGTGCGGTCAGGCCGATCTCCGCCATGACCTCGTTGCGGGAGGCGTGGTCGAGGAAGCGGGGCGGGATGCCGAAGTCGCGCAGCGGCACGTCCACGCCCGCGTCGCGCAGCGCCTGGGCGATGGCGGAGCCGACGCCGCCGACCCTGCTGTTGTCCTCGACGGTGACGACGACCCGGTGCTGCTCGGCGAGCGGCGCGAGCGCCTCGTCGACGGGCTTGACCCAACGGGGGTCGACGACGGTGGTCGAGATGCCCTGGGCGTCGAGCAGGTCGGCGATCTCCAGGCACATCGGGGCGAGGGCGCCGACGGAGACCAGCAGGACGTCGGGCCGGTCGGCCTCCGCCCGGCGCAGCACGTCCATGCCGCCGGCCCTGCCCACGGCCTTGACGGCCGGCCCGACCGCGCCCTTGGAGAAGCGGACCACGGTCGGCGCGTCGTCGACCTCGACGGCCTCGCGCAGCTGGGCGCGGACCTGATCGGCGTCGCGCGGGGCGGCGATCCGCAGGCCGGGGACGACCTGAAGGATCGACATGTCCCACATGCCGTTGTGCGAGGCGCCGTCGGTGCCGGTGACGCCGGCCCGGTCCAGTACGAAGGTCACGCCGCACTTGTGCAGGGCGACGTCCATCAGGACCTGGTCGAAGGCGCGGTTGAGGAAGGTGGCGTAGACGGCGAAGACGGGGTGCAGGCCGCCGGTCGCGAGGCCCGCGGCGGAGACCGCACCGTGCTGCTCGGCGATGCCGACGTCGTAGACCCGCTCGGGGAACGCCTTGGCGAACCGGTCGAGGCCGACCGGCTGGAGCATCGCGGCCGTGATGGCGACGATGTCCTCGCGCTCCTTGCCGAGCTTGACCATCTCCTCGCCGAACACCGAGGTCCAGTCGAGGCCGGAGCTCGAGATGGGCAGCCCCGTGTCGGGGTGGATCTTGCCGACGGCGTGGAAGCGGTCCGCCTCGTCCGCCAGGGCGGGCTGGTAGCCGCGGCCCTTCTCGGTGAGGCAGTGCACGATGACGGGGCCGCCGAAGCGCTTGGCGCGGGCGAGGGCCGACTCGAGCGCTTCGATGTCGTGGCCGTCGATGGGACCGACGTACTTGAGGCCGAGGTCCTCGAACATGCCCTGCGGGGCGATGAAGTCCTTGAGGCCCTTCTTGGCGCCGTGCAGCGTGCCGTACAGCGGCTTGCCGACGACGGGGGTGCGCTCCAGGAGGTCCTTGCCACGGGCGAGGAAGCGCTCGTAGCCGTCGGTGGTGCGCAGGGTGGCCAGGTGGTTGGCGAGGCCGCCGATGGTCGGCGCGTACGAGCGCTCGTTGTCGTTGACGACGATGACCAGCGGGCGGTCCTTGGCGGCTGCGATGTTGTTCAGCGCCTCCCAGGCCATACCGCCGGTCAGCGCGCCGTCACCGATGACGGCGACGACGTGGTCGTCCTTCTTCAGGACCTCGTTGGCCTTGGCGAGGCCGTCCGCCCAGCCGAGCACGGTGGAGGCGTGCGAATTCTCGATGACGTCGTGCTCGGACTCGCCCTGGGAGGGGTAGCCGGACAGTCCGCCCTTCATCTTGAGCCTGGAGAAGTCCTGGCGGCCGGTCAGCAGCTTGTGGACATAGCTCTGGTGCCCGGTGTCCCAGAGGACCTTGTCCTTGGGGGACTCGAAGACACGGTGGAGGGCGATGGTCAGCTCGACCACGCCGAGGTTGGGTCCGAGGTGCCCACCGGTCTTGGAGACGGCGTCCACCAGGAAGGTGCGGATCTCTGCAGCCAGCTGCTCCAACTGCTCCGGGCCGAGCCGGTCCAGGTCGCGCGGTCCCCTGATACGGGAAAGCAGTGCCACCCGTGCCTCCTTGCATTCGAGCTGCATCCGAGCCGATCGACTCCGGCTGATCGACCTTGCCGATTGCCCGAGTCTAATGTTCCGTGCACGCGCTCGGTCATCGGGCGGTGCGTTCTGTGTCACGCCTATGACGTGACACAGCAGTGCCCGGCACCGCCGCGCGGCACCGGGCACTGTGCGGTCGTACTAGGCGCGACCTGCGGTCTTCTGCGTCCTCCGGGTGACGGAGTCGATCACGACCGTCGCCAGCAGGACACCACCGGTGATCATGTACTGGATCGGCGTCGCGATGCCCTCCAGAGCGAGTCCGTACTGGATCGAGACGATGACCATGACGCCCAGCAGGGCGTTCCAGGTGCGGCCCCGGCCACCGAAGAGGCTGGTGCCGCCGATGACGGCCGCGGCGATGACGTTCATCAGCAGGTCGCCGGCGCCGGCGCTCTGGTTCGCTGCCGCGATCTTGGAGGCCCAGAACAGGCCGCCGACGGCCGCGAACAGCCCGGCCAGCGCGAAGACCGAGATACGCACCGCGGTGACGTTGATACCGGCGCGACGCGAGGCCTCGACGCTGCCGCCGAGCGCGAAGATCTTGCGGCCGTAGGCGGTCCGGCGGAGCACGAAGTCCGTGATCACGAGGACGGCGAGGAACAGCACCAGCGCCAGGGGCAGGCCCTTGTACTGGTTGAACATGATGGCCGCGGCGAAAGCGATGATCGCGAGGATCACCGTGCGCATCACGATGTCGGACAGCGGCCGGGACGGGACGCCGGCCGCGGCGCGGCGGCGGTTGTCGAAGAAGGACGACAGGAAGAAGCCGGCCACGGCGACGGCGGCGAGCCCGTAGGCGGCCGCGATGTCGGAGAAGTAGTACGTGGTCAGCTGTCCGACGACACCTTCGCCGTCCAGGTTGATCGTGCCGTTCTCACCGAGCAGCTGCAGCATGAAGCCGAGCCAGAACAGCAGGCCGGCCAGCGTCACGGCGAACGCCGGGGCGCCGATCTTGGCGAAGAAGAAGCCGTGCAGGGCGCCGATGGCGGCGCCGCTGGCCAGGGCGACGACCAGCGCCAGCCATTCGTTCATCCCGTGCGTCACGCTCAGCACGGCGACGATCGCACCGGAGACACCGCTGACGGAGCCGACCGACAGGTCGATCTCACCGAGCAGCAGCACGAAGATGATGCCGACGGCCATCATGCCGGTGGCGACCATCGTGACGGCGATGTTGCTCAGGTTCTCCGCCGAGAGGAACTGCGAGTTCATGGTCTGGAAGATCACCGCGATGACGATCAGACCGATGACGACCGGGATGGACCCGAGGTCGCCGGCGTGCACCTTGCGCTTGAACTCGGAGAAGTAGCCCTTGAGCCCCTGCTCGCGCACCAGCAGACGAGGGTCGACCGCGGTCAGCGCGTCGTGCGCGGCGTCCGGGTTGACCACCTTCGTGCCGGTGGCCGTGGGGGTCTTTTCCGTGGTCACTTCGTAACCTCCGCGTTGCGCGCCGCACGGCGGGTCACGGCGTTGTCCGTGGCACCGGTGATGGCGGAGATGATCTCTTCCTGCGAGGTCGACTTGACCTCGAAGACACCGTTGTTCCTGCCCAGCCGGAGCACGGCGACCTTGTCGGCGACCGCCTTGACGTCGGCCATGTTGTGGCTGATGAGGACGACGGCGTGGCCGCGCTCCCGCAGCCGCTCCACGAGGTCGAGCACCTGTGCGGTCTGCTCGACACCGAGAGCGGCGGTGGGCTCGTCGAGGATGACGAGCTTGGGCTCGCCGAGCATCGAACGGGCGATGGCCACGGTCTGGCGCTGACCGCCGGAGAGCGAGGCGATCGGGATACGGACGCTGGGGATACGGATCGACAGCGTCTTCAGCAGTTCGAGGGCGCGTCGCTCCATCTCGACCTCGTCGAGCACGCCGCGCTTGCGCAGCTCCCGGCCGAGGTAGAGGTTGCCGACGACGTCGATGTTGTCGCACAGCGCGAGGTCCTGGTAGACGGTCGCGATGCCGAGGTTCTGGGCGTCGTGCGGCCGGTTGATCGAGACCCGCTTGCCCTCCCACTCGATGGCGCCTTCATCGATGGGGTGCACACCGGCGATCGTCTTGACCAGCGTGGACTTTCCGGCGCCGTTGTCGCCCACCAGGGCGACCACCTCGCCGGCGTGGACCTCAAGCTCTACGTCGGTGAGCGCCTGGACGGCACCGAACCGCTTGGAGACCCCGCGCAACGCCAACACGGGCGTAGCGGACACGTGAACCATCTCCTTCGCCGCCTGACCGGCGGGGATGCCGCGCCGGGGGAAATGCGGCGCGGAGGTTGAGCAGACTGGAAATGCAGCGAGTGTTCCGACCGGTGCCCCGACCGGCAGCGGGGGCTGATGGCGGGGCGGGGCACCGGAAGGTTTCTGCGGGACGCGTGCGCCCGGGCAGAGGCCGAAGCACCGGGGGGACCGGGCTCCGGCGTGCGGCCTTACTTCAGGCCGAGCTGGTCACACGCGGCCTTGAACTTCGGGGTGCAGATCTCGTTCACCGTGTAGACGCCGTCCTTGACGACGGTGTCCTTGATGTTGTCCTTGGTCAGCGACACGACCGGGACGAGGACCGACGGGATGCCCTTCTGGGAGGGGCTGTCGACCTTCTCCTTGGCGATCGCGTCGAGCGACTCGCCCTTGGCGAGCGCCACGGCCATCTCGGCGGCGGCGGAGGCCTCCGGCGCGTACGGCTTGTAGACGCTCATGAACTGCTCACCGGCGACGATGCGCTGGACACCGGCAAGCTCGGCGTCCTGACCGGTGACCGGCGGGAGCTTGGTGAAGCCGCCGGACTTGAGGGCGGTGATGATGCCGCCCGCCATGCCGTCGTTCGCGGAGTAGACGCCGATGATCTTGTCCTTGCCGAGGGACGAGATCGCGGCCTCCATGTTGGCGTTGGCGTTCTCCGGCTTCCACTCCTTGGTGTCGTACTCCTTGCCGACGTTCACCTTGCCGTCGAGCTCGGCGTGGGCACCCTTCTTGAACAGCGCGGCGTTCGGGTCGGTGACGGAGCCGTTCATCATGACGATCTGGCCGTCCTTGGCCTTGTCGCCCAGGGCCTCCAGCAGCGCCTTGCCCTGCACCCGGCCGACCTCTTCGTTGTCGAAGGAGGTGTAGGCGTCGATCGGGCCCTCGGCGAGACGGTCGAAGGCGACGACGGGGATACCGGCGTCCTTGGCCTTCTTCACGCCGCCGGCGATGGCCTTGGAGTCCACCGCGTCCACGATGAGCGCGTCGACCTTGTTGGTGATCATGGTGTCCACCTGCTGCGTCTGCAGCGTGGCGTCCTGCTTGGCGTTGGCGTAGACGACCTTCGCCTTGCCGTTCGTCAGCTCGCTGATCTTCTTCTCGATGAGCGGCTTGTCGAACTTCTCGTAGCGAGCGGTCTGGTTCTCCGGAAGGAGCAGGCCGATCGTGATGTCGTCGCCCTTCTTGGCGCGCGACTCTTCGGCGCTCTCGCCCGAGTCACCGGCCTGGCCACAGGCGGCGAGCGATACGGCCATCGCAGAGGCAGCGACAGCAACGGCGGCACGACGCAGATGTGCGTTCACGATAAGAAACCTCCCTGACGAGGCCGCGTCGCTGCGGCCGAGGTGGCTGGAAGTCAACTCGGCCCCGTGGTCAGCGTCAAGGAGTAAATCCTTAACGAGATGACAACGGTGCCATTCGTTATCTAAGTGAAGGCGGGTGCCCCGACCGGCAACGCACTGTCCAGAAGGGTCGAATCACCCATTTCGCTGAGCACGAGGGCAAGCGCGCCCAGCACTTCGGCACGCCCGCCCAAGGCCCCGGGAGCCACCGAGAGCTGCCTCGCCGCACTCGGAATGGCGTAGCGGGAGACGGACTCACGAATGGGTCCCAGTACCAACTCTCCAGCCTCCGCCAAATCCCCTCCCAGCACCACCCGGCTCGGATTTAGGAGGTTGCACAGGTTGGCGACACCACTGCCGATGTGGCGGCCCACGTCCCCCACCACACGACGGCAGCCCGGATCACCCTCCCGCGCCAGCTGAACGACGCGCTCCATGGTCAGCTCCGCCCCGTGACTCGACTGGAGCAGCGGCAGAACGTACCGGGCCGCCGTGAAGGTCTCCAGGCAACCGCGGTTGCCGCAACGGCACACCGGGCCCGACTCGTCCAGCGTGATGTGCCCGATCTCGCCGGCGGTACCGCCCGGACCCCTGTAGATCTGGCCGTCTATCACCAGGCCCGCGCCGACACCGCTCGCCACCTTGATGTACGCGAGGTCCTTCACGCCCCGGCCGCTGCCCCACACCATCTCGCCGAGCGCGCCCAGGTTCGCGTCGTTGTCGACGTACACCGGCACACCCAGCCGGGCCGAGAGCTCGTCACTCGGATTGATGCCGGTCCAGCCCGGCAGGATCGCCGTCGAACCCAGCGTGCCCGACTCCACGTCGATGGGACCCGGCACGCCGAGCCCCACGCCGATCACCTTGCCGAGACCGATCCCGGTGGCCTCCACCAACCGGTTGACCAGCGCCTCCGCCCTGTCGAAGCCCTCCGCGGACGAGGCGTCCACATCGAGCGGCTCCGCCTCTTCCGCCAGAACCTGATGAGCGAGGTTGCCGATGGCCACGCGCAGATGCGTATGGCCGAAGTCCACGCCGATCACGATGCCGGCGTCGCCGCTGAGGGAGACGCTGCGGGCCCTGCGGCCGCCGGCCGAGGTCGGCGTCACCTCTACCGTGCCGCCGTCCTTGAGCTCACGGACGATGTTGGAGACGGTGGCCGCGGAGAGGCCGGTGCTCCTCGCGATCTCCGCCTGCGTCAGCGAACCCGCCATGCGTACGGCACGCACGACACGCTCGAGGTTGGCCCGGTGCAGAGATGTCTGCGATCCCGGAGTCTCCATTGACTCATCCACTCCTGCCCCCGGTGGGCGGCGCGACGACCGCCCCCGGCCGGGGGCGTGTGTCGCGACCCCGGCGTCTCTCCAACTTATGAACCCTAAGCTCAACCTTTTGGGGCTTATCCCGTCAAGACCTTGAGCGGGGGCAACCTCTGATGAGCACGGGCGGGGCGGGACTGCGTTGGGTGAGGGCACTTCCACGCAACGTGACGGTCCGCCGCCGATGGGGCGGGCGCGGCCGGTCGCGGGCGCGGCGGTCCCGGTACGGCCGGGGCCCGACCGGTCGCGGGCGCGGCCGGTCGCCCACGCAGCGGTGTCGCTGAGGCAGGTCCGGACCCGACCAGGCGCCGCCCCGGCGGTCTCGGCGGGGGCCGGTCCGCGATGCGAGCGTGGCCCGGTCTGTGGCGGCGGTCCTGGAGCTCGCCCCGGGCCGGCCCGGGGGTGCGGCGACCGCGGTCGTGGCGTTGGCGTCGGTGGGGGTGCGAACTGCCAGGTGCAGGTGCGGGCCATCGAGGTGGAGGCGGAAGTCGCAGAACGGGCAGCGCTGCTGCTCTGCGGCCGCCGGCTCGGGGATTTACGCGGCCCGGGACGGACAGGGTCGACCGCAGGCCCTCGGGCACTGCGACCCGGGTGGCGCTGTCGCCCGGCAGGACGTTCGCCCGCCTGACACTTCGTCGGACAGGCGGCACACGAGCCGCGCCTCCAGCGGAACGCGAGGAAGTCTCGGCCGGTGTTCCAGAAGTCCTGTCTAGCTTCTTGAACGCGGAAAGGGAAGCCGTCGAGGAAGCCGGGGACCCGATCCGCGTCCCGCAATCCGGTTCGCATCTCACGACAGGGGAAACGCATGGCATCCGACCAGAACACCCACGAGTCGAACTCCCCCCAGCTGCCCGGCGCGGCTGCCTCCACGGGCGCGAAGAACGTCACCCCCGTCACGCACCTCACGCGGCGCCTGGACCACTCCGTCCCGGACGTCACCCGCCTCACGCGGCGCCTGGACCACTCCGTCCCGGACGTCACCCGCCTCACGCGGCGCCTGGACCACTCCGTCCCTGACCCGCGGTAAGACGGGCCGTGTCGGCGCCTCCACGGGCGCCGGCACGGCGGTCAACAAGGCGTGCGCACGGGGCCCGCCGAGCGCGGACCCCACGCATTGCGTTTCCACGACATCGTTCGACGGTCCCCGGAAAGGAACGCCATGGGCATCGGGCCGATTCACCTGGATCTCGTCTACGATCCGCTTCTGCCGGACGACGACAACGAGCGCGTCAACCCGTTCAAGGACGAGGACTACCGGGTGGCGTTCGGGGACGACTTCCTGGACGTCGTCAAGGAGCTGACCGACCTGTCGGTCCGTCTGCTCACCTTGATGCCCGACCCGTCGCTCAGCCCCAACGAGCGGCTGGAGCGCCTCGCCCGGGTCGTGCCGAACTCTCAGCTGATCACCGCCCACCGCCGTTCGGCCAGGTCGAAGCTGTACGAGATTCGCCGCCGCCTGGACGAGCTGGTGCCCGGCGACGAACTTACATACCGCGAGAAGCTGGAGGCACTGGTCACGCGCCTCGACGAGCTGGTCCCCGGAGCGCTCCGCCCGATCCAGAAGCTCGAGCGGCTCGGCGACTACCGCTCCACCGATGTGGGCGTCTCACCGAGGAGCTGGCAATGACGCACACGGTGATGGAGACCCGCGGCACCCGAACGGGTCACGTCTCCCTCTTCGACCCGGGGGTACGCGCCGGGGACCGGGCCGGTGTCGCCCGCACCATGGCCGGGGATCCGGCTCTCGCCGCCGACGAGGGGGCGCTCCCGCTCCTGCTGCACGACGTCCTCCTCGGTCGGCCCCCCGGCACCACCCCCGCCTTCGGCCGCACGGAACGGTTCAGGGCCGCCGGACGGGACTTCTGGTGGCTCACCCCGAGCGACGCCTCCGGAGACCTCGACGAACAGGTAGGCCTCTCCGGACATCGCATCGCGCGGCCCGACGAAGCGCTGAGGAGCGGCATCGTCTCCGCACTCGAGCACATCGCGAGCCGGCCATGGGCCCTCGAGCTCGTCACCACCTACGTCACCACTTTCGCGCTCGCCGAGACACGCGACCCGGGCGGGCGCCGGCTGCTCACCTCCTGCTCGCTGCCCGACTTCCCGCTTTGCGTCTTCTTGTCGCCGAGGGTCTTCGTGCACATTCCCCCGGTGAGCATCCACCCCGAGCCCTCGGCCCGTCTGGCGGCCGAGAACCTCTATCACGAGGCCGTCCATCAGGCGGTGAACCACCAACTGCTGGTCCACGGCATCATGACTCCGGACTACAGCTCCGACACGAGCCCGAAGATTCCCATCTACTGGCGTCGGACGGCGTCGGAGGACAGGAATCGCGCCTGGGAGATCGACCGCGTCCTGCACGCGGCCGCCGTCTACTGCCACCTGCTGCAGTGGCGCTACCACGAGCTGACCGACCCGTCCCTGACCGAGGCGGAGCGCACGACCGTCGCCGCCGCGTCCGCCGAATCCGTCGGCGCGCTGGACAGCCTGTGCCAGGCGCTGGCCGAGAACATCGTGCATTTCACCAGTGAGGGGGCGCTGTTCGTGGGCCGGCTCGTCGCGGCGGCGGAGATCCGGAGCCAGGTGATGAGCTCGCTGCTCGCGACGTACGCCGGCACGAGAGCTCTGGAGTCATGACCTCTTCCTCGCCTGCGACACATGGCCCCGGAGCGGGGAACGGAGTCTTCGCCATGCTGTGGGGCGGGCAGCTGATCTCCCTGCTCGGGTCCAGCGCGGCCTCTTTCGCGCTGTCCCTCACCATCTACTCCACGACGGGGAGCGCCTCGGCGCTCGCGATGGTGACCGCTGCCACCCTGGTCGGCGGCATCTACCTGGCGCCTCTCGCGGGAGCCGTCTCCGACCATTTTCCGCGCCGCACGGTCGTGGTGTTCTGCGACGTCGCCCTGGCGATCACCTCTCTGGCCCTCGCGTGGGTCGCGCACCTGGGCGCCGCGGGCGCGCTTCCCCTCGTCGTGGCCCTGGTGTTCGTCGCCGGGACGCTGAACTCCGCGCTGTCCGTCACCATGGCGGCGTCAGTCAGACAGCTGAGGGCGGAGACCGACCTCACCCGGGTCAACGGCGTGACCTCGTTCCTCGAGAACATCCCCACCCTCGTCGGCCCACTGGTCGGCGCCGCCGTCTACGCGCTCGCGGAGCCCGCCGTCGTCTTCGCCGTCGACGCCGGCACCTTCGTCATCAGCGCCGTCCTCGCCTGCTCGGTGCGGTGGAACGGCCGCCCGGCCGGCGGCAAGCAGCCGCTGCGGCCCTTCAAGGGCGCGGCGGCCGGCCTGCGCATCATCTGGAAGAGCCCGGACCTGCGCTTTCTGCAACTGAGCTTCGCGGGCGTCAACTTCTTCAACGCCATGGGCGCGGCGACGGCCACGGCATACGTCGTGGCCGCCTCCTCCAGCGATGCGGGCCACTGGAACCTCGCCCTGTACAGCGTCGCCGGATCGGCGGGGCTGCTGGTCGGCTCCTCGCTGGTCGCCGTCCTCGGCCACCGGTTCGACCGGCGGCGGCTGATCGGAGGCTCGGTGGTGGCCGGCGCCGTGGTCGGCCGGATCGGACTCGTCCTGACCGCTCTGCCGGCGCTCTGGGCGGTGGCGGCGGTCGTCCGCAACGCCGCCAACCAGCTCACCAACGCGCCACTCACCGCGATCTGGCAGGAACGCGTCCGCCCCGAGATCCAGGCCTCGGTCTTCGGAGCCCGGCGGCTGCTCGGCCAGGGCCCCTACCCGCTGGCAGTCTTCCTCGGGGGCTTCCTCGGCGACCAGGCGTTCGCCGGCGACGCCGGGGCGAGCGTCACCGGGCTGGGTGTGTTGCTCTTCGTGGCCGCGTGCGGGGAGGCGGCCGCCGGACTCGTCCTGCTCCTCACCTCGCCCCTGCGTCGGCTCGCGGAGCCGGCCGGCACCGCCGCGGCAATGGCGGGACGGTGAAAACGCGCTCCGACGGAAGAACCTGGCGGTTCTTCCGTCGGAGCGCGTTGAAGGTAAACAGGACGGGCCCGCCCCGGCGGCGTATCGGCACCGCGATCGGGCCCGACCGCACACGCTCTCGGGCGCGTGCGCCCATGTGGATGGCGTTACTTCAGCGCGCCCGCCGTCAGGCCCGACTGGACCTGGCGTTGGAAGATCGCGTAGACCACCAGCACCGGGAGCATCGCGATCATCATGCCGGCCATCAGCGCGCCCCAGTCGTTCTCGTAGCCCTGCTGGAGCGCGATCATCGCCAGGCCCTGGGTGAGGACGTACTTGTCCTCCTGCTGGTTGAGGACCATCGGCAGCAGGTACTGGTTCCACTGGCCCAGGAAGTTGAAGATGCCGATGCTGATCAGGCCGGGCTTGGCCATGGGGAGCATCACCTGGAAGAACGTCCGGCTGTGCGACGCGCCGTCGATCAGCGCCGCCTCGCCCACCGACGCCGGGAGCGTGCGGAAGAACGCCGTCATGAAGAAGACGGTGAACGGCAGCGAGTAGGCGATGTAGACCAGGATCAGCCCGTGGTAGGTGGCCAGCAGCGAGCTGCCGGGGAAGTCCCGCATGACGAAGAACAGCGGGATCACCAGCATGAAGACCGGGAAGGACATGCCGGCCACGAACAGGTAGTAGATGAACCGGTTCCCGGGGAACTCGAAGCGGGCCAGCACGTACGCGGCCATGGATCCGAGGACCATCGTGCCGATCACCGAACCGCCCACGATGATGGCGGTGTTGATGAAGTACTGGCCCATGTTCGCGTCCTCCCACGCGTTGGACCAGTTCTCCCAGTGGAGGACCGTCGGCAGGCCCCACGGGTCGGTGAGGATCCCGTTGCTGTCCTTGAAGGCGCTCCAGGCCACCCAGAGCAGCGGCACGCCCACCATCAGGCCCCACACGATGAGGATGCCGTGGGAGAAGACGTTGAGGATCCCGCCCTCGGAGGACTTCCGTTTCGCCGGTTCGGGGGTGCGGTCGGCCGTGGCAGGGGCGTCCTGCTTGGCCACCGTTTCGATCTCTTCGGTCGTCATCCGCCCTACCCCTAGTACTCGATCCGCTCACGCCGCGCGAAGCGCATGGTGAGCACTGCGAAGGTCATCGTGACAATGAGCATCGCGACGCCCATGGCGGAGGCATAGCCGAACTGGCTGTCGCGGAAGGCCGTCAGATACAGCCGGAGCGGCATGACGTCCGTCGCGCCGTCCGGTCCGCCCATGTTCACCGACATGATCTGGACCAGGGCGAAGGCGTCCAGCGCGATGATGCCCATGTACACCCAGCCGGTCTGGACGGTGTCCCACAGCAGCGGGAGCGTGATCCGGAAGAAGGTGTGGAAGCGGCTGGCGCCGTCCAGCAGTGCCGCTTCGTAGATGTCCCGGGGGATGGAGGCCATCGCCGCGGAGAACAGGACCACGTAGAAGCCGACGTGTCCCCAGACCATGACGGCGCTGATGCACCAGAGCGCGAGGCTCTTCTCGCCGAGCCAGGAATTCTGCAGACCGTCGAGGCCGACGGCTCCCAGGAAGGAGTTCAGCATTCCGTCGTCGGGGTCGGGGTTGTAGATGTTGAACCAGATGACCGCGATGATGGTGACGGAGATGACCTGCGGGAAGAAGAAGACGAATTTGTACATCTTCGATCCGCCGACGCCGGTGATGACTTCGTTCTTCCGGCGTTTGCCGCCGACGTTCAGCATGAAGGCGAAGAAGAGGCCGAGGCCGAGTGTGACCACCGGGACGAGCGCCAGCATGTAGACGTTGTGGCGCAGCGCGTTCCAGAAGTCGCTGCTCTCCCAGAGCCGCTGGAAGTTCTCCAGGCCGATGAATTCGGCGGTTCCCACCAGGCCGGACCAGTTCGTCATGGAGATCTGGAAGGCCTGGACGAACGGCGAGATGACGAAGATCGCATAAACGATCAGAGGCAGGGCCAGGAAGCCCACGATGAATCGGTATTTGCCGTGTTGCACTGTTTGCTTCCCGGCCCTTCCCTCGAAAGCCGAACTGATCGGTCAGGCGCTGCGCTTGAACTTGGTCACCGAGTCGTCCTTGGCGACCTTGTCGGCCTCCGCCTGGGTCTTCTTGATCCAGTCGGCGGCCTTCAGCTCGCCGGTGAGCAGCTGCCCCGTGAGGCCGCCGATCTTCTCATCGGTCAGCGCCGGGTACCACTCCTGCAGCTGGAGGCTGATCAGGTTGTCGCCGGCCTCCTTGAAGACCTTGCTGGCCGAGGCCAGGCCCGGAGAGAGGCTCATGCCCTCGGTGGCGTCCATGACGCAGGTCAGGGACTTGACCTTGGTGGCGAAGTTCTGCGCGTGCTTCTTGGAGAGCATGATGCGCAGCAGCTCCATGCCGCCGGCCGGGTTCTTGCCCTTGGAGGCGACGATGTACGGCTCGCTCGGCTCGCCGCGCAGGGTGCCGTGCGGCATCTTGTCGCCCGTGCCGTCGAACAGCGCGCCGACCGCCATGCCGAAGTCCTTCGGCGTGGTGGGGGCGGACTCGTTCTCGACCCAGGAGCCGTTCGGGAGGAAGACGGCCTTGCCCTTGTTCCAGGCGGTCTGCGACTGGATGTGGGTCAGGCCCTGGCTGCCCTCGAGGAAGTACTTCTTGGCCGCGAGCTCCTCGTAGTGCTCGACGACCTCCTTGACCGCGTCGTTGGAGGTCCAGGCGTTCGGCTCCAGGTTGTCGATCTCGATCCACTTCTCCATGCCGCCGATCTTGGCGATCTGGGCGAAGAGGTTGAAGTGGACGTAGTACGGATACTTGCCCGGGTACGTCCAGGGGGCGATGCCGGCCTTCTTGATCTCGCCGCAGAGCGTGACCATCTCGTCGAGGGACTTGGGGTAGGCCCAGCCCTTGTCGTCGAGCAGCTTCTGGGAGTACCAGGTGCCGTAGATGGTGAAGGCGTAGTAGAGCACGTCGAACTTGTCGCCGTGCTTGCCCTTCTCGATGGTGCTCGGGTGGATGGTGTCCCTGACCTTCTTGGCCGGGTCGTCCATCGAGGCGGCGTCCAGCAGCACGGTCAGGTCCTGGAGCTGGCCCTGGGTGGAGAGCTGGTTCATGTTGAGGTGGTCGGCGCCGGAGTTGTCGATGACGTCCGGCGGGTTGCCGCCCGCGAAGCGCGGGGTGAGCTTGGGGCCGACCTGCTGGGTGCCGGTGTGCTTGATCTCGGCGCCGTAGGTGGCCTTGTAGTCGGCCTCCGCGTCCTTGGCGTACTGGTCGCCGAGACCGCCCTTGAAGATGAAGGCCTCGAGCGGGGTGCCCTGCTTCACACCGAGCGGGTTCTTCTCGGACTTCTCGCCCCCGGGGGCCTTGGTCTCCTTGTCGGTGCCGCCACCGCCGGTGGCGCAGGCGGACAGGAAGCTCATCGTCGGAATCGTGAGCAGGCCGAGCGCGGCCGAACGCTTGATCAGGTTGCGACGGCCGACGCCCTCGTTGTGGGCGGAGGTGGATCCCATGCTCAAGTCCTCGCCTTCTCCAGGACTCAGGCGGTGTACCGGTCGCCCGTCCTTCTCGCCTCAGGCGAAGGGCCCCGCCACCGCGGTCAGTTGCTGTGTTTTCCCGAAGGGAAACTCAGTGAAGCTCGGATCGTGCGGCTGACAGCGGGAACGGAGTAGCTGCCGCCGGCGGTCGCGTGCTCCGCACGTGTCCGCCGCCCCCGTCCCCCCTGGTCCGCTGCCGTACGAAACGGCTGTGCGGACGCCGACAGGTATAGTCCACTTCCCGCCGAGTGAGCAAGATCAAATGCAAGGTTGGGCGCCCATCTTTCCCGAGTTGAGACCTCGCGGACACATGGGACCCGAAAACACCCTTACGACCGCAGCATTCTTAACGGATCGTCCGATTCCGACCGGCACGTCCCGCCAACACCCTTGACACCGTAGGACACTTGCCTCCCTACTGGAGCCTGCGCCTCGCGCCTGACAACGTTGTCCAAACGCGACTTCCTCTGGAGGAAGACCCGGGATGCAGCCCAGAAACAGACCCCGGCCCAGAAAGATCAATCCGGTCACCCTCGTGGTGACCGCTTCCATGCTGGTGTTGACGGCTCCTTCCGCCGCCATCGCCCTGCCCACGGAACCCGGGCAATCCACCTCCCCGGGCCGGGAATTCAGATCGTCCTTCGAATCGGACGAAGCCCAGCCGGACTGGCGTAATACCGTTGAAGTGGGCACCGACGGAAAGAAGCGGTCATCGGGTGTCGACGGCGGCTTCTCCAGCGGAATACCGGGCAATGTCACCGACAAGGTGATCGAGCTGCGGGCCAGCGCCGAGAACACCGGCGGCGGCGAGACCAAGGAGAATCTGGTCGACCTGCTGCCGAGCAGCAAGTGGCTGGCGTTCGAGCCGACCGCCTGGATCGAGTTCGACACGGAAGAGCCGGTCAAGCTCTCCACCTACGCCCTGACGTCCGCCAACGACTTCGCCGCACGCGACCCCAGGGACTGGACGCTGAAGGGGTCCGCCGACGGGGAGAACTGGACGGTCCTGGACAGCCGCTCCGGTGAGACGTTCGCCGAGCGCTTCCAGACCAGGACCTTCGACATCGGCGCCCCCTCCGAGGTGACGGCCTACGCCCACTACCGCCTGGAGATCACCAAGAACAACGGCGCGTCCGACATCACCCAGCTGGCGGACGTGCAGTTCTCCAACGGCGACACCAGCGCCCCCGTCCCCGACGACATGCGCAGCCAGGTCGACCGCGGCCCCAGCGGCTCCCCCACCGCGAAGGCCGGCGCCGGCTTCACCGGCAAGCGCGCCCTGAAGTACGCCGGCACCCACAAGCCGGACGGCAGGGCCTACTCGTACAACAAGGTCTTCGACGTCGATGTCGCCGTGCGCCGCGACACCGAGCTGTCGTACAAGGTCTTCCCCGCCATGGCGGAGACGGACCTGAACTACCCCGCCACGAACGTGTCGGTGGATCTCGCCTTCACCGACGGCACCTACCTGAGCGATCTGGGCGCCACGGACTCGCACGGCGGGCTCCTCACGCCCGCGGGCCAGGGCGCCGCGAAGCGCCTGTACGTCAACCAGTGGAACGCCGTCGCCTCCGGCATCGGCACCGTCGCGGCCGGCAAGACCGTCGACCGGATCCTGGTGGCCTACGACTCCCCCAAGGGCCCGGCGAAGTTCCAGGGCTGGATCGACGACGTGGCCCTCGTGCCCAAGGCGCCCGAGAAGCGGCTCGAGCATCTCTCGGACTACGCATCCACCACCCGCGGCACCAACTCCAGCGGCTCCTTCTCCCGGGGCAACACCTTCCCCGCCACCGCCGTCCCCCACGGCTTCAACTTCTGGACCCCGGTCACCAACTCGGAGTCGAAGAGCTGGCTGTACGAGTACGCCCGCGGCAACAACGCGGACAACCTGCCCACCGTCCAGGCCTTCAGCACCAGCCACGAGCCCAGCCCCTGGATGGGCGACCGGCAGACCTTCCAGGTGATGCCGTCGGCGGCCGAGGGCGCCCCCGACACCTCGCGCACGGCCAGGGCTCTGCCCTTCCGGCACGAGAAGGAGACCGCAAGGCCGCACTACTACGGTGTCACCTTCGAGAACGGCCTCAAGGCCGAGATGGCGCCGACCGACCACGCGGCGATGATGCGCTTCACCTACCCCGGTGACGACGCGAGCGTCATATTCGACAACGTCACCAAGGAGGGCGGCCTCACTCTCGACGCCGCGAACCGCTCCTTCACCGGCTTCTCGGACGTCAAGAGCGGCCTCTCCACGGGCGCCACACGGCTGTTCGTGTACGGCGTCTTCGACGCGCCGGTCACCGACTCGGCCTCCGAGGGCGTCACCGGCCGGCTCCGCTTCGACGCCGGCGACGACCGCACCGTCAACCTGCGGATCGCGACCTCGCTGATCAGCGTGGACCAGGCGAAGAAGAACCTCGCCGACGAGATCCCGGCCGGTACCCGGTTCGAGCGGGTGAAGGACCGGGCGCAGGACGCCTGGGACGACATCCTCGGCAAGGTCGAGGTCGAGGGCGCCACCCGCGACCAGCTGGTCACGCTCTACTCCAGCCTGTACCGGCTCTACCTCTACCCGAACTCGGGCTTCGAGAACACCGGCACCAAGAAGCGCCCGGAGTACCGGTACGCGAGCCCGTTCTCGCCGATGACCGGCCCCGACACCCCGACCCGCACCGGCGCGAAGATCGTCGACGGGAAGGTCTACGTCAACAACGGCTTCTGGGACACCTACCGCACGACCTGGCCGGCCTACTCCTTCCTCACCCCGAAGAAGGCGGGAGAGCTGGTCGACGGCTTCGTCCAGCAGTACAAGGACGGCGGCTGGATCTCCCGCTGGTCCTCCCCCGGATACGCGGACCTGATGACCGGCACCAGCTCCGACGTGGCGTTCGCCGACGCGTACGTCAAGGGTGTCGACTTCGACGCCGAGGCCGCCTACGAAGCGGCGCTGAAGAACGCGACCGTCGTCCCGCCGGCCTCCGGCGTGGGCCGCAAGGGCATGGAGACCTCGCCGTTCCTCGGCTACGCCTCCACCTCCACCCACGAGGGCCTGTCCTGGTCGCTGGAGGGCTACCTCAACGACTACGGCATCGCCGAGATGGGCGAGGCCCTCTACAAGAAGACGAAGAAGGCCCGCTACAAGGAGGAGTCGGAGTACTTCCGGAACCGGGCCCGCAACTACGTCACCCTCTTCGACTCCGAGGCCGGCTTCTTCCAGGGCCGGAACCTGAAGGGCGACTGGCGGGTGGAGAGCTCCAAGTACGACCCGCGCGTGTGGGGCTACGACTACACGGAGACCAACGGCTGGGGCTACGCATTCACCGCTCCGCAGGACTCGCGCGGCCTGGCGAACCTGTACGGCGGCCGCTCGGGCCTCGGTGAGAAGCTCGACGCCTACTTCGCCACGCCGGAGACGGCGTCGCCCGAGTTCGTCGGGTCGTACGGTTCCGTCATCCACGAGATGACCGAGGCGCGCGATGTGCGGATGGGCATGTACGGCCACTCCAACCAGGTCGCCCACCACGCCACGTACATGTACAACGCGGCCTCCCAGCCGTGGAAGACCCAGGAGAAGGTCCGTGAGGTCCTCTCCCGCCTCTACACCGGCAGCGAGATCGGGCAGGGCTACCACGGTGACGAGGACAACGGCGAGCAGTCGGCCTGGTACCTCTTCTCCGCGCTCGGCTTCTACCCGCTGGTGATGGGATCCGGGGAGTACGCCATCGGTTCGCCGCTGTTCACCAAGGCGACCGTGCACCTGGAGAACGGCCGCGAACTGGTCGTGAAGGCCCCGAAGAACAGCGCGAAGAACATCTACGTGCAGGGCCTGAAGGTCAACGGCAAGAAGTGGAACTCCACGGCCCTGCCGCACGAGGCGATCGCCGAGGGCGGCGAGATCGAGTTCGCGATGGGCCCGAAGCCGTCCGCGTGGGGCACCGGGAAGGACGCGGCCCCCGTCTCCATCACGCAGGACGACGACAGGCCCGCGCCGCGGCACGACGTGATCCCGGCCGGCGGCCCACTGTTCGACAACACCTCGGCGACCACGTCCGCGTTCACCTCGGTGGACCTCCCGGTGACGTCCGGGACCCGCGCGGTGCAGTACACGCTCACCTCCGCGGCGAAGGACAAGGCGCCGACGGGCTGGGTGCTGCAGGGTTCGGCCGACGGGCAGTCGTGGACGGATCTCGACAAGCGGTCGGGCGAGTCCTTCGGCTGGGACAGGCAGACCCGCGTCTTCGGCGTGGCCGAACCGGGCTCGTACGAGCACTACCGACTGGTCTCCGACAGCGAGGCGACGCTCGCGGAGGTGGAACTCCTCGAGTGACGAAACGGGGCAAATCCTGGTACCCAAGTCGACTCAGATGCAATCGAGTTGACATGTAAAGATCGTGTGCAACGATCCTGTGGAAACAGTGACCTGCCGTGCCTCTTGAGGCGCGGCAGGTCATGACCACTTCGATCGGGGAGCAACTACGTGGCCAAATTCTCTGGCCTCAAGAGCACGGGGCTCGTCTCCCGCGCCACCGTTGCGGCGATAACCGCCGCCCTCGTCGGCACGACCACCAGCGCGGTGGCGGCCGACGGCCCGCAGGACGCTGCCAAGGCGGCGACCGGCATCCAGCAGTCCGCGCCGAAGGCCGGGGCCTTCGGCGCCCAGGCCGCGGCCGACGCCCCCGTCAATGCGCTGTACGGCATCGACAGCGGCGGCGACATGTACGGCTACCCGCCGAACGGCGCGGGCGGTCTCGAGAGCCGGGAGCTCGTCGGCTACGGCTGGCAGGCCAGCAAGCACATCACCCAGGCCGACCGTGACGCCGACGGCAGCGCCGACGGCATCTGGGACATCACCAACGGTCAGATGCACTGGACCGAGTTCGGCTCGGACCCGGTTCTCCTGGGCAGCGGCTGGGGCATCTACAACAAGATGCTCTCGCCGAGCAACCTCGGCGGCGCCGCGGCCGACGACGTGATCGCGCGGGACAGCTCCGGCGTCCTGTGGATCTACCTCGGCTACGGCGACGGCAAGCTCACCAGCCGCACCAAGGTCGGCTCCGGCTGGAACATCTACAACCAGATCACCGGCAAGGGCGACCTGACCGGTGACGGCAGGGCCGACATCGTCGCGCGCGACGGCTCGGGCGTGCTGTGGCTCTACAAGGGCACGGGCAACTACAAGGCGCCCTTCCAGGCCCGCACCAAGATCGGCGCCGGCTGGAACATGTTCAACAACATCGTTTCCGTCGGCGACATCGATCTGGACGGCCTCACCGACCTGATCGCCCGCGACACCACGGGCAAGCTGTACCGCTACTCGGGCACCGGCAGCGCCGCTGCCCCGTACCAGGGGCGCGTCACGATCGGCACCGGCGGGTGGAACACCTACCGCCTGCTGTTCTGATCCGCGGCGACACGCCACAGCACAACCGGGCCGCGCCCCTCTCGGGGGGCGCGGCCCGTCCTGCGTTCCGGCTCAGCCGAGCCGGCAGGTGAGGCCCGTGGCCGTGTCGGCCCCCGGTCCCGAGGCCACGTACCCGAAGGTCGTGGACTCCCCGGGGTCGAGACCGCCGTTGTGGCCGGCGTTGTGGACCATGACGGCCTGGCCCTGTGCGGTCATGGCGCCGTTCCACAGACTGTCGATCCGGTGCCCGGCGGGCAGGTTCCAGTCGACCATCCAGCCCAGCATCGGCACGGTGCCCGTGTTCTTGACGGTCACCTCGGACTGGTAGCCGCCGCCCCAACTGCCCGTGGTCTTCCGGGTCGCGGAGCAGTCACCGGGCTGCGGCGGGTCGGTCGGGTCCGGCGGGTCGGTCGGGTCCGGCGGGTCGGTCGGGTCCGGTCCGCTGCCGTCACCCGGGTCCTTGACCCCGGTCACTTCGCCGTTGCCGCCGTCGAAGACGACGTCCGAGCAGGAGTAGAAGGTCTCCTGGCTGTCGGAGCGCTGCCACACCATGTAGATGATGTGCCGGCCCGACTTGTTCGCGGGCAGGGCGCCGCGCCAGGAGTAGTTCGCCTCCACGGTGCCCGGGCTGCCGTTCAGCGGCGGGTGGTCGACGGTCAGGAACGGCTGGTCCTCGACGTCGTTCCAGGTGAGCGTCGACTTCGGGTCGAAGCCGTCCTTGGTGATGTACACCTTGAACCAACCCGGGTGGGCGGCCCAGGCGTTGTACGAGAAGTCGATGGTGGCGCCCGAGGTCAGATGGGTGAGCGGCCAGTCGTCACGGGCGGCGTTGAAGCCCGTGAAGTTGGTGTTGCCGCCACTGCACAGCTGCCCGTCCGGTACGAAGCCACGGGTGCGGCCGGCGCCGTCGGAGCGCAGTACGGAGAACCAGTTGTAGAAGGGCGTGGTGCCGCTCTGCTGGGCCGCCGCGCCGCAGGCGGGGTTGACCGGCTTGATCTCCCCGGTCTCGGTGAGCCCGTCCTGCCAGCACAGGAAGGTGCGGCTGGCCGGTTTCATGGGTGTGCCGTGTGCCTCGGCATCGCCGCCGGCGGTGACGACGAGTCCGAGGGCGGGGATGGCGGTGAGCAGTGCGAGCAGAGTGAGCAGTACGGCCCGGGGGCGGCTCTGCGCCAGTAATCGGCGGGTCATCCGGACGTCCCTTCCATGGGGGTGGGTGAGGGGGCGGACAGAGTCATGGGAGCGCTCCCATGACTTCATCAAGTGAAGCTAGCGCGGCGGACGTTCGCTGTAAACGCTTCGCGCAACGCCAAGGGCCCGTCCTCCGCCGGTGCGGAGGACGGGCCCTTGGACCGGGCGACTAGCCGCGGCTGTACCTATCCACGAATGAGGTTCCGCAGGACGTACTGCATGATGCCGCCGTTGCGGTAGTAGTCCGCCTCACCCGGGGTGTCGATGCGGACGACCGCGTCGAACTCCACGCCCGAGTCGGTGGTCACCTTGACCGTGCGCGGCGTGGTGCCGTCGTTCAGCGCGGTGACGCCGGAGATCGAGAAGGTCTCCTCACCGGTCAGGCCGAGGGAGTCGGCGGAGCCGCCCTCCGGGAACTGCAGCGGCAGGACGCCCATGCCGATGAGGTTCGAGCGGTGGATGCGCTCGTACGACTCGGCGATGACGGCCTTGACGCCGAGCAGCGCGGTGCCCTTGGCGGCCCAGTCGCGGGACGAACCGGAGCCGTACTCCTTGCCGGCCAGGATCACCAGCGGGGTGCCGGCGGCCTGGTAGTTCTGCGAGGCGTCGTAGATGAACGACACCGGACCGCCGTCCTGGGTGAAGTCGCGGGTGTAGCCGCCCTCGGTGCCCGGCGCGATCTGGTTGCGCAGACGGATGTTGGCGAAGGTGCCGCGGATCATGACCTCGTGGTTGCCGCGGCGCGAGCCGTAGCTGTTGAAGTCACGGCGCTCGACGCCGTGCTCCGTGAGGTACTTGCCGGCCGGAGTGTCGGCCTTGATGGCACCGGCCGGGGAGATGTGGTCGGTGGTGACCGAGTCGCCCAGCTTCGCCAGCACACGGGCGCCGGAGATGTCGGCGACCGGGGTCGTCTCCATCGTCATGCCCTCGAAGTACGGGGGCTTGCGCACGTAGGTGGACTGCGGGTCCCACTCGAAGGTGTTGCCGGTCGGGATCGACAGAGCCTGCCACTGGGCGTCGCCCGCGAAGACGTCGGCGTAGGACTTGTTGAACATGTCCTCGCCGATGGCGTTGGCGACGACGTCGTTGACCTCGGCCTCGGTCGGCCAGATGTCCTTCAGGTAGACCGGCTTGCCGTCCTGGTCGATGCCCAGGGCGTCCTTGGTGATGTCCACCTTCATGGAGCCGGCGAGGGCGTACGCGACGACCAGCGGCGGGGACGCCAGGTAGTTCATCTTGACGTCGGGGTTGATCCGGCCCTCGAAGTTGCGGTTGCCGGAGAGCACCGACGTGACGGCCAGGTCGTGGTCGTTGACGGCCTTGGAGACCTCGTCCGGCAGCGGGCCGGAGTTGCCGATGCAGGTGGTGCAGCCGTAACCGACCAGGTTGAAGCCGACCTTGTCGAGGTAGGGGGTCAGGCCCGCCTTGTCGAAGTAGTCGGTGACGACCTTGGAGCCCGGGGCGAGGGTGGTCTTGACCCACGGCTTGCGGGTCAGGCCCTTCTCGACCGCCTTCTTCGCCACCAGCGCGGCGGCGACCATGACGTACGGGTTCGAGGTGTTGGTGCAGGAGGTGATCGCGGCGACGGTGACGGCGCCGTGGTCGATCTCGTAGGTCGAACCGTCGGGGGCGGTGACGGTGACCGGCTTCGACGGTCCGCCGTTCGGCGTGTTCGCCGGGGCGTCGGAGGCCGGGAAGGACTCCTTGCTCGCCTCCATGTCGTCGTCCACGTAGTTGCGGACGTCCTGGACGAACTGCTGGGCGGCCTCGGCCAGGACGATGCGGTCCTGCGGACGCTTCGGGCCGGCGATGGAGGGGACGACCGTGGAGAGGTCGAGCTCCAGCTTCTCGGAGAAGTCGGGCTCGGCGGCCGGGTCGAGCCAGAGGCCCTGCTCCTTGGCGTACGCCTCGACAAGCGCGACCTGCTGCTCGGAGCGGCCGGTCAGCTTGAGGTAGCTCAGGGTCTCGTCGTCGATCGGGAAGATCGCGGCGGTGGAGCCGAACTCCGGCGACATGTTGCCGATGGTGGCGCGGTTGGCCAGCGACGTGGCGGCGACGCCCTCGCCGTAGAACTCGACGAACTTGCCGACGACACCGTGCTTGCGCAGCATCTCGGTGATCGTGAGCACCAGGTCGGTGGCGGTGGTGCCGGGCTTGAGCTCACCGGTCAGCTTGAAGCCCACGACGCGCGGGATGAGCATGGAGACCGGCTGGCCGAGCATCGCGGCCTCGGCCTCGATGCCGCCGACGCCCCAGCCGAGCACACCGAGGCCGTTGACCATGGTGGTGTGCGAGTCGGTGCCGACGAGGGTGTCGGGGTACGCCTGGCCGTTCCGGACCATGACGGTACGGGCCAGGTGCTCGATGTTCACCTGGTGGACGATGCCGGTGCCGGGCGGGACGACCTTGAACTCGTCGAACGCGGTCTGGCCCCAGCGCAGGAACTGGTAACGCTCCTTGTTGCGGCCGTACTCGAGCTCCACGTTCTGGCCGAAGGCGTCCGCCGTGCCGAACTTGTCGGCGATGACCGAGTGGTCGATGACCAGCTCGGCCGGGGCCAGCGGGTTGATCTTGGCCGGGTCGCCGCCGAGCTCCTTGACGGCCTCACGCATGGTGGCGAGGTCGACGACACAGGGAACACCGGTGAAGTCCTGCATGATCACGCGGGCCGGCGTGAACTGGATCTCCTGGCTGGGCTGCGCCTGGGAGTCCCAGGTGCCGAGCGCCCGGATGTGGTCGGCGGTGATGTTCGCGCCGTCCTCGGTGCGGAGCAGGTTCTCCAGCAGGACCTTGAGGCTGTAGGGAAGGCGCGCGGCGCCCTCGACCTTGTCCAGCCTGAAGATCTCGTACGACTCGTCGCCCACCTGCAGCGTGCTGCGGGCGTCGAAGCTGTTCGCCGACACGACAGTCTCCTTCATCAATATGCGCGTACTACCTCAATGCTGCCGCCACGGCTCCTCGCCGATCCGCTAAGGTAAGGCTTAGTTAGGTAACCCTTACCGACTGGCGGCTTGCGGTACGCCTTCGGCAGATATCTCGATGTCGAGATAACTCTAGTACATGACCGCTGCGGGGTCATGCGGGACACCCCCTGACCGCCCTCGTCCCCGTCGAGGCGTCCGCCCCGCGGAGCCGGTCGCCCGGCATTCCGCGGGCGGGCACGCGCCGGATGGTGGAACCCGGCGATTCCCTCGACCGTGGAACGTATGAGGCGCGACGCATCGCCGGACATCGCACCCGAGACACCTGCACCGGCCGGGCCGCCTTACACGTCCTCGACAGGACGGCTGGTCGGCCTGGATCTGGCCCGGGGGCTGGCGATCCTGGGCATGTACTCCGCGCACCTCGGACCTGATCCGTCGGTGGGCGGCGCCGTGGGCTGGGCGATGGAGGCAGTCCGAGGGCGTTCGGCGAGCTTGTTCGCCGTGCTGGCCGGCTTCACGCTGGTCATCCTCACCGGCCGGCCGGAGCCGAGAACCGGGCGGGCGGGGCGGCAAGCGGTGGGCAAGGTCCTGATCCGCTCCTTCTTCCTGATCGCTCTGGGCTACGTCCTCACCGCCCTCGACACCCACGTCCTGGTGATCCTGTCCTACTACGGCGTCCTCTTCGTCCTCGCCCTTCCGCTGTACCGGCTCAGGGCTGCCACTCTGGGCGCGATCGCCGCGGCATCGGCACTCGTCCTGCCCCACGTCCTCTATCTGCTGCGGGCGGCGGTCGACGAAGGAAGCTGGGCGGACACGCTCGTCGCCCACGACCCGCTGGCCCGCGCCACCGATTCGGACGGACTCCTCGAGCTGTCCGTCACGGGCGCCTACCCCGTCCTGACCTGGCTGCCGCTCATCGTCGCGGGGATGGCGGTGGCCCGACTGGACCTTCGGCGGCCGGGCGTCGTGGGCAGGGTGGGACTGCTCGGTGGCGTGCTGGCCGTCGTCGGGTACGGCGGATCATGGCTGGCCCTGCACCTTGTTCCGGGGGCACTGGAGGGGGTGCGGGAAGCCTCCGGCACCGGGGCCGCGGCATCGGCCTGGTGGTCCGGCGCCGTGGGCGCGGACCCCGCCCCCGGCATGCCGGCATGGCTTGTGGTGGCCTCCCCGCACAGCCAGACGACGCTGTCCGTCCTGGCCAACACCGGCGTGGCCCTGGCGGTGGTGGCCGCCTGCCTCATCGGCACGGGCCGGTCGGCGCGTCTGCGATGGGTCGCCACGCCCGTCAGCGCGGTCGGATCGATCGCGCTGACCGTGTACGTCGGCCATATCGTCGCCATCGAAGTGCTCAGCCCCCGTGACCCGCCGGACTCCGCCGCCTTGCCGGTCCTCCTCTGCTTCGCCGCGGCAGCCATGCTCTTCGCCCTCGTGTGGACCCGCTTCTTCAGGCGCGGGCCTCTGGAGTACCTGATGCACGCGCTCACGCTGCCCGCCCGCCTGATCCCGTGACGCAGGTCCGGGCGAGCCGGTGTCAAGCGCGCAGGTACGTGAGGACGGCGAGCACCCGGCGGTGCGTCTCCTCCGCCGGCGGCAGGTCGAGTTTGGCCAGGATGGAGCCGATGTGCTTGCCCACGGCCGCCTCGGAGACGACCAGTTGGCGGGCGATCGCGTTGTTGGACTTCCCCTCGGCGACCAGGCCGAGCACCTCCCGCTCGCGCGGGGTCAGCCGCTCCAGCGGGTCGCGGCGGCGGCGGATCAGCTGACGTACCACCTCCGGGTCGACGACCGTCCCGCCGGAGGCGACCTCCTGGAGCGCGGCGTGGAACTCCTCGACCTGGCCCACCCGGTCCTTCAGGAGATAGCCGACACCGGAGCCGTCCCCCGAGTCGAGCAGCTCGGAGGCGTACTCGCGCTGGACGTACTGGCTGAGCACGAGCACGGGCAGGGACGGACGCTCGGTCCGCAGCCGCACCGCCGCCTTCATCCCCTCGTCCTGGAAGCCGGGCGGCATCCGGACATCGGTGACGACGACGTCCGGCGTGTGTTCCGTGACCGCGGTCAGCAGTGCGCCGGCGTCGCCCACCGCGGCGACGACCTCGTGTCCGAAGCGGGCCAGCAGGGCGATGAGCCCCTCCCTGAGCAGCACGCTGTCCTCGGCCAGCACTACGCGCAGTGCTCGGTCCTCCACTCGCAAGGGATCTCCACACGCAGCAGGGTCGGTCCACCGGGCGGGCTGGACAGGGAGATTGTGCCATCGAGCACGGACACCCGGTCCGCGAGTCCGGTCAGGCCGCTGCCCCGCCCCGCGTCGGCTCCTCCCCTGCCGTCGTCGCGCACTTCGAGAGCCAGCAGGCCGCCGTCGTGGCGGCCGGTGACCTCGGCGCGGCTCGCCCCGCTGTGTCTGCCGATGTTCGCGAGGGCCTCGCAGACCACGAAGTACGCGGCGGCCTCGACGGCCTCCGGCAGCCGGTCCGGCAGGTCGAGGGTGACGTCCACCGGGACGGCGGACCGGTCGGCGGCGTCGGCGACGGCCGCCCCGAGGCCGTGGTCGGCGAGGACCTTGGGGTGGATGCCATGGATCAGGTCGCGCAGTTCGGCCAGCGCCCTGCCCGCCTCGTCGTGCGCCTTGGCGAGCTGGTCGGCGAGCGGACCGGGCGGCGCGTCGAGACGCGCGAGTCCGAGGGTCATGGAGAGAGCCACCAGGCGCTGCTGGGCGCCGTCGTGGAGGTCGCGCTCGATCCGGCGCCGCTCCGCCTCGAAGGCGTCCACCAACCGGACCCTGGAGCGGACCAGTTCGGCGACCCGCTCCTGCCGCTCGGGGTCCGCGGGCACGAGGAGGACCCGGGTCAGCTCGGCGCGCCCGGCGGCGAAGGCGCCGAGGACGTAGCCGCTCACCGCGAGCAGCAGCAGTCCCACGGCCGCGGCGGCGAACGCCTGCGGCCACGAGGTCGCCAGCCACAGCTTGAGCACCCGCACCTCCTCGCCCCCGCCCACCGTGGCCATCAGCAGCGGTGCGCCCAGCAGTCCCAGCGGCACGCCGAGCACGACCACGGCCACCAGCAGGTCCAGCGGCCACAGCACGGTCGCGAGGACCAGCGCGAAGCCCAGCTCCCGCCAGGTCGCCGGCTCACGGAAACGGGTACGCGCCCACACCACCGGCCCGGGCCCGTCCGGCGCCCGGTGGGGGCTGCGGACCGGTCTGCTGTCGACGAGCCGGAGCCTGCGCCGTTCGAGAGCCGCCACCGGCAGCCCGGAGAGCGCCAGCACGACGAGCAGCGGCAGCCCGACGAGAACCACCGCGAGCACCCCGCCGACGGCGATGCCCACGAGCAGCACCACGAGCACGGCGAGGCCGACCGGCGCACTGCTGAGCAGATAACCGGCCGCCCGCCAGGGCCATGCGGAGAGCAGGTAACGAGGGTGCGCGAGAGCCTGCCGCACGCTGAGGAGACGCATGCGGATCACCGTAGAAGCCGGGGCCCGGCCGCAGCCATCCGCCCAGGCGGACAACGGAGGTAGGGCCTGCCCTACCTTCCATTTGTCCTGATTCATCGGGTATTTCCTCCTATTCCTCTCACGCGTGCGACCGTCTTCCGGTTGCCGACGACCGGCGAGGGGCTCACCATCGAGACGGACTCTGCGCTTGACAGGGTGTCACCCGAACAGCGGACCCCGATGCGACGTCATCTCATATGTGAGATAGCCTCACCGACATGTCAGACGACTACCTCGTACGTATCGGCAAGCTCATCCGTGACGCCCGACAGCATCGTGGCTGGACACAGACGCAGCTCGCCGAAGCACTCGGCACCAGCCAGAGCGCGGTGAACCGCATCGAGCGCGGCAATCAGAACATCAGCCTTGAGATGATCGCTCGCATCGGCGAAGCGCTCGACAGTGAAATCGTCTCTCTCGGTTACGCCGGCCCGATGCATCTGCGCGTGGTCGGCGGGCGCCGGCTCTCCGGCTCCATCGACGTCAAGACGAGCAAGAACGCCTGCGTGGCACTTCTCTGCGGTTCGCTGCTGAACAGCGGCCGCACGGTGCTGCGCCGCGTCGCCCGGATCGAAGAGGTCTACCGGCTGCTGGAGGTCCTCAACTCCATCGGCGTACGGACCCGTTGGATCAACGACGGACACGACCTGGAGATCGTCCCGCCGGCCGGCTTCGACATGGACGCGATGGACGTGGAGGCCGCCCGCCGGACCCGGTCCATCATCATGTTCCTCGGCCCCCTGCTGCACCGGATGGACAACTTCCGCCTGCCGTACGCCGGCGGCTGCGACCTCGGGACGCGGACCATCGAGCCGCACATGATCGCCCTGCGCCGCTTCGGCCTGGACATCACGGCGACGGAGGGCATCTACCACGCGGTGGTGGACCGCTCCGTCTCCCCCAGCCGCCCCATCGTGCTGACCGAGCGCGGCGACACCGTGACCGAGAACGCGCTGCTGGCCGCCGCCAGGTACGACGGCGTCACCGTCATCCGCAACGCCTCCTCCAACTACATGGTCCAGGACCTGTGCTTCTTCCTGGAGGCGCTCGGCGTCAAGGTCGAGGGCGTCGGCTCGACGACACTGACCGTGCACGGCGTCCCGAACATCGACGTCGACGTCGACTACTCCCCCTCGGAGGACCCGGTCGAGGCGATGAGCCTGCTGGCCGCCGCCGTCGTCACCGAGTCAGAGCTGACGATCCGCCGGGTGCCGATCGAGTTCCTCGAGATCGAACTCTCGGTACTCGAGGAGATGGGCCTCGACCACGACCGCACCCCGGAGTACGCCGCGGACAACGGGCGGACTCGGCTGGTGGACCTGACGGTGCGGCCCTCCAAGCTCGAGGCGCCCATCGACAAGATCCACCCCATGCCGTTCCCCGGCCTGAACATCGACAACGTGCCGTTCTTCGCGGCGATCGCGGCCGTCGCCCAGGGCCAGACCCTGATCCACGACTGGGTCTACGACAACCGGGCCATCTACCTGACGGACCTCAACCGCCTCGGCGGCCGCCTCCAACTCCTCGACCCGCACCGCGTCCTGGTGGAGGGCCCGACGCGCTGGCGCGCCGCCGAGATGATGTGCCCGCCCGCGCTGCGCCCGGCGGTGGTCGTCCTGCTGGCGATGATGGCCGCCGAGGGCACGTCGGTACTGCGCAACGTCTACGTGATCAACCGCGGCTACGAGGACCTGGCCGAGCGGCTCAACTCCGTGGGCGCGCAGATCGAGATCTTCCGGGACATCTGACGATCTTCAGAGCGCCGTCACTCTCCTGCTGACCTGCATGAATGCCAGACGAGCGGGAGGGTGGCGGCGCCTCTGGGACTCTTCCGGGAACGCCGGGACCGACGGCTTCCGGTCGCTGCGCAGTCGACATGCTGCAGCATCGGAGCGGTGTCGTATGGGCGGGCCACTGAAAAGGCCGGGTCAGGACCTGCTCTCGCCAGGCGCGCCGTGCGCGGGCACCCACAGCGTCAACGAGAGTCACCGACAGTCCTCGCCTCGCGCTCAGGGCGAACGCTGCCACAACCAGATCACCCATCACGGGTCCGTGCTGCTTCACTCCGGACGCCGACTCCCACATCGTGGCCCGCACGACTCCCAGGCCGCCGTAATGGAGCCATGTCCTCCCGCCCACAGCACCTCGCACGCGCGTCGATGGAGCTCCCTGACGCTGACGCCGAGGACCTCGCGCTGTACCGCGAGAAATTTCGGCAGCGTCTGCCGGAGGCGCTGGACGAGTTGCACGGCCCGACCCAGGGGGTCGTGGAGCTGCCGCTGCACATGGCCTGGTCGGGGATGACCTCGTACGACATGAGCAAGCCTCGCCAGCGCACGGGCCTGTACCGCACCGTCCTGCACGAGGGCCTGCGCGACGATCTGCCCCAATACCTCAACCGGGATCTGCTCCTCCAGATGTGGCCGGTGCTGCGCACGCTCGTCGGTCGCACCGTGCGTGCCGTGTGGGAAGACGCCTTCCCCCAACTCACCTCACGAACCCGGGCAGTCGCGTGACGGACATTCCGGAGCTGCACACGCTCTTCGAGGAGGCGGGCCGCGAGGTCGTCGGCCCGCTGCGGGTAGCGAGTTGGGCTCCACGTCCGACATCGCCCGCCGAAGGCCATTGACCCGGCTCGGTAACCTGCAAGCGCCCATCACCGCAGCTCACCAGGGCGTCCGCTCCTTCCGTGACATCTGACGGACGCCGTCCGGGCGCCCGCACCCTCTTCCGGCTGCAGGAACGCGGAGTGGAAGGGGGTGCGGACGGCATGCCTGCGACTCCTGGACCGTTCGCCACTCCATCACCAGAAGACCTCGTCCTCCGGTGTCAGTCATGGAGTTGGCCCGGCACCCGGCACGGGTCAGGTCGAGATGGCCTCGAGCAGGTCGCCGACCTTGGGGTCGGGCAGGGCCCGTGCGACGTCGGCCTGGGCGACGATGCCGACCAGCGTGTGGCCGTCGATGACCGGAAGCCGGCGTACCTTGTGCCGGCTCATCGTCCGCAGGATCTCTTCCGCTTCGTCGTCGGCGCCGATGGTCACCACTTCTCCCTGGGCGAGGTCGCCGGCCTTCACCCGGGCGGGATCATTACCGGCACCCAGAACCTTCACGACGATGTCGCGGTCGGTGAGCATGCCCTTGAGCTTGTCGTCGGTGCCGCAGATGGGCAGGGCTCCGATGCCGAGTTCGGTCATCTTCTTCGCCGCGTCCAGGGCGGTCTCCTCGGCGCCGATACAGGTGGCGTCCGGGGTCATGATCTCGCGTGCGGTCGTCATCGTGGACTTCTCCTCCTTGTTCCCGGCGGACTCGGTGGGTGCGCCTGCGGTGGTGGCCGGCGGGGTGGCGAGAACGCCGTCGCCGTCGCCCCGGCGCAGCACGGCGTAACCGACCCCGATCCCCAGGGCGACGGGCCATTCCAGTACGTCAGCGGCCCCGAGGACGCCCAGGCCGAGGTAGAGCGGGAGGCCCTTCTTGGCGGGCAGGACCTGGCGGGCCACGGCGACGGGGAGCATGGCGGCGTTCAGTGCGCCGCTTGCCACCTGGCCGGGCGAGGGCATGGTCAGGGAGGCCGTGCGCTGCTTCGCCGCCGACGGGGGTGGGGCGGTCTCGGAAGGGGGCCCGGCAAGGCGCTCGCCGGGGGCGGCGGTTCCGGTGCCGGACGGGAAGTGAGTTCGGGGTGTGGAGGTCACTGGTATCGCCTCGACTGTTCGATCAGGACTTCTGGAACCCTTATCAATAGGTCTATCCCGTATCGCCCCTTTCATGAGCTTCAATGAGACTGCCTCTGAAGGTTCATCCGCACCGACCGCTCTGATGCGAGGAGGCACGCCTCATGCCGCCGGAGCATGCCTCGGCCCTCGGAACGCCGCCGTTCCTGCGTTCGATCGTCTCCGGCGTCGCTTCTCGCGCGGCGTCCGGTGCCCGGGCCGCCTGGGGAATGGCGGAAGGTCTTCTGGCCGGGCCCGGCCGTGAGGTGTGGTGGTCGTCCGAGCGCTGTTACATCGCCGTCTGCGGGGTCCACGGTGAGGGAGGCGAGGCCGTCGCCCGTCGTGTGGAGCGAGCCGTGGAGGGGCATCCGGGGGTGCTGTGGGCGCGGGTGAACGCGCCCATGGAGCGGGTGATCATCGCGGTCGCGTCGCCCGCTCCGCCCGAGAGTGAGCTCGTCGCGCTGGTCGAGCAGGCCGAAGGCGACCATGCCGCGGACGCGGAGGCGTTCGACGAGTGGCAGCCGGAGCCGCACCACCCCGCGGAGGGTCCGCCTTCCCCGGCGGTGCCGGCCCTGGTGGCCGACACGCTGGGCCTGGCCCTGGTGACGTTCCGGCGGCTCGCTCCCTGGCTCGGCCTGCCGCCGGAGGTCGCCGGTGTCATCGACGCCGTTCGCCAGCATCCCCGGCTTCGGCACCTGGTCGAGGGCATCGGCCCGAGTGAGCAGGTCGATTCGCTGCTTCCGGTGATCGGCGCACTGGTGCAGGGTGTCGCCACGGGTGGTGGAGGGCTCGCCCTGGACGTGCTGCAACGTCTGGCGGTGTGGCGGGAGGCGGACGCCGAACGCACGGCGTGGCGCGAGCGCGAGGCCCTGCTGGTCCGTGGGCCGGAAGAAGCCGCCGCCGACGCGTTCACGGCCGGCCGGGCGGGCCCGGCGCCGCAGGACGGCGCCGACCGGTACGCCGAGCGGTCGATGGCGGCGGGCCTCGCAGCCGGTACGGCCGCCTTGCCGTTCGCCGGCCTCCGCAAGGCGATCGCGGTAGGCCTGGCCTCGGTACCGAAGGCGCCCGGCGCGGGACGTGAGGGCTTCGCCACGGCTCTGGGCCGGTACCTGGCCCTGCGCGGTGTGGTGACGATGGACCGCACCGCGCTGCGACGCCTGGGCCAGGTGGACACCATCGTCCTGGAGGAAAACGCTCTTCGGGGGGACCGGTACGAGCCGGTGGACCTGGAGCTGCTGGAGGGCGCTGATCCCGAGCAGGTCTCCGAGCGGCTGTTCGCGCTCTTCGACTCCGATACGCCGCTGGCCGTCAGTCGCGCGGGCGACTGGGTGCTGGGGCCGCTGGACGAGCTGGACCTCGAAGGGCGGAGCGGTGGCAAGGCGGCGAAACGGCTGCGGCGGCGGGGCAGCGAGAAGACCCTCGGGCTGGCTCAGGGCCGTCGGCTCCGGGCGGTGGCGGGACTGGGCACCGAGTCGGCGCCCGGAGCCGAGGCCGTCGCCGCGGCGGCGCGACGGGCCGGGGCCCGGGTCGTGGTCGCTTCCGACCAGGAAAGCCCCGGCCTGACGTTCGCCGACGCCGTGGTGCCGGCGGGCGACCGCCTGGCGGCCTCGGTCCGTGACCTCCAGGCAGAGGGCGCGGTCGTTCTGCTGATTTCCGGTGACCGCCGCGCGCTCGCCGCGGCCGACTGTGCGATCGGCGTGCAACGCGAGGACGCGCACACCCCGTGGGGCGCCCACGTTCTGGTCGGGGCGGACCTCGAGGCGGCAGGCTTGATCGTCGACGCGGTAGGGGTGGCCGCCGTGGTCGACCGCGACAGCCACTACCTGGCCGCCGGAGGGAGCGGGGTCGGCGCCGTCGCCGCCCTCCAGGGACCGGCCTGGCGGGCGACCTCGCGGGCACTCGCCGTGAGCAACACGGCCGGGGCCGTGGCCTTCTGCCTCGGCACCTGGCGCGCCCGGCAGTTGCTGAGCCGTCCCTTCACGCCGCCGGTGACCCACGTCCCCTGGCACCTCATGCCCGCGGAGCGCGTCATGGAGCGGCTGGGAACGCGCGCGGAGGGCCTCTCCGTGCAGGAGGCGGCCGCTCGCAGCCCCGAGGCGCACGCGGGAGAGCCGACGAAGCTGACCTTGCCGTACGCGTTCGTCGAAGAGCTCTCCAATCCGCTCACCCCGATCCTCGCCGCCGGCGCCGCTCTCGCGGCGGCCGTGGGGTCCCGGACCGACGCCGCTCTGGTCGCCGCCATCACCAGCGTCTCCGCACTGGTCGGCGGCGTCCAGCGCGTGCGGACGGATCACGCGCTCGCCGAGCTCTTCGCCCGGTCGGCCATCGGGGCGCGTGTGCGACGCGAGGGGCGGGAGCGTCTGATCGCCTCGGGGGATCTCGTCCCCGGCGACATCGTCGCTCTGAGGCCCGACTTCGTGGTGCCCGCGGACTGCCGGCTGCTGGAGGCGGAAGGCCTCGAGGTCGACGAGTCCTCGCTCACCGGGGAATCCCTGGCCGTGAGCAAAGATCCCGCGCCGGTGGTCGCAGCGCACATCACCGGACGCCGCTCGATGCTCTACGAGGGCACAACCGTCTCCGCCGGACGAGCCGTCGCCGTCGTCGTGGCGACCGGCTCGGCGACGGAAGCGGGACGCAGTCTCGCCACCGCCCGCCAGGCCGCACCGGAAACGGGCGTGGAGGCCCGGCTCTCCTCGCTCACCCGCGCCAGCATGCCCATCGCCCTGGGGTCCGCCGCCGCCGTCGCCCTCTCCGGCCTCCTCCACGGCCGCCCCCTGACCGACAATCTCGCCTCCGCCGTCAACCTGGCCGTCGCCTCCGTCCCCGAAGGTCTGCCCTTCCTCGTCAACGCCGCTCAGCTCGCCGCCGCGCGCCGCCTGGCCGACAGGGGCGCCCTCGTGCGCAATCCCCGCACGATCGAGGCGCTGGGCCGGGCCGACGTCCTCTGCTTCGACAAGACCGGGACGCTGACCGAGGGAACCCTGGAGCTCTCCGGCGTCAGTCACGGCGAAGACGCCGCCGCCCTCGACCGGCTCGACAACCGCCACAAGGACGTGCTCGCCGCGGCGCTGCGTGCCACGCCGCCCGCCCGTCAGGCCGAACCGATGGCCCATCGGACCGACCGGGCCATCGTGGACGGCGCTCGCCGGGCGAACGTCACCACCCGCACCGGCGCGCCCCGTTGGCGGCGCACGGACACCCTTCCCTTCGAGCCGGCCAGGGCGTACCACGCCACCGTCGGCCACGCCGGCGGCGGTGTCCTGCTCAGCGTGAAGGGAGCGCCGGAGAACGTCGTCGACCGATGCACCCGGCGTCGGCAGCCGCACGGTGCCGTGGCCCTCGACGACGCGGCCAGGAGCGCCCTCGCCGGAGCGGCCGAGGACCTCGCCGCGGCGGGCCGAAGGGTCCTGGCCGTGGCGGAACGCCGCATGGAGACCGGTGAGGAGCTCACGGACGAAGCCGTGCAGGAGCTGGTCTTCCTCGGCTTCGTCACACTCGCCGATCCGGTGCGCGACAGCGCGGCACCCGCGACGGCCCGGCTGCGCGAGGCCGGCGTGCACACCGTCATGCTCACCGGCGACCACCCGGCCACCGCGGACGCCATCGCCTCCACCATCAGTGACGACGTCACGCAGCCGAAGGTCTGCACGGGCCCGGAGATCGACGAACTGGACGACGCCACCCTGGACGAGCTGCTGCCCACCGTCGACGTCATCGCGCGCTGCAGCCCCGGTCACAAGGTGAGGATCGTCCAGGCCTACCAGCGCATCGGCAGAGTCGTGGCCATGACCGGCGACGGGGCCAACGACGCTCCCGCCATCCGCCTCGCCGACGTCGGCATCGCGCTCGGGCGCCGCGGCACCCCGGCGGCGACCGCGGCCGCGGACCTCGTCGTGACCGACGACCGGCTGGAGACAATCGTCTCCGCGCTCATGGAGGGCCGCGCGATGTGGACCTCCGTCCGTGCGGCGCTCGCCATCCTCATCGGCGGGAACCTCGGCGAGGTCACCTTCAGCGTCCTCACCTCCGCGATCACCGGCGCCACGCCGCTGAACGCACGTCAGATCATGCTGGTGAACCTGCTCACCGACCTCGCCCCGTCCCTCGCCATCGCGGTGCGTGAGCCGTCCGGCCAGTCCGGCGAGCGTCTCCTCGCCGAGGGCCCCCACCGCTCACTGGGCACCGCCCTCACCCACGAGATGCTGGCCCGCGGCATCGTCACGGCCCTCGGCGCCGGCCTCGCGTGGACGGCGGCCCGCCTCACGGGCCGCGGGCGGCGCGCGGCCACCGTGGCCCTCGCCGCCGTCGTCGGCACCCAGCTCGCTCAGACCCTCACCACCGGCGGCACCGACCGGAACGTGCTGGTCGCCGGGCTCGGCTCCGCGGCCGTCCTCGTCGCCATCATCCAGGTCCCCGGCGTCAGCCAGTTCTTCGGCTGCACCCCGCTCGGGCCCGTCGCCTGGGGCATCACCGCCGGCGCCATCACCGGTGCCACTCTCCTCGGCCACTTCCTCGCGCCGTGGGTCACCTCCCGTCTCGCACCGGGCGACAACGGGTGATCCGCCGGCACAGGCGGGGAAGGTGCCGTGCCGGGCCTTCACGCGTCCGACGCGGTCAGCCACTCCCTGATCCCCGCCAGCGCGCCCGGGCCGTAGTCGGAGCCGACGCCCTGGACGAGATCGGCGATCGACACGGCGCGCAACGCCGCTCTCCATGCCGCGTCCGCCCCGGCCATCGCGCGGGCGATCGCGCAGGGCACGGTGCACGACTCGGCCGGGGTGGCCAGCGGACCCCTCTGGCGGATCTCGGTGCACGTGAAGGCCTGGCCGGGACCGTCGACCGCCTCGACCACGTCGAGCACGGTGATCGACGCGGGTTCCCGGGTGAGTACGTAGCCGCCCGCCTTGCCCTGCACCGAACGCACGAGCCCGGCGCGGGACAGGGCTTGCAGCTGCTTGGCCAGATAGCTCGCCGAGACGTCGTGCAGCTCCGCCAGCCGGGTCGCGGGGACGGGCTCCTCGACGGAGGTGAGCACGACGCAGCAATGCAGGGCCCACTCGACTCCGCCGGACATCTTCACTCGGTCACTCTAACGACGCGCTTGACTCGGACAACACATGTCCAAGTATAGTCTCGGACAGAACGTGTCCGGGTTTGACGTACACGGCGCCTGCATGAGGTCGTATGCCATATTGCGGACATATCCCCCGACGAAGGGCATGTCATGAAGTTCGCGGTCATCGGCGGTACCGGGCTCATCGGGTCACAGGTCGTCGACCAGCTGAACGCCGCCGGTCATGAGGCGGTACCGCACGCACTGTCCACCGGGGTGGACGTCATCAGCGGCCAGGGACTGGACGAGGCGGTGGCGGGGGCCGACGTCGTCGTCAACCTCACCAACTCCCCTACCTTCGACGAAGCCTCCCCCGCCTTCTTCCGGACCTCTATGAACAACCTGCTGGCCGCGGCCGAGAAGGGCGGCGTCCGACACTTCGTGATCCTGTCGATCGTCGGCGTGGACCAGGTGCCGGAGCTGGACTACTACCGGGCCAAGGTCCTCCAGGAGGACATCCTCAAGGCCGGACCGGTCCCTTACTCGATCGTCCGCGCCACGCAGTTCATGGAGTTCATCGACGCGGTCCTGTCCTGGACCGCCGACGGCGACACCGTCCGGCTGCCCGCCACCCCGATCCAGCCGATCGCCTCCAAGGATGTGGCCCGCGCGGTGGCGGAAGTCGCCACGGGCGCACCGCTGGGCGGCGTTCACAACATCGCCGGCCCCGAGATCTTCCCCCTGGACGAACTCGGCCGGATCACGCTGGCCCACCACTCCGACGGCCGTACCGTCGTCACCGACCCCGCCGCCGGCATGTTCGGCGCCGTCAAGGGTGACGTCCTCACCGACAAGGACGCCCACCTCGCCCCCACCCGCTACGCCGACTGGCTCTCCTGAACCCCGTGGGCGGCCGTCGGGGCGGCCGCCCACGGGTCAGCCGGTGCGGACCGCCGTGACCGTGAAGCGTTCGACCTCCGCGATGTGGCCGCCCGTGGACGCGACGACCGTCAGCACCGGGTCCACGGCGCCGGTGAAGGAGACGGACGACCTCCACGGTTGGCTGTTGCCGCCCGCCGACATGCAGCACGAGGTGCCCAGCAGATCCCGCGACGACGGCTGACGCACGTCCACGCGGACGCTCTCGTCCACGCCGGTGATCCGGCCGCCGACCGTCATCGGGGAACGGGCGACGGAGCCGTAGGCGGGCACGGTCATCGAGAACGTCGTGTCGTCGGTGCCCACCACCTCCCAGGGGGCGTCGGGTCCGGTGCCGAAGCGCACGAGGTGGATGACGGCCGCGGTCCCCGTGCTCTCCGTACCGCTCAGGCCGACGCCGATCCGGGCCTCCCTGCCGTCGACGGACCGTGAGGTGACCCGGTCGACCTCCTCGAAGCCCAGGTAGTGCCGGGTGAAGGAGAGTGCGGTCTGTTCCGGGTCGAGGTGCCAGGGCTGGTGGCCGCCGGAACGGAACTCACGCTCCCACTCGCGGGCCTGGTCGACTGTCGTGAAGGGCCACAGCGGCTGGAGGTCCGAGAACCCGGGCAGCGGCGAGCTGCTCCCCGGCGCGGACGCGGTCGCCGAGGGCGTGCCCGGCGCGGTGGTGGCCGTCGGGTCGGGCGCGGGAGCGGACTGCGGCGGCGAGGACGTCGCGGGGCGGGACGACGGTGATTCCGACGCGCTGGCCGACCCGCCGGAGCCGGTGCAGCCGACGAGTGCCAGGACGGTCAGGGCCGTCGCGGCGACGAGCCGGTACGGGAGACGGAACGGAAGCGGGAGCCTGGTGTTCATCGATCCCCCAGGAAACGAGTGACGGCCGCGCCTTGTGCGTGCGGCCATGGTGCCACCCCTGCCGACCGCGTCACAGAGCGCGCGCCCCGGCGCCCGTGTATTCCGGCCCGTTTGTTCGGGGAAATCGCGCCCGGGAGCGGCCGAAAACGGCTCGTATTCCGGTGTGCGGAACGATGACGGCGGAGAATCCACCCTTTGATCTTCACCCGTTCGGCCATGCCCGTCGGAGACCGGTCCGACGTGTCGGAGTGTCGGAATGATGTCGTGGAAAACGTTCGCACTCATCGCCGTCGTGCGGCGGACCTCATGTGCAGAGGGACGGCGGTCGGGCAATCCGCCTGTTCAGCGAAGGGACGTCGCTCCGATGCCGAGGATCGAACTGAACACCGGGAAAGACGCCGGTGTCGAACTCCACTACGAGGACTTCGGAAACGGAAGACCGGTCGTGCTCGTCCACGGCCGGCCGCTGAGCGGCCGGTCCTGGGAGAAACAGATCGCGCCGCTGGTGGAGTCCGGATATCGCGTCATCACCTATGACCGCCGCGGATTCGGGCAGTCGTCCCGGCCGTGGGGCGGCTATGAATACGACACCCTCGCCGATGACCTCGGCGCCCTGCTCGTCCATCTCGACCTCACCGATGTGACGCTGGTCGGCTTTTCCATGGGCGGCGGGGAGGTGGTCCGCTACATCAGCATCCACGGGACCGGGCGGGTCAGGCAGGCCGTGCCGGCGGCCGCCGTGCCGCCGTATCTCTGCCGGTCCGCGAACAACCCCGACGGCGGCCTGGACGACGCCACGATCAGCCGCTTCGAGGTGGGTGTCCTCGAGGACCGGCCGGCGTTCGTGGACGGGTTCGTCACCGACTTCTTCCGGGTCGGCGAGCGCACCGATCTCGTCAGCGCCGCGCAGCACGCCTACAACGTCGGTATCGCCACTCTGGCGTCCCCCAAGGCCACGCTCGACTGCATCGCGGCCTTCGCGCGCACCGACTTCCGCGACGATCGCCGCGGTGGACGTGCCGACCCTGGTCGTCCACGGCGACTCGGATGCCATCGTCCCGTTCGAAGTCAGCGGCAGGCGGACGCATGAGAGCCTCGCCGACAGCAGCCTGGTCCTGATCGAGGGCGCGCCCCACGGGCTGAACGTGACGCACGCGGACCGGTTCAACCAGGCGCTGCTGGAATTCCTGGCCCGCTGAGCCCTTACGGGCCCGTGCCGTACGGGAACGCCGATTGTCGGACCCGGGGTCTAGGTTGGCCGCCATGACGGATTTCGTACTCGTGGCGGGCGCGTGGCTGGGTTCCTCGGCGTGGGAGGAGGTGGTTCCGCGGCTGCGGGCGGCGGGGCACGGCGCTCATGCCGTGACGCTGTCGGGCCTCGGCGAGAGGCGGGGCGAGCCGGCTGGCCGGCAGACCCACGTCCAGGACGTCGTCGGCGAGGTCGAGCGGCGCGACCTGCGGGACGTCGTCCTCGTCGGCCACAGCTACGCGGGCATCCCGGTCGGGCAGGCCGCGGAGCGGATCGGCGACCGGCTGACCCGGGTCGTCTTCGTCGACTCGGAGGTTCCGACCGACGGCGCGTCCTTCGCGGACGGCTGGTGGGAGGGCCGGGCGGCCATGGAGGCCGCACTCGCGGAGAACGACGGCTTCTGGGCGCCCCTGACCGCGGCCGACTACGCGGATGCCGGGCAGGGTCTCACCGACGAGCAGATCGGCCGCATCGTGGCGGGCTCGACGCCGCACCCGGGCGCCTCGCTGACCGACCCGGCCGTGCTGGCGCGCCCGCTCGGCGAGCTTCCGGCGACGTACGTCAAGTGCCTGCTCGACGGCCCGGAGCCGAACCCGACGGTGGCCGCTCTGCTGGCCTCCGAGCCCTGGCGGCTGGTCGAGATGGACACAGGTCACTGGCCGATGTTCTCCCGGCCTCACGAGCTGGCGGAGCTCCTGCTGCGGGCGGCCGACGGGTCCTGAGCCCGCGTGGGGCGGCGCCGTGCGGCCCGCGGCAGGGCGAAGGGCCCCGGTTCCTTGCCGCCGGAGCCCTTCGCCGTGAACCGAAGCGGTGGCTGTCAGCCGGGGCCGCGCCTGCGACCGCCGCCGCCGCCCCGTCCGCCGGCCGCAGCGGCCATGGCCAGGCCGCAGAGCAGGGCGACCGCACCGACGATGACGTTGCTGACGACACTGCGGGTCGTGTCCATCGCACCGGCTACGACCCAGGGAGCGACGATCGTCCATGCGCCGATGGCGCATGCCGCCCACGCCATGGCGTGGGTGCGCTCGTAGGCGGAGCTGAAGCCGCCCATGCACAGGGCAAAGGCGATACCGGTGATCAGGTTGGACACGGCCAGGTTGGTCAGTCCGCTGAAGCCGACGATCCATGGGGATGCCGCCAGGAAGATACCGGTGACAAGGCCCAGTGTCTCCACGGCCTGGGCGCGTGGAGTGCTGGTCGCCCGCTCGAAGCGGGAACGCATCTCGGCCAGGTCCGGGTGTTGCTCTATGTCTGCGTGGGTGGTCATGGTGGACGCCGCCTCCTACCAGCAGCCTTATGTGTCCTTTATGTCCATGGAACGCCTATAACGCCCAGGGGTCAATGGGTAATTTCTCCCGGTACAGGCGGACTTCCGTCCGAGGTGCCGGGGTTCAGGCGCCCGCACCCGGCGTGACCCCGCCCTTGAGCCGCTCGAGGTCGGACGGGCGGACCTGGATGACCAGCAGCGCGATCAGGGCCGCCAGCACCGCGAAGATCGCCGCCATGATGAACGCCGCGGACACGCCCGAGGTCAGCACCTGGTCCGCCCAGGGCGGCGGGAGTTCGCCGGTGCGCTGGAAGGCGAGCCGCTCCGCCGGGGTCGCCTCCGCCATGAACCGCGGAATCAGGTCCCTCGCCTCGTTGGTGCTCGCCGTGCCGAAGACCGTGACCAGGATCGACAGGCCCAGCGAACCGCCCACCTGCTGAGTGGCGTTCAGCAGACCGGACGCCGCGCCGGACTCGTGCACCGGCACGTTGGAGAGCGCCATCAGCGTCAGCGAGACGAACTGCATGCCCATTCCGAGGCTGAAGACCAGCATCGGCCCGAGGATGCTCCCCGCGTAGGTGGAGTGGATGTCGGTCAGCGTCAGCCACGCCAGTCCCGCGGCGGCCAGTACGGCGCCGGTCACCATGAACGGCTTCGGACCGTACTTCGGCAGCAGTTGCGAGGCCAGGCCCGCGCCGATGGTGATGACCACGCTGACCGGCAGGAAGGCCAGGCCGGCGCGCAGAGGCCCGAAGCCCAGCACGTTCTGGACGAACAGGGTCAGGAAGAAGAACATGCCGAACATGGCGGCGGCGAGCGCCAGCATCATGCCGTAGGTGCCCGCCCTGTTGCGGTCGGCGAACATGTGCAGCGGCGTGATCGGCTGCTTCGAGCGCCTCTCGACGGCGAGGAACACGCCGAGCAGCACCAGGGCGGCGGCGAACGACGCCAGTGTCCAGCCATCGCGCCAACCCTCCTGCGCGGCGCGGATGAAGCCGTAGACCAGTGCCACCATGCCGAGCGTGGAGGTCAGGGCACCGGCGAAGTCGAAGTGGCCGGGGTGGCGCTCCGACTCCTTTATCCAGCGGGGCGTGGCGATCGCGATGAGCAGACCGATCGGCACGTTGACGAACAGCACCCAGCGCCAGTCGAGCCATTCGACGAGCATGCCGCCGGCGAGCAGACCGATGGCGCCGCCTCCCGCGGACACGGCAGCGAACACCCCGAACGCCCGGTTGCGGGCCGGGCCCTCGGTGAACGTCGTGGTGATCAGCGCGAGCGACGTCGGCGAGGCGATCGCGCCACCGACGCCCTGGAGGGCCCGGGCGGCGAGCAGTTGGCCGGAGTTCTGGGCGAGTCCGCCGAGCAGGGACGCCAGCACGAAGAGCAGCACGCCGAAGATGAACACGCGCCGCCGGCCGAGGATGTCACCGACCCGGCCACCGAGGAGCAGCAGACCGCCGAAGGTGAGCGTGTAGGCGTTGACCACCCAGGACAGGCTGGTGGTGGAGAAGTCCAGGGAGCTCTGGATGTGCGGCAGCGCGATGTTCACGATGGTGATGTCGAGGACCACCATCAGCTGGCAGGACGCGATGACGAACAGTGCCATTCCGTTTCCGCCACCGCGATCGGGGGCGGCGGTCCGGACGGAGGAGGTCGGCTGCGGAGTCGTCATGGCGCATCGTGCCTCGTGAGGGGTCCCCGTGGCGCGGGGGGTGAACAAGGCCGTCCACTGTTCGACGTTAAGCCTGTCGGGTGAAACGCCACCAGTCGATCAAGGGGTGCCGGAGGGCCCGGCTCAGGGCAGGACCGCCACCCCGTCCACCTCAACGAGGCACTGCTCGTCCCACAGCCGTACGACCCCGACGACGGCCATGGCCGGGTAGTCGCGGCCCGCCAGGCGCCGCCAGACGCGGCCCAGTTCACGGGCGTGGACCCGGTAGTCGGCGACGTCGGTCGCATAGACGGTGACCCGGGCCAGGTCGTGCGGGGTGCCGCCGGCCGCTGCGAGCGCGGTGAGGAGGTTGGACAGGGCGGTCTCGAACTGCGCGGGGAGCGTGTCGCCGACGACCTTGCCGTCCGTGTCCAGCGCGGTCTGGCCGGCCAGGAAGACCAGCCGGCTGCCGGAGGCGGTGACGGCGTGGGAGAAGCCGGTGGGCGGGGAGAGCTCTGCCGGGTTGTGGCGGGACAGGGTCATGCGCGGGCCTCCTCGGCGTAGAGCTCCTTGGCGATGATGGTGCGCTGCACCTCGGTGGCGCCCTCGTAGATCCGGGGGGCGCGGACCTCGCGGTAGAGGTGCTCGAGGAGATGGCCCCGCTGGAGGGCGCGGGCGCCGTGCAACTGGACCGCGGAGTCGACGACGAACTGGGCGGTCTCCGTCGCGTGCAGCTTGGCCATCGCCGCCCGTTTCGGCACGTCGGCGGCCCCGGCGTCGTACGCGGAGGCGGCGGCGTGGACGAGCAGCCGGGCGGCCTCGGTGCGCGTGGCCATCTCGGCGACGGTGTGGGCGACGGACTGGAGTTCGCTCAGCGGGCCGCCGAAGGCACGGCGGGCGGCGGTGTGGGCGAGGGTCGCGTCGAGGGCCGCCTGTGCCATGCCGACGGCGAACGCGCCGACGCTGGGGCGGAAGAGGTTGAGGGTGCTCATGGCGACGCGGAAGCCGCGGTCCGGCTCGCCGAGCAGGTCGTCGGCGGTGACCGGCACGTCGTCGAAGGTGAGCGCACCGATCGGGTGCGGGGAGAGCATCTCCAGCGCGCTGCCGGCGAGGCCGGGACGGTCGGCGGGGACGAGGAAAGCGGTGACGCCGCGGGCTCCCGCGCCTTCGGTGGTACGGGCGAAGACGGTGTAGAAGTCGGCCTCAGGGGCGTTGGAGATCCACCGCTTCTCGCCGCTCAGCCGCCAGCCGCGGCCGTCGGGCACCGCTTTCAGGGCGAGCGCGGCGGCGTCGGAGCCCGCTTCCGGCTCACTGAGCGCGAAGGCGGCGACAGCCCGGCCCGCGACCACCTCGGGGAGCCAGCGGTCGCGCTGCGCGTCGGTACCCGCCTGGACGAGCGGCGAGGTGCCGAGTCCCTGGAGTGCGAGTGCGGTCTCCGCCTCCGTGCAGCCGTACGCCAGGGACTCGCGCAGCAGGCACAGTTCGAGCGCACCGGCCGTGAACAGGCGTTCCAGCAGCCCCAGTTCCCCGAGCGCCAGGATCAACGGGCGGTTGACACGGCCCGGTTCGCCCTTCTCCGCGAGGGGCTGGAGACGTTCCTCCGTCAGGGTGCGCAGCCGCGCGCACCAGGCGGTCTGTACCGGATCGAGCGAGAATACGGACATTCGTGCTCCCACTGAGTACGGCCTGGACGGTCCGCGGACGGCCCGGGACGGCCCTCGCGGGCGCCCTCGAAAAGCACGGTATCGCGAACTGTTGACTGTCGTCACTGTCACGATACGCTCGTTTGGCGACGCCGACCCGACAGGGGGCGAACCATGGAGCTGACACCCTCGGCCCACCTCGACACCTTCGCGCGCGACCATCTGCCGCCCGCCGGCCAGTGGCCGGAACTCCTCTTCGAGCTGCCCGGGCTGCGGTACCCGCAGCGGCTCAACTGCGGCGAGGAGCTGCTCGACCGCACGATCGAGCGCTTCGGCGCGGACCGTCCCGTCTTCCGTTCGGGCGCGGGAGAGGTCTGGTCGTACGGGCATCTGCGCGAGCGGGTGGACCGGATCGCGCACGTCCTGACCGCGGAGCTCGGGGTCGTCCCCGGCAACCGGGTGCTGCTGCGCGGGCCGACCACGCCGCATCTCGCCGCGTGCTGGCTCGCCGTGATGAAGGCGGGCGCGGTGGCGGTGACCGTCCTCGCGCAGCACCGGGCCGGGGAACTGGCCACGGTGTGCGAGATCGCCTCGGTGAGCCACGCCCTGTGCGACGTGCGGACGGTCGACGACCTGGTCAAGGCGGAGGTGCCGGGGCTGAGGATCACCGCCTACGGCGGCGACGCCCCCGACGATCTGCTGCGCCTGGCCGCCGCGGCCGGGGCGGAGCCCTACGAGCCGGTGCGGACGGCGGCCGACGACGTGGCGCTGATCGCCTTCACGTCGGGCACCACCGGCCGCCCCAAGGGGTGCATGCACTTCCATCGGGACGTGCTGGCGATCGCCGACACGTTCTCCGCCCATGTGCTGCGGCCCGAGCCCGACGACGTGTTCGCCGGCAGCCCGCCGCTCGGCTTCACCTTCGGGCTCGGCGGGCTCGTCGTCTTCCCCATGCGGGCCGGGGCGTCGGCGCTGCTGCTGGAGCAGGCGGGCCCCGGGCAGTTGCTGCCCGCGATCGCGGAGCACCGGGTGTCGGTGCTGTTCACCGCGCCGACCGCCTACCGCGTGATGCTGGACCAGCTCGACTCCCACGACACGCGGTCGCTGCGCCGCTGCGTGTCGGCCGGGGAGAACCTGCCCGCCGCGACCTGGCAGGCATGGCTGGAGCGGACCGGGCTGCGGATCATCAACGGCATCGGGGCGACCGAGCTGCTGCACATCTTCATCTCCGCCGCGGACGGGTCCATCAGGCCGGGCACCACCGGGGTCCCGGTCCCCGGGTGGCAGGCGCGTGTGGTGGACGGCGAGGGCCTGCCGGTGCCGGACGGTGAGCCGGGACTGCTGGCCGTACGCGGCCCGGTGGGCTGCCGCTATCTGTCCGATCCGCGGCAGACCCAGTACGTACGGGACGGCTGGAACCTCACCGGTGACACCTACGTCCGCGAACCCGACGGCTGGTTCCGCTACGTCGCCCGCGCCGACGACATGATCATCTCGGCCGGGTACAACATCGCCGGACCCGAGGTGGAGGACGCGCTGCTGCACCACCCGGACGTCGCGGAGGCAGCGGTCGTCGGGCGGCCCGACGAGCTGCGGGGCCAGATCGCCGTCGCCTATGTCGTGCTGCGGGACGGCGCCGCGAACGGTGGGGCGACGGCCGATGCCCTGCGGGACTTCGTCAAGGGGCGGCTGACGCCGTTCAAGTGCCCGCGGGAGATCGTCTTCCTCGACGCTCTGCCGCGTACACCGACCGGCAAGCTGCAGCGCTACCGGCTGCGAGCTCTAGAGTGATCGCGTGGCCGAGCAGCACACCCCCAGATCTCTGATCGTCACCCTGTACGGCGCGTACGGACGCGAACGGCCGGGTCCCCTCGCCGTGGCCGAACTGATCCGGCTGCTGGGCGTCCTGGGCGTCGACGCCCCGTCCGTGCGCTCCTCGGTCTCCCGGCTCAAACGGCGCGGGCTGCTCGTGCCCGAGCGCACCCCCGAGGGCGCGGCCGGTTACGCGCTGTCCGAGGACGCCCGGCAGCTGCTCGACGACGGGGACCGGCGCATCTACGCGCCCTCCTCCGCCGAACTGTCCGACGGCTGGGTCATCGCCGTGTTCTCCGTGCCCGAGGCCGAGCGGCACAAGCGTCACCTGCTGCGCTCGCGGCTGGTCAGACTCGGCTTCGGCGCCGCCGCGCCCGGGGTGTGGATCGCCCCCGCCCGGCTCTGCGAGGAGACCCGGCACACGCTGCGGCGGCTGCGGCTCGACACGTATGTCGACCTGTTCCGCGGTGAGCACCTCGGTTTCGCGGCGACGGCGGAGGCGGTCTCCCGCTGGTGGGACCTGGCGGCGATCGCCAAGCAGCACGAGGACTTCCTCGACCGGCACGAGCCCGTGCTGCGTGCGTGGGACGCCCGCGAGGACACGCCCGCGCAGGACGCCTACCGGGACTATCTGCCGGCGCTGGACTCGTGGCGGCGGCTGCCCTACGCCGACCCCGGCCTGCCGGCCGAGCTGCTGCCCCAGGGCTGGCCGGGCGGGCGGTCCGCCGAGGTCTTCGGACGGCTCCACGCGCGGCTGCGGGACGCGGGGGCGCCGTTCGTGACCGGGGAGTCACAGCCGTGACGGAGGAGCCTCGGCGGTGACCGGGGAACCGCATGAGGGGAGCGACGAGCCCGGACCCGTGTGGATGGTGGCCGCGAACGTCGTGCTGTGGCGGCGGTACGGCGACCTCGGGCAGGAGCTGCGGCCCGGCACCAAGGCGTACCGGGGCGGGGCGAAAGTGTTCGTCGCGTCCGCGTACCCCGGCACGGGGCACGAGCAGCTGACCACCATAGGGCGCGGCCGGCACACCGGCCGCTGGATCACCATCGACACCGCCACCCGCCATCTGCACGGCTTCCGCGCGGAGTTGGTGTACACGCCGGCCGTGCTGCGACGTTACGCCCGGGTCACCTGGTGGCCGGTGGGGACCGAGGAGGAGGCCGTCGCGTACGCGGAGCGGCTCGGGCGGATCGCCGTCGAGCAGCGCGCCTCGTACCACGGCGGCCCGCATCCCGATCCGTGCCGGTGCCACGAGTGCCTCAGCCGAGCGTGAGCCTCGGCTTCGGGGCGTCGGTGCGGCCGGTGGGCGGCTTGCGGCTGCCCGCCCGGTACGGCAGGGGCCAGGGCGCCCCGTCACCGGTGTAGTTCTGGTCGGCCGCCGCGTGGAGCGTCCAGTTCGGGTCGTAGAGGTGCGGTCTGGCCAGGGCGCAGAGGTCGGCGCGGCCGGCCAGCAGGATCGAGTTGACGTCGTCCCAGGAGGAGATCGCGCCGACGGCGATCACCGGGATGTGGGCCTCGTTGCGGATCCGGTCGGCGTAGGGGGTCTGGTAGGAGCGGCCGTACTCGGGGTGTTCGTCGGCGACGACCTGGCCGGTGGAGACGTCGATGGCGTCGGCGCCGTGGGCGGCGAAGGCGCGGGCGACGACGACGGCGTCCTCGGCCGTGGTCCCGCCGTCGGCCCAGTCGGTGGCCGAGATCCGGACCGTCATGGGCCGGTCCTGCGGCCACTGCTCGCGCACGGCGTCGAACACCTCGAGCGGGAAGCGGAGCCGGTTCTCGAGGGAACCCCCGTACGCGTCGTGACGCCGGTTGGTCAGCGGCGAGAGGAAACCCGAGAGCAGATAGCCGTGGGCGCAGTGGAGTTCGAGGAGGTCGAAGCCGCTGCCGGCGGCGCGCCGGGCGGCCTCGGCGAACTGCTGCCGGATCCCGTCGAGCCCCGTGCGGTCGAGGGCGTGCGGGACCTGGTTGATCCCCGGCCGGTACGGGAGCGGGGAGGCGGCGGACACCGGCCAGTTGCCGCTGTCGAGCGGCTGGTCGATGCCTTCCCACATGACCCGGGTGGAGCCCTTGCGGCCGGAATGGCCGAGCTGGACGCCGATCGCGGTGCCGGGCGCGTGGTGGTGGACGAAGTCGGTGACGCGGCGCCAGGCGGCCGCCTGCTCTGCCGTGTAGAGGCCGGTGCAGCCGGGGGTGATCCGGCCCTCGGGGCTGACGCACACCATCTCGGTCATGACCAGGCCCGCCCCGCCGAGGGCGCGGGCGCCGAGGTGGACGAGGTGGAAGTCGCCGGGCATGCCGTCCCGGCCGACGTACATGTCCATCGGTGAGACGACGACACGGTTGCGCAGGGTCAGCCCGCGCAGCCGGAACGGGGTGAACATCGGCGGCGTGCCCGGCGGGCAGCCGAAGTCCCGCTCGACCGCGCCGGTGAAGGCGGGGTCCCGCAGCCGCAGGTTGTCGTGGGTGACGCGGCGGCTGCGGGTGAGGAGGTTGAAGGCGAAGAGGCGCGGCGGCTGGTCGGTGTGGAATGCCAGTTCCTCGAACCAGCGCAGGCTGGCGGCGGCGGCGCGCTGGGTCGACTCGACGACCGGGCGGCGTTCGCTCTCGTAGGCGGCGAGGGCCGTGGCGAGGTCGGGCTGCTCCTCGACGCAGGCCGCGAGGGCGAGGGCGTCCTCGACGGCGAGCTTGGTGCCGGAGCCGATGGAGAAGTGGGCGGTGTGCGCGGCGTCGCCGAGCAGCACGATGTTGCCGTGCGACCAGCGCTCGTTGACGACGGTGCGGAAGGCGGTCCAGGCGGAGGAGTTGCCGCGCAGGGGCCGGCCGCCGAGGACCTCGGCGAAGACCTTGGCGCAGCGCTCGGTCGACTGCTGCTCGTCGCAGGTGTCGAAGCCCGCGGCACGCCAGACCTCCTCGCGCATCTCGACGATGACGGTGGAGGCGTCGGCCGCGAAGGGGTAGCCGTGCAGTTGCATCACGCCGTGCTCGGTCTCGGCGATCTCGAACCGGAACGAGTCGAACGCGAAGTCGGCGGCCAGCCAGATGTAGCGGCAGCGGTGGGTGGTGACGTGCGGCGCGAAGACGTCGGCGTGCGCCTCGCGGGTGGCGCTGTGGACACCGTCGGCGGCGATGACGAGGTCGTGGTTCGCGGCGAGTTCGGCGGCGGGCGGTGCGGGGGTGCGGAAGCGCAGGCGTACGCCGAGGGAGGCGCAGCGTTCGTGGAGGATCTCCAGGAGCCTGCGCCGGCCGAGGGCGGCGAAGCCGTGTCCGCCGGAGGTCAGGGTCTGTCCGCGGTGGCCGATGTCGATGTCGTCCCAGCGCACGAACTCGCGCTGGAGGCAGCCGTGGACGGTGGGGTCGGCGTGTTCGATCCCACCGAGGGTCTCGTCGGAGAGCACGACGCCGAAGCCGAACGTGTCGTCGGGTGCGTTGCGTTCCCAGACGGTGATCTCGCGGGCGGGGTCGAGCCGCTTGAGCAGCACGGCCGCGTACAGACCGCCGGGCCCGCCGCCGATGACGGCGATCCGCAGAGGCCGGGCCTTCCGCGCCGGCCGGGCCCCAGTGTCCGGGGCCGCGGGCCGGTCCTGGCCGGCCGCGTGGTGCGGGCCCGCGGGCCCGGCCGGGGGTGGCGTCAGGGAGGCCATGTCAGCGGCCCTGCCACTTGGGCGGCCGCTTCTCGGTGAAGGCCGCGTGGAACTCGGCGTAGTCGTCGCCGTTCATCAGCAGCGCCTGCGTCGCCGCGTCCAGCTCGACCGACGCCGCGAGCGGCATGTCGAGCTCGGCCGTCAGCAGCGCCTTCGTCTGGGCGTACGCCAGGGCCGGGCCGTCCGCGAGGTGGCGGGCGAGTTCGGCGGCCCGGGCGTCCGCCTGCCCTTCGTCGGTCAGTTCGCTGATCAGGCCGATGCGTTCCGCCTCCGGGGCGCGGACCGGCTCGCCCAGCATGAGCAGACGGGTCGCATGGCCGAGACCGACGACGCGGGGCAGCAGATAGGCCGCGCCCATGTCACCGCCGGAGAGCCCCACCTTGGTGAAGAGGAAGGCGAAGCGCGCGGACGGGTCCGCGACCCGGAAGTCCGCGGCCAGCGCCAGCACTGCGCCCGCGCCCGCCGCCACGCCGTGCACCGCGGCGATCACGGGGAAGGGGCACTCCCGCACCGCCCGGACGACCTGGCCCGTCATCCGGTTGAAGTCGAGGAGCTGGGCGGTGTCCATGGACAGGGTCGCGCCGATGATCTCGTCGACGTCCCCGCCGGAGCAGAAGCCGCGTCCTTCGCCGCCGAGCACGAGGGCGCGCACCGAGCGCTCCCGTGACAGCTCGGCGAGCAGGTCGCGCAGGTCGGCGTAGGCGCCGAAGGTGAGGGCGTTGAGCTTCTCCGGGCGGGCGAGGGTGACGGTCGCGACGCCGTCCTTCCTCGTCAGCCGCAGATGACGCCACTCCTGCGTACGTGGCACGGAACCGGTAAAGGGGCTCATGGAGTGGGGCCTCCCTCGGCACGGGCGGTCTGCTGCACTGCCTCTGACATCGAAGCTATCACTCATTCGTGACTTCCGTCATGAGTGCGCGATACGAGTGTTGCGACTCCGCGAAAGTCCCGTACCGGTTGTGGCACAGGTACCGGCCCGGCCGGGTACTCGCCCCCGTTCCGGCGTCCTGCACTTCGTAGGGTCGTGATCAGCAACCGCCACCGAACGGAAAGCCGCCTTGTCCCTAGCCACCGACTCCGCCTCATGGCGTGTCCCGCTGCCGCACACCACGGCGGCCGTGCCCATCGCCCGCGCGCTCGTGCGTGCGGCGCTGGCGGGCGGCGACCACCCGGCGCCCCCGGACCGCGACACCGCCGAGCTGCTCACGGCCGAACTGGTCGCGAACGCCGTGGAGCACACCCCCGGCGGATCACCCATAGAGCTCGTGGTGGAACTGCTGCCGACGGGCTGCCAGGTCGAGGTCCACGACCACGACCCGACGCCGCCCCACGGGCTGTCACCGTCCGCCCCGATGCCGCAGCCCGACCCCTGGCAGGAGCACGGCCGGGGGCTGCTCCTGATCCGGACGCTGAGCACCGCGTGCGGTCATCGGCCCACGGCACGCGGCAAGGCGGTCTGGTTCACCCTCCCGGGACCGGCCTGATCCGGGCCCGATGCCGCGGCGCTAGGCGTCGACGAGCGGCTTCGTTCCGGTCCCGGCCTGCTGGGCGCCGGCCGCGAGACGGGAGTTCCGACGGCCGTAGAGCGCGTAGACGACCGCTCCGACCAGCAGGAACACCGCGAACTGGAGCCAGGTCGCCCGGCCGGTCCCCCACATCAGATACAGGCAGCAGGCGACGCCGAGCACCGGCGTGACCGGGTGGAACGGCACCCGGAACCGCGTCTCGGCGTCCGGGTAGCGGCGGCGCAGCGCGATGACGGCCACGTTCACGACGGCCATGACGGCAAGCGTGCCGATGGTCGTCAGGTTCATCACCACGTCGAGCGGTACGACGGCGGCGGGGACGGCGAAGGTCGCGGCGACGATCCAGGTGCCCGCGACCGGGGTGGACGTCTTCGGGGAGACGCGTTCGAAGACCCGCGGGACGAGACCGTCGCGGGACATGGACAGCAGGATCCGGGTCTGCCCGTACATCACGGCCAGGACGACGGAGGCGATGGCTACCAGCGCGCCGAAGGCGATCACGCCGCCGCCCACCGTGGAGCCGGTGACGTCGTTCACGATCAGCGACAGGGCGGCCGGCCTGTCGGCGACGTCGTCCGCGGACATGGCGCCGATGGCGGCGAGAGCGACGGCGCAGTAGAGCAGCGTGACGACGCCTATGCAGATCATGATCGCGAGCGGGATGTTGCGCCGGGGGTTCTTGACCTCCTCGCCCGCCGTGGTGATCGCGTCGAAGCCGATGTACGAGAAGAAGGCGAGGGACGCGCCCGACGTGACGCCCGCCAGGTGGTGCGGCGAGAACGGCGAGAGGTTGTCCGAGGTGTACGCGGTGAAGGCGATGGCGCAGAAGAGCACCAGGATCGCGATCTTGACCACGGCCATGACGGCGGTGGCGCGGGCGCTCTCGCGCACGCCGCGGGCGAGGAGCAGCGCCGCGAGGACCATCACCACGACGGCGGGGACGTTGACGACACCGCCGTCGCCCGGCGGACTGGAGAGCGCCTCCGGCAGCGCGAGTCCGGTGAGGCTGTGGAGCAGTTCATTGAGGTACTGGCCCCAGCCGACGGCGACCGCGGAGGCGGAGACGCCGTACTCCAGGAGCAGGCACCAGCCGACGAGGAACGCGGTGCGCTCGCCGAGGGTCGCGTAGGCGAACGAGTACGAGCTGCCGGACACCGGGATCGTGCTGCCCAGCTCCGCGAAGGAGAAGGCGGTGAAGACGCAGGTGATCGCGGCGAGCACGAAGGAGACGACGACCGCGGGCCCGGCCTGGGAGACGGAGTCGGACAGGCCGACGAAGATGCCTGTGCCGACGATGGCACCGACGCCGAAGCACACGAGCTGGAACAGCCCCATGGTCCGCCGGAGGCCGTGGCCCTCGAGGTCGGCGCCGGAATCGGCGACAAGCTGGGCCGGGCTCTTGATACGCATGGGGCGGTTCTCTTCTTCGGTGGTTCGGTGGTTCGGCGGTACGGAGACGTACGAGTGGGGTCCGGGCGTGCGAGCCCGGACCCCACTGATGGCGGACATACTAGCCCGCTGTTCGCATGATCACCCAATTCGGCGCATGACTATACGGATGCCGTGCTCCCGCCGGCCGTGACGCCCGTCAGCGTGGCCACCATGACGGCCTTGATGGTGTGCATACGGTTCTCCGCCTCGTCGAAGACCACCGAGTGCTCCGACTCGAAGACCTCGTCGCTGACCTCCAGCTCCGTCAGGCCGTGCCGCTCGTGGATCTCCCGGGCGACCTTGGTGCCCAGGTCGTGGAAGGCGGGCAGGCAGTGGAGGAACTTCACCTGGGGATTGCCGGTGGCCCGCAGCACGTCCATGGTGACGGAGTAGGGAGCAAGTGCCTTGATCCGCTCGTCCCAGACCTCCTTGGGCTCGCCCATCGACACCCAGACGTCCGTGGCGACGAAGTCGGCGCCCCGCACGCCCTCCGCGACGTCCTCGGTGAGCGTGATCCTCGCGCCGCTCACGGCCGCGGCCCGGTGCGCCTGCGCGACGACCTCCTCGGCGGGCCAGTAGGCCTTCGGCGCGACGATCCGGACGTCCATGCCCAGCAGAGCGCCGGTCACCAGGTAGGAGTTGCCCATGTTGAAGCGGGCGTCGCCGAGGTAGGCGAAGGAGAGCTCCTCCAGCGGCTTGTCGCTGTGCTCCTTCATGGTGAGGACGTCGGCGAGCATCTGGGTGGGGTGCCAGTCGTCGGTGAGTCCGTTGTAGACGGGCACCCCCGCGTGGGCGGCGAGTTCCTCCACGACCTGCTGGCCGTCGCCGCGGAATTCGATGGCATCGAACATCCGGCCGAGCACCCGGGCGGTGTCCTTGGCGGACTCCTTGCTGCCGATGTGGGAGCCCGACGGGTCCAGGTAGGTCGTCGAGGCGCCCTGGTCGGCCGCCGCCACCTCGAAGGAGCAGCGGGTGCGGGTCGACGACTTCTCGAAGATCAGCACGATGTTGCGGCCGCGCAGCCGCTGCACCTCGGTGCCCGCTCGCTTGGCCGCCTTGAGCTCGGCGGCCAGGTCGATCAGACCGCGGAACTCCTCGGCGGTGAAATCGAGCTCCTTGAGGAAGTGGCGGCCTTCGAGATGTATCGCCATGATGGCTGCTCCTGCGTGACGGACGAGGTGACAGTGGAACTCTATACGATCCCCTGCATTGCTATACAGCGTCCCGCTCGACGGGGCAGCTCATGCAGCGCGGACCGCCACGGCCTCTGCCCAGTTCACTGCCGGGGATCTCGATGACCTCGATGCCCTGCTTGCGCAGATGGGTGTTGGTGGTCACATTGCGCTCGTAGGCCACGACGACGCCCGGTTCCACGGCCAGGACGTTGCAGCCGTCGTCCCACTGCTCACGCTCGGCCGCGTGCACGTCCTGCGTCGCGGTCAGCACGCGGACGTCCTTCAGGCCGATCGCGGCCGCTATGGCGTCGTGCATCCGCTCCGGCGGATGGTCGCTGACCTTGAGCCCCCCGCCCTCCGCCGGTTCGATGGTGTACGAGCGGAGCATGCCGAGGCCCGCGTACTTGGTGAACGTGTCGCCGTCGACCATGGTCATGACCGTGTCCAGATGCATGAAGGCCCGTCGCTTCGGCATGTCGAGGGCCACGATCGTGCGGGCCGAACCGGCCGCGAACAGACCGCGGGCCAGCATCTCCACGGCCTGCGGTGTCGTGCGTTCGCTCATCCCGATCAGCACAGCGCCGTTGCCGAGCACCAGCACATCGCCGCCCTCGATGGTGGACGGGTAGTCGTCCTGCCCCTCCGACCAGTGATGGAACGGGCCGGCCTCCGGGCCGACGAAGAGCGGATGGTGCTTGTAGATCGCCTCGAAGTGCACCGTCTCGCGCTGGCGGGCCGGCCACCGCATCGCGTTGATGGCGACGCCGTCGTAGATCCAGGCCGAGGTGTCACGGGTGAACAGGTGGTTCGGCAGCGGATGGAGCAGGAAGTCGTCCAGATCCATCACATGGAAACGCACCGACGTCGGCTCGGAATGGCCCGCGAGGAACTCCCGTTTGGTCATCCCGCCGACCAGGGCCTCCACAAGGGCGGCGGTGGGCAGTTCGTCGAAGGCGGCCCGCAGGTGATCCGTGGCGAGCGGGCCGTACTCCTTCTCGTCGAAGACCCGGTCCAGCACGAGCTTCCTGGCTTCGGGGATCTCCAGCGAGTCGCGCAGCAGATCACCGAAGAGATGGACCTCCACCCCCCTGTCGCGCAGCACGTCCGCGAACCCGTCGTGCTCCTGCCGGGCGCGGCGCACCCAGAGCACGTCGTCGAAGAGCAGTGCGTCCTTGTTGCTCGGCGTGAGCCGCTTCAGCTCCAGATCGGGCCGGTGCAGCACGACCCGGCGGAGCCGCCCGGCCTCGGAGTCGACATGGAATCCCATGTCCCCATCCTGGCCGTGCGGGCCCCGGGACACACGCCGTACGCCGATCTTCGGCCGCTCTTCCGTCGCGCTTCGGGCGCCGTTCCGCCGCGGGGGGCTTTCAGGACGCCACGGCGAGGACCACGATGAGGACCACCAGCACCACGCCGAATCCGCCGAGGGCGAGGACGAATCCACGCCCGTTCCCGCCCGTCACACCGGCCGAGCGGTGCCCACCTCGGGACGGCCCGAGGCCGTCGGTCCCGGACCGCACCGTTTCGCCGGGCGGATAAAGGGTGCGGGTCTGCGGCTGGGCGGTGGCACGGCCCGGAGGCTCGGGCTCGCGGCGGGGCGGCTCGGGTGTTCGGCGGGCCGGCTCGGGGCGGTGGGGCGGCTCGGGTGTTCGGCGGGGCGGCTCGGGGCGGTGGGGCGGCTCGGGTGTTCGGCGGGGCGGCTCGGGGCGGTGGGGCGGCTCGGGTGAGCGACCGGCGGACCCCGCCGGCCACTCCGGCACTTCCCGGTACTCCGTGGGGCCGGACGGCTGTTCCGGGGCGGGGGGCCGGTGTTCGAGCCGCTCCGGCGGCCGGGCGGGAGGCTCCGGCGGCTCGTGCGTGACCCGGTCGGGCGGCGGCCCGGGCAACGCCATCGACCGGCGCACCAGCGCCTGCCACACCGGCAGCGTGATCCCGGGGTCACTGCGGCCGGTGAGGATCTGCTCGGCCGCCCCGCGCCCGATCGGGTCGGTCCCGCCGCACAGTTCGGGCAGCAGTCTCTCCAGACGGTTCCCCACATCCGGTTCGGCGGCGAACGGCCGCACGGCCCATCGGTACAGCGACGCCGCGTTCGCGGCCCGGACCGGCTCGTCCGGGCCGCCCCGGGCCGCCGAGGCACCGCGAGAGAGATACAGCCGTCGGCCGAGGACCGCGTCGCACATGCGCTTGCGCTCACCGGCGGTCCAGTCGGGCCAGCCCTCCGCGATCCGGCGCACGACCAGGGTCAGCACGTCGTACGAGGGGTCGCCCTCGAGCACCGTCAGCAGGTCGCCGTTGCCCGACTCCCGGATCGTGTCGGTGAGTTCACGCTCGTCGCGGCAGGTGGCCAGCCGCGCGGGCAGTGAGCCGGTCTCCCTGGGGGCGGAGCGACGGCCGAGGACCGGCCGCCGGCGCCGCTCCCCGTCCGGCTCCGGCCAGGTGGGACGCACGACGGGAAGCCGCCCGGGCGGCCCGGGAGCCGGCGCCGCCGGCGGTCGGGTGTCCTGAACGGGCGACGCGGCGAACGGCGTTGCCGCCGGGGCGGAGGTGGACGGCTCCGCGCGGTACCCCGCGGACCTGGACGGCTCCGCACCGTACTCCGTGGACCCGGACGGCTCCGCTCGGTGCGCCCCGGACGCCCGCGCCTCCCCCGAGCGGTACGACGCCGGCGCGGACGGCTCGTTCGCGTAGTACGTCTCGGCCGCGGACGGCTCCGGACGGTACGTGCGGGGCCCGGACCGGTCGCGCCCGGCGCGGCGCTCGAGCGCGGCCAGGGCGTCCTCCGAGGCCTCCAGCAGCGCACGGCCGTCCCTCACCGCCGCGCCACGGGGAAGCGCCCTCGACAGCGCGTCTGCGAGCTCGAACTCGTCCGCGTCGCCGCGTTCGACCGCGTACAGATAGGCGCGTACCAGGCGCTCCGCCACCTCCTGCGGCCGGCCCTCCGGCGCCTGGAGCGGGTCCGTGCGCACCCTCGGACCGTCCTGGTCGGGCGAGCTGGACCAGCGGCTCACGAACATGAACCTGATCCGGCGGCTCTCCGCCGTGTCGTGCGTCGCGAACGTCCACGGCTGCGGCAGGACCTTGCCGAAGATCCCGTACAGGGCCCACAGCAGCAGGCACGGCCCGTCGTCGCCCGCGCGGTCCAGCACGGTGTGCAGCGCGGCAGGGTCACGCAGCACCTCCGCCGCGACCGCCGTCAGTTCGGCCTCCGTCCGGCGGAGCCCGCCGGACAGCCGCCTCCCGCCCTCGAGGGCCGACCGTTCGAGGGCGCCGAGCGGCACCGGGTCCAGCGCGCCGCGGACCTCGCCGAGCGCGATGCCGCTGCCCTCCCAGTCCCAGGTGTGCAGCCCGAGGCAGGTCTCGGGGCCGAGGCTCCGCTCGGCCCCGTACAGGGCGTGGCACAAGGTGTCCTGGCGGCCTCCGAGACCGCGCCCGGACGTACGGTGCACCAGCAGCGCCGTCGCCGAGTCCTCGCTCACCAGACGCACCAGCGCCGGGGCCGTGCCGGGGCCCGCCGACCTCAACAGGTGCGTGACGGGCCGGAACAGCCGTACGACGTCGCTGCGTTCGCCGGACCAGGCGACCGGGCCGAAGCCCGTGTTGCCCATCGGGTTGGTGGCGTCCCAGCGGAAGACGATCTGGTCCACGGTCCCGGTGTGACGTGACGTCATACCCCTGTCTCCCTCAACTCGGCTCCGGGCAGGAGCCCGCACATCGCGAACACGGACAGCAGCGGGGCGAGGACCCGGCGCGGCCGCACGCCGTGCGGGAAGGTCTCGCCCCTCTCCTGGCCGCCGGTCGCCGCCACGAAGTGCAGCGTGCAGCGGGCGCAGTCGTCGAACGGCTTCAGCCATGCCTGGCTGCCGTGGTGCCTGACGAAGGCGTGGACGTCGCGGCTCTCCGCGCGCAGGGTGCTGTCGTCCAGGACCGCCGGCAGTCCGCGGGCCAGCCAGCGGTCCACCGAGGGGTCGAAGCGGACGAGGTCGCTCTTGTTCAGTGCCACGGCCGCGGGGGCGGTGATGTACGGGCCGGTGCGCGGGATCCGGCCGAGCACGGTGGCGAACGCCTCGTCGCCGAGGTCGCGCTGGACGAGTCCGGTCCGCTCGCGCACCGGGTCGAGCTGGGGCAGCCGCAGGGCCCGCAGCGGGTCGAGCACGAAGATGAACGCGCCCACGCCCATGAGGAACCGGGTCACGTCGCTGTTCTGCGCCAGGTCCTCTCCCGCCAGGTCGAAGAAGACCACGGGCCGGGTCACCCCGTGCCCGGTGACCAGCAGACCGTCCGCGAACTCGGCGAAGCGCACCTGTCCCGTACGGCGCAGCACCTCGCCGCGGTGCAGCGGGTGGACCGTCTCCGCGAGGTACTCGCGGTGCTCCTCCGGGTTGAGCGGCAGGCACTTGAGTCCGTACGGCTCGAGACCGCCCTGCTCGATCTCACCGAGCATGGCGGCCAGCAGATGGGTCTTGCCGGCGGCGGAGCTGCCGACCATGGCGACGGTGAGCGGCTCACCGCTGGTGAGGTAGGGCACGGGCAGCCGGTGCGGCTGGTTCTCGTCCGCGTGCGGGCACATCTGGAAGGCCTGGCGCAGGGCGTCCTGACGGTGCATCGGACGGTACTCCGCGCTGAGGTCGAGTTTCCTGGGCTCCTTCTTGCTGTCGAGCGTGAACAGCTGCGTCTCGTCGTAGTGCACCGGCAGCAGACAGTGCGGGCACAGCGGGGGCCGGGTCGGCAGGGGAACGTCAACGGGGCCGTCGTGCCGGGGTTCGGCGGCCGGTCTGGGGGCCGGTGGACGGCCGCCGCCCAGCAGCCGCCGCAGCGAGCGGCGGGGCGGAGGGTCGACCAGCTCCACGTACACCTGCTCCTGGTCCGCCGGGGCGGCGAGACCGAGCCGGTCCCGCTTCTCCGCGAGCCTGGCGTCGAACTCCGCACGGGCGCGGCCGAGCGGGTCCGGGGCGGAGGAGACGACCGTCAGCGGATCGCCGACGTTCAGCAGGCGCATCAGCTCGGCCGGCGCCGCCCGCATCTCCGCAAGGGGAGCGAACGAACCGCTCTCGCTGAGCGCAGCGAGCCTGCCGAAGTCGGCCAGGTCCTCCGGAGGCGCGGTCGCGTCCCCGGGACGGCCGGACAGCAGGAAGTACATGAGCCGGGCCACCGACCACAGGTCGTCGCGCGGATCGGCGGTGCCCGCGCCGTCCCGCTGCTCCGGCGCGGCCCACGGCGCCGCACCGAACGCCTCGCGGGGTTCGCCGATCCGCTGGGTGCGGTACAGCTCGCCCAGCCGCACATGGGTGCCGTCCCAGCGGACCGTGTGGGGGTTGATGTCCCGGTGCACCAGCTGGACGTTCTCCAGCAGGCGCACCGCGAGCGCCAGCTGGCTGAGCACCTTGTGCTGTTCCGCCACGGTCAGCGCGCCCTGCCGGGCGGCGACGGGCCGGCCGGCGTGCACCTTGTAGAGGACGAAGGGTTCCGGGGCGTCGAGATGGAACCCGACGAGGCGGGTGAACAGCTCGCTGTAGGGCTCGGCCCCGTGCTGCCGCTCCACCGCGACCGCCGCGCTGACCTCCCGCTCGAGCGCGCCGTAGGCGTCGGCGCTGCCGTGCGCGGAGCGCGGCAGCCGGTACTGGATCACCCGCCAGCCCTTGCTGAGGGTCACCTGCCGGGCCAGCAGCGGCGCCCGCTCCGGCAAACGGACGTCGTCGGAGAAACCGGCCGAGAAACGGACGGGGTCCTGGCGGTGGGTGTAGAACTCCAGCTCCTCCACGTCCTCCGCCGGCGCCCCCGTGTTGTGCGGCACGGTCATCGCGTTCCGCCCTCCTCTCCCCTGACCGACCTGACCGTGTCCGGGCGCATCGGCATCAGCCTGAGCACCCCGGCGTGCCTGCCGCCCGCCGTCCACACGACGTCCTCCGCGGCGCCCGGCCACGCGTCCTGGCCCATCTCCGGCTCCGCCCCGCGCCGCAGGGCCTCCGGCGCGAACCGGAACCGCCTTGCCGCGTGCGGGTCCTTGGAGAGCAGCCGCCGGTGCTCGGCCCCGCACAGCGGGACGGCGTGCTCCGTGCCGCCGTCGGCCAGGAGGCGGCGCACCCGGTCGGAGGAGACCCCGAGCAGACCGGCGATGCCGGGCCGGTTCCCGGGGTCAGGGGCGTACGGGGGCGGCGCGGCGACTGCGTCCCTGATCAGCCTCCGGTGCTCCTCGTCGAGGAGTTCGTTCATCAGTGGGCGCAGCGGCACGCCGGCCGCGGTCGCCGGTTCACGCTCCACGGCTGCCCAGCGGGAGGCGAGGATCAGCGCGGCGCCGTGGGTCAGGTCGCCGACCAGCGTGTCGACCAGTTCCGGGCCCCCGTCACCGGTCTCCCGTTCGAGCCAGGGCGGGCCGTCGCCGTCGGAGCGGGACGGCCACAGGCTGCGCAGGGCGAGCGGCTGCTCCTCGACCCCGGGTGGTCGTTCCTCGGCGGCGTGCGGTCGCGTCCCGGCAGTGTGCGGCACGGGGCGGCCGCCGGCGGCCGGGTCCGCGGCGGCGTCCGCGGGGTGGCCGTCGTCGAAGGCCGGGCGGAAGCCGGAACCGGCCCCGGGCGCGGCGTCGCCGAAACCTGGGCGGAGGCCCGGACCGAGGTCCGCGCCGGGGCCCCGCCCCGTATCCGGGCCGAAGTCCCCTGCTCCGTACGGGCCGTGGACAGTGCTGTCGTCCGAGAAGGCAGTGTGCGAGGCCGGGTCCGGGACGGTCGGTTCGGCCCGGTCGTCGTCGGCGTCGCCCCAGCTGTCCCAGTCGAAGCCGCCCGCCGGCCCGGCGGAGGGACCGGCCGGTTCGTCCACCGGCAGCGCCCGGTCCGCGGACGGACCGGCGCCCAGCCTTTCCTCCACGGTGTCGGCGAGTGACCCCACCAGCACGGCGACGGCGCGTGCCGCGTCGGAGCAGTGGTAACGGGCGTCGGCAAGCAGCCAGTCGTGCACGACGGTGTCCGCCAGCAGTTCGTCGACCCCTTCCACGGCTCCCGCGGCGAAGGCCCAGTCCGTCTGCCCCCACCAGTCGTCGACCGCCGCCGTCCAGTCGCGTATCGCCAGCAGCACCAGCGCGGTCAGCGCGAGGGCCAGGGCGATCGCGCCCGCCCAGACCGGCAGGGACAGCGCCGAGCCGGCGAACGCCCCGGCCACCCCGCCGACGGCGCCCGCCGCGAGGCGGGTGAGGGCGCGGGTGTCGCCGCCCCCGTCCAGACGCCCGTCCCGGGAACGACCGGGACGGCGCCGCAGCATCAGTGCGGCGAGAGCCGCGCCCGCAGCCGCGCAGAGCGGTCCGGCGAACCACCCGATTCCCGGCCAGAGCCCGGCGACGCAGCAGATCAGCAGGGCCAGGCCCGCGTCGGCCGCCCACGGGCGGCGCATCAGGAACGGTGGCGGCAGCGGGAGTTCCGCGACCCGCTCCGGCAAACAGGTCTCGTCGAGCCGGCGCAGTCTCGCCGTGCTGCCCGCCGGCGCCGACCGGCCGGAGAGCGCGTTGAGCGTCGCCGCGACGGACCGCAGGGGCAGCCGCTGCCGGAGGAGGCGCTCCGTGTGGTCGCGCAGCGCCGGTCCCACGCTCGCGCGGGTCACCTCCGGCACCTCCGTCAGTTCGATGCCGCGATCGAGCAGACGGCCGCGCTGCTCGGGGCGGACACGGTCGCCGCCGCCGTCGCCGAGCGCACCCGCGACCTCTGTGCGGTACGCGGCCAGCGCGTCGGCGAGGCCCTCGAAGCGTGCGGGGAGGTCGGCCTCCTTGCCGGCCCCGCCGAACAGACCTGCCGCGCCCCGGATCGCCTCGTAGGTCTCCCTGGTGTCGTGCAGGGCGTCCATGCACTCCTCGTGCCGGGTGTCGATCCGGCCACCGGGGGTCAGCCACGGCCGGTCGGCGAGGCTGCGCGGTACCGACCGGCCGAGGAGGAGCGACAGTTCGGGGCTGAGGCCGTCCTGCCGGGTCCCGCCGGACGCGGCGCCGCTCTCCGGCGGGGTGACGGATACGGGCAGGTCCTGGCCGGTGAGGTGCTCCAGCGCCTGCCGCCAGGCCCGTGACCGCGCCTCCTCCGTCAGGTCGTGCTCCAGTACGTGCACGGCGGGCACGGCGACGCCGTGCGGCACGTCCGCCAGTTGCCCGAGGACGCAGTCGAACACGGCCGGTTCCACGAGGAGTTCCAGCAGCGGCCGCAGCGACGCGTCGAACTTGTCGGTCCCCGGCGCGGCGCCCACGAGCGTGTCGGGCAGCCACAGCACACCGGCCTCCGGCGGGCCGAGCGGCAGCGGCCGGTGGAGCTGCCGCTGTCCGGGGGCACCGGTCGCGAGGCAGAGCAGCCGTGCGGGTCCGTAGGAGTAGAGCTGTTCGTAGCGGAGCTGGTGGTCCACGAGGTCCGCCGCGCCGTCGATGACGAGGAACCGCCGCGTGCGGTCGTGTTCCGTCTCCTTCAGTGCCGCGGTCACCGGCGCCCCGTGCCGCAGGTCCACGACGACGGCACGGGCCGGGCGGTTCTGTTCCATGGTCACCATCGGTCGCCGTCCTGGTCGTGGCCGTGCCGGCCCCAGTCGCCTTCGTCCCAGGGGTCGGTGGGGCCCGGCGGCTGGGTGCGGGCGGCGTCCTCGTCCCGGCGGGGGCCTGCGGCCGGTTCGTGGTCGTAGGGGTACGCGTCACGGTCCTGGCCCGGGTCCCGTCGGCCGTGGCCCACGTCGCCCCGTCCGTGGCCGTCGTCCTGTCCGTCCGCGTACGTCCGTTCGCGGCGGGGGTCCGTGCGCGGGTCGGGTCGCGGCTCGTTGCGCGGCTCGTTGCGCGGTTCGTTGCGCGGCCCCGGGACCGGCGCGTCCTCCTGGCGGCGTGCGGCCTCGCTCTGCGCGACGCGCTGGTCGAGCGCGCGCAGGTTGGGCCGGGTGGGGCGGGTGGCGCCGGGGAAGCGCATGTCGAGTGCGCCGGGGAAGGTCTGCTCCCAGAAGTCGCGCAGCGGGACGAGCCATTCCTCGTCCTCGGCGCCGAACTGCCCGCTCAGCTCCTTGATCAGGGCGAGCTGGCGGGGCGCCACCTCGTGCACCAGCCGGCGGAACAGCGGCGAGGGGGCCTCCGGTGTGGTGGCGAGACCGACCGGCTGGGCGCTCATCAGCCGCTCGCACACCTCCTCGACGATCCGGCCCTCGTCGAGCAGCGCCCACTGCTCGTAGGCCCGCAGCAGTCCCGCCCAGCTGGAGACGCTGTTGTCGAAGGCCTCGAGGCGCAGCGTCATGGTGGCCGCGCCGCCCTCCTGGAGGCGGATGCGGATCTGCTCGGGCGAGTCGGGCGATCCCTTCACCTCGACGAGGCCGTTCCAGACCGCGCACAGGATGCGGTGCAGGATCCGGCGCCGGTCCTCCTCGGTGCTGGCCAGCCAGTCGTCGCGGTAGCCGAGGCGCTGGCGCCAGTGCAGGAAGTCGTCCACGCCGGCGGCGTCCCGGGCCTCCGCCCACAGCCGCAGCACGTGCCGCACCTCCGACACGTCGGTGAGGCTCATGCCGCTGCGGAACAGCACGACCGTGATCGACTCCGTGTCCACGGCCCGGAATTCGGGCACCGTCCCGTACGGAAGGCGCAGTTCACGCTTGAGGAACGCCGCGGCGCCCGAGCCGGCCTCGCTCTGCGGGTGCACGATGAGCACCTTGAGCGGGCCGCTGCCGTCCGGCTCGAAGCCGACCGGCAGCAGCCCGACGAGCTGGGAGCGGAACTGCTCCAGCCATCGGGTGTCCACCTTCGCGGCGGCGTCCTCGTCACCGGCCGCGGCCTGCAGCAGCACCCCCAGCGACGGCAGCAGCGGACGGTCGCCGAGCACGCTCGACTCCACGAACAGTCCCTTGACCCGCCGCTCGATGACCTGCTTGATCTCCTTGACGCCGGCCTGCGGCGAACGGCGCACGGACTCCAGGGCCCGCATCCAGTCGTCGGGCCGGATCAGCTTGGCCACCAGGCGGGCGGCGCCCGGGTTCTCCGGCAGGTCCTCGTGCTGGTAGAGCCGGCGGATCACGTCGTCGTAGAAGGCGGCGAGGGTGTTCTGCGGGGGGAGCAGGTACAGCACGCCCTTGCGGTCCTTGCGGTAGAGCTCCTTGCGCCGCTCCGCGAAGAACTTGCGCTCGTCCTCCTCGTGACCGCGCAGCGCCTTGACCAGCTCGCCGATCTCCTTGGTGGTGCGCAGCAGCGGGGGCCGCCAGCGCGACTCCTGGTCCTTCCAGCCGCGGTGCCACTTCTGCCGGGCCCGCCACCGGTACCAGGCGTCCTGCTCGTCGAGGGCGTTCTGCACGTCGGGGTCGCCCCAGCGGGCCGGTACGAGGCCGCCGACCGCCCGCTTGATCAGCGGGATCTGCGGCGGGTGGACGTCCACGCCCTCACCGCGTTCCGGGTCGTTCCTGCGGTTGTCCAGCATGCCGACGAACCCGGCCTCCGCGACCCGCTGCGGATGGCCGGGCAGTCCGGCGAGCAGCCTCTCCAGCCTGAACGGGTCGATCACGCCGAGCAGTTCGCGGCAGCCCGAGCCCGGCCGGAACTCCTCGACCAGCCGCGGGATCTCGGCGTCCAGTTCGCGCTGGAGCCTGCCGAGCGCGTCGTCCATGTCGCCGAGCCGGTTCCGCAGGGCCTGCATGATGGCCCTGGTGCCCTTGGGCAGCGGGTCGGGCGGCACCACCACCGGCGCCTCCCTGGTCCACAGCCGCCCGATGGCGGAGCGGTCGAACAGGTCGCGGACCCGCTCGGTGCCGTCGTCGGCCGGCTTGCGTGCCTCCTCGTCCATCGCCCGCACGGCCTGCGCCAGCAGCCGTCCCGCCACTATCTCGGCGAGGTCGTCGACCGGAACGGTCAGTGAGGCGGCCAGGCTGGTCGACATGGACCGGTGGCCGATGCCCGACCTGGACGGCTTGGAGCGCTCCACGCTCTTGTTGACGAAGCTCGCCGCGAAGGACTGGTAGTCGCCCTCGGTGCGGCCCTGGCTGTTGTCGTCGCCGAGTTCCGTGCCGATGAGGGACATCACCATCGCGGTGATGGAGCGGCGCAGGTCCTCCGGTTCGATGCCGGCGGTGCGGCTGAACAGGAACGCGGTCTGCACCGTCGAGGGGCGCAGCGTGACGAGCCCTTCGCCCGGGTACCGGACGCCGAGCGAGCCCTGCTCCTCCACGTCGCCGAAGTCGGACCGGGCACTGGGCACGTTCTGGTCGTCGACCAGGCGGGAGAGGTCGACCAGGGCGCGGGACGAGTTGAGTTCGGCCTCACGGCCGCCGCCGGCCTCCGGCGGGAAGGCGGAGGGCATGACTACCAGCGGGTAGATCTTGACGCCCTTGACCTTGGACCTGCGGAACTCGTGTCCGATCAGATGGATGAAGTCGTAGAAGATCCCGGCTCCGGTGCCGCCGGCCACGGAGAACGCCACGAACACGTCGCAGCCGCGGATCTGTCCGCCGCCCATCTCCCGCAGGTCGCCCTGCGAGTTGCTGATCGCGCCGATCGCCTCACGCAACTGGCGCAGCACCGGCTCGAGTCCGCTGCGCAGCGTCGCGAACAGCGCCGACCTGCCCACGGTCGGCAGCTGCCCGGCCCCGGTGTGCAGGGGCGCGACCCGGGGCTGCCGCTCCTGGGGCGGCAGCCAGTGGTGGGTCTCCTCGTGCAGCGCGACCCGCAGCATCCGGGCCACCTCGGGCGAGCTGTCGTAGTCGCTGGGCAGCAGGTCGTGGATGATCCGTGAGGTGCGGGCGTGCGCGGCGGTCTCACCGGCCTTGAGGCCGGCCGGCTGGAGCCGGTCCAGTTCGGACTCGCTGAAGTCCGCGTAGACGAACTGCAGGCAGTCCGGCAGCTGGAACGGCAGCCGGCGGCCGTCGGTGACCAGTTTGTTGCCGTCGGGCCCGCACAGCTCCCGGCGCAGTCCGCGCTCCAGGTCCGCGCCGATCCTGGCGCCCGTGCCGCCCAGACCGACGTAGAGCATGGGCTGGTAGATCTTCATGTCTGTCTCCCCTTGCGCCGCCGTGGACGGGCGCTCGTGGCCGAGAGGTGGGTCAGAAGTTGGGGTCGGGAGGGGTGGTTCCGCGTCGCGGCGGGGCGGCGGAGGCGTCGCCCCGGGTCCGTCCGCCGCGGGCGGTGCGATCGGAGGAACCCTGGGGCCGCGCGCCGCGAGGTCCCGGCACCCGCCGGCCGCCGAAGGGGCCGCCGCCCTGGCCCCGGCCCTGTCCGTCACGGCCGCTCCGGCCCGTTCCGGAGGCGGTACGGGCGTCACCGACGACGAGTTCGAACCCGTCGGCCAGACCGGCCGGCTGACCCTGCCCGATGGCCCGTTCCGGTCCGCCGGGCGGCTTGAGCAGCAGTTGTCCGGCCGTCGTGCGCCGCAGACGGTACGCCTGGGATCCTCCGCCGCGCCTCAGCGCCGGTGCCCCGCCGCCGGAGCGGCCGACGGAGAAGAGGAACTCCCCGCCGGGGCTCTGGCCGGCCCTGATGGTCAGCGTGTCGGGGCGCTGCCCCTCCGCCCGCAGTTCGAGCCGTACGCCCGAGAGGTCCCGCCGTCTCGCCCCTGCCCGCCGCCGCACGGCGACCACGGCGGCCAGCGCGCACAGCAGGAGCGCCGCGCCGCTGAAGGCCCACCACCACCTGTCCCACAGGGTGGGTTCGGCGGTGACGCGCACCCCGAGGAAGACGTTGTCCACGACCCGGCCTCCGTCGCCGAGGTCGGTCACCGTGATCCGTCCGGACAGCTCGCCCAGGGGGACGTCCGGGCCGAGGGTGACGGTGAACGGGGTGGAACTGCCGCCGGGTGCGGCGTTCACCGTCGCCGGGCTGATGCGCAGCGCCGATCCGGGCGGCTGGTCGGCGAGGGAGAGCCGCAGGGTGTGCGGTCCCGAGTCGTTGTTGGTGACGTCGAGCGTGCCGCTGACCGTCTGCCCGGGGTGGACGTCGCCGCGGTCGACGCTCAGCCCGGCGGTGAGCACCGGGGTGCCCTGCGAAATGCGGGCGTGCAGGGGCCGGCGGTCGCTGGTGATGCCGGGTGCGGTCATCTCGGTGGTGAGCCGCAGTTCCCCGGAGGCGGTGGCCGGGACGGTGAACCGTCCGGCGTAGCGGGCGTCCTCGGCCCGCTCGTCGGGCTTCTTGCCCCCGTCCGCGAGCGGTACGACGACCGGGTCGAAGCCCGCGCCGGTCATCCGGGCGGAGACCCGGATGCCCTTGAGCTGCTCGGGGTCGGTGATCACCACACCGCGCCGGGTCTGCATACGGACCTCGACGACGGCCTCCTCCCCCGGGCGGGGCGAGGCCGGGCTGAGCGTGACCGCGGAACGGAGCCTGCCCTGCCAGATGGCGCGTACGGCGACCTCGCGATCGCGGTGGCCCTCCGGCGCCTCGATATGGATCCGCCACTTGCCCGGCAGCGGGTTCTTCACCCGCAGCGCCTCGACCGGCCCGTCCTGTCCGCTGGTCTCGAAGGCGGAACCGTCGAACTCGCCCTGGGTCGGCACCCGCCGGCCCTTGGGGTCGTAGTAGGTGACGGTGACCTTGGGGTCGTGCTTGCTGACCGTGAGGGAGCCGTCGGTGGCGATGGGCGGGATGGTGACGGACAGGTCGGCGGGCGGTTTGCCGACCGTGCCGTGTGCGACACGGGCGCAGCGGGCGGCGGCGAAGGTCTCCTGGAGCGCCTTGTCGATCTGCGACGAGCTGTCGACCACACGCATCTTCGGGGCGGCGTCGGGCAGGTCGGCGCAGCCGCCTCGGAATCCGCCCTCGGCCATCCTGGTCAGCGCGGCCCGGTCGATGCTGTCGCCGAAGCCGAGCGGCCAGATCTGCACGGACTCCCGCCGCGCCCTGGCCAGTTCCTCCGTCAGGCGCTTCTCGCCGTTGGCCTGGCGGCTCGCCTCGTCGGTGCCGTATTCGGGGCTGTCGGAGACGTCGAGGCGGCCGTCGGTGAGCAGGAAGACGACCTTGGGGATCTCCTTGTCGCCCTTCTCCGCCAGCCGGTCGACGGCCTGCCGTACGGCCGCGGGGAAGTCGGTGCCCGGTCCGGTCTTCTTGTCGTCGCGGTGGGCCAGTTGCTGCACGCAGTCGCTCAGCCGCTGCCGTCCCGCGGTGTCGGCCGTGGTCAGGGCGCACACTTCGCTGACCGGTGACTGGCCCGGTTTCTCCGAGCTGCCGAAGCCGATGACTGCGGCGCGGGAACGTGCGGAGATCTCGCCCTGGGTGATCAGCGAGGCGGCTTCCACCTCACGTGCCAGGTCCTCGTCGGACAGGCTCTCCGACTGGTCCACGACGACCGCGAAGTCGATCGGGTCGGGCCCGTCGGACGCCGGCGCGGCCGCCCTGCCCAGGGGGCCGGCGGCCTGTCCCGGCGCCGCGGCCGGAAGCATCAGGAGTGCGCAGACCAGCACCGGCACACCTGTCTTGCGGAACATTCTCATCGTCTCTCACCACAGCTCGCCGAAGAGGACCAGCAGCGCGCCGAGGGTCAGCGTGCAGACCCCCGTGCGCAGCCACCGGTATTTGGCGGCCAGGACCGCCCCGTGCACCCGTGCCTGGCCGACCAGCCAGCGCACGACGTCCTCGCCCGACTCCGAGAGCCGGACGAGCAGTTCATCGGTCGGCGTGCCGACCGCGAGATCGCGGAGGAAGGTGGTGTCCGCGCCGGTCCGCGTGCGCGGCAGTATCACGCCGACGAGCATCAGCACGCCCGCCGCGTAGAGCAGCAGCCCGGCGGTCACGACGGCTGCCGCCGCCCGGGACGCCGGCAGCGGGAGTTCGTTGCGCGAGAAGGCGACGGCCAGTGCGGCGACCGCTCCGGAGAGCAGGATCGCCGCCTTGGCGTCGGCCCGGCCGATGTCCTCGCGTACGGAGTTCAGCAGCCGCTCGGCGACGAACCGTACGTCGCCGCCGGGGTCGGCGCCTGACCCGCTGCCGGGGCCCGGAGGCGCACCGGCGCCCGGGCCCGGCGGTGCGCCGCCGTTCACTCGTCCCCCCAGTCGTCGAAGTCCGCGCTCGGGCGGGCGCCGCCCGAGCCGGCAGCCGGCCGCGAGTCGCGGTCCCGCTCCGCGGACGACTGCACCCGGGTGGGCTCGTATACGTGCCCGTCGTCGGGGGCCGGGCCGGCGGCGTCCTCCGGCTCCTCGTCCCAGAACGGCCGCCTCGGCTCCGGGGTCTCGTCCCTCCGTGGGGTGAGCGCGGGCCGGCCGCCCTCGGGGGACGTGAGCACCCGGTCGGTGACCCTGCCGGTCACCCTGCTGCTGTTGTCCCGCAGATACCGGAGCACCTCGTACATCTGCTCGCCCACGTCGTGCCGTTCCAGCATTCCCGCGTCGAGCAACCGGTTGAACAGGTGCAGATAGTCGGCCTGGCCCTCCCGTTTCTCCTGCCGGATCGCCTGGCGGATCTCCCACACCTTGTCGGGGTTGCTCGCCATCAGATGGGTGATCTCGGCCTCCTCGCCGCGCCGCAGGACCTCCTCCAGCTGGGCGGCGCGCTCCGCGACGCGTTCGCGCTCGTACCGGTCCTTCCGCCGGTCCGCCTCGGCCTGCGCCCGGTCCTTCTCCATCTCGAAGGCGACGTCGTCACGCTCGGCGACCCGGTCCCTGACCTGGTCACTGAGGTCGATGAAGACATGCACCCGGGTACGCAGGCCGAGATCGGCGCCCAGATCCATCCGGCCTGCCCGCAGTTCGGCCTGGACGGCCTCCTCCGCGCGCTGCGCCTCCGTCAGCCGGAACCGCCGGGACACCTGGCGCAGCCCGTACAGCAGATCGCCGTGCAGCATCTCGCGTACGTCCCAGACGGCCTTCTCGACCACCAGCCGCGGGTCGTCCACCTCCCACTGCACCTCGGCGCGCGTCTTGAACGACTGGGCGTCGCCGGCCGCCGGCAGGGCGAGGTCGAAGGCGGTGACATGGCGCCCGAGGATCACCTCGAAGACGGCGCGGGGTCCGCCGAACCAGGGCTTGTCGTGGTCCTCCCTGCGGCTCGGCCACAGCACGCTGTGGCCCCCGTTGGGGTACAGGTACACGGCCGCCACCTGGCCGCTGCGCGGCGTGTACGGCAGGACGCACTCCCGCAGCAGCGGCCCCTTGCGCGGCTCGGCGGCACCGGCCTGCTCGTCCGCGCCTGCTCGCTCGTCGGGCCGGAACGGCTGCTGCGCGGACGGTTCTCCGGCGCCTGACGGGGTCATCGCATCGCTCCTTCCGCCGCCGCGTCCCAGAGTTGGCGGGCGGTGTTCTTGTCCAAGGGGTCGTCCTCGTCCCGGACCAGCCGGGCCAGCAGGTGCCGCACCCGGTCGCGGTCCCTGCGTTCCACGGTGATCAGCGGGAGGAAGCCGCGGACCACCTCCAGTTGGGCGGGGTCGTCCGCACACTGGCGCAGGACCCGCCCGAGGGCCTCGAGCGCCACCTCGCCGGAGCGGGCGGTGCCGAGGGTGAGGCTCACCAGGTCGGCGAGCTTGCCGACCAGGGGTTCATGGGTGGCGAGCAGGGCCACGAGGAGCGGCCGGCGGGCGTGCTCCTCCAGTGCCTCTGTCTCGTCGAGACCCCACAGATACGTGGTGCGCGTGGTCAGCGTGCCCAGCACGCTCAGCAGCACCAGGTCGGCGAGCTCCCGCTGTCCGCCGCGCAGCCAGGCGCCGAGACGGGCGACGACCGTGGCCGGCTCCGCGCCTGCCAGCAGCCGGGTGACGCTGAACGCCGCGTTGGACAGCGTCGTCACATCGCCGGCCCGGACCGCCTTCGCCAGCGCGTCGAGGGAGGCGCGGACGGAACCGGCGGCCATGCCGTACCCGTGGGCCAGCAGGGCCGTCGTCACCAGTGCCTCGTCCCCCGACGTGGCCCACTCCTTCAGCAGCGCGCCGACCGCGGGCCGTACGGACGCGTCCCTGGACGCCTCCGCCAGCGCGGTCGCGGCCGACATCTGCTGGACGGGGCTGTCCACGGCGGCCATCGGGCCGATCAGTTCGCCCGCCCCGTGGACCCAGTCCCAGGAGCAGAGCACGCCGGCGGCGACGGAGGCACGCACCCACACCTGGGGCCGCGGGTCGTCGCACAGGGTCCGCAGCCAGCGCACCACCGGACCGCGCGCGTTGTGGTAGCCGTTCCACACCTCGCGCAGGACGGCGGTCGCGAGGGCCTCGCCCTGGAAGCGGACGGCGCGCACCGGGATCTGCGCGTCACCGAGGTCGAACTCCGCGTCCTCCACGACCGCCCGGGCCAGGGCCGGGCGGTCGTCGGCATGGGTGCCGAACAGCCGCCGTCCGACGGGCTGTTCGGGATCCAGCGTGACGGACATCTCCCAGGCGAGCTGCTCGGCGGCCTCCGCGGCGAGGCCGTAGGGCGAGCCGTTGAACACGGCGACGGCGATACGGAAGGCCGCGGCGCCCAGCGCGGGACCGGCCTCGGGGAGGGTGCCGGGACGGTCGGCGCCGGCGAACCACGCGCGGGCCTGCGCCCGTACGAAGGTGGTGCAGCGGTCGAGGAGTTCGTCGTCGCCCAGTTCGCCGCGCCAGTGGCGGGCGAGCAGCTCCGCGAGACCGGCGGCCTCCTTGGGGCGCAGTTCGTCGAGTCCGAGCGCGCCCTTCAGGTCCTCGCGGCGGGCCAGTGCGCGGCAGGCGTCGAGGGCCTCCGGTGGTTCGCCGAGCAGCTGGATGCGCAGATGGCGGTGGAGGACCTCCTCGGTCCCCGGCGGGCGCAGCTGCATCCCGTAACGGCCGCGCAGCAGCCGGTCGGCCAGGTCCCCGCTCTCCACGAGGACGACGCCGAACGCCTTGGCGGTGAGCAACTGCCTGCTGAAGCGGTCCAGGTGCAGTTCCGTGAGCCGGCCCGGGTGGCGGCCCTCGTCCCGGCCGTCGCCGCGGGTGCTCCGGCCGGCCTCCCGGTGCAGCTCGTCGGACGGGAGTTCCAGCAGGTGCCCGTACTCCTCCTTGAGCATGTCACCGGAGATCCGGTGCACGGCCTCGCTGGGATCCAGCCGGGTGACCTGGTTGTCGGTGAGTTCGGAGAGCAGGGCGAGGGCCGTGGCGGTGCGGCCGCTCCCCCGTTCTCCGCACAGGACCAGCAGCCCGCACTCGCGCAGCCTGGTCCGCATCCGGCCGTATCCGGGGGTCTCGCAGTAGACCCCGGCGAGCCGGCGCAGTTCCTCCGCGGGGACGGGGCCGTCGAGCATGGCCGGGCCGGTGCCGGCGCCGAACTGGTTGATGAAGTAGTTGCCGTGGAAGTACTGGCCGTCGTCGCCGAAGGTGACGACCCGCTCCGCCTGCCGCGGTGCGAAGGTCCGGCGTGCCGCGTGGGCGGTGCCGGATCCGCCGGTGCCGCCGGCGGATCCCATCGGGCTGCGGCCCGCCGTGGCGAAGGGGTTGGGCGGTTCCGGAGCCGATTCCGCGGCGTCCTGCGCGGCGGCCTCCGCGTCCGGTTCCGCGGGTTTCCGGTCGGGTGCGGGGGCCGGCTTCTGCTCGTCCGCCGGGGCGTCGGGCGGCGGGGCCTCCGGCTGGTCGTTGCTCATGCGGCACCGTCCCCGTCGGGGGCGGCCGGGCCGCGGTCCTTGCGGATGCCGGTCACCTCACCGTGGAACACGTTGTTCTCGAACGAGGCCACGTCGCCCTGGGCGTTGATGTGGGTGACGGTCGTGCCTGCCGTCCTTGCCCGGTCCCTCCGGCCGGCCACGCCGGTGGTGCCCTTCGTGCCTGTGGTGCGGGACCCCGGCGGGTCCGGAGGCGGTGGGCCGTCCCCCTGTACCGGCCCACCGCCGGTCTCGGTCCCCGGTCCGCCCGCGCCGCCCGTGCTCCGGTGCTCCGCGCCCGGCTCCGCTGCGGGCCGGTCCTCGGGCAGTGGGGGCGCGGGTAACCGGGGGATGTGGAACCAGGCGGTCTCGTCGGTCTCCTTGAGACGGACCCGCGCGCTGCGGTACGTCTCCGGTTCGACGTAACGGCCCCCCTCGGCCACCACGTTGGCGTAGAGCCAGTCGGAGACGACCAGCAGCAGGTCGCTGCCGGGGGCGAGCTCCATCGTCCGCCTGGCGACCGGGCTGTCGCAGAGCCGTGCCGCCACGTCCACGGCACGCCCCACCAGTCCCCTGCCGTCGTCGAGCACCGGGCCGGCGTTCATCCCGATCCTCAGCCGGAGGCGGTCGGCGCTGCCCGCGTTGTGCTCGCGCAGGCTCTGGAACAGCGTGTCGAGCCAGGTGCCGACCATCAGCGTCGGCGGTACGCCGGGGTCGAGCGCGGCGAGGATCCCGTCGCCGCGGTCCTCCTGGTGGACACGGTCCACCTCGACGCCCACGGAGGCGTAGGCCTCGGCGAAGGCCCCGTACATGGCGGCCCGCATACGCCTCTTGGCGTCGAGGCCCATGCGCCCCGAGCCGCAGGCGTCCCCGAAGACCACCAGTCTGTTCACGGCTGCTGCACTGCTCACTCGGACCCCCTGGGTGCTGTCGTCTCGGGAACAAGACTCGGTGCGTCGTGCGACGGGCGATGTAGCCGTTTACACAAGTGGCGGGCTTTTCTTCCCCGGTCCGCGCTGCGGCGGTTGCTCGCGGCCCTGCGCGAGGAGCCGCAGCAGGTCCATGTCGGTGACGATCAGCCGCCTGTGCGCGGTGCGGACGACCCCTTGTTCCCGCAGCAGCCGCAGCACTTTGGCGACGGCTTCCCTGGTGGCTCCTATGGCCGCCGCCAGGTCGTGCTGCGGCAGGGGCAGGTCGATGGCGGTGCCTTCGCCGTCGGTGCGGCCGACCCGTCCGCCGAGTTCGACCAGGCGGGCGGCGAGCCGCTGGAGCACGGAACCGGACGCCAGTGAGCGCCGCTCCACGTCCGAGCTGCGCAGGCGGGCCGTGAGCTGACGCATGATCAGCGCCGTCGCCTGCGGCCTGGCGGCGAGGAAGCTGCGGAAACGCTCGCCGGAGACGGCCACGGTGCGCACCTCGCCGAGCGCGGTCACCGTGGCGCTGCGCGGGCCGCGGTCCACGGCCGCAAGATCGCCCACGACCTCGCCGGCCCCGCGCAGGGCGAGGATGAGACGGCCGCCGCGGTCGGTGCCCACGGAGACCACGGCCCAGCCGGAGAGCACCAGGAGCACGAAGGTGCTGGTGTCGCGCTCCTCGATCATGACGTCACCGGACGCGTAGACGCGGGGCGCTCCGAGTGCGGTGAGCGTGGCGCGGTCCTGTGGAGTGAGGGCGTCGAGAAACGAACGGCCCCCTCCGAACAGACTCATCGACTCGCCCCCCGCAGCGGATGTGCTGGCCCTTCGGGGGACCACGTCCTTCGCCGGCGTTCCTTCCCGCGCAGTGGTCTCGCACGGCACTCCGTGCCACAGAGTTGACCAACCGTCACACTGCGTCGGGGCAACGACGCTATGGGCCGGTCATTGGTCGGTCAATATGATCTCGATGGAGCTTGGGGGCACGAGGGGGCGCATTCATCAACGCGCAGGCGCATGATCCTCAGCCGTACCTCTTGAACGAGCCCCCCGACGTACGAACGGCCTCGGGCGCCCGCCGGGCGCCCGAGGCCGTCACACGGCCGTCGCGACCGCATCGTCCGTGCGCCGCCCGCCCTCAGGACCCGCGGCTCACAGCCGCGGGTCCACCGGTTCCGACTCCAGGGCCAGCACGGCGAACACCGCTTCGTGGACCCGCCACAGCGGCTCCCCGTCGCCCAGCCGGTCCAGCGCCTCGAGGCCCAGGGCGTACTCGCGCAGCGCGAGGGAGCGCTTGTGGTTCAGGAACCGCTCCCTCAACCGCTCCAGGTTCCGCGGCCGGGTGTACTCGGGGCCGTAGATGATCCGCAGGTACTCACGGCCGCGGACCTTGATGCCCGGCTGCACGAGACGGCCCTTGCCGTCCCGCGCGAGAGCCTGGAGCGGCTTGACGACCATGCCCTCGCCGCCCCGCCCGGTCATCTCCAGCCACCAGTCGACACCGGAGCGCACCGACGCCTCGTCGCCCGTGTCGACGATCAGCCTCCTGGTGACCTGGAGCAGGCCGGTGGCGTCGTGCTCCACCAACTTGTCCAGCCAGGTCAGTTGCTCGTCGTGCGGGACCGCGGCGAGCGAGCGGCCCTCGGCCGCGAGGATCTGGAAGGGTGCGAGGCGCACTCCCTCCAGCCCGTCGGTGGTCCAGCAGTAGCGCCGGTACGCCTCGGTGAACGCGGCCGCGTCGGCGGTGCGCTCGCGCTGCCGGTCCAGCAGGCCCTCCACGGCGGCGCCGCGTGCGGCGGCGGCCTCCAGGGCGGCCGTCGCTGTCGGCAGCACGGCCCCTGAGGCCGCGCCGACCGCGGCGTACTGCGAGCGCAGCAGCCCGGACGCCTTGAGCGACCAGGGCATCAGCTCCGCGTCCAGCAGCAGCCAGCTCGTGTCGAGTTCGTCCCACAGCCCGGCGTCGGTGACGGCCGTGCGCAGGCGTCCCAGGATCTCCTCCGTGACCGCCGGGTCGTCGAAGAACGGCCGCCCGGTGCGGGTGTGCAGCGCTCCGGTGGGGCCTTCGACACCGAAGCGTGTACGCGCCGCGTCCGCGTCACGGCAGACGAGCGCGACCGCCCGCGAGCCCATGTGCTTCTCCTCGCACACGACCCTGGCGATGCCGTCGGACCGGTACTGGGCGAACGCCTCCGCCGGGTGCTCCAGGTAGCCGTCCTCCCTGGAAGTGGCCGTCGGGGCCATCGTGGGCGGCAGATATGTGAGCAGCCGCGGGTCGACGGCGAAGCGGCTCATCACCTCGAGCGCCGCCGCCGCGTTCTCCTCGCGCACGCCGATGCGCGCCATGTGCCGGGTCTCGACCACCCGCCTGCCCTGCACGTCGGCGAGGTCCAGCGGCCGCCCCTCACGGCCGCCTGGGGCCTCCGTGACGAGCGGTCTGACCGGCTCGTACCAGACCTTCTCGGCCGGTACGTCGACCAGTTCGCGCTCGGGCCAGCGCAGTGCGGTCATCCGGCCGCCGAAGACGGCGCCGGTGTCGAGGCAGATCGTGTTGTTGATCCATGAGGTGTTGGGCACCGGTGTGTGGCCGTAGACCACGGCGGCACGGCCACGGTAGTCCTCCGCCCACGGGTAGCGGACGGGCAGTCCGAACTCGTCGGTCTCCCCCGTCGTGTCCCCGTACAGCGCGTGCGAACGCACCCGCCCCGACGTGCGGCCGTGGTACTTCTCGGGCAGGCCCGCGTGGCAGACGACGAGCTTCCCCTCGTCGAGCACGTAGTGGCTGACGAGGCCGTCGATGAACTCCTTCACCTGCTCGCGGAAGGCGTCGTCCTCCTTCTCGAGCTGCTCGATGGTCTCCGCGAGGCCGTGGGTGTGCTGGACGTTGCGGCCCCGCAGCCAGCGGCCGAGCTTGTTCTCGTGGTTGCCGGGCACGCACAGGGCGTTGCCGGCGGCGACCATCGCCATCACCCGCCGCAGTACGCCTGGGCTGTCGGGGCCGCGGTCGACGAGGTCTCCCACGAAGACGGCGGTACGGCCCTCGGAGTGGGCGCCGTCCACATAGCCGAGCTTGCCGAGCAGGGTCTCCAGCTCGGAGCTGCACCCGTGGATGTCGCCGATGATGTCGAACGGGCCGGTGAGGTGGCGGAGGTCGTTGTAGCGGCGCTCGAGGACGATCTCGGCGCTCTCCACCTCCTCCACGCTGCGCAGGATGTGCACCTTGCGGAAGCCTTCGCGCTCCAGGCCCCGCAGCGAACGGCGCAGCTCGCGGCGGTGGCGGGCGATGACATGGCGGGGCATGCCCGCCCGGTCGGGCCGGCCGGCGTTGCGCTCCGCGCACACGTCCTCGGGCATGTCGAGCACGATCGCGATCGGCAGGACGTCGTACTGCCTGGCCAGCCCCACCAGCTGCCGGCGGCTCTCCGCCTGGACGCTCGTCGCGTCGACGACGGTGAGCCGTCCGGCCGCGAGCCGCTTGCCCACGATGTAGTGCAGGAGATCGAACGCGTCGCCGCTGGCGCTCTGGTCGTTCTCGTCGTCGGCGACCAGTCCCCGGCAGAAGTCGGAGGAGATGACCTCGGTCGGCTTGAAGTGCCTGCGCGCGAAGGTCGACTTGCCGGAACCGGTGGCCCCGACGAGCACGACGAGCGACAGGTCGGTCACCGGGAGCCGGCGGCCGGGCGCTGTCGTGCTTTCGGAGAGTGTCGTGCTGGTCATGCGGCCTTCGCCTCCTTCTCGGTGATCTCGAACACGGCCATCTGCGTGGGCGGGCCCACTTCGGGGTCGTCGGGCCCGACGGGCACGAGCCGTACGCCGTAGCCGTGGCGCTCCGCCACGCCCTCGGCCCAGGTGCGGAACTCCTGGCGGGTCCACTCGAAGCGGTGGTCGCCGTGGCGCACATGTCCGGCGGGCAGGCTCTCCCAGCGGACGTTGTACTCGACGTTCGGGGTCGTCACCAGCACCGTCCGGGGCCGGGCCGAGCCGAACACCGCGTACTCCAGGGCCGGCAGCCGCGGCAGGTCGAGGTGCTCGATGACCTCGCTCAGCACGGCGGCGTCGTATCCCGTCAGCCGCTTGTCGGTGTACGTGAGCGATCCCTGCATCAGCTTGACGCGGGACGCCTGCCGCTCGCCCATGCGGTCCAGCTTGAGACGTCGGCCCGCGACGGTCAGCGCACGCACCGACACGTCGACGCCGACGATCTCCGTGAACCGGGTGTCCTTCAGCAGGGCCTGCACCAACTGGCCCTGGCCGCAGCCGAGGTCGAGCACCCTGCTCGCGCCGGCCGTGTGCAGTGCCTCCAGGACGGCGGCCCTGCGCTGCTCGGCGAGCGGTACGGGGCGCTCCTCCGTGTCGGTGGTCTCGTCGACCGCGTTGTCGACGTCCTCGACGTCGAGGTCGTCGGCCTCGGCCAGCCGCACCAGTTCGAGGCGCTCCATGGCCCGGCGGGTCAGTCCCCAGCGGCGCGACAGGTAGCGGCTGGTGATGAGCTTCTGTTCGGGGTGGTCGGCGAGCCAGCCCTCACCGGCGCGCAGCAGCTTGTCGACCTCGTCGGGCGCGACCCAGTAGTGCTTGGCGTCGTCGAGGACGGGCAGCAGCACGTAGAGCTGGCGCAGCGCGTCGGCGAGCCGCAGCTCCCCTTCGAGCACCAGCTGTACGTAGCGGGAGTCGCCCCACTCGGGGAACTGCGCGTCGAGCGCGACCGGTTCGGCCTCCACCGTGCTCCAGCCGAGCGGCCCGAAGAGCGCCCGCACCAGCTCGGCGCCGCCGCGGGCGGGCAGCGCGGGCACCTCGACACGCAGCGGCATCGGGGCCTCCGCCCGCCCGGGCAGTGCGGCGCACACGCCGCGCAGGGCGCTCTTGAACACGGTGGTCAGGGCGACGGCCAGCAGTGACGACGCCGCGTAGGGGCGGTCGTTGACGTACTGGGCGAGCGCCGAGTCGGGGGCGCCGCCGCGGCCCTTGCCCTTGCCGCGCCGCACCAGGGCCACCGGATCCACCTCCAGGAGCAGTGCGGCCGTGCACCGCTCGGCGGACGCCTCGGGGTAGAAGACGTGCGCCGTGCCGTGCGAGGTGGAGAACGCCTGCGCCTTGTCGGGATGCTTGTGCAGCAGATATCCGAGGTCGGTCGCGGGGCGTTCAACGGTGCCGGTGGTACTGATCGTCAGGAACACGCGTTTGAGTATCGTCCTCATCGGCTGCCCCGACCAGGGGTTTTCGTCAGGGGACGGCCCGTGTCCGGGGCGCCACCGGGCGTGCCCGGCGCGAAGCTTCAAGGGCGCAGCAGCCGCGCGAGCTCCGCGATCTCGCGAGGGCCGACCCGGCAGCAGCCGCCTGCCAGGCGTGCCCCGGCGTCACGCCATGCGCGCACCATGCCCGGGTCGTACCCGAAGCCGCCCTGCCAGGACCGGGAGACGGCGTCCCACCGTTCGCCGCTGTTGGGGTACACGACGGCCGGCTTGCCGGTGACCTCCGAGGCGAGTGCGACCGCGTCCGGGGTCTCGCGCGGGTCGCAGCAGTTGACGCCCACGGCGATGACCTGGTCACGGCCGGCGCCGAGCGCGAACGCCTCCGCGAGCGGCTGCCCGGCGCGCGTGCGGCCGCCCGCGACGGTGTACGACAGCCACACCGGCACGCCGCACCCTTCGGCGGCGTCGAGCAGCGCCCGCGCCTCGTCCGTGTCGGGCACGGTCTCCAGGGCGAGCACGTCCGGACCGGCGGCGGCGAGCGCCTCGATCCGCGGCCGGTGGAAACGCTCCAGCTCGCGCACGCCGAGCCCGTACCGGCCGCGGTACTCGCTGCCGTCCGCGAGCATGGCGCCGTACGGTCCGACGGATGCGGCGACCCACACCTCATGGCCGGCGGCGTCCGCCGCGGACCTGGCCAGGCCGACGCTGCGGCCCAGCAGTCCGGCCGCCTGCTCCCGGTCGAGTCCCCGCCGGGCGAAGCCCTCGAACGTGGCCTGGTAGCTCGAGGTGATCAGCACCTGGGCCCCCGCCCGTACGTACGCCGTGTGCGCGGCGTCGACCTGCTCCGGGTCGTCGGCGAGCAGCCGGGCCGACCAGAGGCTGCCGGTCAGGTCGCAGCCCTGCGCCTGGAGCTGGTTGGACAGGCCGCCGTCCAGGACGACGGGGCCTTCCTCGAGGGCGGCGGCGAGCGTACGGGCGGGTTTCACGGTGCTCTCCCTCGGTCAGCTCAGCTGCGAGCTGACCTGCGACGAGATCAGTTCCAGGTGGTCGAGGTCGTCGAGGTCGAGGACCTGGAGGTAGAGGCGGGACGAGCCGGTGGCGGCATAGCGCCCGATCTTGTCGACGACCTCCGCGGGCGAGCCCGCCAGTCCGTTCGCCTTCAGCTCGTCCACCTCACGGCCGATCGACGCCGCGCGACGGGCCACCTCCGCGTCGTCCTTGCCGACGCAGACCACCAGCGCGTTGGAGTAGACGAGGTCGCCGGGGGCGCGGCCGGCCTTCTCCGCGGCGGCGCGCACCCGGGCGAACTGCCGCTCGGTGTCCTCGATCGAGGCGAAGGGCAGGTTGAACTCGTCCGCGTACTGGGCGGCGAGGCGGGGGGTGCGGGTCGCTCCGTGGCCGCCGATCAGCACGGGGATCTTCCGCTGGGCGGGCTTGGGCAGCGCGGGCGAGTCGGACAGCTGGTAGTGCGTGCCCTCGTAGGAGAAGGTCTTGCCCACCTCCGTGGCCCACAGTCCGGTGACGATCGCCAGCTGCTCCTCGAGCCGGGCGAACTTCTCCTTCGGGAAGGGGATGCCGTACGCCTTGTGCTCTTCCTCGAACCAGCCGGCGCCCAGGCCCAGTTCGACCCGGCCGCCCGACATCTGGTCGACCTGGGCGACCTGGATCGCCAGCACACCGGGGAGCCGGAAGGTGCCGGCCGTCATCAGGGTGCCGAGGCGGATGCGCTTGGTCTCACGGGCCAGTCCGGCCAGGGTGATCCAGGCATCGGTCGGCCCGGGCAGCCCGTCGGAGGAGCCCATGCTCAGGTAGTGGTCGGAGCGGAAGAAGGCGTCGAAGCCGAGGTCCTCGGTGGCTTTGGCGACGGCCAGCAGGGTGTCGTAGCTCGCCCCTTGCTGGGGCTCGGTGAAGATTCGAAGATCCATGGTTCCATCCTGCACCCTGGACTCCCGGCCCGGCGGCCGAAGGCTCCCTGTGAGCGTCAGGGCCCGGCGCGGCCGCGGACGGTTTCCGGTGGCCGGTCCGGTTCCCGTTCGGCGAGCCGGCGCAGCATGCCGCGTACCCGGTCGCTCGACTCGTCGGCGGCGTCTATCGTCTCGATGCACTGCCAGTAGAGCCCCTCGTCGTCCGTGGCGCAGGCGACGCCGACGAGTGCGATGCCGACGTCTCCGAGCAGGATGTTCAGGGCGAGTAACGTGGCCTCCGGGTCGGCCACTTCGGTCAGTCCCGTGGCCCGGACGGTACCGCTGCGTACCATCGGATGGTCGAGCACGCCGCACCCGCGACCGCCGATCTCGCTCAGCCCTCTGGCCTCGCCCCGCAGTTCCGGCGGGCCGACGAGCGCCAGACGGGCGCCGATCGCCTGCGCGAGAGCCTGGGCCTGCCATGCCTCAGCGACGATCTCCGGCACCGCGCGGCTCTGGGCCAGCGCATGACGGCACATTCTGACGAGCCGTTCCGCATCCATGTACGCACCCCCGTTCGTACGAAATTCTGCTCACTGAGTTCATTACCCAGAGTGAAGCCCATTGAGCCGGAAAGCCAGGGGAATTCGGAAATCTGTGGACAGCAAGGCCGTTGTGGATAACTCAACAACTCCGGAGAGTGACGAAGTAGCGTTGTGTGCCCGGTGGTACCGGCTGTTCCTCCCCGGTTCTCACTTCGGCGGGAAACGGATCTCGTTGCGGTCGATCTTCTCCGACAGCGCATGAAGGGCGTCGATCCCTAGCACCTCGCAGAACTGCAGCAGGTACGCCAGCACGTCCGCGACCTCGTCGCGCACCCGGTGCGCCCCCTCCGGCTCCTCCATCACCCGCGCCGACTCCTCCGGCGTCAACCACTGGAAGATCTCGACCAGTTCGGCCGCCTCGACGCTCAGCGCCACGGCCAGGTTCTTCGGCGTGTGGTAGGGCTCCCAGCCACGCGCCGCCGCGAACCCGGCCAGTCTGCGCTGCAGCCCTTCGACATCCAGCCCGTCGTCTCTCGTCACGGCACCAGGTCTACCACCGTCACGCCGTCGATCCCTCGCGCGCACGACGCGTCCGTGACGGTCCCCACCAGCCTGATGTGCCCCCGCGCGCACATCTCCGCCCCCAGCGCCACCAGTTGGCGGATCTGTTCGGCGTCGAGGCTGCGGTCGAAGCCGTCGGCGAGCACCGTGAGCGACTGATAGGCCACGGGCACCTCCGCCACCTGGTCCATGGCGAGCACGCCCGGCCCGGTGAGCAGCACCAGGGCGAGCCCCAGATACCTGAGCTCCCCTTCGCCGAGCCGTCCCACGGGTGTCGAACCCAGCGCACCGCCCCGCGCGAGCAGGGCACGCACCCGCCCGCCCGCCAGTTCCTCGACCGCGACGTCGGCCACGGCTCCCGCGCACCCCATCCGTGCCGCCGTCGCAAGCCTCGCGTGCCGCTTGGCGCATTCGCTGCGTGTGCGGTGCAGGACCTCGGCCAGGTTGTCGCAGCCGCGGCGCAGCCGCCCCGCCCCCGCCGGCACGGGCCGGCGCATCCGCTCCGGCCGGGGGTCGCATGCGAACACCGACCGCAGTGCCACCACGACCTGTTCGGCCGCGGCGAGCACCTGTAACTGCGCCTCGGTACTCCCCGCGACGCGCAACGGCAGCAGCGCGGTGCCGAGCCTGTCGTCGGGCAGCGGACCACGGGTGACGGTCGCGGAGCCCGCGGTGTGCCACGCCGCCTCCACGACGGACCGCGCGGGGTCACGCAGTGCCGTGGTCAGCAGGGTCCGGCCGCCGCCGGTGAGCCGTTCGCCCGCCACCCGCAGGGTCGGCTCGGTCTGCACGGCCAGGTCGAGCAGGACCGGCCCGGCCGGGCCGTCGACCGTGCAGCCGATACGGAATCCGCGCCGCCCCTGTCTGTCGGCGACCGCCCTCTCCGGGACGCATTCGGCCGGCTCGGGGAAGGCCGTGGCCAGGTCGCGGCCGGCGCCCAGGAGCGCCAGCGCCTCGCACGCCTCGAGCGCGCTGGACTTGCCGCTGCCGCTCGGCCCCGCGAAGAGTGTCATGGGGCCGAGCGGGAAGACGGCGGCACGGTGCGATCGGAAGGCGGAGAGCCGTAACTGTGTGACGGCGGGCCGGGCGTTGGTCCCGCGGCCGGGCGACGTCTGGGGACCGACGACCGGCGTTCGGCTCCCGATCGGCGTTCTCACGTCCATGACCTGCGTTTTCGTGTCCATGATCGGGACGGTACGCAGCCCTGGACACGCCGAACCGTTCCGCCTGAGGGACCTTCCTACGAATGAGGGACGGCCGCGGCCGCGGCCCCCTCGACCTCGGTGCCGACGGGTGCGAGCAGGAAGACGTTCCGGTCGACCCGGTGCATCTGGCACCCGAGTCCGAACACCACACCGCTGCTGAAGTCGAGGATCCGCTTGGCGACGTCGGTGTCGGCGCCGGTGAGGTCCAGCAGCACCGGCATCCCGGCGACCAGGTACTCGGCGACCTCGCGCGCGTCACCGAAGACCTGTACGCGCAGCACGATGAAACGACGGTGCTCGGCGGCCTCGTACTCCCGTGGGACCGTGACGTGGTCGACCCGCGACGGCCACTCGTTGCGGCCGCGCAGCGGGACGACCTGGGCCAGACCTTCCCACTGCTCGTCGGTGACGTCGTACCTCTCGTACCTACTCATGGGTCCATCCTCACCCCCCTCACCCGTTCGGCCCAACAGCGACACGGATGGAGGACCAGGAACCCGCCCGGCACCGTGCCCGTCGCGGGCACGACGCCGGGACCCCGGCCGTGAGAGCGCCCCGGAACACAGCGATCCCCTGGCCCGGAGTCCGGACCAGGGGATCAGGGGATCAGGGGCAGATGCTCAGCCGCGTTCGAAGACGGCGACCGTGCGTGCCGGGACCGTGAAGGTGCCCGAACCCTTCTCGTACGCGGCCGACTTGACGGTCGGGTCCGCGCCCGCGCGCTGGACCGGGTGGAGGGCGTAGTCCTCGCCGGCCAGTGCCGCGACCCGCTGGGTCTGCTGCTGCGGACCGGCGTTGAACACCACGACCAGGTCGTCGAGCCGCATGGTGATCACGCCGGGGGTCTCGTCCTTGCCCGACAGCGGGAAGGACAGCGCCGACTGGACCTGCCCGGCGGTGGACAGACCGAAGGCCGGTTCACCGGTGCGGATCTTCAGCAGGTCCCGGTAGGCCGCGGAGGCGCCGTCGATCTCGGCGCAGCCCACGGTCAGCGACGGGTTGCTGAGCAGCGGCTTCGCGAAGCCCCACTTGGACTTGTTGTCGGCCGCCGGAGGCAGTCCGCGGCCGAAGCCGTTGCCGTCGCGGCAGTCCCAGTGGATGGCGTTGAACCAGTCACCGCTGTCGTACGAGTTGCGGTCCAGCGACTTGGACCGCAGCAGGTCCGAGCCTGCCTGGGACAGCGACGGCCCCTGCGACAGTGCCGACGTCGCCATCGCGAGCACCTGCATCCGGGCCCGGTCGGCCGGCGACGTGCCGGCCGGCAGCTTGAAGGCCAGGGCGTCGTACAGCGACTCGTTGTCGTGGGCGTCCGAGTAGGCGAGCGCGTCACCGGGCACGGCGGCGTAACCGGCCGGGGCGCCGTTGTAGTCGACCTCGGAGCCCTTGACGGTCCGGCCGCTGGTGTCGGTGAAGGAGTAGGACGCGAGGTTGCCGGACAGCCCGACCTTGATCAGGTCCTGGTAGTGCAGCAGCCGCGCCTTCTGCTCGGCCTCGGTGCCGTTGGCCTTCGAGGTGTTCGGGTCGGTGTAGAGACCGGAGGCGAAGCCCTGCACGCCCGGGTCCTCGTCGAAGGGTCCGCCGCCGCGGACGGCGTCGCGCGCCCGGTCGGAGAAGGTGGCGATGCCGGTGCCGGCCATGTTCTTCTGGGTGGCCTGGACGAACCGCGCGTCGTCGGCGATCTCGCCGAAGTTCCAGCCCTCCCCGTAGAGGATGATCTTCTTGCCGTCCACACCGTCCCGCTCGAGCGTCAGCTCGTCGAGCGCGGAGCGCACCGCCAGGATGTTCTCCTTCGGGTGGTGTCCCATCAGGTCGAAGCGGAAGCCGTCCACCTTGTAGTCACGCGCCCAGGTCACGACGGAGTCGACGACGAGCTTGCCCATCATCGCGTTCTCCGGCGCGGTGTTGGCGCAGCACGTGGAGGTGGCGACGCTGCCGTCGGCCAGCAGCCGCTGGTAGTAGCCGGGCACGACCTTGTCCAGTACGGACTTGTCCGACTGTCCCGCGGCCACGGTGTGGTTGTAGACCACGTCCATGACGGTGCGCAGGCCGTCCTCGTTCAGCGCCTTGACCATCTGCCGGAACTCGACCGTGCGCTTCGTGCCGTCCGGGTCGGTGGAGTACGAACCCTCGGGGACGGTGTAGTGCAGCGGGTCGTAGCCCCAGTTGAACGCGTCCTTCGCGGCCGCCGCGGCGACGCAGGCCTGCTGCTCCTCCGAGTCGGGTGCGTAGACCTTCAGTTCGCACTCGGGCTGCTGCTGGTCCGACTTCTTCTCGGGGATGGTGCCGATGTCGAAGGCGGGCAGCAGATGCACGTACGAGGTGCCGGCGCCGGCGAGTTCGCGAAGGTGCCGCGAGCCCTTGCTGTCCTTGTCGGTGAACGCGAGGTAGGTGCCCTTGTTCTCGGCGGTGGCGTCCGCGATGGAGAAGTCGCGGACGTGCAGCTCCTGGATCTGGGCGTCCTTCAGGGGCACGGCCGCGGGCTTCTTCAGCGTCGACCAGCCCTTGGGTGCGAGAGACCTGTCGGCCAGGTCGACGACGACGCTCTTCTCCGAGTCTGCCGTCAGCGCCAGCGAGTACGGGTCGGTGACCTTGTTGGTGACGACCTTCTGGACGGAGGGCGCCCAGACCTTCACGTTGTACCGGTAGGTGTCCCCCTTCCAGCTCTTGCTGCCCTTGACCGACCAGACGCCGCTCGCCTCGTCGCGGCGCATCGCGACGGTCCTCCCCTCGAGTTCGAGGGAGACGTGCTGGGCGGTGGGTGCCCAGAGCCGCAGTGTCGGCACGCCCTTGCGGTCGAAGGTGGCGCCGAGGTCGGCCTTGGTGGCCCTGGCCGCGTACACGTCGTCGAGCACTCCGGCGATCTGCACCCCGGTGGCCGTGACCACGGCTCCGTTGGCGGCGTACTGGGCCGCCACGAGCTGGCTCTTCAGCGCTTCCCGGATGCGGTCGCGGTCGCGCGGGTCGACCATGTGGGCGGTGTACTTCGACAGGTGCGGGAACTTGCCCTTCTGCGCGTCGGTGAGCTCCGTCCTCGCGAGTCGCAGCACGCGGCGGTCACCGGTGAGCGCGCCGTCCTTGACCGCGATCGAGCCGTCGCGCGAGTAGAGCAGGGCGCTGGAGGCGGCGGCTTCGCTGCCGTTCCAGGCGACCGTGTTCTCGTCGATCCAGACCGCCTGTGCCTTGGTCAGGTCCAGTGCCGCTCCGCCGCCCTTGGGCTGCGGCAGCAGGTACTTCTCCTGGCCGGCGAGCAGCCACACCTCGTGGCCGTGGGCCTTGAGGTCGAGCGACTGGTCGGACGGCAGGTCCTTCTCGTCGCCCTTGTGGAGGATGTAGCTGAGCGACGTGGCGCCGGGCGCCAGCGGCACCTCGTAGACCGCGCCGTACGCGTCGGTCCGCACCGGCTCCAGCGGCTTCGACCAGTCGGTCGGGTTCGCGGCGCCGGTCCAGGTGTGCAGGCCCCAGCCGGCGTGGTCGCCGTCGGCCCGCTTGTAGTGCAGGATCGCCTTGCCGGTGTCCTGGGGCGGGTAGGCGCCCTCGGGGGCCGTGTTCCGCACCTCCGGCTCGCCCTGCTCGATCCAGACCTCGCCGGTCCTGGACAGATCGATGCTGCGGTCGGCGTCGGTGTCCTTCACGCCGTCCTTGTTCACGGCGATGAAGCCGACGGAGGAGGCGCCGGGCTTGAGCTTGACGTAGGCGAAGGCGCCGTAGGCGTCACGGCCGGTGAACGGCTTGCCCGCGGGCCAGGTGGTGCCTTCGCCCTCGGCGATGTCGCCCCAGGTGTACAGGCCCCAGTCGTCGTAGTTCCCGTCGGCGCGCTTGTAGTGGACGATCGCGTAGTCGCGCTGGGTGGCGCTCGGCGGCTGCTCGACGGCCGGGGCGCCGCTGGTGGTGGCGGCCGTGGCACTCGCGGTACGGCCCGCGCTGTCGACGACGACGGCCTTGTAGCGCAGGGCCGTTCCGGCCGGGGCCGTGATGTGCTGGGTGACCTTGTAGGGGGCGTGGTCGGCGGAGCCGAGGACCTGCCACCTGCCGTTGCCGGTCTGGGCCGCGAAGACGACACGGTTCAGCTGCCCGCCGTCGACGTCCGCGGAGATCTCGACGGTGCCGGTGGCGCCGGCCTCCGGTGCCTCGAGCGTGATCGACGGCACGGCGGCGGGCGCGGCGAGCGGCCCGGCAGCCTTGAGGACGACGGAGGCAAGCGCGGGGACGGTCACCTCGATCTTCTTGTCGGCTCCGCTGCGGACGGTGCCGTCGGCGCCGTGGATCGCGGTGAAGTCCATGGCGGCCGAACCGGTCGGCACCTGGACGGTCTTCGGCTCCGTGGCGTTGTTGACCGCGACGACGTACTCGGTCGCCGCCCGGGCGTCGGTGCGGGAGAAGGCGTACACCGAGTCCTGCGCGTACCGCTGCTGCTGGATGCCGTCACGCAGCGCGGGGTGCGCCTTGGTGAGCTTCGCGAGTGCGGCGATCTGCCGGTAGAGCGGGTGCGACGTGTCGTACGCGTCCTCGGCGTGGGTGCGGCCGGTGCCGATCTGGTCGTCGTCCAGGAAGTCGGCGGTCTTCGAGGCGAACAGCGTCTGACGGGCGTCCTTGTCGCCGCCGGCCCCGGTGTATCCCTGCTCGTCGCCGTAGTAGACGACGGGGTTGCCACGGCTGAGGAACATCAGCTCGTTGGCGAGCCGGTAGCGCTTCAGCAGCTCGGCGTCGTCGGCGTCCTTGTTGTCCTGCGCCAGGAAGGTGCCGAAGCGGCCCATGTCGTGGTTGCCGAGGAAGGGCACGGATTCGTAGGCGTTGGCCTTGTCCGTGGTGTAGCGGTAGTCCTGCGAGAAGAGGTTCGCCAGCTTCTCGGCGGATCCGCCCTGCGAGGCGAAGGTGCGTGCCGCGTCCTGGAACGGGAAGTCGAGCGTGGCGTCGAGACGGCCCTGGGTGACGTACTTCGAGGTGATGGCCGGGTCAGCGGAGTAGACCTCGCCGAACATGAAGAAGTCGTCACGGCCGCGCTTCGCCGCGTACTCGTCCAGCGAGGTCGCCCACTGTGTCCAGAACTCGGTGTTGACGTGCTTGACCGTGTCGATGCGGAAGCCGTCGATGTCGAAGTCGCGGACCCAGCGCTGGTAGATCTTCTCCATGCCCTCGACGACCTCGGGACGCTCGGTCCACAGGTCGTCCAGGCCGACGAAGTCGCCGTGCTCGGAGGACTCGCCGGCGAAGGTCGAGTCACCGCGGTTGTGGTACATCTCCGGGTCGTTGAGCCAGGAGGGGACCTTGAGGTTCTTCTTGGCGTCCGGCACGACGGGGGTGCGCGGGAAGGAGTCCTCGTCGGTGCGGGGGAAGCGCCCGGTGCCGTCGGCGTAGTCGCTGTCGTCGAACGGCACGCCGTCCTCGGTCAGATAGGGGAAGGCGCCCTTGGAGAGGTAGCCGTACGACTTCTCCTTGTAGTCCACGACGTCGGCGGTGTGGTTGGTGATGACGTCGAAGAAGACCTTCATGCCCTTGGCGTGGGCCTTGTCGATCAGCCTCTCCAGGTCGGCGTTGGTGCCGAAGTGCGGGTCGACCTGGGTGAAGTCGGTGATCCAGTAGCCGTGGTAGCCGGCGCCCGCGTCCTTCCCCTCGCCCTGCACGGGCTGGTTCTTGAAGATGGGCGCCATCCAGATGGCGGTGGTGCCGAGACCCTTGATGTAGTCCAGCTTCTCGGTGAGCCCCTTGAGGTCACCGCCCTGGTAGAAGCCCTTGTCGGTGGGGTCGTAGCCGGTGGTGAGGCGCGAACCGGTCAGTCCGCCGCGGTCGTTGTTCCTGTCGCCGTTCGCGAAGCGGTCGGGCAGGACGAAGTAGAACTGCTCGCGGGTGAGGTCGTGGCGGGCCGGCTCCGCGGCGAGCGATCTGTCCGACGGCGGCTTCGGCGGTTCGGGCGCCGCGGCCGCCGGAAGGGCGGTCACGAGCGCCGCGACCGTCGCCGTCGCCGCGGCGGCGGCCACGATGTGGCGCAGCGGGACACGGGGGCGTATCAAGGCGGGTCTCTCCTGGATGAGGGTGGGTTGTGGTGCGAGTGCGGTGCCCCGCGCCCGGGGAGGGACGCGGGGCAGCACGGGGGGTGGCGTCAGTTGCGCCAGGTGTCGTTCAGCGTGACCTTGCCGGAGGACGGGACGGTGGCGGTGCGGTTGACGCCGCTCTCCCAGGTGACGTTGCCTGCTCCGTCCTTGCGGATGTACTTGTACTCGAAGGGCGTGCCCGCGGCGAGGTTCACGTCCGCCTTCCACACGGGGTAGGCGGCCGGGTCGAGCTTGACCGCGCCGGCGGGGTTCCAGTTGCCGAGCGCCGGCTGGTTGCCGGTGACGTAGATGTTCTGGCCGACGACCGTGGTGGCGTTGACGGCGAAGGACGCGCCCGCGCTCACCGGTCCGGGATCGGTCGAGCCGCCGCCGCAGTCCCGCGCGCCGGCGTGCAGTGCGACGGCGGTGCCGGCGCCGAGCGTGGCGGTGAACTGCCCGGAGCCGTTGACGGCGACGCTCCTGCCGCTCTGCACGTCGCAGTAGGTGCCGGACGGCAGGGAGGTCTGGAAGGTGCGGGTGAGCGCGGCGCCCTCCTGGTTGATGGCCACGTACGCCTTGTCGCCCCGCCCGAAGGCGATCTGGTCGGCGCCGTTGTCCCACCAGTCGGTGACGCCCTGGCCGCGGGCGGTGTTGCGGAAGCCGACCATCGAGGAGATCTCGCGCCAGGCGTGCTGGCACTTCCACCCGTCGCTGTAACAGCTGCTCACCGCTCCGCCGTTCGGCGGGCCGGCGTCGTGGTTGGTGAACTCGTAGCCGGAGTGGACGTCGGGCGAGCCGTACGGCCAGGCGAGCATGAAGACGTGGGCCAGTGTGTAGTTGGCCCCGTCCTTGTAGGTGAGGGTGTCGCCGCCGCGCTCCGTGTCGTGGTTGGCGACGAAGACGGCGGACTTCCCGGACTCCATGAAGCCCCAGCCCTCACCGAAGTTCTTCAGGTGGGCGAGGCTCCCGCCGGTGAAGACCTGCTTGAGGCCGCGTCCGTAGCGGAACTCCTGGACGTCGCCGCTGCCGAGGTACTCGCTCGGGGAGACGGCCTCGCCCGCGCCGTGGATGGCCTCGTGCTTCCAGTAGACGCCCGGGTTCGCGAGCTTGCCCTTGATGGCGGCCAGGTCGTCGGCGGGCATGTGCTTGGAGGCGTCGATGCGGAAGCCGTCGACGCCGAGCGACAGCAGGTCGTTCAGATATCCGGCGATCCGGCCCCGGACGTACTCCTCGCCGGTGTCCAGGTCCGCGAGCCCGACGAGCTCGCAGTTCTGCACGTTCCCGCGGTCCTGGTAGTTGTTGATCTGCGAGGTGCAGTTGTCCATGTCGGGCGAGGAGTACAGACCGGGGTAGTTGTACTTCGTGTACGCGGATCCGCCGGTACCGGTGCCGGAACCGGCGGACATGTGGTTGATGACGGAGTCGGCGATGACCTTGACGCCCGCCGCGTGGCAGGTGTCGACCATGCTCCGGAATGCGGTGCGGTCACCGAGACGACCGGCGATCCGGTAGCTGACGGGCTGGTAGGAGGTCCACCACTGGCTGCCCTGGATGTGCTCCTGGGGCGGCGAGACCTGTACGAATCCGTAGCCGGCGGGGCCGAGGGAGTCGGTACAGGCACGGGCGACCGCGTCGAACTTCCACTCGAACATCACCGCGGTGACGTCCTTGTCGCCGGGTGGGGCGGCCTGGGCGGTGCTGGGGGCCGTGACGGCGACGGCGGCTCCTGCCACAACGGCGAGTGCCGCGGCCACGGTTCTGCTGGCCATGATTCCTCCTGGGCTCACAGGAAGGTGCGGATGCGAGGGGTCAGCCTCGTGCGGCAACGCGCCGTGCCCGCAAGGCCTTGGGGATTTCTTGCTGCAAGAAGTCTGAAACTCGTTGCGGACGAGACCGTATGGCCCGTCCGGCCGCCGGTCAACCCTTCGGGCAGACTCCGGTGACATGCTTGAAAACCCACTGTTTCCTGGCCGCAAACTCTTTCGCAAGCCATTGCAACGGTGTTACGTTCAACCACGACTCCGGTCCGGTCGGCCGGGGGTTCCGGTCAGTGCCGGGGCCCTACGCGCCCGGCCGGCCGGGCCGGTCACCGGCTCAGGGGCCGGAGCGCCTCAACAGGCCCCGGAGTCACGGGTACCGGCCCCCCACCCCCACTCACCGGCCGATGCCCCACAAGCTGGAGGCCCGGGGCCGCAGACAGACCCCGCCGCAGCCCCGACCAGGGGCAGGCCCCGGGCTTCCGAACAGCCTTATGGCGCCGCCGCGTTCGCCTGAAGGCGACGGCGCCCCGGCCGATCGGCGCCGTCTCAGCGCCGCCACGCACCGTCAGTTCCCGCCGAAGCGCCCCGGCACCGCTCCTATCGCCGACGCGCTCCCGGCCGATCGGCGCCTGCCCGGCGCCGTCTCAGCGCCGCGGCGCACCCGTCGAGCCGCGCACCACGAGTTCCGGCTGGAAGACGAACTCCGTGCGCTGCACCGGGTTTCCGTCGATCTCCTCGACCAACGCGTCGACCGCCGCCGTCGCCATGGCCTGCACCGGCTGACGCACCGTCGTGAGCGGCGGGTCCGTGAAGGCGATGAGCGGCGAGTCGTCGAAGCCGACGACCGAGACGTCCCCGGGCACCTCGAGTCCCCGCGCCCGCACCGCCCTGATGGCGCCGAGCGCCATCAGGTCGCTGCCGCAGACGATGCCGGTGCACCCCTGGTCGAGCAGCAGGCCGGCGGCCGCCTGGCCGCCCTCGACGGAGAACAGCGTGCGCTGGATGAACCCCTGCGCCTCGTCCGCGCCCAGCCCCAGCATCGCCTGGAGAGCCTCGGTGAAGCCCTCGGCCTTGCGCAGCGAGGGCACGTAGCGGGTGGGGCCGATGGCCAGACCGATGCGCTCGTGGCCGAGTTCGACGAGGTGCCGCACGGCCATCCGCGCCGCGGACCGGTCGTCCGGCGAGACGAACGGCGCCTCCACGGCCTCGTTGTAACCGTTGATCAGGACGAACGGGATGCCACGGCCCGCCAGTTTCAGGTAACGGGAGGGGTCGGCCGTCGTGTCGGCGTGCAGCCCGGAAAGGAACACGATGCCCGTGACGCCGCGTTCCTCGAGCTGCTCGACCAGCTCGTCCTCCGTCGAACCGCCGGGCATCTGCGTGCACAGCACGGGCGTGTAGCCGTGGCCCGCCAGCACCTGTTCGATGACCTGCGCGAACGCGGGGAAGATCGGGTTCGTCAGCTCGGGGATGATCAGGCCGACGAGCCCGGCGCTGCGCTGCCGCAGGCGCACGGGCCGCTCGTAACCGAGCACGTCGAGGGCGGCCAGCACCTTGTGCCGGGTGGCGGCGGCGACGCCGGCCTTGCCGTTCAGCACCCGGCTGACCGTGGCTTCGCTGACCTGCGCCTGGAGGGCGAGGTCGGCGAGCCTCGGGGCGCCGTTTCCGTCGCCCCGAGGCAGCGGGATCGTCACACCGCCCACCAGACTGTGGTGTCGGCGGGCAGCTCCGCCATGTCGTCCACGATCATCACCGTCTCGTTGGCGAGCAGGGTGCGGCCGGGCAGCGGGACGCGGACCGTCGCACCGGTGGTGTTGGCGGTGCAGACGAAGCCGTCGCGGCGGAAGGCGAGCACGCCCTCGGGAGACTCCAGCCACTCCACGGCCGTCCCGGCGCCGAGGCCCGGGTGCTCACGGCGCACCGCGAGCGCGCTGCGGTAGAGCTCGAGCGTGGAGCCGGGGTCGCCGGTCTGCGCCTCGACGCTCAGCCCGCCCCAGGAGGCGGGCTGCGGCAGCCAGCTGCCGCCGCTGCCGAAGCCGTACGAGGAGCCTTCCACGGTCCACGGGATCGGCACCCGGCAGCCGTCGCGGTATCCGTCCTGGCCGGCCGCGCGGAAGAACGACGGGTCCTGGCGCACCTCGTCCGGGAGGTCGGTGACGTCGGGCAGGCCGAGTTCCTCGCCCTGGTAGATGTAGGCGGAGCCGGGCAGGGCCAGCATCAGCAGCGTCGCGGCGCGGGCCCGGCGCAGACCGAGCTCGCGGTCCCCTGCCGTGCGGAGCTGGGTGCCGAGGCCCGCCGGGTTGGCGAAGCGGGTGGCGTGCCGGGTGACGTCGTGGTTGGAGAGCACCCAGGTGGCGGGGGCGTCGACCGGGCGCATCGCGGCGAGCGAGCTGTCGATGACGGCGCGCAGCTCGGCGGCGTCCCAGGGGGTGCCGAGGTACTGGAAGTTGAACGCCTGGTGGAGCTCGTCGGGGCGCACGTAGTTCGCGGTGCGCTCCACGGTCGGCGTCCATGCCTCCGCGACGGCGATCCGGTCGTCCGGGTACTCGTCGAGGATGGTGCGCCAGCTGCGGTAGATCTCGTGCACACCGTCCTGGTCGAAGAACGGCATGACATCGTTTCCGAGCAGCTTGACCTGGTCGGTGCCGCCGAGGTCCGGCAGGCCCTCGGCCTTGACCAGGCCGTGCGCGACGTCGACGCGGAAGCCGTCCACGCCCATGTCCAGCCAGAAGCGCAGGATCGAGCGGAACTCGTCGGCGACGGCCGGGTTGTCCCAGTTGAAGTCGGGCTGCTCCGGGGCGAAGAGGTGCAGGTACCACTCGCCGTCCTCGGTACGCGTCCAGGCCGGGCCGCCGAAGATGGACTCCCAGTCGTTGGGCGGGAGTTCGCCGTTCTCCCCCTTGCCGGGGCGGAAGTGGTAGCGGGCCCGCAGCGGGGACCCGGGTCCCTCGCGCAGCGCGCGCTTGAACCACTCGTGCTGGTCGGAGGAGTGGTTGGGGACGAGGTCCACGATGATGCGCAGACCCAGTTCGTGGGCGTCACGGATCAGCGCGTCGGCGTCGAGGAGCGTGCCGAACATCGGGTCGATGGCACGGTAGTCGGCGACGTCGTAACCGGCGTCGGCCTGCGGGGACGCGTAGAAGGGGCTGAGCCAGACGGCGTCGACACCGAGGTCCTTCAGGTACGGCAGTCTGCTGCGCACGCCTTCGAGATCGCCCATGCCGTCGCCGTTCCCGTCGGCGAAGCTGCGCGGATAGACCTGGTAGATCACCGCGTCGCGCCACCAGCCCGTGTGCGTGCCGGACGTGGGGGCGGCGGGGGCAGCAAGGTGCTGGGTCATGTCATCCCTGGAGGTGATGGGGTGGGGTGCGACGCCGGCCCGGGGATCAGGCGCGGACCGGCGTCGCCGCTTCATACGAGTGGTCAGCCCTTGACGGCACCGGCGGACATACCGGTCACCAGATGCCGCTGGGCGAAGAGGAACACGAGCGCGGCCGGGATGGCGATGAGCACGGAGGCCGCCGCCATCGGGCCCCACTGGGCGCCGTACTGGTTGACGAACTTCTGCAGACCGCCCGCGAGCGTCAGGTTCTCGTCGCCGACCATGAAGGCGGAGGCGTAGGCCACCTCGCCCCAGGCGGTGATGAACGAGTAGAACGCGGTGACCGCGATGCCGGGCTTGGCGAGCGGCAGGATCAGCCGCCAGAACGTGCCGAACGGGGTGAGCCCGTCGACCTGGCCCGACTCGTCGATCTCCATCGGGATCGTGTCGAAGAAGCCCTTCATCATCCAGGCGCAGAACGGGACGGCGATGGTCAGGTACGTGACGACCAGGCCCACCGGCTGGTTGAGCAGCCCCATCGTGGCCATGATGTTGTAGATCGGCACGATCAGGACCGCGACGGGGAACATCTGGGTGATGAGCAGGGTCCACATCAGTCCGCGCTTGCCGGGGAACCGGAAGCGGCTGACCGCGTAGCCCGTGGTCGCGGAGACGAAGACGCCGAGGACGGTGGTGAGGCCCGCGATGAGCAGCGAGTTGCCGAACCAGGCGAGGAATTCGGATTCTTCGAGCAGGTAGGTGTAGTTCGCGAGGGTCGGTTCCTTCACGAAGTCCGTGGTGATCGCGTACTCCGCCGGCTTGAGGGAGGTCAGGAAGACCCACAGCACCGGAAAGACGGCGATCACGGAGGCCACGATCAGTGTGGCGTGCAGACCGACGGAGGCCAGCGGCGAACGGCGGCCGCGTCGGGACGTGTTCACGGCGGTGGTCACCAGACTTCTCCCTGCTTGCGGAGGACTCGCCGGTAGACCGCGGCGAAGAGCATCAACAGGACGAGGATCAGCACGCCCCACGTGGACGACTGGGCGAAGTCCCGCGGGCTGATCTCGAAGGCGAACTTGTACGCCTGGGTGACCAGGATCTGCGTCGCATCGCCGGGCCCGCCCCGGGTGAGCAGGAAGATCACCGGGAACATGTTGAACGTCCAGATGGTGCTCAGCAGGATCACGGTGGTGCTCACGGAACGCAGTCCGGGCAGCGTGATGTTGCGGAACCGCTGCCAGGCGCTCGCGCCGTCCATCTCGGCGGCCTCGTAGAGCTCGCCCGGGATGGACTGGAGGCCGCCGAGGAGGGCGACCATCATGAACGGCACACCCAACCAGACGTTCACGGCGATCACCGAGAACTTGGCCCAGGTCGGGTCGTTCAGCCACGGCACGGCGTCGATGCCGCCGCCCGCGAGGATCTTGTTGAGGAGTCCGTTGTCCTGGTTGTAGAGGAAGCGCCAGGCGAAGACGGAGACGAAGCCGGGCACCGCCCAGGGCAGGATCAGCAGCATCCGGTAGAAGGAGCGGCCGGCGATCCTGCGGTTGAGCATGTTGGCGAGGCCGAGGCCGAGGACGAAGGTGACCGAGACGCACGCCACCGTCCACAGCAGCGTCCAGCCGAGCGTGCCGAGGAACTGGTCTCCGGTCAGGGCCTCCGTGTAGTTCTCCAGGCCCACGAACTCGTAGGTGGCGGGGATCTCGTTGACGCCGATGCTCCGGGCGACGTTCCGCTCGTTCGCGTCCGTCAGCGACAGATAGATGCCGCGGAACAGCGGGTAGCCGATGATCACGGCGATCACGACGGTCACCGGGGCGACCATCGCCCAGGCGTACCAGTGTGTGGAGAGGGAACGCTTGAGCTTCCGCTCGGGCTTGCCAGTACCGCGGCTCCGGCCGCGGGCGACATCGCCCGCGGCCTTCGCCACCGACTGGCTGCTGGTGTCCACAGCCATCAGCCGGCCAACCTTCCTGTTACTTCCAGTCCTTCAGGAGCTTGCGGTAGGCGTCGCCCGCCGCCTTCGCGCCCTTCTCCGGGGTGGTCTGGCCGGTGAGGACCTTGGTGTACTCGGTCACGAGCGGGGCGAAGAGGCTGCCGGTCTCGGGGATCCAGGGGCGCTCGACGGCCTTGTCGACGACCGGGCGGAAGAAGCCGACGATCTCGTTGCTGGCGACACCGGGCTGCGAGTAGACCGAGGTGCGGGTCGGGAGCAGGTTGAGTTCCTTGGCGACCTGGGCCTGGGTCTCGGCGGAGGTCATGTACTCGGTGAAGGCGTACGAGGCGTCCAGGTTCTTGGAGCCCGCGTAGACCGCGAGGTTGTGACCGCCCTGCGGGGCGCCCTGGCCGGCCGAACCGGCGGGCACGGGGGCGACGCCGAGGTTGGCCTTGTCGGTGAACTCCGGGCCCGCGTAGGTGTCGGCGACGGCCCACGGGCCGTTGATCATCATGGCGACCTTGCCTTCCTTGAAGGCGGTCTGCATGTTGTTCCAGCCGTCGGTGGCGTCGGTCTTGGCGGCACCGGAGGTGACCAGGTCCTTGACGACCTTCATCGCCTTGACGCCGGCCTCGTTGTCGACCGTGATGCTCTTGTTCTTGGCGTCGACCAGGTCGCCGCCCTCGCCGTAGAGGAAGGAGAGGAACCAGTAGGCGTCGTCGCCGCGCAGGTAGAGGCCGGTCTTGCCGGTCTTGTCCTTGATGGTGGCGGAGACGGTCTTCAGCTCGTCGATGGTCTTGGGGACCTCGACACCGGCCTCCTTGAAGATCTTCTTGTTGTAGAAGATGCCCATGGAGTCGATGACCTGCGGCGCGGCGTAGGTCTTGCCGTTGTACTTGGTGGAGGCCGCGGCCTGCTTGAGGAAGTCGTCCTCTTCCTTCAGCGCGGCGGTGCCGTCGAGCGGCGCGAGGTAGCCGAGGTCGGCGAACTCGGGGGTCCAGGCGACCTCGGAGCGGATGACGTCGGGGGCGCCGGAGCCGGACTGGGCGGCGTTCTTGAACTTGTTCTGCGCCTCACCGAACGGCACGTTGACGTACTTGACGGTGACCTTCGGGTGCTTCTTGGTGAAGCCCTCGGCGATCTTCTTGAAGACCTTGTCCTCGCTGCCGACCGTCGAGGTGTCCCACCAGGTGACCGTGCCGCTGAGCTCGCCCGAGCTCTTCTTGCCGCTGTCGCCGCTGTCGTCCCCGCCGCACGCCGTCGCCGACACGGCCAGTGCCGAGACCAGAGCGATGGCCGCTATGCCACGCCGCATGTGAACTCCTTCAACTGATCCCGGAAGGGCGGAGGCGAAGACCTGCCTCCCGCCGTCCGCTCCCTCGCGGTGCCGGGTTGCCAGGAACGTAACAGGGCTGAAATCGCTTCGAAAGACCTTGCGGCAAATTTCTGCAAGGACGGGCGATCGTTACATCCGCGTGTCCGGAGAGTTGCCGAAGGATCGCTTGACACCCTCCTGGAGACCGGACCAGGCCCAGGGTGCGCCCCTGGACGGGCCCCTCGCAAGCACTCCGCAAGGCTTTGCAGCGATGTGACAGGTTTCATGCCTCGCGAGGCCCCGCCGACGGCGCCGGCCGCGACATGAGGCGATGAACCTGCCGATTCCCGCACCTGGTGGGCAATCCGACGTACGCCCGGTACAGTCCACTTCCATGACCGCGCGGCTCGCCGACATCGCAGCCCAGGCGGGGGTCAGTGAAGCCACAGTCAGCCGCGTGCTCAACGGCAAGCCCGGCGTGGCCGCGGCCACCCGCGAGTCCGTCCTTGCCGCCCTCGACGTGCTCGGCTACGAACGTCCGGTGCGGCTGCGGCAGCGCAGCGCGGGACTGGTCGGACTGATAACCCCCGAGCTGGACAATCCCATCTTCCCCGCGCTCGCCCAGGTCATCGGCCAGGCGCTGACCCGCCAGGGATACACCCCGGTGCTCGCGACCCAGACCCCCGGCGGGTCCACGGAGGACGAGCTCACCGAGATGCTGGTGGACCGCGGCGTCTCCGGCATCATCTTCGTCTCCGGACTGCACGCCGACACCACCGCGGACATGCAGCGCTACGACCAGCTGCGGGCCAAGGGCGTCCCGTACGTCCTGGTCAACGGCTTCTCGCCGAAGGTGCAGGCCCCCTTCGTCTCCCCCGACGACCGGGCCGCGATGCAGCTCGCCGTGACCCACCTCGCCTCCCTCGGCCACACCCGGATCGGCCTCGCGCTCGGCCCCAGGCGGTTCGTGCCGGTGCTGCGCAAGATAGAGGGCTTCCAGCTCGCCATGGAGGAGCGGCTCGGGCTGTCGCCCGAGGAGTCGCAGGAGCTGATCCAGCACTCCCTCTACACCCTCGAGGGCGGCCAGGCCGCCGCGGCGGCGCTGATCGCCAAGGGGTGCACCGCGATCGCCTGCGCCAGCGACATGATGGCGCTCGGCGCCATCAGGGCGGCCCGGCAGCAGGGGCTCCACGTGCCGAGGGACATCTCGGTGGTCGGCTTCGACGACTCGCCGCTCATAGCGTTCACCGATCCGCCGCTCACCACCATCCGCCAGCCCGTGCAGGCGATGGGGCAGGCGTCGGTGCGCGCGCTGCTGGAGGAGATAGGGGGCACACCCGCCCCGCACAGCGAGTTCGTGTTCATGCCGGAACTGGTGGTCCGCGGTTCGACCGCGTCGGCGGCCAAGCGGACCCCGGACCGGGACGGAGCCGACGGATGAGCGGTCCCCGCTACGACGTACTGGTCGTCGGCGGCACCGGCGTGGACACGATCGTCCGCGTCGACGCGCTGGAAGTGCCGCCGGGCGACTCGCTGTTCGTCCCCCCGGTGCGCGACTACGTGGGCCACACCGGCAACGGGGTGGCACTGGGCTGGCAGGCACTGGGCCTCGCCACCAAGTTCATCGACTTCCTGGGCGACGACGTCCAGGGCCGCACCGTGCTCGCCGCCTACGAGGAGCACGGTCTCGACTTCAGCCATGTCGTCTCCCCGCACGGCACGCCCCGGGGCATCAACCTGGTCGACCCGCAGGGCCGCCGTTTCTCCTTCTACGACGGCCGCCACCCCGCCGACCTGCGGCTCCCGCGCTCCTTCTACCTGCCTCACCTGGAGCGCGCCCGGCACGTCCATCTGTCGATCGTCGGCCACAACCGCGACATGTACGAGGACATCCACCGCCTCGGGATCACCAGCTCCACCGATCTGCACGACTGGGACGGACGCAATCCGCACCACCGCGGCTACGCCCTCGCCTCCGACTACGTCTTCCTGAGCGCCGCCGCGCTGCACGGCCGGCTCGAGAGGGTGATGCGGGACATCGTCGACGAGGGCCGCGCGCGGATCGTCGTGGCGACGGACGGCGCCGAGGGCTGCCATGTGCTGGTGCGCGGTGAGGACAAGGTCCGCCACTTCCCCGCCGTACGCCCCGAACGGCCCGTCGTCGACAGCAACGGCGCCGGGGACGCGTTCGTCACCGCGTTCCTGCACACGCTGTTCGAGGGCGGCGACGTGGAGCGGTGCGTGCTCGCCGGTTCCGTGTCGGGCGCCTTCGCCTGCGGCGCGGCCGGCACGCACACCGAGTTCATCGGCCTGCCGGAACTGCGCGCCGCGTGCGCGAGGGCGGCCCTCCCGGACTGAACGGGCCGGGCCCTGAACGGCCGCGCCGTCCCGGGACATGCGCCGGGGCCCGCAGAGCGCCCCACGCGCCCCACAGGCCCCGGCTCCCCTGCGTGTCAGCTCTTGACCGCCCCCGAGGTGATGCCGCCGACGATGTGCTTGCCGAGGAGTGCGAAGACCAGCAGCAGCGGCACGGTGGCGATGAACGCGCCGGTCAGCACGATCGCGTGGTTGACGGTGTGGTTGCCGGACCCGAGCCCGGCGAGGGCCACCTGGAGGGTGGGGGCGCCGTCCGGCGTGAGCGCGATGAACGGCCAGAAGAAGTCGTTCCACGCCTGCACGAAGATCAGCATGCCGAGGACCGCCATCGCCGGCCGGGCGATGGGGAAGACGACGTGCCAGATGATGCGCAGGCTGTGCGCGCCGTCCATCCTGGCGGCCTCGATGAGCTCCACCGGCAGCGCCTCGAGCAGGTACTGCCGCATGAAGAACACGCCGAAGGCGGCGACCAGGCTGGGCAGGATCACCGACTGGAGCTGGTTGACCCAGCCGAACTCGGTGATCAGCTGGTAGAGCGGGATGACGCTGAGCTGCGGCGGCACCGTCATCGTCGCCACCACGATCGCCAGGAGCACGTTGCGTCCCTTGAACCGCAGCTTGGCGAAGGCGAACCCGGCGAGCGTCGCGAACAGCACCGTGCTCGTCGCGACCGCGCCGGCGACGATCGTCGTGTTGATCAGCGCCTCCCCCATGTCCACCTGGTTCCAGGCGATGGAGAGGTTGTTGAACAGCTCCCGGCCCGGCAGCAGCGGGCTGGGGGCCTGGACCACGCGCTCGCCGGTGTGGGAGGCGGCGACCAGGTTCCAGTACAGCGGGAAGAGGGAGACGACCGCGGCGAAGACCAGCAGCGCGTACGTCAGCGGACCACCGTGGTGCTGACGGCCGGCCTTCTGGCCGAGCCGCCGCCTGCGGCCCCCGGTCGTGGCGGACGCGGCGGGCGCCGCGGTCCTGTTCAGCACATGGCTCATGAGCGTGCCGCTCCGTTCTTCTTCTGCGCGTTCGACCGGCTGAGCAGGCGCTGCACGAGTCCGATGGCCAGCAGCAGGAGCAGCATCACCCAGGCGATGGCGGACGCCTGGCCGAGCGCGCCGGTGACCCAGCCCTTCTCGTACATCAGCAGACTCAGCGTCTGGTACTGGTTGCCGCTGCCGCCGCCGATGCCGAGGCTGCCTCCGAAGATCAGCGGCTCACCGAACAGCTGGGTGGCGCCGATGGTGGAGACGACGATGGTGAACAGGATCGTCGGTTTGATCGAGGGGATCGTGATGCTGATGAACTGCCGGAAGCGGGACGCCCCGTCGAGTGCGGCCGCCTCGTAGAGATCGTTCGGCACGGCCTGCATCGCGGCCAGGTAGATGAGGGCGTTGTAGCCGGTCCAGCGCCAGGTGACGATCGTGGAGATGGCGATCTGGGCCGGCCACTTCTCGGTCTCCCAGTTGACCGGGTCGATGCCCACGTAGCCGAGCAGCTGGTTGATCATCCCGTAGTCGGTGTTGAACAGCTGGGCGAAGACGAGAGCGGCGGCCGCGATCGAGGTGGCGTACGGGGCGAGGATCGCCACGCGGTAGAAACCACGGCCGCGGATGCGGTAGTTGAGCAGATGCGCCAGACCGAGCGCCATCAGCAGCTGCGGCACCGTGGAGATCACACCGATGGTGAAGGTGTTCGCCAGGGCGTTCCAGAAGAAGTCGCTCTCCGCGAGCCGGGTGTAGTTGTCCAGGCCGCGCCATTCGGCCTCGCCGCCCAGCTCGACCTTCTGGAGCGACAGCCAGCCGGTGTAGAGGAGCGGGAACAGACCGAAGGCGGCGAAGACGAGGAAGAACGGAGCGACATAGACGTACGGGGTCGCCTTGAGGTCGATGCGGTACAGGCGGCTGCGCCAGCCGGACGGGTCCCGGTGCTTGGGGGCCCTGGGCGTGCCGGAGGAAGCGGCGATCACAGCGGCGCCCTTGTCGGGCTGGAGGGAGGTGGCCATCAGGCGCCCTTTCCCTGGTGAGTGGTGACGGAACGGCGGATGGCTTCGACGGCACCCGCGAAAGGGGCCGCCGGCTGCCGCGCGGGCAGCCGACGGGAGGCGGCGACTACTGATCGATCTTGTCGTCGACCAGCTTCTTCACGTTGTTCCAGGCCTTCTCGGGCGAGGTGCCACGCGTCTCGATGTCGAGGATTCCGTTGTCCGTCAGGAAGGTCTTCACCTGTCCGTCCCAGCGGCCGATCGGGGCGGGCTTGATCTGCTGGGCGGCCTCGGAGTAGATCTTGCCGACCGGGACGCCGGGGAAGTACTCCGGCTGGGCGTTCTGCACGGTCTCGGACTTGAGGCCGTCCGTGGTCGAGGGGATGTTGCCGTTCACGGCGAAGACCTTGGCCTGCTGCTCGGGCGCGGTCAGCCAGGCGGCGAGCTTCGCGGCCTCGGCGGTGTGCTTGCCCGCCTTGGGCACGGCGAGGAAGGAGCCGCCCCAGTTCGCCGGGACGGGCGCTTGGGCGATGTCCCACTTGCCCTTGTTGGCCGGGCCGGCCTGGTCCTTGATGATGCCGGTCATCCAGGAAGGACAGGCGACGGTGGCGAACTTGGAGTTCTTGAAGGCCGCGTTCCAGGTGCCCTTCTCGTCGAACTGCCGCAGCTTGGCGGTGAGTCCCCCCTGTGCGGCCTTGACGGCGGTGTCCCAGGCCTTCATCACGCCGAGGCTGCTCTCCCAGCGGAGCTTGCCGTCCTCACCGGAGTACTGGTCCGGCTGGCTGGAGACGACGGCGTTGAACAGACCGCTCGCCGAGTCGTGGAACGCGGTGCCCGCCGGCGCCTTGGCCTTGTACTTCTCGCCCTGCTCGATGAACTTGGCCCAGTCGCCCGCCCACAGCTTGCCGACCTCTTCACGGTCGGTGGGCAGCCCCGCCTTCTCGAAGAGGTCCTTGCGGTAGCAGATGCCCATCGGGCCGATGTCCGTGCCCAGCGCGACGGTCGAGCCGTTCGGGGCGGTGGCCTGCTTGACCTTCCAGTCGAGGAACTTCGAGGTGTCGACGCCTTCGGTCTTGCCCAGATCGACGAACTTCCCGGACATCGCCTCGCCGGTGGCCTCCGCGATGTAACCGACCTCGATGGCCTGGATGTCGGCGAGGCCGCTGCCCTGCGAGAGCCGCAGCTTCAGCGCGTCCCAGTACTTCTGGCCGTCGGCGACGTTCGTCTCTTCGATCTTGATGCCGGGGTTCAGCTTCTCGTACTCGGCGTAGAGCTTGGCGCCGGTCTTGTTGTCGAAGCCGAACGATCCGAACGTGCCCACACGAAGGGTGATCGTTCCGCCGCCCGAGCCCTCGTTGCTCTCGTCGCCCCCGGAGCCGCCGCATCCGGTGACGAGGAGGCCGAGGGACAGCAGACCCGCGGTGGTGAGGGTGACTGTGCGGCGTCTGCGCGGGACGTCACCGGAAGTTATGCGCATTCGAGGCTCCTACGACTGTTTTCGGCTGGTGGCGGGCCCAGAGCGACAGAGTGGGGCTGACGGCGAACAGGACCGGTCACAAGAGGGGAAGTGGAGGAAGCGGTGCAAGGGCAGGCCCGAGCGGGCCCGGCGGGCAAGTGGGAGCGCTCCCACTACTGCTTGGTTCGAAAGCTTCGCGGCGACGACACCCTCTGTCAAGGTCGGGCAGCAGAGCTTTATTGCTCCGAGATGTCGCCGGCGTGAGAATCTCCCCCCTTTCAGTGCGACCAAAGACCCTCAATCGGCCCAAATGGGCCGCCGCGCGCCACCACCGCCCGTGGCACGGCTCCCCCGGCCGGCGCTCCTCGACAAGCCGGAGCGGATGGATCAATAATGGGAGCGCTCCCGAACTCTCTGTCACCATGGTCTCCAGGGAGAATCGACGGATACCGCACCACCCCTCCGGAGGTCACGCATGGCAGCACGGGGCCGTTTCGGCCAGCCCACACTCGAGCAGGTCGCCGCCCTGGCCGGCGTCGGGCGGGGCACCGTCTCCCGGGTGATCAACAAGTCGCCCGGCGTGCGCGACTCGACCCGGCACGCCGTGGAGCAGGCCATCGCCGAGCTCGGCTACATCCCGAACCACGCGGCCCGCGCCCTCGCCGGCAGCCGCACCGACGCCGTGGCCCTGGTCATTCCGGAGACCGAGAAGCGGTTCTTCACCGAGCCCTACTTCTCCGAGATCATCCACGGCGTCGGGATGGGCCTCGCGGACACGGAGCTCCAGCTGCTGCTGACCCTGGTGCGCACGGAGCGTGAACGCGGCCGGTTCCTCCAGTACGCGAAGGCCCGCCGGATCGACGGCGTACTGCTCGTCTCCGTGCACCGTGACGACCCTCTGCCGGACCTGCTCTCCGAGATGGACATGCCCACCGTCCTCGGCGGCCGCCGCAGCAGCGACGAGACGGTCTCCTACGTCGACTCCGACAACGCCGGAGGGGCCCGGATCGCCGTGCGCCACCTGGCCTCGACCGGCCGCCGCAAGATCGTCACCATCACGGGCCGCGCGGACATGTACGTGGCCCAGTGCCGGCTGCGCGGTTACGAGGAGGCGGTTCGCGGAGCCTGCGAGGACTTCGACCCCTCCTGGGTGGCCGCGGGCGACTTCACCGAGGAGAGCGGCCGTCACGCCATGGCGGAGCTGCTGCGGCTCCACCCGGACCTCGACGCCGTGTTCGCCGCCTCCGACGTGATGGCCGCCGGCGCCCTGCACACGCTGCGCGCGGCGGGGCGCCGGGTGCCCGACGACGTGGCCGTCATCGGCTTCGACGACTCCCCGCTCGCCCAGCACACCGACCCGCAGCTGACCACCGTCCGGCAGCCGGTCGAGGAGATGGGCCGCACCATGGTCGGCGTCCTCCTCGACCAGATGGCCGCCCCCGGCGCGGCCTGGCGGAACGTGGTGGTGCGCACCGAGCTGGTGCGCCGGGACACGGCCTGACGGGCCGGCCCGCCGGCCGCCCCGCATCGGCTGCGCGGCGTCCTGCGGACCTGCCGGCCGAGGCGTGCCGACGCCCGTTGCGGACAAGGCCCGTTCCGCTCAGCGGCCGTGGACCTGGAACTCGTGGAGCGAGATGCCGTACGGGGTGGCCCGGACCCGGCCCAGCAGCCTGACGTAGCGCCCCTGACCCGCGACGGCGAGCTGCTGTGTGCCGCCCGTCGACGAGGTCGTCGCGTACAGCTCCGTCGAGGTGCCGAAGCCGGGGTCGTCGGAGACCTGGACCGTGAACGATCTGGCGTACGCCGCCTCCCACTTGAGCGTCAGGCGCGAGACGGTGCGGGACGACCCGAGGTCGACCGTGATCCACTGGTGGTCCTGGAAGGCGCTGCTCCAGCGGGTGTCGTCGCGGCCGTCGACCGCCTGCCCGGGCGCGAGCCCGCTGTTCTCCGAGGACGACGCCCACGCGGGGCGGCCCTGGGAGAGCAGGGACTCCTCCGGCTGCGGGCCCGGGCCGCCGTTCGAGAGCCGGTCCGCCGTGCGGTCGAGGTACGTCGCCGTCCATGCGAGCGGCGCGTTCCAGTTGATGGTGTTCTCCTTTGAGCCCCAGGCCTCCGGCGCGGTGTCCGGACCGGCGTAGGACTTCGCGGCCGGCCTCCCGGTGGGCGTCGCCGGGTCGTTGATGTTCTCGTTGTTGGGCCCGCCGGAAAGCCAGCCCTTCGGATAGGGAGTACCGGGGTACGCGCCCCAGGCGAGCCGGTCGTGCAGATCGGTCTCCGCGTACTCCCCGTAGCCCGTGATGTAGGACAGGCGCATCGCGTTGTTGCCCATGAGGTAGTCCATGGCGCGGTGCATGGCCTTCAGGTACCGGACGTCGTCGGTCAGGTCGTGGGCGGTGCCGAGGAGGAGCATCCGGTTGGCGATGAAGGAGTTGGAGCCCCAGGGGTACTTCGCGGAGCCGGGGATGAGGGCCGGGTAGCCCTCGGCGTTCAGTGTGGTGACGACCGAGTCGGCGAAGGCCGTCAGGCTTCCGCGCATCCTGGCGATGTCGGCGGCGGGCAGGTCGGCCGCGACGGTCAGCAGGGAGAGCGTTCCCGCGGTGGCGACCTCCGCCCAGTCGAACTGGGCGACCTGGCCGTAGTGGGGCGATCCGGTGACGGCGGAGCGGTAGCCGGCGGCCGAGCCGTCGGCGCGCCGGTGGGCGGTCAGGTAGAGCTCGGCCGCCGCGGCGTACCGGTCGTCGCTGTTCCTGGTGTCGGGGTAGTCGCCGCCGCCCTCCGCGTCCGAGTCGACCGCGTAGTCGACGTCGGGCATGGCCTCCGCGCGCTGCCAGGCGGTCCTGGCGCTCGCCCAGAGAGCGTCCGAGCGGGCGGGGTCGTACTGCCGCAGCACCCGGGCGAGCTGGGCGTTCGTGCGGGCGACCGCGTAGGTGGCGTTGGTGGACGGCGGCATGGCGGAGCGGGCGAGGGCGTTCTCCGCGCCGATGTCGGTGACGGGGAAGGCGCTCCAGGTGTGGTTGTGCACCTTGTGGGAAGCGAGGCCGGTGGAGGGCAGCATCCCCGCCATGAAGCGCGAGCCGTACTCGACCTCGTCGAGGATGTCGGGACGGCCGTTGCCGCGCTCGGGGACGGGCAGGCTGCCGTCGCCGTAGGCCGCGGGGTCGCGCTCGTAGAGGTTGAGCAGCGTCCAGGCGGAGATGGCGTGGTTGACGGGGTAGATGCCGAAGTCGCCGGCGTCGGCCCAGGAGCCGGCGGCGTTCAGCCGCTCGCCGCCGCACCAGGCGTTGTAGCAGGGCACGGAGCTGTCGCCGGGGTGGAGCGCGGCATGGGCGTGGGCGCCGTGCTGGAGGTACTGGCCCTCGACCGGGGTGCCCATGCGGTGGAAGTAGAAGTACTGCATGGCCTCGCGGCCCAGCTGGGGATAGAGGGCCTTGTCCTGGATGGTGAAGGCCACGCTGGATCCGGCGCCGTCGACGCTGAGGCGGTAGTCGCCGGCGCGGGTGACCGAGGAGAAGTCCGCCTGGTGCACATGGTCGCCGGAGGCGGGGTCGCTGCCGTGCACACGGGTGGTGCCGGAGGCGACGACCGCGTTGTCCCCGGCGCCTCGCAGCTGCCAGGAGAGCGGCGACGTCGAGGCGGCCACGACGGTGGCGACCTTGTCGGCCGCGGTGAGGTAGCCGACCTGGTTGACGCGGACGGGACTCGGGTCGCTGCCGGCCGCCGCCGCGGGGGCCGCTGCCTCCGCCGCGACTCCTGAGGCCGGAGCGAAGAGGGTGGCGGTGAGCGCGGCCGCGAGGGCGGCTGCCGCGCCGGAACGGCCGAGGCGTCGTGGTCGCGGGTGCGGGGCGCGGGACATCGTACGGGCCTCCTGGGTGGGGGACGGAAGCGAACGCGTGCGGATGGTTCACGGCGGCTCTTCGCGACGCAGCATCGGGAGCGCTCCCATCAAAGACACCTCGCCGGCCGAGTCAGGGCGGTCGGACCAAGATGGACGGGAGCGCTCCCATACGAGCGCCGCGACCCTCACGGGAGCCCGGCCCTTCACGACCGGACACGAAAAAGAGGGCCGGCACCACTTGTGCGGCGCCGCGGACCAATGAAGCGGCTCCCGCGGCCCATGTCAATGACCGCGGCAGAACCCCGCACTCTTGACAACCCGCGCCCGCTGACCGAATCTCATGGGAGCGCTCCCATTCCGGCTGACGAACAGCTCTGGTCTTTCGCCTGCCCCGCCGCAGAGCTGCCGGTCGCCGGAGCGGGAGCGCTCTTCAGCAGCTCCACCCAGTTCGTGCCCGGTGGCCGCGGGCGCCCCGCGGCCGACCGGCGATCGACCGATCAGAGGATGACGATGACCGCAGAGAACGATCCGGTTCCCGCAGGGCTCACGCGCCCGCCGGCCGCATCGGCCTTTCCACCGGGATTCCTGTGGGGAGTGGCCACGTCCGCGTACCAGATCGAAGGCGCGGTGAGCCAGGACGGCCGTGGAGCGTCGATCTGGGACACGTTCTCCCGCACGCCGGGCAAGGTGGCGAACGGCCACAACGGCGACGTGGCCGCCGACCATTACGCGCGCTACGAGCAGGACGTCGCCCTGATGTCCGAACTGGGCATGGGTGGTTACCGGTTCTCCGTGGCCTGGCCGCGCATCCAGCCGGACGGGCGCGGTCCGGCCGACGCCCGGGGCCTGGACTTCTACAGCAGGCTGGTCGACTCCCTGCTGGAGAAGAACATCCGGCCCGCCCTCACGCTCTACCACTGGGACCTCCCCCAGGCCCTGGAGGACGAGGGTGGCTGGCGGAACCGCGACACGGCCTTCCGGTTCGCCGAGTACGCCCAGCTGGTGAGCGAGGCGCTCGGCGACCGCGTGAAACTGTGGGGCACGCTCAACGAGCCGTGGTGCGCGGCCTTCCTCGGTTACGGCAACGGCATCCACGCGCCCGGCGCCGTCGACCCGGCCGGTTCGCTGATCGCCGCCCACCACCTGCTGCTCGGCCACGGCCTCGCGGTCCCCGCGGTGCGCGCCGCGGCGCCCGACGCCGAAGTCGGGATCACGCTCAACTTCTATCCCGTGGACGCCGATACCGAGAGCAGCGCCGACCTGGACGCCGCCCACCGCATCGACCTGCTCCAGAACCGTCTCTTCCTCGACCCGGTGGTGGAGGGTGCGTACCCGGCGGACGTGCGGGAGCACTTCGAGCGGGTGTGCGGCACCGGCCACATCGAGCCGGAGGACGAGAAGATCATCGGGGCGCCGGTCGACTTCCTCGGCGTCAACTACTACACGTCCTACCGGGTCGCCGGCGGCGGCGAGCCCTCCGGCCCGTCACCGTGGCCCGGCGCCGAGGACGTGCGCTTCCTCGACCGCGGTCTGCCGAGGACCGGCATCGGCTGGGAGATCGACTCCGACGGCCTGCGCCGGCAGCTGGTCCGGATCAGCCAGGACCATCCCGGCCTGGCCATGTACATCACCGAGAACGGCGCGGCGTTCGACGACACCGTCGACGCCGACGGCCGGATCGACGACACGGACCGGATCGCCTACATCGACGGCCATCTGCGGGCGGTCCACCGGGCCATCGAGGAAGGGGCCGACGTCCGGGGCTACTTCCTGTGGTCGCTGCTCGACAACTTCGAGTGGGCCGAGGGCTACGGGATGCGGTTCGGCATCGTGCGCGTGGACTTCGAGACGCAGCGGCGCACTCCGAAGCAGAGCGCCCTCTGGTACGGGAACGTCGCCGTCGCCGGCGGCCTCCCCGACTGACAGCCGTTCCCGTGCCGCGGCACGGGAACGGCCCGCAACACCGCGGCCCGCGCGACACGGCCGCAGCACCACGGCACGGCCCCCACCGACGAGGCCGCTCCCGCATGAGGGGGCGGGAGCGGTCCTCATGGTCGCCGGGGCCGGTACGGCTCGGGCCGCTGCCTCAGGGCCTGCGCCAGGAGTCGTCCTGGAGGTGCGATCCTGCCATGGGGCCCATCCGCAGCATCCCGCCGTCGACCGACCACGACGCTCCGGTGACGTAAGCCGCGTCCCGGCCCGCGAGGAATGCGATGACCGCCGCGACCTCCCGTGCGTCGCCGGGGCGGCGCAGCGGGATGCCCGGCCGCTCCTCGGCGTGGACGTCCGTGTCCTCCTGGCCGGTCATGGGAGTGGCGATCTCCCCGGGCGCGACGGAGTTGACCGTGATGCCGTGTTCGGCGAGTTCGAGGGCCATCACCTGGGTGAGCAGACCGAGACCGCCCTTGGCCGCGCAGTAGGGGGCGGCGCCGACCCTCGGCTGATGCTCGTGGACCGAGGTGACGTTGACGATCCTGCCGCCGTCCCCCTGGTCGATCATGCGGCGGGCGGCCCGCTGACCGCACAGGAACGGGCCGACGAGGTCCACGTCGACGACCTGGCGGACCGTGTCGAGATCCACGTCGAGAAAGGGTGTGGCGGTGCCGGTGCCGGCGTTGTTGACGAGCACGTCCACCCGTCCCAGTTCACCGGCGAGCCGGTCGATGACGTCGGCGGCGCCGGGCAGGACCGTGAGGTCCATCCGGGCGACGGCGGCACGGCGGCCGTGGCCGCGTACCTCCTCGGCCGTCTCCTGCGCCCCCTCCTGGTCGGTGTGGAAGGTGATCCCGACGTCCATGCCCGCCGCGGCCAGCCGCACGGCGGTGGCCCGGCCGATGCCGGAGTCGGCGCCGGTGACGATGGCGACCGGCCGGCCGGCGCCCGGCGAGGACGGGGCGGCTGCTCCTGGGGTCACGGCCATGAGGGCTCCTTGCGCGGCACGACGACCAGTTCGGAGACCGCGCTGGTGTCCGGCACGGACAGGGCGTAAAGGACGGTGTCGGCGACGATGTCGGGGCTCTGGAGCATGGTCAGGTCCGCGTCCGGGAAGCGGTCGAGGATGAACGGGGTCGCCATGCCGCCGGCGATGATGCCGGTGACGCCGATCCCGGGACAGTCGCGCTGCGCCTCCTGGAACAGGGTGTGGGTGAAGGCGCGCAGCCCGGACTTGCCGGCCGCGTACGGTCCCGCCTCCGTCCAGGTGCGGTTGGCCGCGGTGGAGAGGATGTTGACGATGTGACCGCCGCCACGCGCGACCATGCGGCGGTAGGTCTCCAGGCAGAGGAACATCGGGCCGAGCAGGTTGGTGGTGATCACCCGGCTCACCTCCTCGGCGGTCAGGTGCTCGATCGACTTGCAGACGTCGACGGCCGCGTTGTTGACGAGGAGGTCGACCCGGCCGCCGTCCTCGTCCAGCTCGCGGAAGACGTCCGCGACCGCGGCGGAGTCCCGTACGTCCAGCGCCACGAACTCCGCCTTGCCGCCCTGCCGGGCCAGGTCCTCGCACAGTTCCTCCGCGAGGTCCCTGCGTACGTCCGCGACCAGGACGCTCGCCCCCGCGCCGGCCAGCCGGCGGCTGATCGCCGCGCCAAGGCCTCTCGCGCCGCCGGTCACCAGGGCCTGCCTGCCTTGAAGGTCGACCTGCACTCCGCTGCTCAATGCTCTGCCTTCCGTCCGCGCCCGTTCGGATGCCGCTCGGCGTGCGGCTGACACGGCATCGGCTCCGGTGGGTACCTGCCGCACCGCATCCACTCCACTGTGACGCGCGCTACTGTCTCCGGCACTCGCGCGATGCCTCGCGCGCCCGCTCGAAAGGGCCTGTGAGCAAGCACACCAGAAGTGCCCGATCCCAGTGCGCGCAAGGGTTCCGGCCCGTCGCGGGCACCGTGGGCGGGGTCGCTCGAACCGCTTCTCCGAAGCCGTCTGCCACGATGGGCTGCGCCCTGCCGGGGAGCGCCTTTCGCCGTCAACGGACGTGCGGGGGGACAGTCTTCCGTAGTGGGGAGCCGTCAAGATCCGGTGGAGCGACCGCGCAGTGCAGCCGGTGTTCCGAGCTTCCGCCGCATTCCGCCACATGGGTCCCTCGGGGGCTCGTCACCCGAGTGTTCACCGTGCCTTCTTCTTCCTCCGCCCCATCCGCCTCCCCGGCTCCGTCCGGCCGTCTCGCGCAGCGCCTGCTGGGCGACCGTTCGCCGTGGCGCTGCCTCAAGTACCGCAGCATGCGCTGGTGGTCCGTCGCGAACTTCGTGTCGAACGCCGGTACGTGGATGCAGCTCACCGTGCAGAACCTGCTGGTGCTCCAGATCACGGGGTCGGCCGCCGCGACCGGACTCTCGATGTCCGTGCAGGCCGCGCCCGGGCTGCTGATGAGCCTCGCCGGCGGCGCCGCCGTCGACCGCTGGCCCCGCAAGCTGACCGCGGCAATGAGCCAGGCGCTGCTGGGCGCCGTGGCGTTCACGACGGCGTTCCTCGTGGCGATGGACCAGCTGAACCTGGGTGTCCTGATGGCGCTCGCCGCTGTCACGGGTGTCATCGCCACCGTCGACGGCCCGGCGTGCGCGCTGCTCGGCAACGACCTCGTCCGGACGGAGGACGTTCCCTCCGCGATCGGCGTCGGTTCGCTGGTGCACAACGCGGGCCGGCTGGCGGGCGCGGCGCTCGCCGGTGTGACCGTCGGCTTCCTCGGCACGGCCGCCGCCTATGCGGCCAACGGGTTTTCCTTCCTCTTCGTGACCGCCGTCATACCGTTCCTGCGCCCCGTGGCGGGCGCGGTCCGCGCCCGGTCGGAGCGCCGGACCGAGAAGGCCGCCGCCGCACAGGATCCGGGCGAGGACATGAGCATGCGCGAGGGCCTGAGGTACTTCATGCGCAGGCCGAGGCTGGTCGCGCTCGCGGGGATCACCGGGCTGAGCGCCGTCTTCGGACGTAACTACCAGCTCACGCTCGCCGTGCTCGTGGTCGGGCCACTGGCCGGCGGTGCCGGGGCCTTCGGCACCGTGTCCACCGTGCTCGCCGTCGGCGGCATCCTGGGCGCGGTGCTCGGAGCGCGGCTGCGCAAGCCGTCCGTGCGGCTGGTGGGCGCCCTCGCGGCGGCCGGCGGTGTCCTGCAGATCGTCGCGGGTCTCTCGCCGTCGCTCGCGATACTGCTGATCATCGTGCTGCCGATGGCCCTCGTGGAGTCGGTCTCCGACACCGCGGGCACGACCGTGCTCCAGACCGATCCGCCGCCGCACATGCGGGGCCGGGTGCTGGGCGTGTGGGGCAGTGTCCGTACCCTCTGGGGCCTCGCTGGTCCCCCGGCGCTCGGGCTGCTGATGGAGCTGGCCGGTGCGCGCGGCGCGCTGGTGACCGGCGGACTGCTGATCGCGGGCGCGATCGGCGCGGGCTACGTGCTCCGGGAACGCCGGGTCACCGCGAAGCCGGTGGTCGTACGGACCGAGGGGCCGGCGCTGACCGGTCAGCCCGGTCTGAGCACGGCTGCCTGACCGGCCGGTGGCCCTGTCCCGGGCAGCGGCAGGCTGCGTACGGCGTCGAGTACCTCCTCGACGGTGATGCGCAGCAGCCGCTCGTCGGGCCGGTCGCCGTGGGCGTCACCGGGACGCGGCGGGTCGTCGGCGTCCGGGTGCCACAGCACCCGGTGGCGCGGCCGGGCGGGCGGGCCCCACAGCCGGGGCGCCACCGGGCCGAACAGGGTGACGGACGGGGTGCCGAGGGCCGTCGCCAGATGGGCGAGCCCGGTGTCCCCCACCACCACGCAGCGTGCCTCCGCGACCAGGGCCATGAGCACGTCGAACGGGATGTCGCCGCCCGCCCCGCCGAGCACCGCCCCGTCGGGCAGCCCGGCCGGGCGGGCCACCGAGGCCGCCGGCCGGGCCTCCGCCGCCCCGGCCGTGACCACGACACGGTGTCCGGCGCGGTGCAGCTCGCGCGCCACGGCGGCGAAGCGCTCCGTGGGCCAGCGGCGGGACGCCGCGTCGGCGCCCGGATGCACGACCACGGCGCCCGGTGCGGGTGAGCGGGTGGTGGGCGGCGGCACGGACAGGTCCTCGGGGTCGGCCGGCAGCCCGTGTCCTTCGAGCAGGCGGCACCAGCGCTCCCGCTCGTGCTCGTCGTCCCGCCACACCGGACCGTCCGGCAGCCCGTAGGCGTAGAGGTCGCGGGGCCCCAGCCCGGCGAGCAGCCCGCGGCTGGCGGGACCGTTCCCGTGCAGGTCCACGGCGATGTCCGGCGGCGGACCGTCCCAGGTCAGCTCCGCCGGTACGGCCCTGCCGGGCGCGGAGGCGGGCAGCAGCCGGTCGACGAGCCCCGTCGCCGCGGCGGCCGTGGTCAGCCGGGCGGGCGCGGCCAGCACGATGTCGTGTCCGGGCAGCCCGCGCCGCAGGGCCCGCAGGGCGGGTACGGCGGCGAGCAGATCGCCGAGACCGAGTGCCCGCAGCACCAGGACACGGGGGCGCGGGCTCGTCGCAGTGCTCGGGCTCTCGCCGGTGCGGGTGCTCATCTGGTCTCCTTCGGCGCCGGGCCGTGCGGCCGGCGAGTGCAGGCCGTCGTGGTCGGTCAGCGCGGCGGGGTGTCGACCGGCTTCGCCGATTCGGCCGCGCGGTGAGCGAGCAGCGTGGTGGAGCGGCCGTCGAGGTAGGGCAGGACGACCGCCTGCCCGCCCCAGGCGCGTACCACGTCGGCCTCCGGCAGGTCCTCCACGGAGTAGTCGCCGCCCTTGACCCACACGTCCGGCCGCAGCCTGCTGAGCAACGCGATCGGGGTGTCCTCCTCGAAGACGGCGACGGCGTCGACGCTGCCCAGTCCGGCGAGCACCCGCACCCGGTCCTCCACCGGATTCAGCGGACGGCCCGGCCCCTTGCGACGCGTGATCGAGGCGTCGGAGTTGACGCACACGATCAGGCAGTCGCCGATACGGCGCGCGCTGTCCAGCAGGCCCACATGCCCGGCGTGCAGCAGGTCGAAGCAGCCGCCCGTGGCGACCACGGTGCCGCCCCGCGCCCGGACGCTCTCCACGAGCGCGAACGGGTCCGTCGCCGCCCCGTGCCGCGTCCGGCCGGCGAACGCCGTCCGCCACAGCTTCGGATTGCCGGCACCGCCCGCCGCCACGAACGCCGCAGCGCCGGCCACGCCGCGCTGCACCGCCTCCTCGGGGAGTGCGCCGTCCGCCAGGGCGGCGGCGGTGGCCGCGGCGAAGCAGTCACCCGCGCCGCAGGGGTCGCCGTCGGCGCGGTAGGGCGCGGGGACGAGCATGGGCGTGCCGCCGCCCGGCCGGGTCAGCAGGACGCCGCGTTCGCCCAGGGTGACGGCGACGGTCGCCGCCAGCCAGCGGTCCGCCAGTCGCGAGCCGCGTTCCGCGAAGTCGCGCAGCGAGGGTTCCTCGTCGGCGGGAGAGCCGGTGAGCGAGCGGACCTCGGCGGCGTTCGGTGTGACGATCCGGGCGCCGGGGACGGGGGCGGCGCCGCGGGGGTGCGGGTCCCAGACCAGCTGCGTGCGGTGGGCGGCCTCGGCGAGCTGTTCACGGACGGCGTCGGCGGTGTGCCTGCCGTAGTCGGCGACGAGGACGGCCTCCGCCTCTGCCAGCGCCTCGGCCACGGCGGCGCCGGGGCTGCCGGGTGTGCCGCCGCCGCGGTCGAGGCGTACGAGGGGCCGCCCGCCGGCCAGCACGCGGGTCTTGACCGGCAGGGTTCCCCGCAGCGGGAGTTCGGCCAGCCGGACGCGTCCTTTCAGCGCCCGGCGTACCGCCTCGCTCGCAGGGTCGTCGCCGAGGGCGGTGACGAGGACCACCTCGCGGCCGTCCTGGGCGGCCAGCACCGCGGCGAGACCGGCGCCGCCGGGCCTCCGGTGCTTCCCTCGCACGTCGACGACTGGCGCGGGCGCGTCCGGGGCCAGGCGCTCGGCGACGCCTTCGATGTCCTCGTCGAGGAGCACGTCCCCGACGACGACCAGCGGGCCCGGGCCGGTCACGACAGCATCCGGCGGGCGGCGGCGGCCTGGGTGGCGGCCGCTCCCGGCGCGTGCCGCAGGGTCTTCGCGGGCGGCACCGGAGCGGCTGTCGCCTCGTCGAAGGCCTCGCACAGCAGGTGTACGGCGACGAGGTGGGCCTCCTGCACGGTGGCGGCGGTGCCGGCGGCGATGCAGAGGGCGTCGTCGGCGATGTCCGCCAGGGGGTTGGGGCGCGGTCCGGTCATGGCCCACACCAGCAGTCCGGCGGCCCGTCCGGTCTCCGCCGCGCCGGTCAGGTTGGCGCTGCTGCCCGAGGTGGACAGCAGCAGCAGGACGTCGCCGGGCCGGCCGTGGGCGGCGACCTGGCGGGCGTAGACGTGCTCGAAGCCGTAGTCGTTGCCGATCGCCGTGATGCTGGAGGTCTCCGCGTGCAGCGCGATGGCGGAGTGGGCGGGGCGTTCGTCGCGGTAGCGGCCGACCAGTTCGGCTGTCAGGTGCTGGGCCTGGGCGGCGCTGCCGCCGTTGCCGGCGGCCAGCAGGCGGCCGCCGACGGGCAGGACGGCGGCGAGGTGGTGGCCCCACCGGGCGACCTGGTCGAGGCCCTCCCGGCGGAACCGGCCGAGGGCGTCCTGGAGCGACTGGCAGTGCCGGTGCGCGGCCTCCGTGGCAAGTGGTTCGCTCATGCTGGTCGGGCCGTGCGCGCGTCCCTGGGGACGGCGGCCGTACCCGCACCTCCTTCGGGCGTCGGTCTCTTCGGACGTCGTGGCGGCGGTCGCCGGTGGCGCGGGTCCGGGCGGGCCGGGACGCGGCCGGCGGTGCTGTCAGACCACCCCTGTCGTCCCGGTCACCCGGGCGAGGGCCGGCCGGGCGGCCAGTACCCCCAGGTAGGCGGCTTCGGTGCCGGCGGCGACCCGTGCCCAGCCGAACCGGCTCAGCACCCTGCGGCGTCCGGCCTCCCCGCAGGCCTCCCGCAGCCGGGGGTCCGCGAGCAGTTCGGCCACCGCACGGGCGAGCGCCTCCGGGTCGCGGGGCGGCACGAGCCGCCCGGTGGCCGGGTCGGCGACGGTGTCGAGATGGCCGCCGACGGCGGTGGCGACGACCGGTTTGCCGCAGGCCATCGCCTCCAGCGGCACGATGCCGAAGGGCTCGTAGTCGCCGGGGCACAGCACCACGTCGGCGGAGCGGATCAGCGGCGCCACCTCCTCGCTCGGGACGCCTCCGGTGAAGTGGACGCGGTCGGCGACACCGAGGCCGTGGGCCAGGTCGCGCAGCCTGCGCACCTCGTGGTCGTCGTCGAGCCGGCCGGGCGGGGGGCCGCCGACGACCAGCAGTTCCACGCCGGGCAGTCTCGTCAGCGCGGTGATGGAGATCGCCGCGCCCTTGCGGGGGACGAGCCGGCCGAGCTGGATCAGCCGGTGGCCCTGGGCCCCGCGGGCGGCGGCCGGTCCCTGCGGGGTGAACTGGTCGGTGTCGACGCCGCACGGCACGACACCGACGCGTTCCGGCGGGATGCCCATGGCCGCCAGCTCCGCGACCTCGTCGCGGCAGGTGGCCAGGATCCGGTCGCAGCCGGCGCCGACCTCCTTCTCGCAGGCGATCCGGGCCGGCGGGCTGGTGTCGGCGTGCCGCTGGTGCCTGCGCTTGACCGTGCCGAGGGCGTGGAAGGTGTGCACGAGCGGCAGCCACAGTTCACGGGTGGCGTGCAGGGCGGCCATTCCCGACATCCAGAAGTGCGAGTGCACGAGGTCGGGCGGGTCGCTCTGCCAGTCGCGCACCAGGTGACGTCCGAACCCCAGCATGTGCGGCAGGAGTTCGTCCTTGGGTATCTCCTCCGGCGGGCCCGCGGACACATGGCGCACCTCGACGCCGGCGCGCAGCCGCACCCGGTCCGGCAGTTCCCGCGCGTCGCGCCGGGTGTAGACGGTGACCCGGTGGCCCCGGTCGGCGAGCGCGCCCGCCAGCCGGGCGACGTGGACGTTCTGCCCGCCGGCGTCCACCCCGCCGAGTACGGCGAGCGGGCTGGCGTGCTCCGAGACGAGCGCGATCGACAGCGCTTCGGTTCCGATGGCATCGCTGTAGGTCATGCGCGCACCTCCGTCATCAGTCGCTCCCAGTCGTCCAGGAAACGTTTGAGTCCGTAACGCTGCAGCGCCGCCTGCCGGGCGCGGGCGCCGTCGGCCGCCGCCGCTTCCGGTTCCTCCAGGTACCGGCGTACGGCGCGGGCGAGGACGTCGGGCCGGGTGGACAGCGTCCCGGTGCCGGGCGGCACCGCCTCGACGGCCTCCGTGGTGGCGAGGGCGACGACCGGCATCCCCAGATGCATCGCCTCCAGCAGCGAGAGACCGAGGGAGGTCCAGCGCACCGGGTGGAGATACAGCCGGCGTTCGGCCATCGCACCGTGCAGTTCCCGCTGCGGCAGATCGGCGGTGCGGCAGCGGTCCGGCGGCAGGCCGAGGTGTTCCGCCAGGCCGTCGGTGCGCATGCCGAACACATCGAGCGGAGCTGCTTCCGCGAGCCCGGCGAGCAGGTCCGTACCCGTCCATCGGCCGCGTCGTACCGGCTCGTTGACCACGACGGCCGCCCGCGCCAGCCGCCCGGTGTAGAGGTGTCCCGGGTCGACGACGCCGTGTTCGACGACCACGGTCCTGGTGGAACCGTTGTCCCAGAACAGCCGGTTGAAGTGCGTGACGTGCACCAGCGTCAGATCGTCGCGGTCGGCGAACGGGTGCCGGGTGGCTGGTACGTCGCCGTCCGGCGCGTTGTGCTCGAGGTAGACGGCCGGTATGTCACGTCCGGGCCGGCGTCCGCCGAGCCAGCGCTCGGCGAGTTCCATCTCGTGCGGCCGTTGCAGCACGACGAGGTCGACCTGCGCGTCGCGCAGCTGCTCCGGCGTCGTCTCCCGCACCGTGTCCGGCCAGTCGAAGGTACGGGCCCGCCCGAGCCCGTCCGGGTCGCGGCCGGGGGTGACCGGAACGAGATACGTGTGGGGGCCCTGCACGAACGCCGTCGTCCAGGAACCGTGCACATGCCACAGCAGAATGTTCATCGTCGTGCTCCTCGCTCCTTGTCCGTGGCGCCGAGGGCCGCCACCGCGGCGAGCACCTCCGCGTTGCCGACCCCGTCGAGGCAGGGGTGCCCGGCCACGGGACACTTCCGGGCGCGGCTGCCCGCGCACGGTGCCCGCTGGTCGCCCAGCAGCACGTGCGGGACGTTGTAGGGGCGCCAGCGGTCGGCCGGCACCACGGGCGCGAACAGGCAGGCCACCGGCGTGCCGACCGCGGCCGCGAGGTGCCCGGGGCCGGTGTTGCCGACCACGGCCACCCGCGCCCCGGCGAGCACGCCCGCGAGTTGCGGGAGGGACGTCATCCCGCCCAGGTCCAGCGCGTGGTCCGCCGCGACCTGGGCGGTCAGGTCCTTCTCCGCCCGGCCTCCCGTGACCACGACGCGGTGGCCGGCGGCGGAGAGCGCGGCTGCGGCCCCTGCCGCCCGTTCCGCGCTCCAGGCCCGGGCGGGGACGGCGGCGCCCGGATGCAGCACCACGTACGGCTCCGGCCCGGTCAGATGCTCGGTCCCGGCCGGCGCGCTGACGCGCAGGGAGCCGTCGTCGCCGGGCGGCAGGGCGAAGCCCGCGTCCAGGGCGAGGTCCAGCGCGGCGCGGGCCTCGTGGCGGCGCGGCTTGCGGTGGTGCCTCAGGTCCAGCAGCGCACCGGGGTAGTCCTCGCAGTCGGCCGCGGTCCAGCCGACGCCCGCGAGCTTCAGGAGCAAGGCGATCGGCAGCGGGCTCTGATGGTGGGAGACGAGGATCAGGGCCCGGTCGTAGCGGCCGGCCCGCAGCCTCTCCAGCAGTTGCTGCGTCACCTCGTACGACACGGGCGCTGGCTCCAGTCCCACCCAGGGGGCGTCGTGGACCAGCACCTCGTCGACGCCGGGCAGCAGGTGCGCGGCGTGGACACCGAGCGGTCCGCAGAGCAGCGCGGTGTGCGAGGAACCCGCGGCGACGGCGCGCACGGCGGGCCCGGCCAGCAGCACGTCACCGGCGCTGTCGAGCCGCACGACCAGCGTTCTGGGCCTGCTCACGGCCACTCCTCGCGTACGAAGGCCGGCAGGCAGGTGGAGAGGGTCATGCCCCCGCTCCCACGGCCCCGCCCGCCGCCGGCGGCGGCCGTCGCCGCGGCGAGCACCGCTGTACCGCCCACGGGAAGGACGCGGGTCAGTCGGTCGGGACGCTGCTGAGGGCCGGCGGTCCGGTCCGTCTCCGCCGGGGGGCGCGCGACGGCCGGTGCCGTCACGGCACGTCCCGGGCGGTCCGCCCCGGTCCGCGGTGCCGCCGGCTTGCCGCACCGTGCGGCCGGGTCCAGGACGAGCCGTACCGCGCGCAGCAGGTCGGGAGCGGTCTCGGGCGCCGCCGCGATCTCCTCGGGCCGGGTGGCCGCCGTGGGCACGAGGACCCCCCGCGCGCCCGCGGCGAGCGCGGCCGTCACGTCGGAGCCGATGTCGCCGATGACGACGGTGCGCGACGGGCACACGCCGAGGCGTTCGCACGCGGCGAGCACGAGTCCGGGCGCGGGCTTGCGGCACCGGCAGCCGTCGTCGGGCCCGTGCGGGCAGACGGCCCATACGGCGAACGGCCCGAGCAGGGCGTCGATACGCCGCTGCACCGCCGCCACTTGACGAAGGGTCAGCCTGCCTCGGGCAACGCCCGACTGGTTGCTGACGACGCCCACCGGCATGCCCAGGGCGCGCAGGGCGGCCAGGGCCTCCCAGGCGGACGGCATCGGCACGACACGCGTCGGATCGCCGTTGTAAGGCACGTCGACGACGAGTGTGCCGTCGCGGTCGAAGAGGACCGCGTCGGGCAGGTCGGCGGCGTCCGGCGGCAGCGGGGTGCCCCGCGCCACCGGCGGGCCGTGGAAGAGCCACGGGCCGGTGCCGTGTCGCTCCGGTCCCCTTGGGTGCCGGGCCTCGGAGGAGTCGCTCATGGCAGCACCCGCTCCCGCACCGCCCGGCCGGACGCCTCCGGGACCACGGCCTGTACGGGCCGCGGCAGCGGCCGCGTCCGGCGGTGGCGAAGGTGTGCGCCGAGCCAGTGCCAGGTGGCGACGGGCGGGACGACCGCGCTGGTCAGCGCCATCGAGATGATCTCGTCGCGGGTCCGGGGGCCCGGCGCGATCCGGGCCCAGGCGAACTCGGCGGTGCCGGCGAGCCAGAGCGCGGCGCAGGCGGTGGCCGCGACGGGCCTGGCCAGCGCCGCGCACGTCAGCGCGGCGGCCGCCGAGGCCGTCACGGCGAGGTGGCGGGGCAGGCGCCCCCGTGGCGCGTCCGCCCGCCGCCACCAGTCGCGCCCGTGCAGCCGGTTCATCAGCACGTCGTCGGCGTTGCCCGCCTGGACGCGTACGGAGACCCAGCGGCCGGCCGGCCGGACCGGATGCGTGGTGGTGCGGCTGCCCGCGGCCAGGTCCCACCCGGCCGCCCGGACGCGCAGCGCCAGGTCGGCGTCCTCCCGGAAGGCGCGCGGGAAGCGTTCGTCGAAGCCGCCGACGGCCTCCAGCACCTCCCGCCGGTAGGCCATGTCGGCGGTGATCCAGCGGGCGGTGGCCAGGCCCGCGGTGTTGCGCTCCCAGTCGGTGGGCGGGCGGTCCGTGGGCAGCGGGACCTCGATCCGGGCGGTGACGCCGCCGGTGCGGGGCCCGGCCGCCGCGAGGTCGCGGGCCAGGTCGTCGCACCAGGTGGGTCCGGGCACCACGTCGTCGTCGAGGAAGACGATCCAGGGGACGGGGCCGGCCACCCGCAGACCGGTGTTGCGGGCCGCGGCCGGTCCCCGGGCGCGGCCCGGCACCACGGAGGTGACCGGCCGCAGCTTCGCGGGAATCTCGACCGGGAGGGGGGTGCGGGGGGCGCCGCGGCGGTCGTCGACGAGGACCACCCGCACCGGCCCGGGGCCGCCGGCGGCGGCCAGCGCCCGCAGGCACGCGGTCAGACTGGGCCTGCCGACGGTCGGTATCACCACGGTGTACCGCAGCGGCCCGTCTCCATGGGCGGTCATCGCAGGGCTCCCGTTCCGGAGTCGTCGGTGTCGTCGCCGTGGCGGAAGAAGTCGCCGCGCCGGATGGCGTACGGTCCGATGGCCAGCAGGTCGACGGGCGACGAGCCGAAGCATTCGAGGGCGTCGCGCGGGTCGTCGACCATGGGCCGCCCGGCGGTGTTCAGGCTGGTGTTGACGACCACCGGCAGTCCGGTGAGCCGCTCGAACTCGGCGAGCATCCGGGCCACCAGGGGTTCGCGCGAGCGGTCGACGGTCTGGATGCGGGCCGTTCCGTCGACGTGGACGACGGCGGGGATGCGTTCCCGCCACGCCGGGGCCACGTCGTGCACGAAGAGCATGTACGGGCTGGGCAACGGCCCTTCGAAGATCTCCGCGGCCCGTTCGGCGAGCACCATCGGGGCGACCGGCCGGAACTGCTCACGGCCCTTGACGTCGTTGAGGCGCTCGAGGTTGCCCGCGTGGCCGGGGTGGGCGAGCAGCGAGCGGTGGCCGAGGGCCCTGGGTCCGTACTCGGAACGGCCCTGGAACCAGGCCACGATCGCGTTGTCGGCGAGTGCCTCCGCCACGGTCGCGGCGATGTCGGCGGGGCGGTCGAAGGGCACGGCGGCGGTCTTCAGCCAGGCGCCGAGTTCCGCGTCGGACCAGTCACGTCCGAGGTCCGCGCCGTGCATCGGCTCCGGGTCGTCCCCCGCGCCGGCCGACAGCAGCAGAGCGCCGCCCAGGGCGGTGCCCGCGTCACCCGCGGCGGGCTGTACCCAGACCCGGGAGAAGGGGCCTTCGCGGGCGATACGGGAGTTGGCCACGCAGTTGAGGGCGACGCCGCCGGCGAGGGTGAGCAGGCTGTCGTGGGTCTGCCCGTGCAGGTGGCGCACGAGGTCGAGCATGGTCTCCTCGAGGACGGCCTGGGCGCTCGCGGCCACGTCGGCGTGCTCCTGGGTCCACGGCTCCTCCGGACCCCGCGGCGCGCAGAACTGCTGCCAGGGCACGCCGGTCGCCCGGAACCCGCCGTCGCCGGTGGGGTGCACGTACTTGCGCAGTTCGCCGAGCATGCGGGGTGTGCCGTGGGAGGCGAGGGCCATCACCTTGAATTCGTCGCTGGACCGCAGGAATCCGAGGTGCTCGGTCAGTTCCTCGTAGACGAGTCCGAGCGAGTGGGGCAGTTCCTGTGCGTGCAGGGCCTCCAGCCGGCCGTGTATCCGGCGTGCGGCGAGGTGCGAGGCCCGTTCGCCGCGGCCGTCGAGGACGAGCACCGACGAGCTGTCGGCGTCGGGTGCGGCGAAGGCGCCGGAGGCGGCGTGTGCCATGTGGTGCGGCACGAAGCGGACGATGTCGGGGTCGAGGCCCGGGAGCGCGGTCTGCAGGAAGCCGGGAGCCTCTCGTGCGTAGGCGAGACGCAGGTGGTCCCAGGGGTCGTCGAGGCCCATGGCGTCGGTCGGCCTCGCGAGCGACGGATCGAACGAGTACGCCACCGCGTCGAGGTCCTGGGGACGCAGCCCGGCGCGCTTCAGACACCAGGCGGCGGACTGCTCCGGCAGTTCCCAGGCGGAGAAGGGCAGCGGGCGCTTTCCGTGCTTGCGCCGGGAGAAGCGTTCCTCCTCGGCCGCGGCGACGGTCCTGCCGTCGATGACGAGTGCGGCGGCGGGGTCGTGGAACAGGGCGTTGATTCCGAGAATGCGCATGTCAGTCACAGGCCTTTCGACGAGGCGCGTCCAGGGTCGGGGCGGGCGGGCGCGCCGTCAGTCCATCTGGTCGCGGAACCAGGCGATGGTGCGGCGCAGGCCCTGCTCGGCGCTCACGGACGGCTCCCATTCGAGCTTGTCGCGGGCCAGCGTGATGTCGGGGCAGCGCACGGCCGGGTCGTCGGTGGGCCGCTCGATGAAGCGGATCTCGGAGCGGGAACCGGTGAGTTCGATGACCAGACGGGCGAGGTCGAGCATGGTGATCTCGGTCGGGTTGCCGATGTTCACCGGGCCCTGCAGTCCATGGGCGGCGGCCGCCAGGATGCCGCGGACGGTGTCGTCGACGTAGCAGAGGGACCGCGTCTGACGGCCGTCGCCGCTCACCGTCAGGGGCTCGCCGACCAGCGCCTGGCGGACGAACGTCGGTACCGCCCGGCCGTCGTGGCCGCGCATCCGGGGTCCGTAGGTGTTGAACAGCCGCACGATGCCGGTGTCGGTGCCGTTGGCGTCCGCGTGGGCGGTGGTCAGTGCCTCACCGAAACGCTTGGCCTCGTCGTACACGCTGCGCGGGCCGACCGGGTTGACGTTGCCCCAGTAGCGCTCGTTCTGCGGATGCTGCTGGGGGTCGCCGTAGACCTCCGAGGTGGACGCCAGCAGGAAGCGGGCGCCGAGACGGTGGGCGAGCGCCAGAGCGTTGCGGGTGCCGAGGCTGCCGGCGTCGAGCGTGTGCAGCGGCAGCCGGAGGTAGTCGGCCGGGGAGGCCGGGGAGGCGAAGTGCAGCACCAGGTCCGCGGGCGGCTCGACGGTGAACGGCTCACTGACGCTGGCTTGCACGAGCTGGAACCCGGGGCGGTCGCGCAGCGCGGATATGTTCTCCGGACGGCCGGTGCTGAAGTCGTCGACGCAGGTCACCGCGGCGCCGGAGTCCAGCAGCGCCGTGCACAGGTGCGAACCGACGAAGCCCGCGCCACCGGTGACGACGGCGTGTTTCCAACTGCGCGAGAAGGCGGCGTTCATCGATTACCTCCGTACGTCCCGTGCGTCCTGCCGGGTCTTCCGGCCTGCGACCAGCGTCGGCCGCTCCCGGTGGCCGGGCCGCTTCACGTACTGCATTCGAGTGAGCCACGGACTGTGTTCGCCGGGCGGAGGTCGGCTCCGTCCGGTGAATGTCCGGCACCTGGGTACCCGTCGCCGCATGACCTCTTCGAACCCTCTGGCCGTTGTCACGGGGGCGTCCAGTGGCATCGGCTTCGAACTGGGAAAACAGCTGGCCGAGCGCGGTTTCGACCTGATCGTCAACGCGGAGGACGACGCCCGGCTGCGTCAGGCCGCCGAGCGGATGCGCGCCGCCGGCACGACGGTGCAGGCGGTCCGTGCCGACCTGCGTGACCACGACGAGACCGAACGGCTCTACGAGGCGGTCTCCAGGACCGGTCGCCCGGTCGCGGTCGCCGCGCTCAACGCGGGCATCGGCCGCGGCGGCGCGTTCCTCGACACCGACCTCGCCGACGAACTCTCCGTCGTGGACCTCAACGTCAGATCGACGGTCCACCTGGCCAAACGCCTGCTGCGGGACATGGCCGACGACGACGAGGGACGACTGCTCATCACCTCGTCCGTCGCCTCGACCATGCCGGGCTCCTTCCAGGCCGTCTACAACGCCTCGAAGTCCTTCCTCCAGTCCTTCGCGCAGGCGCTTCGGAACGAACTGCGGGACACCGGCGTCACCGTCACGTCGCTGATGCCCGGCCCCACGGAGACGGACTTCTTCCACCGTGCCGACATGGGCGACACCAAGGTCGGACAGCAGCCCAAGGACGATCCGGCGCTGGTCGCGAAGCAGGGACTGGACGCGCTCATGGCCGGCACGGACAAGACCCTCGCCGGTTCGGCGAGGACCAAGGCGCAGGAACTCGCGGCCAAGGTTCTCCCGGACCGGCTCAAGGCCGCGGCACACCGCCGCCTGGCCGAACCCGGCTCCGGCGACCGGCCGGGGAAAGCGGACGAGGAGGCACGATGAAAGCACTGACCTGGCACGGAAAGCGCGACGTACGCGTGGACACCGTCCCTGATCCCGAGATCCGCGACTCGACCGATGTGATCGTCAAGGTGACGACGTCCGGGCTCTGCGGTTCCGACCTGCATCTGTACGAGCTGTTCGGGCCGTTCATCGATCCGGGAGACATCCTCGGCCACGAACCGATGGGCGTGGTGGAGGAAGTGGGCTCGGAGGTCACCGCGGTACGGCCGGGCGACCGCGTCGTGGTGCCCTTCAACGTCTCGTGCGGCACCTGTTTCATGTGCGCGCAGGGCCTGCAGTCCCAGTGCGAGACCACCCAGGTCAGGGAACACGGCATGGGCGCCTCGCTGTTCGGCTACACCAAGCTCTACGGGCAGGTGCCCGGCGGTCAGGCGCAGTACCTGCGGGTCCCGTTCGGCAACACGCTGCCCATCAAGGTCCCCGACGGCCCGCCGGACGACCGGTTCGTCTACCTGTCGGACGTGCTGCCCACGTCGTGGCAGGCGGTCGAGTACGCGGCGGTGCCGCCCGGCGGCTCCGTGGTGGTGCTGGGCCTCGGGCCGATCGGCGACATGTGCACCCGCGTCGCGGCGCACCGCGGTGCCGGCCTGGTGATCGGCATCGACCTGGTGCCGGAACGGCTGGAGCGGGCCAGGGCGCACGGCGTGCGCACGTTCGACCTGGACGAGTACGGCGCCAAGGTCGTGGACGCGGTCCGTGATCTGACCGACGGCCGCGGGGCGGACGCGGTCATCGACGCGGTCGGCATGGAGGCCCACGGCGCGCCGGTGGCGAAGGCGGGGCAGCAGCTGACGACCCTGCTGCCCGGTGCGGTCGCCGCCCGGATGATGAAGCGCGTCGGCGTCGACAGCCTCTCCGCCCTGCACCTGGCGATCGAGCTGGTACGCCGCGGCGGCACCGTGTCCCTCTCCGGCGTGTACGGCGGGATGGCGGACCCGATGCCGATGATGACCATGTTCGACAAGCAGGTGCAGTTGCGGATGGGGCAGGCCAACGTGTGGCGGTGGGTGGACGATCTGCTGCCGCTCGTCACCGACGGCGATCCGCTCGGCACCGAGCAGTTCGCCACCCACCGCGTGCCGCTGGAGAAGGCTCCGGAGGCCTACGAGATGTTCCAGAAGAAGCAGGAGGGAGCCGTCAAGGTGCTCTTCTCGCCCTGACCCTCGGCCGACCGGTCGAGCCGGTCACACGAGGCCCTGGGCGAGCATCGCGTCGGCCACCCGCTCGAAGCCGGCGATGTTGGCGCCGGTCACGTAGTCGCCCGGGGCACCGTAGCGTTCGGCGGTCTCGTGGCAGGTGCGGTGGATGTCCCGCATGATCGCCGCGAGTTCGTCCTCGACGCGGTCCGCCGACCAGGTCTCGCGGGCCGCGTTCTGGCGCATCTCCAGGGCGCTGACGGCGACTCCGCCCGCGTTGGCGGCCTTGCCGGGGCCGAAAGCCACGCCGGCCTCCTGGAACAGGTGGACCGCTTCCGGCGTGGTGGGCATGTTGGCGCCTTCCGCGACTGCCTTGACCCCGTTGCGCACCAGGGTGACGGCGTCCTGTTCCGTCAGCTCGTTCTGGGTGGCGGAGGGGAAGGCGAGGTCGGCGGGCACGTCCCAGACGCTGCCGCCGGGCACATAGCGTGCCGAGGCGCCGCGGCGCTCCGCGTACTCGCTGACGCGGGCGCGTTCGACCTCCTTGACCTGCCTGAGCAGTTCGAGGTCGATGCCCTTCTCGTCGACGACATAGCCGGCCGAGTCGGAGCAGGTCAGCGGGTGGGCGCCGCTGCGCAGGAGCTTCTCGATGGTGTGGACGGCGACGTTGCCGGAACCGGAGACGACGGCGGCCTGGCCCTCGAGGTCCTCGCCGCGCAGGCTGAGCATCTCGGCCGCGAACAGCACGCTGCCGTAGCCGGTGGCCTCGGTGCGGCCGGCCGAGCCGCCCCAGCTCTGCCCCTTGCCGGTGAGGACGCCGGCCTCCCAGCGGTTGGTGATGCGGCGGTACTGGCCGAAGAGGTAGCCGATCTCGCGGGTGCCGACGCCGATGTCGCCCGCGGGAACGTCGGTCTGCTCGCCGATGTGCCGGTGGAGTTCGGTCATGAACGACTGGCAGAACCGCATGACCTCGGCGTCCGACCGGCCGTGCGGGTCGAAGTCGCTGCCGCCCTTGCCGCCGCCGATGCCGAGGCCGGTCAGGGCGTTCTTGAAGACCTGTTCGAAGCCGAGGAACTTCACCACGCCGAGGTTCACCGACCGGTGGAAGCGCAGGCCGCCCTTGTACGGGCCGAGGGCGCTGTTGAACTCGACCCTGAATCCCCGGTTGATGTGGACGGCGCCGCGGTCGTCCTGCCAGGGCACCCGGAAGATGATCTGCCGCTCCGGCTCGCAGAGCCGCTCCACGATCCGCGCCTGCGCGTACTCGGGGCGCGCGGCGAGGACGGGTGCCAGGGTGTCCAGCACCTCCCGTGCCGCCTGGTGGAACTCCGGCTGTGCCGGGTTGCGTTCCTCGAGTTCGGCGCGGAGCGAAGCCAGTCGGTCCTTCGGGGATGACAGTGCCACAGTGTGTCCCTTCTGCCCTGACGTCGGGGTGACGGCCGTGCGCGGCGGCCTTGCGGGGGTCGCCGCTGCGACTGGTACGGCCGGGCACCTGCCCGCCGTTCACTTCTGCCCGGATCGACCTCCCACCGGGCCCGCCGACGCTGCCGAACCCGGCCCCCAGTGTGTCGGACGCCCCGGTCCCCGCTGTTCGCGGGGGGCGCCCGGCAGGGCCCGGCGGCGGCGGAAGCGAGAGGGAGCGGTCCGCCCGAGCAGGGTGGACCGCTCCCGTTCCGGTGCGCCGCCGGCCTCAACCGCGCCTCAGCACCGCCGCCAGAGCCTCGTACAGCACGGTCTCCGCGTCGGGTACCGCGTTCACCGCGCGCCAGGCCACGAACCCGTCCGGGCGGACCAGCACCGCGCCTTCGGGGGTGGCGCCGTGGGTCTGCGCCCAGTCGGCGCCGGCCTCCGCCACCAGGTCCGCCTCCGTTCCCTGACCGACGCGGTACGCGACCAGCCCGACCGACAGGCGGTCGGCGACGAGTTCCGAGGCCGTGAGCCAGTCCTTGCCGCCGTGGCCGGTCAGCAGGACGAACGACTTCTCGTAGAGGTCCAGCGTGGACAGTCTGGTGTGGTCGCCGTGCCGGTGGAGCCACATGTGCGGGGCCCGGGTGCCAGGGGCTCCGGAGAAGTCGATCCGGTCGGGCACCGGGGGCAGTTGGGGGTCGGCGCCGAGGACCGCCCCGCGCGGGTAGCGGTAGCCGAGGACGACGGGGAGCAGCCCGCCACGCGGTCCGGCGGCCACCGCCGCCGGGGCCGGCTCGTACCCGGGGTGGCTGTGCTCGACCGAACGCGCGGACGCGCGGGCACTGGTGGCCAGCGCCACCGGCAGGCGTTCCTGCTCGTACGTGTCGAGCAGCTCCGGCCCCGCCGAGCCGTCGAGGACGGCCGCGATCTTCCAGGCGAGGTTGTGCGCGTCCTGGATGCCCGTGTTGGAGCCGAAGGCGCCGGTCGGTGACATCTCGTGTGCGGAGTCCCCCGCCAGGAAGACCCTGCCCCGCCCGTAGTGCTCGGCGACCCGTTCCGCGGCGTGCCAGGGCGCTTTTCCGGTGACCTCGACGTCGAGGTCCGGCACGCCGGTCGCCGCGCGGAGGAGGTCGGCGCAGCGCTCGTCCGTGAAGTCCTCGAGCAGCTCGCCGCGGTCGTACTGCCAGGGCGCGTGGAACACCCAGAGCTCCTTGTTGTCCACCGGGAGCAGGGCGCCCTCCGCCTCGGGACCGGTGAGGTAGCAGACCACGAAGCGGCGGTCGCCGACCACGTCGGCGAGTGCGCGCGAGCGGAAGCTGATGCTCACGTTGTGGAACAGGTCACCGGGGCCGGACTGCCCGATGCCGAGCCGCTCACGCACCGGGCTGCGCGGCCCGTCGGCGGCGATCAGGTAGTCCGCGCGCACGGTGCTCTCGCGGCCGCTCCCCCGGTCGCGGACGACGGCGGTGACTCCGTCGTCGTCCTGCTCGAAGGAGACCAGCTCGGTGGAGAAGCGCACATCGCCGCCCAGTTCGACGGCCGCGTCGAGGAGCACGGGCTCCAGGTCGTTCTGGCTGCACACGCACCATGAGGCGGGGCTGAGACGACCCGGCGAGCCGCCCTTCTCGTCGATCTGCTTGACCAGCCACTCGCCGGCGTCGGCGTCACCCAGGTCCGGCGTCTGCAGGATGCCGTGGTTGTCGGCCAGCACGGACGCCGCGGCCCAGATCCGATCCGCCACCCCGGCCGAACGGAACACCTCCATCGTGCGCAGGTTGTTCCCGCGTCCGCGGGGGTGGACCGAGGTGGCCGCGTGCTTCTCGACGAGCATGTGCCCGACGCCGAGCCGGCCGAGGAACAGGGATGCGGACAGGCCCACGAGGGAGCCGCCCACGATCAGGACCGGTACGCGGTGTTGTTCGGCTTTCTCTTTCATGAGTGCTCCAGCTCCAGCCGCCGGTAGGGATTTGGCGTTCTCCATCCCCGCATTTCCTGCCCGCGCGCGGGGGGTTCGGCTCGGCCCTTCACCCGCGTGGTGCACACATCTCGCGCCACCCGTGTTACCGACACAGGATCGAAGCCGGACCACCACATCGCGTCACTGGTGGCCAGCCGTCCGCATCGCCGGATGCGTCGCTCGGAATTCCCGAGGCCCGGCGTCGTGCCGCAGGCGGCCTCACCGACAAGGAGATGCGTGGAACATGACAATGCTGTCCGAACGTGTGTCCCAGTCCGCATTCGACGGCTCCCGGCTCCGGGTCGTGCTGCTGCTTGACCTCCAGGACGGCGCCCAACAGCGCTTTCTGACGGCCTACGAGCACATGCGCAACCAGGTTGCCGCCGTGCCCGGGCATCTCAGCGACCAGCTCTGCCAGTCGATCGAGAACCCGTCACAGTGGCTCATCACCAGCGAATGGGAGAGCGCACCGCCCTTCCTCGCCTGGGTGAACAGCGAGGAGCACGTCGAGACCGTACGACCGCTGCACGACTGCGTGCGCGACACGCGGTCCCTGCGCTTCAGCGTCCTGCGGGAGACCGCAGGCGTGCACGCACCCCAGGCCGCCGTCCAGCACGTCGGCGGGCTCCAGCCGTCACCCCGGGTCGGAGACGGCGTGGTCCGCCACGCCCTCACCTTCACCGTCAAGCCCGGCAGCGAGCAGAAGGTGGCCGAGATCCTCTCCGGCTACACCTCGCCCCAGGCGCAGGTCGACGACACCACCCGGCTCCGCCGCACCACGCTGTTCATGCACGGCAACCGCGTCGTGCGGACCGTCGAGGTGCAGGGCGACCTGCTCGTGGCGCTGCGGCACGTGGCCAGGCAGCCCGAGGTCAGGGCGGTCGAAGAGGCCATCAACCCGTACCTGGAACAGGATCGGAACCTCGACGACCCGCAGTCGGCACGGCTGTTCTTCACACGCGCCGCCCTGCCCGCGGTCCACCACCTCGCGCCCCCGGGGGAGCAGCACGCGGAGAGGGAGCGCCACGCGCTGCTCTACCCGGCGAAGCCCGGTTGCGGGATGGCCCTGGCCCGGCTGCTCGCCGAACAGGACGAGGCAGCGGCCGACAGCGCCGGCTGCCCCGTCGACAGCAGCACCGTCTTCCAGCGCGACGACATCGTCGTACGCCTCGTCGACGTGCGCGGACCCCTCGACACCGATCCGTCGGGCGTCATGGGCGCGCACGGCCGGCGCAAGGCCGCTGTGCTGGCGAAGCTGCTGGACACCGAGGCGCTCGGCCTCGACGAGTCGCTCTCGGACGAGAAGGCGATGACCCGTCTGCTCGAGAGCTCCCAGATGCGCCTGATCACCGACCGCCGTGCCCGTTGAACCACGCACCCGGCCGCCGGCGGCCGTGCGACACCCCGAAGTCACCGTGCCGCAAGGCCTTGTGGAGGAACCAGTCATGACCACAACCCATCGCATCGTCGACCTGAGCGAGACCCAGCCCAACCGCAGGCGTGGCGGCGACCTGCGCGCCATGCTCACCCCCACCGCGGTGGGGGCCACGAGCGGCTTCATGGGTCTGGCGCTCGTCGAGCCCGGCGACCGCATCGGCGAGCACTACCACCCGTACTCCGAGGAGTTCGTGTACGTCGTCGCCGGCGAACTCGAGGTCGACCTGGACGGCGAGCCGTTCGCCATCCGCCCCGACCAGGGCCTGCTCATCCCCCCTTATGTGCGGCACCGGTTCCGCAACGTGGGCAGCACCCAGGCCCGCATGGTCTTCCACCTCGGTCCGCTCGCGCCCCGGCCGGAGCTCGGCCACGTCGACACGGAGGACACCCCCGAGGCCGCGGGCACCGGCGCGCACCTGCCGCCTGAGCGAACGGGGTCGGTGTCGTGACCCGGCGTGTGGCGGTGACCGGCGTCGGCATCGTCGCACCCGGAGGTGTGGGCGCCCCGGCGTTCTGGGACCTGCTGTCGAACGGCCGGACAGCGACCCGCGGGATCACCCTGTTCGACCCGACCGGGTTCCGCTCCCGTATAGCCGCCGAGGTCGACTTCGACCCCGCGGCCCATGGTCTCGGCGCTGCGGACGCCCAACGCGCCGACCGGTACGTGCAGTTCGCCCTTGTCGCGGCCCGTGAGGCGATGGCCGACGCCGGTCTCGACGCGGCGACGCTGGATCCCTGGCGAACCGCCGTGTCGATGGGCACCGCCGTCGGCGGCACCACCCGGCTCGAGCGGGACTACGTCAAGGTCAGCAGCACGGGCAGGCGTTGGGACGTGGACCACAGCGAGGCGGCGCCCCATCTCCACCGGGCGTTCTCCCCCAGCACGCTGGCCTCCGAAGTGGCCGAACAGAACGGCGTGCGGGGCCCGGTGCAGACGGTCTCCACCGGCTGCACCTCCGGCCTCGACGCGATCGGCTACGCGTTCCACGCCATCGAGGAGGGCCGCGCCGACATCTGCGTCGCCGGCGCCTCCGACTCGCCGATCTCCCCCATCACGGTGGCCTGCTTCGACGCCATCAAGGCGACCTCCCCCAACAACGACGACCCGGCTCACGCGTCCCGCCCCTTCGACGCGAACCGCGACGGGTTCGTCATGGGAGAGGGCGGGGCCGTACTGATCCTCGAGGAACTCGAGCACGCCCGCGCCCGCGGTGCGCACGTGTACTGCGAGATCGGCGGCTACGCCACCTTCGGCAACGCCCACCACATGACCGGCCTCACCCGTGAGGGCCTGGAGATGGCACGGGCGATCGACGACGCGATGAACCACGCCCGGCTCGACCGGACGGACATCGACTACGTCAACGCGCACGGATCCGGCACCCAGCAGAACGACCGCCACGAGACGGCGGCGGTCAAGCGGTCGCTGGGGGACCACGCGTACAAGACGCCGATGAGCTCCATCAAGTCCATGGTGGGCCACTCCCTCGGTGCGATCGGTGCGATCGAACTCGTCGCCTGCGTGCTCGCACTGGCCAATCAGGTGGTGCCGCCCACCGCCAACTACGAGACCCCCGACCCCGAGTGCGACCTCGACTACGTACCGCGCACCGCGCGCCCCCTGAAACTGCGCAGCGTGCTGTCGGTGGGAAGCGGCTTCGGCGGCTTCCAGTCCGCCGTCGTACTCACCCGACCAGGCGGGAGTGCATGATGAGCCCCGGCAACCGGCACACGAGGTCCGCCGTCGTCACCGGCATCGGTGTCGTCGCCCCCAACGGTGTGGGTGCGGAGACCTTCTGGAAGTCCACCGTCGAGGGCATCAGCGCCCTGGACGGTGTCAGCAGGGAAGGCTGCGAACACCTGCCGCTGCGGGTCGCCGGCGAGGTACGCGGCTTCGACGCCGAGTCGATGGTCGAGCAGCGCTTCCTCGTCCAGACCGACCGTTTCTCCCACTTCGCGATGGCGGCGGCCGACCTGGCGCTGGCCGACGCGGGGATCGGCGAAGGCGCGCACGGCGGTACGCCCTACTCGGTCGGTGTGGTCACCGCCGCCGGGTCGGGCGGCGGCGAGTTCGGCCAGCGTGAGCTGCAGCGCCTGTGGGGACAGGGACCGACCTACGTCGGCCCGTACCAGTCCATCGCCTGGTTCTACGCGGCGAGCACCGGGCAGATCTCCATCCGCGGCGGCTTCAAGGGCCCCTGCGGAGTCGTCGCCAGCGACGAGGCCGGCGGACTCGACGCCGTCGCGCACGCCGCCGGCGCCGTGCGCCGGGGCACCGACACGGTCATCGTCGGCGCGACGGAGGCACCGCTCGCCCCGTACTCGATCGTCTGCCAGCTGGGCTACCGGGAGCTGAGCACCTGCGAGGACCCGGACCGCGCCTACCGTCCCTTCACCCCGCAGGCGTGCGGCTTCGTGCCCGGCGAGGGCGGCGCCATGCTCGTCGTCGAGGACGCGGAGACGGCCCGCCGCCGGGGCACCGCGATCCGCGCGACGGTCGCCGGCCACGCCGCGACATTCACCGGGGCATCCCGGTGGGAGGAGTCACGGGAAGGGCTGGCGCGGGCGATCGGCGGAGCCCTGGAGGCCGCGGGCTGCTCGCCCGAGGAGATCGACGTCGTCTTCGCGGACGCGCTCGGCCTGCCGGAGGCCGACCGGGCCGAGGCCCTGGCGATCACTGACGCGCTGGGCGCGCACGGTTCCCGCGTCCCGGTGACCGCCCCCAAGACCGGCACCGGGCGGGCGTACTGCGGGGCGCCGCTGCTCGACACCGCCGCCGCGGTGCTCGCCCTGGAGCACGGTCTCGTACCGCCCACCCCCCATGTCCAGGACGTGTGCCACGACCTGGCCCTGGTGACCGGCACCGCCCGGCCCACGGAGCTGCGCACGGCCCTGGTGCTGAGCCGGGGACTGATGGGTTCCAACTCGGCGCTCGTGCTGCGGCGCGGCGCCGACCCCTCGTGAGATGGAGAACCTCGCCATGAAAGATCACCTGACCGTCGACGAACTGGCCGCCCTGATGAAGAAGGGAGCCGGGATCACCGTCGACCCCGACGAGATGGAGCAGCGGCCCGAGACGCCGTTCGAGGTCTACGGCCTCGACTCGCTCGGCCTGCTCGGCATCGTGGGCGAGCTGGAGAACCGGTACGGCCGGCCCCTGCCGCCCGACGCCGACCGCTGCAAGACGCCCCGTGAATTCCTCGACCTCGTCAACACCTCCCTGATGGCAGGAGCCTGAGATGCCCGGACACACCGAGAACGAAGTCACCATCGACGCCCCCCTCGACCTCGTGTGGGACGTCACCAACGACCTCGACCACTGGCCGCAGCTGTTCAGCGAGTACGCGTCCGTGGAGGTCATGGAACGCGAGGGCAACCGGACCTTGTTCCGGCTGACCATGTACCCCGACGAGAACGGCCAGGTCTGGAGCTGGGTCTCCGAGCGCGTGGCCGACCGTTCCGCGCTCACGGTCACCGCCCGCCGTGTCGAGACGGGCCCCTTCCAGTACATGAACATCCGCTGGGAGTACGAGGAGACGCCGCGCGGTGTACGGATGCGCTGGACGCAGGACTTCGCGATGAAGCCGGACGCGCCCGTCGACGACGAGTGGATGACGGCCAACATCAACCGCAACTCGCCGATCCAGATGGACCTCATCCGGAACAAGATCGAGCAGCGCGCCCGGCTCGGCCGGGATTCCAAGGACGCCACGGCGCCCGCCCCCGCGGTCTGACCGCACGCCCGACCTGCCGACGGCATCCGAAGGGACACCCCCGATGCACCACGCCCTGATCGTCGCCCGGATGGCACCGGGTTCCGCCCCCGACATCGCCGAGGTGTTCACGGCCTCCGACAAGGGTGAACTGCCGCACCTCGTGGGAGTGAAGCGGCGCAGCCTGTTCCAGTTCGGCGACGTCTACCTGCACCTCATCGAGTCGGACAAGCCGGCCGGCCCGGCGATCGCCAAGCTGACGGAGCACCCGGAGTTCCGGGACATCAGCGACCGGCTGTCAGCGTTCGTCAGCCCGTACGACCCGCAGACCTGGCGGAGTCCGAAGGACGCCATGGCGCAGCAGTTCTACTCGTGGCAGAGCGACTGACCGGTCAGAAGCCGCACAGCCGTCGGCCCCGCGGGTCTCCCGCGGGGCCGACGGCGTGCACTCGCCGGTCCTGGACGCTCCTCAGTCCGGGACCACGCTCTCGAACAGATGCAGATAGGCGTTGACCGGACGGACCTCGCCGACGAGCAGTCCGGCGTCGGACATCCGGCTGATCATGCTCTGCCGGGTGTGCTTGGCGCCGCCGACGTTGAGGAGCAGCAGCAGGTCCATCGACGTCGTGAACTTCATCGACGGGGTGTCGTCGACCAGGTTCTCGATGACGAGCACCCGGGCGCCCGGGCGGGCCGCCGCGACGATGTTGCGCAGTGTCCTGCGGGTGCTGTCGTCGTCCCACTCCAGGATGTTCTTGATGATGTACAGGTCGGCGGCGACCGGCATGGCCTGCCGGCAGTCGCCGGGGACGATGTCGGCCCGGTCGGCGAGCGAGCCGCCTTCGAGCAGCCGGGGGTCGGCCGCGGCGACGACACGGGGCAGGTCCAGCAGGGTGCCCCTGACGCCGGGGTGCCTCTCCAGCAGCTCCGCCAGCACATGGCCCTGGCCGCCGCCGATGTCCGCGATCGTCTTCGCTCCCCCGAGGTCGAGCAGTTCGGCGACGTCCCGCGCCGACTGCTTGCTCGAGGTGGTCATGGCCCGGTTGAAGACATGGGCCGATTCGGGCGCGTCCTCGTGCAGGTGGTCGAAGAACTCCTTGCCGTAGATGTCGCTGAAGACGCCGCCGCCCTTCCTGACCGCCTCGTCGAGCAGCGGCCAGGCGTCCCAGGTCCACGGCTCCGTGCACCAGAGCGAGATGTACCGCAGGCTGTGCGGGTCGTCCTCGCGCAGCAGTCGTGACATCTCGGTGTGGACGAACCTGCCGTCGGCGTCCTCTTCGAAGATGCCGTAGCAGGCCAGGGCGCGCAGCATCCTGCGCAGGGCGCCGGGCTGTGCCTTTACTTCCGCCGCGAGCTCCTCCGCGGTGGCCGGCGCGTCCCCGAGCGCGTCGGCCACGCCGAGCCGGGCCGCCGCGCGCACGGCGGCGGCGCAGGCCGCGCCGAAGACGAGCTCTCTCAACCGCATGGCGGGCAGAGTGGTTTCGCTTGCAGTGGTCATGCCGCATCGGTCCTTCGTGAGTGGCCGGGGCCGGTCGGCACCGTCCGGACGGTCAGCACAGGCCCGCGGGCTCGGAGAGTCCGCACATGTTCCGGCTGAAGACGTTGCCGGTGCCCTTGGTGTCGCGGTTGGCCAGGTCGGCGGCTCCGTTGCCGAGGACGATGTTGTTCCGGACGACGTTGTCGGTGCCGGCGGCGCCCACGATGCTCTTGAAGAGGACGATCCCGCCGGACATCGGGGCGGAGCCCACGTTGCCGCGGATCATGTTCCACTCCACCAGGGTGTCCTCGGTGCCGGTGAGGACGATGCCGGTGCCCTGGATCTCGGGCAGCCGCGCGGTCTTGTCGCAGTGCTTGTTGTTCTCGCGCACGCGGTTGAAACGGACCGTCAGGGCGCCGGCCCGCGGGGTCGTCTCGTCGCCGACGAGGAACGCGCCGGCGCAGTTGCCGGTGATCTCGTTGGCCTGGACGGTCAGGTTGCGCACGCGGCGGATCGTGGTGCCGATGCGGTTGTCGACCATCAGGTTGTTCGAGACGACCGTACCCTTGGTGTCGATGGCGCCGGACTCGGCGCTGACGGTGTTGGCCACGAAGATGCCGGCGTCGCCGTTGCCGCGGACGACGTTGCCCCGCAGCACCGACCGGGTGGACCGCTCCTGGGCGATGCCCCAGGTCCCGTTGTTCTCCGAGGTGACCCGGCGCACCGTCAGCCGGTCGGTCCAGGCGGCCCAGAGGCCGTTCTTGGCGAATCCGCGGAGGGTGAGGGAGCGGACCTGTACGCCTTCGACGGGCTGCTTCTCGGTGCCGATGACGCAGATGCCGTTGCCCGCGGCGGCACAGGTGTCGGCGGCGGCCGCGGTCTTCGACGGCTTGAGCACGGTCGCACTGCCCGCGCCCCGCAGGGTCAGGCCGGACTTGGTGATCCGGACGCTCTCCGTGTAGGTGCCGGCCGCGATGTCGATGGTGTCGCCCGGCTGAGCGGCGTCCACCGCGGCCTGGATCGACTCGCCCGGCAGAACCTGGTGACTGACGGCGGCACTGGCGGGAGCCGCCGCGCCGAGGCCGGACGCGACGAGCAGAGCCGCGCATCCGAGCATGGTCGTTTGTCGCTTTGTCATAAACCGAAGCTATGCGCATTTACGACGAAATCGACACAAACCACGCCTGGGCGAGCTTGTGTCGCCCCACCCAGACGCGGCCGGAGAGTGATCAGGCCTCTTCGAAATAGGCGTCGAGGACCGCGTCGAGCTCCTCGGTCCACTCCTTCAGGCGCCCCCTGGCCGGGGCCTCGACGTCCGCGTTGAACCAGCGGTTGGCCGCCACATGGACGGTGACCGTGAACCGGCGCCCGAACCGTGCCGGCCGCACCTCGACCGCGCCGATCTCGTCCCAGCGGAAGTCCGCCTCCTGGTCGTCCAGGGTGAAGCGGACGCCGGACCGGTCGGCGGCGATCGAGCCGCGGCGGTCACGCACCTCGAAGGCGGGGCCGTCGGCTGAGGGCGCGTCGGCTGAGGGCGCGTCGGATTCGCCCGTGGCCTCGTCCGTGGACTCGCCGTCGCCGTCTGCCGCGGTGGCGGTGGCGTCCGTCTCGGCGTCGTCGGCGTCGTCCGGCGCGCTGTCCGGCCCGGTCCCGGCGTCGGGCCCCGTGGCTGTGCTCTCCTCCTCCCTCTCCTTTACGGCGGGCGCCGGCCCCGAGAGGACGGGGACGAATGCCGGATCCGTCCCCACGGCGATATCGAGCTCCGTCTTCGGATCTATCTGCTGCTCCACGGCGGGCAGTATGGACGACGAAGCTGTACGAGACCAATGTGGTCCGCCGATCGGCTTCCACCGGCCTCGTTCGGTCTTGCCGGGGCCGACGCGCGTCAGAGCAGAGGGTCGTACGGGCCGGCTGGGCGGAGTCGGTGTCGGACACCTCGATCCGGACGACGCCCCGATCGGCGTGCCACACGAGGTGCAGGGCCGAAGTCCCGTCCGGATGCGCGGCCGTTGAGCGGCGTTCACGGCGCGTACGGCGACGACGAGCGGGACCGTGTCATGCGGGTCTGCTGACCCCGCTCGGCCCGTCACTTCCCCGGGAACCGGCCGCCCAGGTACGCCGGTTCGACGTCAGTGAGCCGCGCCTCGACACCGCGGCCGGCTCCGGCTCCGCCTCCGGCCCGGGCCGGAGGCGGAGCCGGGAATCGCGGACCGCCGCTCCCGCGGCCCGGCACCGGCGTGCCGCGCTTCTGCCGCAGCCGCGGAGGTGCGCCGGTGACATGCGGGCGCGGTGGCCGCCGCTGGTGATCAGCGCGTTCACCGGGGTCATCGGGTCCGCCGCCATCGACTTGGCCAGCAGGACGCCCGCCACGAGCGGCAGCAGGGTCACGGCGAGGGCCGTGCCGGCGGTGGCGGCACCCCGGACGCGGGGGTGGTGGAGGGCTTCAGGGAGCATGCTCCGATTCGACCCGACGCGCGGCGCCGGCGGATCCGGCGGCGTACTCAGGTCGGCCGCGCGCCGTACTCAGTCACACCGCCGCCGGCACCACGCTGCGGCCCGTTTCGTGCGCGTAGAGCGTGGTCCGGTCGCGGAGCGAGGCGTGGACGGCCATCTGTGCGTCGCGGCGGCGCTGGGCGGGTCCGTCCGGGAGGTGGAGGACGCCGGCGTTGCCGCGGGAGCCGCGCTGGATCTCGGCGGTGCGCGGGATGCGCAGCGCCTCGTAGCGGGCGAGGCTGTCCGCGATCCGCTCCTCGGGCGTGTCGGCGAGGCAGGCCGCCAGGTCCATCGCGTCCTCGATCGCCTGGCCCGCCCCCTGCGCCATGAACGGCAGCATCGGATGGGCCGCGTCGCCGAGGAGGGTGATACGGCGGCTCGACCACGTGCGCAGCGGCGGCCGGTCGTGGAGCGCCCACTGGTGCGTCACCTCGGTCGCCTCGACGATGTCGGAGACCAGGCCGGTCCAGGAGCCGAACGCGCGGCGCAGGTCCTCCGGATCGCCGGGCGCCGACCACGACTCGGCGGGCGCCTCGTCCATCGGGACCGTCGCCGCGAAGCTGAGGTACTCGCCGCCGGCGACCGGGTAGCACACGAAGTGGCCTCCGGGGCCGAGCCACAGACGTACCAGGCGTTCCCTGGCCGCGTCCGGCAGACGGTCGGCGGGGACCAGGCCGCGATAGATCCCGAGGCCCGCGAAGACGGGTTCGTCGCGCACGAACGCCTCACGGACCGTGGAGTGGATGCCGTCGGCGCCGACCACCACCCCCGCGTCACGGACGGTGCCGTCCTCGAAGGTCAGGCGCACGCCACCGGTGTCGCTCTCCCGTGCCGCGCGCAGGCGTTCGCCGAGCCGGAGCCGGTCGCGGTCGACCAGGGACAGCAGCGCCTCGTGCAGATGGGCGCGGTGGATCGCGTAGTACGGCGCGCCGAACATCCGCTCGCACTCCTCGCCCAGCGGCGTCCGCGCCACGGGCCGGCCGGTCCAGCCGCGTACCTCCATCGCGTCGACGCGCACGGCGTGCTCGCGCAGTGCGTCGCCGAGACCGAGCCGCAGCAGCGGCCGGACGGCGTTCGGCGAGAGCTGCACCCCCGCCCCGACCTCGGCGAGCCGCCGGGTCTGCTCGTGGATGACGTAATCCGTACCGTTCGCGGCGAGAGCGCCGGCGAGGGTCAGTCCGCCGATGCCCGCGCCGACCACCGTGATCCGCGGCCGTCTCATTTCGCCCACTTCCCCGAACCCCACGTCATGACCGCCTTCCGCGTCAGCTGCTCCGTCGGCAATGCCATGAAGGATGTGCGGCCCGCGCCGCGCGCCGCAACGCCCGTCACGTCCGTGCTGACACCTGTCGCCGCTTGCGTGACGTCCGTCATCGGATGCCTCCCATTCCTGCGGGCACCGCCCTGACCGGGCCTAACGTCGCGGCAGCGACCCGGAGTTCGGTCTTCGGGCGAACGGCAACACCGGACCCGACAACAGCACCGGGAGGCACACAGTGACCGAAGCGGAGGGACCGCGGTGACCGCGGTGGCCGTGGACGGCCTGCGAAAGCGTTACGGGGACCACGAGGCGGTGCGCGGCGTCGACTTCACCGTCCGCGACGGGGAGATCTTCGCCCTGCTCGGCCCGAACGGGGCGGGCAAGACGACCACGCTCGAGATTCTGGAGGGCTTCCGCGACCGTGACGGCGGAAGCGTGGAGGTGCTCGGGCGCGACCCGGGCAAGAAGGCCGACGGGAGGTGGCTGCGCGGGCAGATCGGGCTGGTGCTCCAGGACATCGCCGTCGAGCCGTACCTGTCGGTGCGCGAGACGATCGCGCGCAACGCCGGCTACTACCCCGACCCCCGAGGCGTCGACGAGGTGATCGACCTCGTCGGTCTCGAGGAGAAGCGCGGCGCCAAGGTGAAGGACCTGTCCGGCGGGCAGAAGCGGCGGCTCGACCTGGCGCTCGGCGTCGTCGGCAACCCGCAGCTGCTGTTCCTGGACGAGCCCACGACCGGCTTCGACCCGAACGCGCGGCGCGGTGCGTGGGAGGTCGTGCGGAACCTGCGTGACGCGGGCACCACCATCGTGCTGACCACGCACTACATGGACGAGGCGCAGGCGCTCGCCGACTCGGTCGCCGTCATCGCCGGCGGCCGGATCGTCGCCGCGGGCACGCCGGACACGCTCGGCGGCCGGGACAGCGCGCTGGCCCGGATCCGCTTCGCGCTGCCGCAGGGCGCCGCGATCGCCGACGTACCCCTGCCGGTCACCGACGCGGAGGACGGGCTGGTGACGGCGGAGGCCGAGGAGCCGACCGCCGCGCTGCACCGCCTCACCGAGTGGGCGCTGCGCCGCGGTACGCCGCTGGAGCGGCTGACCGTCGAGCAGCCGACGCTCGAGGACGTCTATCTGAGCCTCACCGGCAAGTACGCGGAGAAGGAAGCATCCTCGCCGTCCTCGGAGCGGGGGCGCAGGCCGTCCCCGGGCCGGGGACGCCGACCGGGACGGAGCCGCTCATGACCACCCTGACCCCCACCACGGCCACCGGCGCGGGGCGCTCGGCGGCCCGCGCGGACGCCCGCGGCGACCTGGCGCTGCTGGCCCATCAGATCCGTTACGAGCAGCTGTCGTTCTGGCGCAATCCGCAGTCGATGGTCTTCACCTTCGTGCTGCCGATCGTGATCATCACGATCTTCGGCGCGGTGTTCAGCGGCGGCGCCGACGAGAAGTTCTTCTTCGGCCTGACCGGCATGCAGTACTACACGCCGACGATCGCCGCGGTCTCCGTGCTCGGGGCGTGCTACGGCCAGCTGGCGATCATCCTGGCGATGCGCCGGCAGACGGGCGTGCTCAAGCGGCTGCACGCCACCCCGCTGCCGGCCTGGGTGTACTTCGCCGGGCTGCTGGTGCACTGCATCGTCGTCAGCGTCATCGACGTGGCGCTGGTCATCGGCATCGGCTCGCTGTACGGCGTGCCGCTGCCCACGCACTGGGCGGCGGTCACCGTGACGCTGGTGCTGGGTGCGGCGAGCTTCTGTGCGCTGGGCGTCGGCGTGGCCTCGCTGATCAAGAACTCGGAGGCGGCCCCGGCTGTCGTGCAGTTCATCCAGTTCCCGCTGGTGTTCATCTCCGGCAGTTACTTCCCGATCCACTCCGAGGTGCTGAACAACATCGCCGGGCTGCTCCCGGTGAAGCCGTTCAACGACGCGATGCTGGCGCCGTTCGCGCACAACGCCGGTTTCCAGTGGAAGGAACTCGCGGTCCTCGCCGCCTGGGGCGTCATCGGCGCGCTGATCGCGGTCCGCAGCTTCCGGTGGGACCCGCGGCCCGAGTGACCCGCACCCGCACGCACCACCGCGCACCGCGGAAGCGGTGCCGGGCACAGCAGTCGACAGGGGGCCTCCGTTGCGGGGCCCCCTCGCTGCCTCCGCCTTCTCCCCCTCTTTCTCGCGACCCGAAGGGAAACCCCACCATGTCCCTCACCGACCACTCAGAGGCCGCCGCCGGGCTGACCGCCGCCGCTGCCGACGGCTCCTGGACGCTCGACGCCGGCGCTTCTTCCGTCGAGTTCACCGGTCGGCACTTCTTCTTCCTGCCGGTCACCGGTTCGCTCCCCGTACGCTCCGGGAGCGCCGTGATCCGCGGCGGGCTCCGGCAGTTGGAGGCGGAGGTCGACGCCACGGGCTTCGGCACCGGCAACCGGGGCCGCGACAAGGCCGTCCGCGGACCCGCCTTCCTCGACGCGGACCGGTTCCCGTCGATCCGGTTCAAGGGCGAGCGCCTCACCACGGCCGGGCCATGGCAGGTGACCGGCCTGATCGACGTCAAGGGCCGGTCCGTGCCGCTCACCTTCACCGTCGACACCGAGGCGTGCGCCGTCTCGCCGGACGGCACGCGCGCCGTCGTGCACGCGACGGCGGAGCTCGACCGGCACGCGTGCGGCGTGAGCGCGATGCGCCCGCTCGTCGGCCCGCGGCTGCGGCTGCGGGTCAGGGCGGCGTTCGTCCGCGCGGCGGAGTGAGCGGCGCGCACACACGCGAAGGCCCGGCCGGAACGTTCGACGCTGTTGGTCAATTCGGGCCCTGGTTGCTTCGCCCCGTCGTTATGCGGCGGGGCGAAGTGCTGCGAGGGAGCTGGTGCGGGTGCGGGCGTGGGGTTTGCCGACGAGCCGGGCGTCGATGCGGATGAGGTTGACCGCGGCATCGGTGAGCTGGACCACCACCATCGCCAGCGCCCCGGGAACCAGGCAGGCTTCCCCCGCACCGGGAACAAGCCCGCGAACTGCTCGTCCGTGAACAACGACCCCAGCTCGTCCCACCCGGACCGCCAGGCTCCCCTTCGGGAACGCGGCCCGCGCCACCCGCACCGTCTCCGCCGGAATCTCCACAGACTCCCTCGGCTGCAACGACACCCGCACCCACCCCACACGACAACGTCGGCCTTCAAGACCACAACCAGGTCTTGAAGGCCGACGTCACGCGAGGGCCCGAATTAACCAACAGCATCCAGAACGTGGCCTTCGCGCGGGCCCCGTGGGGGCGGCGGGGAGGGGGGAATCACCCCGCCGGGGCCGGCACCCGTCCGGCCCCGGCCGGCCGGACAGGCCCGGGAGCGGGCGGCACGGCGCCGTCCGTCCCGGGGGCAGGCGGCATCGCACCGTCCGTCTCGGCGACGGGGAAGACGTGTGCGAGCCACGCGTACGTGCGGAGTTCCTCGAGCAGGCTCAGCCCGAGGCGGTTGTGGAGCATGTGCGCGTGCGAGAAGAGGACCATGCCGGGGTGCGTGGCCGACTTCTCGCGGAGGTCGCCGGTCAGCGCGGCGAGCCCGTCGTGCCAGCGGGCGAACGGGCCGTGGTCCAGCGGGTCGACGGGCGCGGCCCCGGCGGCCCGGGTGACGGTGGTGACGGAGTCGAGCAGGTCGCCCGGGTAGCCCGCGTCACCGGCCCAGGCGCGCCAGGCGCCGAGGCCGTGGGCGTAGAAGTACGTGCGTTCCGTAGCGTCGCCGAGGGCCGCCGCGGCGGCCATGGTGCCGCGCAGGGCGAGCAGAGCACGGTGCCTCTCGGTCACGGCCTTGGGGACGAGGCCGAGGACCAGTTCGCTGGACAGACGGAAGAGGGACTCGGTCGCGGGCATCAGCGCGGGGCCGCCGTAGCGGTCGAACTCCGGCTCGTAGACCGCGCGGTGGACGCCGGGGGCGAGCATCTCGCGGACGTTCCGGTCCTCCCCCTGCTCCCCCGCGGACGCCAGCTGTCCGGCGCTGCGCCGGTAGGCCTCGGGCGCCAGGGGTTCCTCACCGTCGGTGAGCCGGCCGGCGTCCGCGAGCCGCTCCCGCAGGGCGTCCTCGACCTGTCCGTACGTCTTCGGGTCGAGGTCGGCGATGCGCAGCCGCAGATGGGGGCCGGCCTGCCAGTAGCGGATGAAGAACCACGGCCGGTCCGCCGCCAGTTCGCGCACGGTCGGGCCGACGACGCGCGTCAGTACCCGGTCGTGGGCGGACCTGGCGGTGGTGGCGAGGTGCAGGTGCCACGAATTCCATGTCATGGGGCGCTCCTTCACAGTCTCAGGTCGAGCAGCGGGCCGCCGGTGTCCTGCGGGACTCCCACCACCGCGGACAGGACGATCGTCTCGTCCTCTTCCAGACCGAGGACGCGCTGTACGGGTATCTCCTTGAACGCCCTGACGGGGCGTGCGAACAGGCCGGACGCCGCGGCGGACAGGCACAGCCCGTGCACGGCCCAGCCGCAGGCATGCTGTGCCGCGCCCCAGCCGGCCGGGCCGAGCCGGGCGAACAGCTCCCTGGGCCGTACGGACAGGAACACGGTCATGGGTGCGTTCCTGATGCCGCAGCCGTTGACCGGCGAGACGCCGTATCCGTAGTGGTCCTCCAGCAGGGCGGGGGCCTCGGCGTCCCGCCGGAACAGGCGGGCGGTGGCGGCCTCCGCGCGGTGCACGCCGTCCTCGTGGCCGTCGACCCCCTGGGTGACGACCGTGATCCGGACCGCGTCGAAGGCGGCCGCGAGCTCGGGGCCCGGCGGGGGGACGGCGAGCCAGCGCAGGGCGGTGTCCAGGGCCTCGGCCGGTACCCGCCGGCGTCGGCCCGTCATGCCGTGCAGGGCGCGCGGCATCCGTCCCGAATGGCGCTGCCAGAGCAGTTCGGCCCAGTCGGGCGTCCGCCGCGACGCCGGCAGACCGGCCGGGACGGCGGTGGTCAGCGGTACGGCGTCGCCGCTGTACGTCTGGGACCGGTTGACCCGGACGAGGTCGGCGAGTGCCGGGTCGTGCCGGGCGACGTCCGGAGGGACGGGACCGGGCGCGGTCCCGGCGGGCGCGGCGGGCTGCTGGTCGCCCACGTCGAGTACGAAGGGCAGCGACCACTCCCAGGTGCGGTCCAGGCCGATGCCGTCGAGCACGGCGTGGGCGCCCGGGTCCGGCAGCCTGAGCCGGGCCGGCTGCCCGAACAGCTCGAGTCCGATGCTCAACGCGCGGAGCACGATGCCGAGTTCGATGGCGACGAGCGAGCCGCGGAACCACTTGTAGGCGGAGGGGATCGCCGTGTAGCGCCCGGTGAGCGCGATCCGCCGGCCGGGGCCCGGACCGGGCGCGCCGGTCAGCGCGTGCCGGTCCGGTTCGAGCAGCCGCCAGGGGTCCTCGCCGCCGCCGTCCACGAACGCGTGGACGGGGAAGAGGCAGCGCGGGGAGGCGTACGACCTGTGGTCGTTGTACGGGTTCTCCGGCTCGCGGCGCTGCGGCCCGAACGCGGTGACGAGCGCGCGGCCGAGCGGGTCGGCCGGCGGCGGGTCGCCGACCGACCTGCCGGCCGGGTCGGTCAGCGGTGAACCGCCGGAGGGCGACGTGTCGTTGGCCGACCGGGCGCCGCCGGCGACCGGGGCGCCGCCCGCCGGCCCCGGGCCTTCACGACCGGTCGCGCGGGTCCCCGCCGGCCTGGGGCCGCCGGGGGCCGAAAGACCGCCCGCCGCCCCGGGACCACCGGAGGCCGGTGGACCGCTTGCCGACCGGTCACCGGCGGCTGACGCGCGCTCCGGCGCCCCGGGGCCGCCGGGGGCCGAAAGACCGCCCGCCGGCCCGGGACCACCGGGGACCGGTGCACCTGCAGGCCAGGGGTCGCCGGCGGCTGACGCGCCCTCCGCCGCCCCGGGGCCCGCGGGGGCCGCTGCACCTGCAGGCCGGGGGCCGCCGGAGAGCGAATCGGAGTCGGTCGGCCCGGGGACCCGCGGGAACGGCATCCGTGCCAGCAGGTCCAGCGTGCCCAGCGGCAGCGTCGTGCGCGCGCCCCGGCCCCGTGGCGGCGGGGGCGGGACGTGGTCGTCCGGTGGCGGCTCGGGCATCCACGTCCAGTCCGGTGGCGCCGGTTGGTCGTCGCCGGCGCCGTACGCGTACCAGAGCGGTTCACGGGCGATGCTGTTGTCACCCTCGGGCCCCGGCAGGTCGACCGGGCAGCCGCGGCCGGTCGCGGCCCCGCTCCGGGGTGCGGTCGGCGCGGTCACGGGAACGGGTGCGGGTCGTAGGGGACGGCCCGGTGTTCCTGGCCGGTGCCGCGCAGCGCGGCCTCCAGCCTCGGCAGCCCCGCGAGGCGCTGCTGGGCGTGGCCGAAGCACATGGGCAGGATGCCCGGCACGACCGCGCGGACGACCGAGATCCCGGCGTCGGCGTGCTCGCGGCTGGTCTGGTCGACGAGGACGACCTGGTCGAGGCCGGCGTCCGCGAACAGGCTCCGCACGAAGTCGAGCGCGCCACGGATGTCGCCGCCGGACTCCCGTGCCAGGCGCCCCGGCCAGCCGGGGAACGCCTCCTCCAGGGTGACCCGGGGGCCGCCGAGGGCGACGGTGGTCCGCTCGCGTGTCTCGGGCAGCGAGGAGAAGCGCACATGGTCCTCCAGCTCCTGCACCAGCCAGGGGTCCTCGACCATCGGCTCCACCTGCTCGCGCGTCCAGTCGACGGGGTTGGTGACGAGTTGTGCCACCTCCCGCAGGGCGCCGCGGATCGCGGACTGCGGATCGGCGCCGGAGCCGGCGGAGGAGAAGGTCGCCGGGAACGGGTTCTCGCGGTTCACGGCGAGGACCCACACCACCGGCAGGGCGATGTCCCGGGTCGCGACCAGGAGATGCACGTCGAACCCCCTGGCCCGGACCAGCTCGATCATGGCCCGGCTGGTCGGGTCGGTGATCGACGATTCGGGGATGTACGGCAGCGGCCGCGCCCGGTACCAGCAGGTGAGGAAGGCGTCGCGCTCGGCCAGCTCGAACAGCGAGTGGAGCGCGGCTTCCTCGAGGTTGGCTCCCACGGCGCAGCCGCTGGAGGACTCGTAGAAGTAGTGCTTGCGCTCGTGCGGGCCGACCGCGCGGGCGGCGCGGCGATCCCTGCGGAAGGCGTACTCGTACTGGTAGAAGGCGTGGTCGGCGGGGACGAGCAGGGCCCGCCCGTCGGCGAGGTCGTGGCCCCACACCCAGTCCATCTCGGTGTGCTCGTCCGACGGCGTCACCCGTGAGGTGGGGTGGTCGAGCTGCTCCTGCGTGTATCTGCCGAGCGTGCCCGGGTCCACGGCGTATTCGGCGACGTCCTTGTACGCACGGCCCGTGAGGACCGGGATGTCGTACGGGAATCCGCCGAGGCGCTCGTACGCCTCCAGTACGGCGACCGGCTCGGTCTCCGCGAACGTCTGCGCGCGGCCGTGGCCCATGGCGGGGGCGTCGGCCACGACGGCCATGCTCATCGCGAACGGGGCATGGGACTCGCGCAGGATCGCCCTGACCGGTCCGAAGCGGGCGTCGACGAGGCGGTCGCGCAGCAGACCGCGTTCGACGAGGCGACTGTCCGCGGACCGGGTCGGATCCCCCTCTGAGGCGGGCCGGCCGGTGAGGTCCAGTGGCAACGGCCTGGCCGTGCCGTCGAGTTGCTCGTCCTCCGGCCCGCACAGCGGGCAGTGGAAGCTGCGCGCGACGCGGTGCCGTCTCAGCCCCTTCGCGGATACGGCGTGGGCCTCTCCGGGCCCGAGCGGCCGCTGCGCCAGATACTCCAGGGTCGCCCGGAGCAGTTCGGGGAGCAGCGGCGCGCTCGGGGACGGGGCCGTGGTGGCCCGGGAGAGGTCGCCGACGAGTGGGTGTTCGCGGATCGTGCGGTCGCGTACCTCGGCGCAGCCGGCGCAGCCCGCGGCGGTGCCGGGCCGCCACAGGGGGCCGATCATCACCTCGTCGTCGTGGAGCCGCACCGAGAGGTGGCTGCGGCCGGAGGCGGCGGCAGCGGCGAGCTGCCGGCGCTCCCAGTCGAGGTCCCAGCCCCGGTTCACGGCCACCGTGCCGTCGCTCGCCTCGGCCAGCAGCGCGATGACGGTGCGCCAGGTGCCGTCGTTGTACGGGGAGGTGGGGCGCGCGGTGAGCCCGGGTCCGGTCGCGACGCCCGGTGTCCGGGTGTCGGGGGCCGTTTCAGTTGCCATCGTGGGTCTCCCGGGGGCGTGATGCCTCGGCCGCTACGGGCCCGTACCAGAGGGGGATCTCGCCGAGTACCGCGTCGCCGCGGGCCGGGCGTCCGGCGTAGTCGCGGCCGGTCTCCGCGCCCTGCTCGGTGAGCTGCTTGCGCAGCGTGCCGAGGACCGTGCTGTCGGCGAACAGCAGTGCGTCGGTGGAGACTTCGTCGACGGGGCTGATGCCGTCGGAGCCGGCGTCCACGGTCGCAGCGGCTCCGGCGGTCGTGAGGGTGCGGGCCAGTGCTGTGCACAGGGCGTTGCGTACGGCCTCTTCCGTGGTGGCTCCCCACGCTTGTCCGAGCACCTCTGCGCCGCGGGTCACCCGGGCGAGGCGCCAGTCGAGGCCGGGGACGTGCAGCAGGCCGACGGCCGGTCCGGTGGCGAGGAGCGGGCGCAGATGCTCCCGGATGCGGTGGGCCTCGGCGTCGACGGCGTCGTCCGTCACCTCCCCGAGCGGCAGGGCGTCCGGCGTGAGCAGGCGCAGAGCGCCGTCCAGGAGCCAGTGTTCCTCCGTGAGCCCGGCGGCCGGAGTGCCGTCGTGCTTGGGGCTCCTGGCCCGTAGCGCGGCCAGGGCGGCCGCCACCGTGGCGGTCTCCTGGTGCGCCGCCCAGGCGACGACGGTGCCCGGTCGGTCGCCGCGCTGCTCCGCCGCCCGCAGCGCGAGCGGCATCTGGGGCAGGTCCTCGCCGGGGGCCGACGCGATCGGCCCCGTCCAGCGGCGGGCCACCGCGCCCGCCGCTTCGAGCGCCGTCTCCGGTTCCGGCATCGGCTGCGCCACGGCGTCCTGGAGGGAGCTCGGTCGGCCGGTCGCGGCCGCCACGTGAGCTCCCTCGACGGTCACCCGGTCGGAGACCAGGTCCGCCCCGTGCACGACATGGGCCTCGCCCATGGCAGCCGTACCCGTGAGGGTGTCGAAGATCAGTTGTCCGGCGAGGGCGCCGGCGAGGGCGTCAGCGACCGGCCGTGGTGCGGGCGTGACGCCCTCGGCGTCCGCCCAGGCGAGCGCCCGGTCCCGGAACGCCGTCCAGGTACGGGCCCGGCCGGGTCCGGTGAGGGCGGGGCCGACGAGGGTGACCCGTCCGCCGAGCATCAGCGGCACGTAGGGGACGTGCTCCGGGAGTTCGGGGACTTCGGCCCCGGTGGCGTCGAGGACGGCGTCCATCCCGCCGTACGTGCCGCACGCGTCCAGCGATCCGGTGACCGACACGTTCGCCACGCCGGCCCTGCGCAGGCCGCGGGCGGCCGGGCCGGTCGCCTCCGGGGGGCCTGCGACGGTCACCCGCGCGGTGCGCAGCCGCTGGAAGGCCGCGTACGGGTCGTCGTGCAGGGACTCCAGGCGGGCCAGCGGTTCGGGGTGCCGCTCGCGCACCGCCGCGGGCGGTTCGGGCGCGGTGAGGGCGGCGGTGTCGAGGAGCATGCCGTTCTCGCGGAGCTTCGCGACCAGGTGGCGGACGGCGGGACGGGCCCGTTCGGTGCCGATGGCGGCGACGAGCTCGTCCTCGGTGGCGCCCTGTTCCAGCAGGGGCACGCATCCTTCGGCGACCGCGTGGAGGACGTCGGAGCCGCGGAGCACGAAACCGGCGCGGGCACCGCTGAAGTAGACGCCGCCGGGGACCGGCGCGAAGTGGAGGTCCGGTCGTGCCTTGAGCTTCATGACTGCTTCCCCTCGTCGGCGCGGTGGTAGGTGAACCGCCCGCCCGCCTCACGGCCGACCTCGACGACCCACTCGGTGGCGTGCGTGCCGTCGACGACGGACGGCAGGGCCTCCTCCAGGTAGCTGCCGCCGGTGTCCGCGCCGCGGCGGTCCAGCATCCGCGGCAGGACACGGGTGCTGAGGGCGCTCGTCAGGTCGACGTACTGAGGCTTCTGCTGGAGCCGCTTGGACTGCACGTCGGGTGCGCCCACCGACAGCGGACCCTCGTCCTCGGGGGCGGTCTTGATGACGACCTCCTCGGCCACACCGTGGCGGGCGCGCCAGGCGTTGATGGCGAGGAGCCGGTCGTGCTCCTCGGGGCCGGCGGCGACCGCGGCGGCGAGTTCCTCGCCGCCGTACCAGCGCCGCCGGCCGATCAGCACGTCGCCGATGGCCATGCGGGGCGCGGTCCTTGTGGTGCGCCCGTCCCACGGGGTGGCGGCGTGCCAGCTGTTCGGCAGGCTGTTGAACAGCCGGCCGCTGATGACGAGACCGGAGGCCACCGACAGCGGCGGCGGGAACAGCCCTGGGTGGCCGGTGCCGAGCGGCAGGACCCGCAGCGGGGCGCCGTCGGCGTCCTCGACGTGCAGCGTGTCGGTCGCCGCGTCGTGCACCAGACGCAGGGTGAACCAGTCCTCCGGTGTGAGACCGCCGGGGAGGATCGGCGTGTGCGCGTTGACGTTCAGCCGGTGCAGGCCGAGGTCCTCCGTGACGCGTGCTCCGTCGAAGCCGTAGGCGCGCCGCAGGTGTTCCTCGAGGAGCGGCAGCGCCCGGCCGCCCTGGCGGCGGTCGGCCTCCAGGAAGCGGGCGTAGAGCATCCCGTGGCCGGGCAGGCCGTCGTTGAGGATCAGGTGCTGTCCGGCCTGCTGGAGGAGCACGCCGTAGATCAGCGGGTCCTGGCGGAAGCGGTCGGGCAGTGCGGCGGTGAGGCCCTCGACGTCGCCGGGCGTCAGGACGAGGGTGTCCTCCCCCGCCTCCGCGGCCCGGGACAGTCGGGTGTGGACGGCCTCCGTCAGCTCGCGGCGCAGCAGGTACATCCGCTCCAGCGAGCCGTCGGCCGGGCCGATGCCGGCGAGCGCCGACGGGTCGCCGGTGCCCTTCGGTCCGTACACGGCGTCCATCGCGGCGGCGCGGCGTGAGACCTCGCCGACGACGAAGGCGGCGTTGGCCGCCAGGGGCACGTTCGCTCCGGCGCCGAACCGCTCGACGAACGCGGCGGTCATCAGGACCCGTACGTCGTGCAGCCAGTCGAAGACGGTGAGCAGTTCGACGGCGGGGCCGAGGTCGGCGAGGGGCTGCCGCCACTTGTCCGTGGCCACCTTGAGCGGTGGCATGACGTAGTCCTCCTCGACCGTGATCTGGGCGGGCCGGCGGGCGAGGTGGCTGAGCCTGCCGAGATCTCCGCGCAGGGCGGCGAGGACGGCGCCGCGTTCGGCGGCGGGCGCGGCCGCCAGTTCCGGCAGGCCGGACCTGATGCTGTCGGTGAGCCCGGTGGCCCGGGGGTCGCGGGGGCTGAGGAGGTCGTCGTAGTCGGCGGCCCCGTCCTCCGCCTCGTGGAACGAGCACAGCAGGCCCTGCCCGAGGGCGTGCCGCACCCGGCGCTCCGCGTCCTCCTCTGCGCAGTCCGCGCGTTCCGCGACGTGCCTGACGACGGAGGGGTACGGGCGCGGTCCCATGGAGACCGCGTCGAGCAGGTCGCCGGCGGGGCCGTCGAGGGGCACGGCGAGCCGGCGCATACCGGCGTCGGTGAGCTTCAGGAAGAAGAGCTTGCCGGCCTCCGGGTCGGGTGCGGAGGTCGGCGGCAGGCCCACCCAGAGGTCCGCGAGCGCCGCGTCGTCGGGGGCGGGCAGGCCGCCGAGCACGTAGCCCAGCATGACCCGGTCGAGGCCCGGGAACGCGGTCGCGCCGGTGAACGGCACGTCGTCCGGGTCCACCCCGTCCGGGTCGGGCTCCGCGATACCGACGGCGGTGAACCGGGAGAGCGGGCTGGTGCGGACCATGGCGCGGGTGACGTACTGGATCAGTCCGCGCTCGGACTTGCGGGTGCGGGCGGAGACCTTGCCGGGGCCGAGGACGGCGGCGCGGTAGCGCTCGGCCTCCTGGTGCACCTCCGGCGCGACGAGTGCCAGCGAGCGCAGCAGGTCGTCGTCGCCCAACAGGGCGGCGAGGCGCTCGCGTTCGCGGTCGGCCGCCGCGGCGTAGCCGCGGGTGATCTCGTCGCGCAGCCGCTCCCGGCGCTCACGCGCCTCGAGCCACCGGTCGACGGCGGGGGTGGGGACGGGCGTCTTCTTGGGGGCGCGGTCGTTGTGGACGGTGCGCCGCAGGGCGATGAGTTCGCGGCGTTCCGCGTCGTCGGCCGCGTCGCCGATGCGGTGGTAGAGCTCGTCGGAGCATGCGTCGGCGGCTGTGCGCAACGCGCTCTCCGCGTCGGCGAGTTCGGCGAGCAGTCCGCGCTGCCCGGGGTCGGCCAGCCGGGTCCGGCGCAGCGGGTTGACCCGCAGGAACCAGAGCGGCTCCGGTTCGGGCGTCGCGGCGGCGGACGCGGGGGCAGGAACGGGGACGGGGACGACGGCGGGGGCGGCCAGGTGGCCGGCGGTGGCCCGCCTGGCGTGGGCGGCTGATTCGGTCGTGGGCGCGGTCATCGTGGGGCTCCCGTGAGGTCGGCTGTGGTGGCGGCGCCCGCACCGGGCCGCCGGGCGTCCAGTCGCTCCTGCCAGGTCGTGCCGAGGACGTCGTCGACCGTCTCCGCCATGGCGAAGCACATGTAGTAGCGCTGCATGGGCGAGACGGTCAGCAGCGGCAGCTGCTCGTAGAAGAGGTTCGTCAGCAGACGGAAGGCGGCGAACCACGGCGAGGGGTCGGCGACCGCTCCCGACGCGTCGACGGCCCGGTGGAAGTCGCTGTCCGGCTGCTTCCCCCGCGGTACGACGCGGGTCGCTCCGGGTGGGCCCATCTCCGTGCGGTCGACGCCCTCGGTGACGCCGTCGAGCAGTCCGAGCGTGAGGGTGCCCGCGGCCACGGCGCTCTCGAGCGCGCCGGAGCTGTACGCGAAGGCGGTGCGCCACTCGGCCGCGGCGGGCGAGACCTCGCCGCTCAGCCGCTGTTCGACGACGGCCCGCAGCCGCGGTGCGTCCTTGGCGAGGCGCTGTACGAACAGGGGTCTGACGTCCTTGGTCGGTGCGGCCCAGGCGAGGAAGGCCTCGACGTGGGAGCGCGGCGAGAACACTCCGTAGGCGGGGCCGAGGTAGTGGGTGTCGGCCAGTGCGGCGAACGCCTCGGCGAGGCGGACGGTGGCGGTGCCGGGATCGTCCGCGATGCCGTCGATCATCCGCAGCAGCGGCTTGTTCAGCGCGCCGAGGACGACGGTGCGGAAGCGGTCGAGCCGGGGTTCGCGGGAGGCCGTGTCGCCGGGGGCGACGGCTTCGACGGCGCCGTGCTCGCGCAGCGGAAGGTACGGCGGCTGCACCGCCTCGAGCCGGCCGAACTCCCGCGCCTGCTCGAGATAGGCCTCCTCGGTCAGGGCCCGCGGCGGGTCCAGCGGTCCGGCGTCCAGCCGGCGTGCGACGTCGGCCCAGTCGGGGCCGCCGCCCGGCAGGCCGGGCGCCGACAGGGCGAGGATGTCGACGTGGGGTCCGTGCAGCCAGCCGCGGCGCAGCTGGACACCGGCCGCTCCCTGCTCGCCCAGTGCGCGGGCGACCGGCACGACGTGCCGGGACAGCCACGCCGGTGTGACCGGCATCCGTGTGTGGAGCCGCACCCCCGTCAGGCCGGCGGAATCCGGCCTCACGGCAATGCGCTCCGGCGCATCAACCCCCATTTTTTCGCACCTTCCGGGAAATCGAGAAATGCCTCGAGAACGTCGAATCCAAATGTCGGCCCTGAATGCCTTGTGACAATCATGTGGGACGGAAAAGCGGCGAGGAAGGCAATGCGGGGCGGCCGCTTACATACGTCACCGCTTTCATGACACCCGCGCCGCCGGCGTGACGGTCCGCCCGTGGCCGAAACCCGTCAGGCGGGCGCGGAGATCGCTGTACCCTCCGGCCATGACTACGGACACGGAGTGCCTGACACTCACGCAGAATCTGCGCCGCCGCGGGGCCATAGTTCTCGCGGCCTTTGCCCTGGTGTGGGCTTTTGCGGCGGGTTCCGGCATCGCCGCGATGCCTGTTTCCGTCACTGTCGGGGCGGTGGGCGCCGCATTGACCGCCGTGGCCGTGTTCCTGGCGTTCCGCGGGGCGGCGGGGCCGGCCCGCCGCACGGTGCGGCTGCCGGAGAAGTGGAACCGCGGGGTGGGCCTGGTGAACGCCCTCGAGGTGGTGGCCATTTTCGCGGTGATCGCCGCGTCGAACGCGACGGGCCACGCCGAGCTGATCCCGCCGGGGATCTGCCTCGTGGTGGGCCTGCACTTCTTTCCGCTCGCGCGCCTCTTCGACCAGTGGCAGTACAGGTGGACGGCGGCTCTGCTGACGGTCGTCGCGGTCGTCGGCGTCGTGGTCGCCGTGGCCGGCTCGACCGACGAGACGGTGCGCGTCGTGGTCGGGGCGGGCGCCGCGGTGGTGCTGTGGCTGTCCTCGTTCCATGTGGCGGTGCGCGGCTGAGATCCGGCCTCGGCGCCGCCGTCGACGCACAAAAGGATGTACCCATCCAGCTCCCGGCCGGATGGGCGCATCCTTTGGAACGTCCGATCAGGTACCTCGGATCAGCAGGCGGAGCAGGTCGAGGACGAGGACGACGAGGTGCCGATCGAGCCGCTGGACGCGCCCATCTCGGGGAGGGCCACACCCTGCGCGACCTCAAGGGTCTCCAGCTCGTCGACGTCGAAGCTCTCGAAGGCCTTCGCCGCGTCGTCGCCGTTGTTCTTGATGTCGTCGATGCTCATTGTCTGGATCCTTTCGGGATTCGGTTGAGGGGTACTCAGCAGGCGGAGCAGGTGGAGGACGAGGAGGACGAGGTGCCGATCGAGCCGCTGGACGCGCCCATCTCGGGGAGGGCCACACCCTGCGCGACCTCGAGGGTCTCCAGCTCGTCGACGTCGAAGCTCTCGAAGGCCTTGTCCGCGTCGTCGTTCTTGATGTCGTTGATGCTCATTTTGAATTCCTTTCCGAATTCTTCTGCGCAACCCGTCCGGCTGCACAACCAATAATGCTCAGCCGGCCACACGGAAGCCAGAGTTTCCGTGCCCGCGCTGACATTTATCACCGCACGAATAACTGCGGTCATGGCGGAACGGGAGCCACCGGAATACGAAAATGCCGCTTCTCCTCGCCCGGAAGGGGCGGGAAAAGCGGCACTTTCGCAGGTCACGGCCGGCTCATGTGTCCATCTGCAGCGACCATTGGGGATCGTTGAGCATGTGCCAGCCTTCCTCCGGTTCGCCGGCCACGGTGTCGTCCGGGCTGCGGCTGCCGAGCAGGAAGTCGCCCACGGACGACTCGCGCAGGTAGTCGAGGCCGAGCACCCGGGCGGACATGTCGGCGTCTCCGTTGCCCAGCCCGCACGGGGCGAGACCCATCGCCGTCGCCACCAGGTACATCGTCTGGTAGAGCACACCGGTGTGCCGGAGGGTCGTGGCGTAGGCGATGGCCCGGTACTTCCACGACATGCGCTGGAAGCGTGCCGTCATGGTGATCAGTACGTCCGGCCGGGCCTCCATGCCGGTGGCCCTCGACGCGACGTGGAACAGCGACTCGCGGTCGGCGGCCCCGTCGTTGACGAGGACGAGGCGGTGGGCGACGGGGTCGTAGTAGTAGATGCCCGCGTCGAGCCCCTCACAGCGCCGCACTGTGACGTACAGCTCCAGCTCGTAGCCCTGGCCGCCACTGGGGTAGGGACGGGAGACCACCTCGTCACGGCCGCTGCCCTCCTCGGGCGTGTAGTGGGCGCGGACGCGTGCCACCCGGTAGAGGAACTCACCGAGCTGCCCGGCGGTCAGCGGGCGTTCGCCGTAGGAGCGGATGGAGCGGCGGGTCTCGATGGCGGCCGTCAGTGAGGGGTCGCGGTCCGCGATGTCCTCGCGCGCCGGCCGGCGCAGTTCCACGGTGGGACCGACCGGCGCGGGCTTCACCGCGGGCTGCGGGCCGATCTCGTCGCGGTAGGGGTAGACGGCGCCGAACACGTCGTCGTAGCGGCCGGAGCGGACGCGGGAGTGGAACAGCAGGTCATGGAAGTCCCACTGCCGCAGCGTCGGTTCGGTGTCGGAGGCGAAGGCGCCGTCCGCGTCGGCCTGTTCGGCGAAGCCGGCGCCCACGAGGTGGCGGAGCACGTCCGTCGTCTCGTCCTCGGAGAGGCCGCCCGTCTTCGCCAGGCTCCCGGCCGTGACCGGCGCGCCGAGCGCGGCCGCGATCTCCCGGGCGGCCGGGTCGGCCAGGACGGCGCGGAACTTCACGAGGGGCGACTCGAGCACCAGGGCGCCGTCCCGTGAGCGCAGGAACGCGAACCGCGAGAGCCGTACAGGCCGTCCGGCGTCCACCTCCCCCGCCCGGTACTCGGCGTCCCGGGCGGTCGGTTCGAGTCTGACCAGTTCGCGGCGCCCGCCGGGGCCCCCGCGGGTGAGGACGCTGCGGGCGACGAGGTGGCCGACGCGGTCGAGGAACCGCTCCACCTGGACGCGTTCCGCCGGCGGCAGTCCTTCGACCAGTTCGTGCACGGGGGTCGGCCCCTGGCTGAGCCGCCGCAGCGCACGGCGGATGCCGCCGCGCACCGGCCGCAGGGTGAAGGCGGTGACGGGGCTCGTCAGGGTCGCCGATTCGCCGTCGAAGGCGACGTGGACGTCGTGGCGGAACACAGGCGCGGCCCGGGGCGGCGACGGCGCCTCCCCGGTCTCCTGAGGTGAATTCGTCTGCATGGTGGTCTCCGCTTCACGTGATGAGGACAGACGTCGGTCATCACTCTCGGGCCCGGACCACGCGGAACCGCAGGCCGCGCGCAATTCCCGTGACATGGACCGGTGTCCGGCATGACACACGTCATCGCTTCCGCCGTGAAAGCAGCCCGGTACCGCACGGAATACGCGCGGTGCGGCGGGAATTCCGGCGTTCCGTTCCGGTGACCGAGGTCATGGAACGGGTGACACATGCCAGCGGGCGCAGCCGTTCGCTCGGAGTTCGACACTTCCACACGCATGCTCGGAACACGAATTCACCTCACATCACGGCTACTTCAGTAAGGAATCACCTCGTGCTCACTCGTCGTCATGCAATACGGCTCGGGCTCACCGCGGGCGCCTTCGGCGCCGTCGGCGCGGCGGGCGGGCTCTTCCAGACCCTGGCCGCGGGGGGACCGGCGAACGCCGCGCCGGCGGGCACCGGGGCATCGGCCGGGCCGGCGGTCACACCGTTCACGGTGCCGCTGCCCGTCCCGAAGGTGCTGCGCCCCTATCGCAGGACGAGGTCCGCCGACCACTACGCGGTGGCCATGAGCCGGACCTCGCTCGAGATCCTTCCCGGGCAGCGCACCGAGGTCCTCACCTACAACGGGTCCTTCCCCGGGCCCACCATCCGGGCGCGTTCCGGGCGCACCGCCGTCGTCAGGCAGATCAACCTGCTCGACATGCCCACCTCGGTGCACCTGCACGGCGGGAACAACCCCGTGGAGAGCGACGGCGGCATGATGGACACGATCGCGCCGGGCCGTTCCAAGACGTACGTGTACGCCAACAGGCAGCCGGGCGCGACGCTGTGGACCCATGACCACGCCCATCACATGGAGTCGGAGCACGTCTACCGCGGCCTGTCGGGCCTGTACCTGCTCGGGGACGAGGAGGAGGACGCGCTCGGCCTTCCGTCGGGGCGCTACGAGGTGCCGCTGGTCCTGCGGGACGCGCACTTCGACGCGTCGGGCGCGATGGTCTACACGATGGACGACGCGGAGAACCGGACAACGATCCTCGTCAACGGCCGGCCGTGGCCGTACATGAAGGTCGAGGGACGCAAGTACCGCTTCCGGATGCTCAACTCGTCCAACCTGCGCATCTTCATCCTGGCGCTGTCCGACGGCAGCCAGGTGACGCAGATCGGTGCCGACGGCGGACTGCTCCCGGCGCCCGCGCCCACTCCCGTCCTGGTCCTCTCCCCCGGTGAGCGGGCCGACTTCGTCATCGACTTCTCCAAGTACGCGCCGGGCACGCAGCTGGAGCTCGCCAACATGCTGGGACCCGGTCCCGCCGATCTCGTCGGCCGGATCATGCGCTTCGACGTGGGCGAGAAGACGCCCGACGACAGCCGGGTCCCGGACGTGCTGACGACCCTGCCGGCACTGCCGAAGCCCACGGTGGAGAGGACCTTCGAGCTCCAGATGGACGAGCCGGGCAGCGGCGGCCACCAGGCATACATCAACGGGAGGACCTTCGACGCGAACCGCATCGACACCGAGATCAAGTGGGGCACCACGGAGGTCTGGACCGTCACCAACGCCGGCGTCACCGTGCCGCACAACTTCCATACGCACCTGGTCCAGTTCCGCATTCTCGAAAGGGACGGACAGCCGGTCTATCCGGCGGAGGCGGGACTGAAGGACACCGTGCTCCTTTTCCCGGGGCAGACCGTCAAGTTGCAGATGACCTTCGACACCCACCGGGGCGTCTATCCGTACCACTGCCACATGATCGACCACAGCGCCATGGGAATGATGGCGCAGATGAAGATCGTGTGACTTCTCCCAAGCCGATCCGCTTGATTCTTCAGGCATTTCCGACGGGAAAGAAAGGAGGAACATGATTACCACCCGATCCGTGTCCTACGTCCGTCGAATTCTCGACGCACTCGGCAAGGACCCCACCCGGGCGGTCGTCCACCGGCGCGACGGAGGCGTCGCGGCGGGCGAACTGACCGACTCGATCCTCGGCACGACGACCCTGCTGTACGACCACGGCGTCGGAGCGGGCGACACCGTCGCCGTCCTGACCGGACCGAACCATCCGCTGATGCTCAGCGCCCGGTACGCCGTCCACCTCCTGGGCGCGACCTCCGTCTACGTACGGTCGATGAACCCGAGGACGGACACCGAGACGTTCTCGATCAGCACACAGACCGAGCTGCTGCGCGACCTCGGCGTTCCGCTCCTGCTGGTGGACGAGGAGAGCTCCGAGCGGGGGCGCTGGCTGTCCAACCGCCTGCCGGGGCTGACCGTACTGCCGATCCCGCGGGGCGCCCCCGCGCACGCCGTGCCGCTCGACCGGCTACGGGAGGGCCGGCCGGACGCCCTGGCGGTCGTCGACTTCACCAGCGGCAGTTCCGGCCGCCCCAAGATGGTGGCGCAGCGCTTCGGCACCCGTGACGAGCTCGTCAGCCGCCTCGCACATGGCCTCGATCCCCGGGGACCCGCGACGCTGCTGTCGGTCACGCCCATCAGCCATACGACGGCGCCGATGGCCGACGCCGTCCTGCTCAGCGGCGGGACGGTGGTGCTGCACGACGGGTTCGACGCCGACGACGTGCTGCGCGCCTTCGCCGAGCAGCGGGTCACGGACGTCTATCTCGCCGTCCCGCACCTGTACCGGCTGCTCGACCATCCGGACGTGGCGACGACCGACCTGTCGTCGCTGCGCCGCATCACCTACAGCGGCACACCGGCGGCGCCGGCCCGTGTGGCGCGGGCGGTGGAGCTCTTCGGCGACGTACTGATCCAGGTGTACGGCACCACGGAGGCCGGCGGCATCAGCAGCCTCAACCCGCTGGACCACCGAGAACCGGAGCTCCTCGGCTCCGTCGGCCGTCCCTTCCCCTGGGTGCGCGTGGAGATACGCGCTCCGGGGGGCCCGGTGGTCGAGCGCGGTGTCACGGGCGAGATCTGGGTGAACTCGCCCACGATCACGGCCGGTTACCTCGACGACGAGGAGCTCACCGGCACGGCGCTCAAGGACGGCTGGCTGCTGACCGGCGACCTCGGGCACTGGGACCGGTACGGCTACCTCCGTCTCGACGGCCGCGTCGGGGACGTCATCAAGCACGGCGGACTCAAGCTGGATCCGGCCGCCATCGAGCGAGCGCTGCTGAAGCATCCACAGGTACGCCAGGCCACGGTCTTCGGCGTACGCGACCGGGACTACGTGGAGCAGGTGCACGCCGCCGTCGAACTGCACTCCGGCGCCTCACGGACCTCGAGCGATCTGCGGGGGTACGTCGCCGCGACGCTCACGCCGGAGCACGCGCCGGTCCGGGTGTCCGTGTGGCCCCGGCTCCCGCTCACGCCCTCGGGAAAACCCGACCGCACCTACCTGCGCTCGGTCACGGCACCACCGGACGAGACCCGTCCGCCCGCCGTCCCGGGTCCGGCGCCCCGCCCGGCGCACGACATCCGGACGCCCGTGCACGCCCACCGGCGCGGCGCGGTGCCCGGCACGAGCCCCCCGCGCGAAGCCACCGCGCGGGCCGATCCCGTCCGCGCAGGCGGCGCCGGGTCCTTGCAAGATCACGCAATCCCGCGAAGCAGAAAGGGCGTCACATGACCTCATACGGCCACTTCGCCCGGTCGCTGCGGCTGCGGCGGCTCTACCGCCACAGCACGGCCGGCCTGATGATCACCCCTCTCGACCATTCGATCAGTGACGGTCCCGTGGTGCCCAAGGGCACGACGCTCGACCACCTCGCCGGCCGGCTCGCGGCCGGCGGTTCGGACGCCGTCGTCGTGCACAAGGGCAGTGTGCGGCACATCTCTCCGGAGCGGTTCGCCGCCATGTCGCTGATCATCCATCTGAACGCGAGCACCAGCCGGGCCCTCGACCCGAACGCCAAGTACGTGGTGGCCGGGGTCGAGGAGGCGCTCCGCCTCGGCGCGGACGCGGTGAGCGTCCACGTCAACCTCGGCTCCGACGACGAGCGCGAGCAGATCGGCGACCTGGGCAGGATCGCCGACGCCTGCGACCGCTGGAACCTGCCGCTGCTCGCCATGGTGTACCCGCGCGGGCCGCGGATCACCGATCCCCGGGACCCGGAGATGGTCGCGCATGCCGTGACGATCGCCGCCGACCTGGGGGCCGACCTGGTCAAGACCGTGTTCCTGGGGTCGACCGCGGAGATGCTCGACCTCACCGCGGCCTGCCCCGTACCGGTCCTCGTCGCCGGTGGGCCCGCCCTCGACAAGGAGGAGGACGTGCTCGCATACGTCCGCGACGCGCTGGCCGGCGGCGCGGGCGGGGTCGCGATGGGCCGCAACATCTTCCAGGCCGCCGACCCGCGGCGGCTGGCGGCGAAGGTGGCCCGGCTGGTCCACCACTTCCCCGAACAGCACTTCGGTGCGGGCCCGTTCGCCGGCGGCGACGCACGGCTCGACGGTGAACGCCTCACTCCGCACCACCTGGACGACACGCACCTCGACAACCCGCACTTCGACAATCCACGCCTCGACGACACACGTCTCGACGTTTCGACAGGAGGTCCGCATCATGACGGACGCCAAACTGTGCTGGCTTGACATCCGCGACGCCGGCTCCGCCACCGCCGCCATCCTTGAGGAGGCGGTCCACCAGCGCATCGACGGCATCGTCGCCGCCGATCCCGCCGCCTTCACCGGGCTGCCCCCGACGGTCCGCAAGGTCCTGCTCTACCCGGACGGGAACGTGCCGGACGACATCGGCGGCGCCGACCTGGTGATCGTGCCCGGCGGCAAGGACCTGCGCGCCCCGCTCGCCGAGGCGCACCCGGACGTGGAGTTCGGCCGCTACGTCGAGATCGTCGACGCCGACACCCTCGAGGACGCCTGCCTGGCCGCCCGCCTGGAGGCATGGAGCGTCCTCGACTTCCGCGACCCGACGAAGATCCCGCTGGAGATCGTGATCGCGGCCGCAACCGGCTCGCCGGGGTCGATCGTCACGACCGCGGCCAACCGTGAGGAGGCCGAGATCGTCTACGGCGTCCTCGAACTGGGCTCGGACGGCGTGCTGATGCCGGGCCGCACCGTCGGCGACGCGACCGCGCTGCGTACGGCCGCGACCTCCCGCACCGGGGAGATCCCGCTGGTCGAACTGACCGTGACCGCGGCGACCCACATCGGCATGGGCGAGCGTGCCTGTGTCGACACGACCACCCACTTCCGCAAGGACGAGGGCATATTGGTGGGCTCGCACTCCAAGGGCATGGTGCTGTGCGTCAGCGAGACCCACCCGCTGCCGTACATGCCCACACGGCCCTTCCGGGTCAACGCGGGCGCCCTGCACTCCTACACCGTGGCGCAGAACGGACGCACCCACTACCTGAGCGAACTGCACGCCGGCAGCTCGGTCCTGGCCGTGGACGTCAAGGGCCGTACCCGGCCGGTCAGCGTCGGCCGGGTCAAGATCGAGACCCGTCCGCTGATCTCCATCGACGCGGTCGCCCCCAACGGACAGAGCGTCAACCTGATCCTCCAGGACGACTGGCACGTGCGTGTCCTGGGCCCCGGCGCCTCCGTCCTCAACAGCACGGAGCTGAAGCCGGGGGACACGATCCTCGGCCACCTGCCGACGGCTGACCGCCATGTGGGCTACCCGATCAACGAGTTCTGCCTGGAGAAGTAGCAGCAGCGTCCGCACCACATCGACGCACCGTCCGAAGACGCCCCGCCCCGGCACCTCTTGTGCCGGGGCCGGCGCGTGTCCGGCCCCGTACCGTCCCGTTCCGTACCGGCCCGCCTTCACAGCCAGCCGTGTTCGCTCGCGATGCGCGCGGCATCGAACCGGTTGCGACCGCCGAGCTTCTTGATGGCCGCGGAGGTCAGATTGCGTACGGTACCGGCGGCGAGATACAGCTCCCCCGCGATCTCCTTCACGCTGGCGCCGCCGGCGGTCAGCCGCAGGACGTCCATCTCCCGGACGCTGAGGGCGGTTTCCCCGGCGACGGCCGGGCGCAGAAGCGCGGGGTCCACCGTCAGACAGCCGCCCGCGACCCCCATGAGCGTGGTCACCAGCTGCGGCAGCCGCGCGTTCTTCGGCACGACCCCCAGGGCGCCGGCCGCCACGGCCCGGTCCACCACCGCGGGTGTGGCGGCGCCGACCATCAGGGCGACCCCGCACCACGGGTGCGCGGAGCGCACATCGGTGGCGGCCCGCAGTGCCTTGCCGCCCATGGTGCTCTCCCCGAGGAGCAGCACGGTGGGCCGGTGCCGTTCGACGGCGGGCATGACGGCCTCGTAGCTGGTGGCGAGTCCGACGACATCCAGCCCGTCGGTGCCGTTGAGCGTTTCCGCGAACGCTTCCAGGACGAGCTGGTGATCGCCGGCGACGACGACGCGAATGGACATGTCCTACCCCCGTGACGATGTGATGGATGATCAGGCGGACCGTCTGCGGTCCGCGGTGCGAGTCAGGGCCGCGACCAGCCGTTCGACCGCGGAACGGGCCGGCTCGTCGTCGCTCCGGGCGGCGGACGTGGCGGCTCGGGGGCCCGGGTCGACCTCGATGTGCGGTACGCCCTCGGGCAGGGCACGGGCGACGGCCGCCGACACGGCGTGGAAGGTCTCGACGAGCCGGTCGGACGCGCCGCACCGCGGGACGACGACGATCGAGGCGCTGACGGGCCCGATGTCCGCGGAGATCTGGGCGGGCAGGTCGGCAACCGCGTCGGTGTCCTCGGCGTCCACCTGGTAGGGCAGTGCCACGTGTCCGATGCCGGCGAGCTCCTTGCAGAGGAAGGCGGCGTTGGTGGCCGCGTCGTCACCGCGCCCCGGATGCCCGGCCCCGACCACGGCGACCGCCGCACCCGCGGCGCAGAGCCGTGCGGTGATGGCCCTGCCGATGCCCGTGGTGGCGTCGACGACCAGGACGACGCAGCCGGTGAGCGGCACGGGCGCGTAGGACGCTGCGAGGGACACGGCCGGCTCCTTAGGGAGTTCGCGACAGACTTGGGACGGTCCTGATTCCTGCCGCCCTGTCAAGAAGATCGATCAGCGGGTAACGTGCGGAAAGCGTGCAGAGGGTGAAAGGAACTCACTGTCGGCGGGTGTGTGCGGGTCGGCCGAAGGGCGTTCCGAGGGGCCCTGAACACGTGGATGAATAAACGTTCAACCGTGGTAAAGGGGGAAACACCACGTGGATGAAGTTTCGTCATTGGATCAAGAGACCCTCGCGGTCTACCGCGCGATCCTGTTCCACAAGGAATACGACCCGAAGCGGCTCGCGGACCTCGTGGACAGCACCTGTGAGGAAGTCGAGGCGGCACTCGACCGGCTGTCCCAACTCTCCCTCCTCGCGCCGTCCCACGTCACGCCCGGCCAGCTGCGGGCGGTGAACCCGTCGCTCGGTCTGAAGGTCCTGCTCCAGCGGGAAGAACGTGAGCTGGCCTGGCGCCAGCAGCGGATCGAGCAGAACCGTGCCGCCCTCGCCGCGCTCGCCGCCGAGTACACCGCCTCCGGCTGGGCCGGAAACCTCGACGGCACCGAGCTTCTCGACAACGTCGACGACATCCGGATCCGCCTCGAGGCCCTCGCCGAGTCCTGCACGCGGGAGTCTCTCGCGTTCCACCCCGACAACACCCTCACCGAGGGATCGGTCGAGGCGGGCCGGCCCCTCAACGAGCGGGCGCTCGCACGAGGTGTGCGCTTCCGCTCCATCTACCTGGACAGTGTCGCCAACGACCGCGTCACCAAGGCGCACGCCCAGTGGATGGCGGAGCGGCAGAGCGAGATACGCACCTCGCCGACCCTGCCGATGCGGCTGCTCATCGTCGACACGTCGGCCGCGATCGTCGCCGGCCTCCCCGGCCAGGCCCAGCCCTCGGCACTGCTGTTCAGCAGTCCCCCGGTGGTCCTCGCCATGCGGGCGCTGTTCGAGGCGTACTGGGAGCACGCGAGCCCCATGGACGCCCCGGTCTCCCGGGCCGGCGGACTGACACCGCAGGAGCGCAAGTTGCTCCAGCTGCTCGCCACCGGACTGACCGACGAGGCCGTGGCGAGGGCGCTGGGCATCGGCGTGCGCACCGAGCGGCGGATCGTCGCCGAACTCATGGAACGGCTCGGGGCGTCCAGCCGGTTCGAGGCCGGCGTGCAGGCCACCCGGCGGGAGTGGATCTGACGCCGGTCCCTGCGCGCCGCCGGCACGGTGCCCGCGACGGTCCTCGCGGACCTGGAGGTCCTCATCGTTGTCGTCATCGCAATCGTCATCGTCGGCTCCGGTGCGGTTACGGCCAGACGAAGTCGTCGGGCGCGCCCGGCCGCCCGGGGAGGCCCGGAAGGGTGGGCAGGGAGGGCCACACGACGTCGTCCGGCAGGTCCGGCGGCGTCGGCCAGACGAAGTCGTCCGTGGAGGCCGGCGCCGTCCGCGGCGCCTCGGCCGCCTGCGCCGGGGAGGCCAGCAGGATGCCGCCCAGGAACGCGGCGGCGACGGCGGATGCGGCGGCGGTACAACGGGTGGCACGGGACATGGAGGGTCTCCATTCGTGAGTACGGGTGCGGCGTACGTTCCGTTCCGGTGTCCTGTGGCGGCCGGTCCGTTGCTGCCGTCCGGCGCCTGACATGAGGTAATCACCGGGAGGGGCCGGCTGTCCGTATTCAGCCAGGCCAGGAAGCTGCACGGCAGGGAGTTGCCTGGCACCGCCGGGCGCGCGTGCCGGGTGGCGGGGCGCGCCCCGCGCGGTTCCCGCAGAGCTGTGACCTGCGCCTTTCGGCCGCACAGCCGTTGTGCTCGGCCCGCCGGCGGTGTGTTCGCACCGCACACCGCCGACATCGGCGCGGACACATCAACGCGCCATCGTCCGCCGGAGCCGTCGCCTCCACGGTGGCACACGGCACCTCGGGAGCCGCTCGAGAGCCGCTCGAGCCGGGCGCCCGGCGGCCGTGTCCACGGTTCCGGGGGAGCAGGCCGGTCGCTTCCCGTCCGAGCCCGGTCGCTTCCCGCCGGTGCCGCTCGCGTCGGCCTCCCGGTGCCGCGCGGGCTCCTCCCTGCCGCCCGGCACCCTCATCTCACCGGCGAACAGGACCACGGGCAAGGGCCACGTGCGGGGCGCGTACAAGGCACGTGCGGGCGGGCACGCCGTCTCGGGCGGCACGCGCGGCGCTGCGGCACGTGCGGGGCACGCTCGTTTCGTGCGGCACGTGCGGCACGTGCGGCCGGTTCCGGACACGGCCACGGGCCGGTGCCCGGAACGCCGTGGGGCGTCCCGGGCACCGGCCCGTCAGGTCTGGTCGGCCGGTCGGCCGCCGCGCGGGTCCCGTCAGTAGGGGCCGTTCACGTTGTCGATCGAGCCGTACCGGTCGGCGGCGTAGTTGCACGCGGCGGTGATGTTGGCGACCGGGTCGTACAGGTCGAAGGACGTGCCCTCGACGTGGTAGGCGTCGAAGGTGGGCTGGATGACCTGGAGCAGGCCCTTGGAGGGCGTGCCGTTGACGGCGTTGATGTCCCAGTTGTTGATGGCCAGCGGGTTGCCGGAGGACTCACGCATGATGTTGCGGTGGATGCCTTCGTAGCTTCCCGGGATGCCGTGCTGGGCCATGATGTCCAGCGACTCGCGGATCCAGCCGTCGAGGTTGTTGGCGTAGGCCGGCTTCGCGGGGGCCGCGGCGGCCTGGACCGCCGGGGCGCTCGTGCGCTCGGAGCGGTCCGCGCGGGCGGTGTCGGCGGCGCGCTCGGACGTCTCGGCCTCTTCCGTGGCCTTCGGAGCGGCCTTCTCCTTGGCCTGCGGCTTCGCCTTCGGCTCGGCCTCGGCCTCGGCCTTGGCGCCGATCGTCAGCTGGAGACCGGGGTGAATCAGCGCCGGGTCCGCTCCGACGGCCTTCCGGTTGTCCTTGTAGAGCTGCTTCCAGCCGCCGTTCAGAGAATGCTCTTCGGCGATCTTGTAAAGCGAGTCACCGGCGACCACGGAATACGTGACGGTGCCGGCCTTCTGCGCGACGGCCTGCGCGGCCGCGGCGAAGGTCGTGGCGGGAGCGACGGTCCGCTCCACCACGGCGGGGGCCGCCGCGGGTGCCGCCTGAGCAGCGGTGCCGCCGATGAGCGGCAGGGCGAGCGCGGCGCCGCCCGTGCCGGCTGCGACGAATCCACGGGTCAGCGAACGGGACTTGGGACGACGGTGCTTACCCTTTGCGGGCATGGCGAATTCCTCTCCGTCGCCTGCGAGGTGAGCTGTCGGGTTCGGGCTGGAGATGCCCGGCCGCAGGTGAATGCGGCTTAACCCCGAGCCGTTCCGGATTCCGGTACGGCGACTTACCTGGTTCCCCCGCTCCTGCCGTACGTGAAGTGAGTGCGGTTGCGGATTCCGGACGGCGGCAGGATTCGGCGGTCCACCCGGATTGACGGTGACCGTAAGCGAGAGCGTCCCCGGGAAACAAGTGCCGAATTCCACATCACAATCCGAATGGGGCTTCCTCGCGCGGATTTTCAATTTGTCAGTTCCGCGTCAAAGAACTCAAAGCCCTTACCGGGAAAGGGAAGCACCTCTTCCGGCATCCTCGCCACGGTGACCGGCCGGGTGACCGACATCACGGGCTCCCTGTGCAACCATCCTGACCGCCATAGCCCTACAAGAACGCCAACTCACAACAACAAGGCCCAATTAGACTTAACGAGCAAGACGGTAAAACAAGCCATATAGGACATCCGGTGCCGAACGTGCCCTCCAGAAGGGGCCGATCGGCCACGGGTCCCGGCCGCCACATCCGCCGACCGGGACCCGGGCCTCGCGTCCTCAGCCCCCTGTGGTGCAGGTCTCACCGCCCGAGGTGAAGGCGGCCGGTGCGGTGTTGCGGCCCGACCAGCTGCCGGTGAATCCGAAGGACACCGACGCGCCCGCGGCCACCTTGCCGTTCCAGGAGACGTTCTCGGCCGTCACCTCGGCGCCGCTCTGGCGGTGGGCGGCGTTCCACATCTGGCCGACCGTCTGCCCGTCGGGGAAGCTCCACCGCAGCTGCCAGCCGTCCAGGGCGGCGCTGCCCGAATTGGTCAGCGTGACATCGGCCTGGAAGCCGCCGGACCACTGGTTGGTGATCTTGTAGGCGACCGAGCATCGCGCGTCCCCCGGCGGGTCCGGGTCGGGGTCGGGCCCCGGACCGGGGTCGGTGCCGCCACCGTCCGACGACTCGCCGTACTGGATGCCGCGCCCGTTGGTCGACACGTACACCCGCCCGTAGACCCGCGGGTCGCCGGTGATCGAGGCGCCGGTCCAGCCCCACTGGTGCGCGTCGTCGTTGATCCGCGTCCAGTCGGCGCCGCCGTTCGTGGACCGGAAGATGCCGCGCACCCCGCCGATCTTCGCGCTGACGAAGATCGTCTGGTACGAGGCGCCGGGAGCCGCCTTGCCGAAGCCCACGGCGTCCGCCTGCTCGACCCCCTCGACCTTCCGGAAGGTCACGCCCGAGTCGGTCGAGTGCCACAGTCCGTACGTCCCTGAGGCCGTGCCGCCCGCGAGCCACACGTCGCCCTCCACGCCGGGCACGGCCTTGAAGCGGACGTTGCCCTCCTGCGGCAGACCGCTCGACGCCCTCGCGGTGAACGTGGCGCCGCCGTCCTGCGACACGTAGAAGGTGCCGGCCTTGTACCCGTAGAACTTCTTCGGGTTCTTACGGTCCGACTCCACCGTCGCGCCGGCGGGGATCCCGGTGGACGCCTTCCACGAGCTGCCGTACCCGGTGGTGTGGTGCACGCCGGTGCCGTCCGGGCTCCAGACGAAGCCGCTGCCGTCCGCGGCGGCGGCGACCGTTCCTCCGCCCGTCACGCCGGCAGGCTGCGAGGCCTGGAACCAGTTGGCCCCGTTGTCCGTGGAGAAGCCGATGTGCGGGGCGGCGTCGGCGTTTCCGACCCGTACGACCGTGGCGGGCGCCGCCTCCGCGAAGTCCAGGCTCGTGGTCGACGAGAGGTTCGGGGAGGTGAACATCAGAGGCGGCACGGCGCCGAGGTCGGTGTGCCGGAAGCCGCCGATGTCACCGAGGGCGCTCAGCAGCGGCGCGCCCGACGGCGGGCTCACCAGGTCGTTGACGGCCGTCTCCTCGAGCCCCTTCACCATGGGCGTGATGGTGATCCGTCCGCCGGAGTCCCAGGTCCGCAGGTTCTCCGTGCCGTAGATCGTGGCTCCCGTGCCGTACATCATCCGGTCCGAGTCGAACGGGTCGATCTCCAGGGCCTCCGTCATCCAGCCCAGCTTGGGCGTGACCTCGGGAGGGGAGGGGTTCGCGCCCCAGGAGAGCCAGGGCACGGACGAGATGTCCTGCGTGTAGCGGAAGGAGCGGTCGGGGTAGCTGGTGTAGTCCCAGGCCCTGGTCCAGGTCTCACCGCTGTCCGTGGAACGGAAGATCTGCGTGTCGGGCCACCAGGAGCTGTAGGCCGTGGCCATCAGGGTGCCGGGCCGCTGCCGGTCGACGCTCAGCCCGCTGAAGCCGGAGTAGGTGTCGGCCTCGGCGGTCGGGCTGGTGTCCTTCCACTCGCCGGTCGCCGTGTCGTAGCGCGCGATGCGGCCCTTGGCCCCGTCGTACGGGCCGCCGGTGTCGCTCAGGGTCAGATGGAGATGGCCGGTGGCGGAATCGAGGACGCCCTTGTGGGCCAGATAACCCGTCGGCTGTCCGGGGATCCGCGACCAGGTGGCACCACCGTCCGTCGAGCGGTAGACGGTGTTCTCCTTGTCGGCGACTCCGACGTAGATGATCTTCGTGGCGCTGCCCGCGCTGCCGGAGCGCTCGTCGAAGGTCACCCACACGACGCCCTGGTTGTCGTTCGCGTAGCCGCTGCTGTCGGTGGGGTCCTGGGCGTAGTTGCCGGGGTTCGGGAAGGCGGTCACCTTCGACCAGGTCACTCCCGAGTCGGTGGACCGCCAGAGCCCGTGGCCGCTGGGAGCGCCGAGGTAGAGCACCGAGTTCTTGTTGGGGTCCACCGCGAGCCGCTCGCCCATGCCGCGGCCGGGCATGTTGCCGCCGAGCTTGAAGGGCAGGGTGGTGGCCTGCCAGCTGGCGCCCCGGTCGGAGGAGCGCAGGACGGCCCCGTTGGTGGGGTCCCAGCTGTTGGTGTACGTGCCCACGGCGGCGTACACCTTGTCCGGGTCCACCGTGTCGGAGGCGAGGCTCACGACCCCGGTCCAGCCCCATCGGTCCCAGTCGACCCAGTCGAGCAACGGGGTCCATTCCTTGCCCGCCTCGTTCCAGCGGTAGGCGCCGCCGATGTCGGTGCGGGCGTACGCGAGGTCCTTCTCGGAGCGGTTGAAGACGATGCCCGGCACGAAGCCGCCGCCGTCGATGCGTACGTTCTTCCAGGTGTAGGTGTCCGCGGCCGTCGACACATCGGATGGTTCGGCGGCTGAGGTGGCTTCGCCCGAGCGTGCGGCGGCCGGGCTGCCTACGGTGAACAGCCCGGCCGTCAGGGCGAACGCCGCCAGTAAGGCAGCGAGTGGTCTGGCGCTTCTGCGCACGGAAACGTCCTCTCCGAGCAGGACCGCCGAGGGTGGCGGTACGAGTGGTATACGGAGGTGGGAGCGCTCCCAATGCGGACGATGGTAACGGCGCGAGCCCGGCGGGAGAAGAGTGGTGCAGCGGACTCATCCGATGACTGGCGTTTCATGGACCGCCGTCGTTCATTCCACGGGCCAGGTGTGTGCCGGCGCGTTCAGATGCATGTAGTCGAGGTACTGCCGCGTCATCAGCCGCAGCGCCTCATGGTGGTCGACCCGGGACGTGGAGTCGATGTGGTGGTACATCTCCGCCTGCCACACGGCGCCGTTGCGGCCGGTGACACAGCGCTGCTCGATGATGCCGAGCAGCGGCTCCCGCCACGCCGCGTCCATGCCGGAGAGCTCCAGCCCCCGGTGGGCCATGGGCAGCAGCCGCCGCAGCACCAGCTCGGCGGCGGGGACCTCGCCCATCCCCGGCCAGTACAGGCCCGCGTCGATGCCGTACCGGGCCGCCGTGTGCAGATTGTCCTCCGCGGCCTGGAACGACATGCGGGACCACACGGGCCGTTCCTCGTCGACCAGCGCGCGGGTCAGCCCGTAGTAGAACGCTCCGTTGGCGAGGACGTCGGCGACGGTGGGGCCGGCCGGCAGGACCCGGTTCTCGACCCGCAGATGGGGCTTGCCGTGGGCCACGGCGTAGATCGGACGGTTCCAGCGGTAGATGGTGCCGTTGTGCAGGGTGAGCTCGGGCAGCTCGGGGACGTCGCCGCCGTCGAGCGTCGCGCGCGGATCCTCCTCGTCGCACAGGGGCAGCAGCGCGGGGAAGTAGCGCACGTTCTCCTCGAAGAGGTCGAAGACGCTGGTGATCCACCGCTCGCCGAACCACACCCGCGGCCGGACCCCCTGCACCTTGATCTCCTCCGGGCGGGTGTCGGTGGCCTGCTCGAACAGCGGGATACGGGTCTCCCGCCACAGCTCCTTGCCGAACAGGAACGGCGAGTTCGCCGCCAGCGCGACCTGCACCCCGGCGACGGCCTGCGCGGCGTTCCAGTAGGCGGCGAACTCTCCCGGCGAGACCTGGAGGTGGAACTGCGTGCTCGTGCAGGCGGCCTCCGGTGTGATGGTGTCCGCGTAGGTGCGCAGCCTGTCGACGCCGTCCACCGCGATCCGCAGGTCCTCGCCCCGTGCCGCGAAGACCTGCTCGTTCAGCAGCCGGTAGCGGGGGTTCTCCGACAGTGCCGCCTCCCCCACGTCCCGCTGCCGCAGCGTCGGCAGGATGCCGATCATGGCCAGGTGGGCACCGACCTCGGAAGCCCGCTCCTCGGCGTGGTTGAGCGCGTCGCGGATCTCTTGCTCCCAGGAGTCGGGGCCGCCCGCCGTGAGGGTCCGAGGGGGGATGTTGATCTCCAGGTTGAACCGGCCCAGCTCGCTCGACCAGGCCGGGTCGGCGATCGCCTCGAGGACATCGGTGTTGCGCATGGCCGGCTCACCGGCCTCGTCCACCAGGTTGAGCTCGATCTCGAGACCCACCTGGGGGCGCTCGGACTCGAAGCGCGCCTCGCGCAGCATCAGCGCGAACGTGTCGAGGCAGCTCTGCATCTTCTCCCGGTACCGGCGGCGGTCGTCACGGGTGAAGACGAGCGCCGGGACGTCACGCCCCATGGGCCCTCCCCGGGTCTCGTCAAGGCGGGCACGGTTTCCCCTTCAATGTCCCACTCCCCGGCCGCGCCGACCAGCGGTGCGGGACGTCACCCGGCCGGGTGACGTCCCGGTCCGCCACCGGCGGCCCGCCGCCCGTCGCCTCAGCGCGGTGCGCCCGCCAGCAGGTCGTCGCCGAGCCGGGTCCTGCGGTGCAGTACGCGGACGCCGTGGCGGCGGGACGAGAGCAGGCCCGCGTCGCGGAGGACCGAGACATGACGGCTCGCGGTCGAGGCGGCGAGCCCCAGCGCCGCGGCGATGCCCGTGGTGGTCATCGGACGGTCCAGTTGCCGCAGCAGCCGGGCACGGGACGTGCCGATCAGCTGGGCGACCGATGACGCGGGGTCGGTGCGGCGTGACCTGGCGAGCCACTGCGGCTCGGGCGACAGCGGATGCACCAGCACCGGCGGCAGTTCCTCGTCGGCCAGGGCCAGCGGGGCGCGGACGCAGAAGAAGGACGGTACGAGCGTCAACGCCCGTCCTTGGAGGCGCAGTTCCCGGTCCACGGGGTACGGGGCGCGGAGCTTCCCGTTGTCGCACCGCCATCCCGGAAGCTCGTCGTACCCGGCGAGCAGCCCCTCGGCGCCGCGGACCAGCGCGGCATCCGCCCGCGCGGCGCGGTCGGCGGCGGCCTGCGTGCGCATGACGGACAGATACGGCTCGACGGCCGCGGTGTAGTAGCCGCGCAGTGCCCGGGCGAGCCGCCGCAGCGCTTCGGGCCTGCCCTCGGCGAGCGGCCGCACGCCGGGCGGGACGGCGCGGCCTGTGTCGGCGTACAGCCGCAGGAGCTCGGCCGCCAGTCGTCGCCCGGGCGTGGCGAGCACCTGGTCGAGGGCGGTGTCGAGGTCCGTGTCGCCGCACCCGGGCGTCAGGAAGTCGGGGAAGTATCCGGTGGGTGGGCACAGCCTCATCAGCGCCCTGGTCGCGGGGACGAGTCCGGCGCGGGCGAGGGCGGCACGGGCCTCGCGCCGCCACGGGTCGAAGGCGAGCGCGGCCTGTCGGTTCTGGAGCAGATGCAGGCTGAGGGCGGTCTCCCACAGCGGGTCGACGCCCGGCGCGACGCGCAGCCGGGACAGCTCCCTGCTGCTGAATTCCACTCGCAGCACTGGCCACCCCCGGTGGTCGCCGGCGTCCCGTGCGCCGCCGAGCGGGAGTCTATGCGCGTCGCGTGATCGGCGCAGCCGTGCCGGGACGACGGAAGGGCTCCGTGACCGGAGCCCTTCCTCGGCGGGTTGCCGTGCGCCGCCCGGGTGGTGACGGAACGTCAGCAGAGCGGGACGCCGGGGAGCCTGGCGTCCGGGTGATCGATGTAGATGTTGCTGATGAAGCCGTTCTGGTCGCGGAGCTTGCTCCACCAGTTGTTCGTGTAGCCCTCGGCGTTGACGGTGTCACCCTGCTTCTGGCACAGGACGCGCACGGCGGTCGGCCCGCCCAGCGTGGTGACGACGGGGGCGCTCAGGCCGGCGTCGGCGCGGACGTTGACGCCGCTGCCCCAGGTGTTGAACGGCACGCCGGTGCCGCCGCAGCCGTTGTCGCTGGTCAGGTACGCCTGGTGGTAGCTGCCGGGGTAGGAGAGTCCGGAGCCGTTGATGACGATGTTCTGGCCGACGCCGTTGTAGAGCTGCTCGTAGTGGATGTGCGCGCCGGAGGAGTTGCCGGTGCTTCCGGTGGTGCCGATCTGCCGGCCCTGGCCCACGTATTCGCCGCTCGCGACGGAGTAGGCGGCGAGGTGGAAGTAGTACGTCTTCCAGCCGCTGCCGTGGTCGATGACGATGTAGTTCCCCGCGCCTCCGGCCTGGTAGTGGCGGGTGGCGGTTCCGGCGGCCGAGGCGAGGACGGGGGTGCCTGCGGTGGTTCCGCCGTCGGCGCGCACGAAGTCGAGGGCGCGGCGGACCTCGGCGGAGTGATGGCTGTGGGTCCATCGCTGTCCGCAGGGGTACGGGGCCTTGAAGTTGGGCCCGGCAGTCGCCGCGGACCCGCCGGCCTGCGCCGGGACGGCTGACAGCCCGGTGAGCGCGAGGACGGCGGCGGCGACCACGGCGGGAAGGCGTCTGAGGAACCTCACGATTGCTCCTTGGTGGGGGGCGGCTCCGCGGGGGTCACGCCGGGCCGCGGACGCTGTGAGACCCCGCGAACGTAACGGCACGCCTTGTCCATGACAAGAACGCCGGGCCATCGTTCGCCCAGGATCGAATGTCTTGCACCTGACAACCCCACCCGTCACCCTGACGGCCTCACCCTGACGGCCGAAGACCCGGGCCGCCCGCTCGCCCACGACCCGAACGTGCCGAAGACACACATGTGACAAGTCGACCCCACACCCGACGGAACGCGACCGGACACGACTCGACGAAGGGGAACGAGGGCATGCGCTGGAGACGAACGAGCGCCGTGAACGGCGGCGGTGCGGCACGGCGCCGGCCGGTGGTCTGCCTGCTGCCGCTGCTGGCACTGACCGCGGCGGCGCTGGGCACGGGCGCCGCCGCCGCCGATCCGCCGGGCGCCTCTGCCGGGTCCCCCATCGCCCACCGGTCCGCCGCCCCGCCGGCCACCGACGGCCCGGCGCCGGCCCCGGACAGCGGAGTTTCCTGGAGCGTGGACCTGGCCGCCGGCTCCGAAGCCGGCAACGACGACGACGCCAACGTCCGCCACGCGAACGGCGCGCTGCGCATCCGCGACACCACGCTCCCGTCCGCCTCGGCCGGCACGGGGCGCGGCCAGGGCTCCGCCGTACTGCCGGTGCACCGCCTGGAGACCGGGGCCAACCGCGTCGCCGCCGATGTCAGGGCGGAGCTGCCGCCGGGAGCGGCGGTGGAGGTCGACATCCGCGGCCGCGACCGCAACGGCCCCTGGACCGAGTGGCGCGAGGCCCTCGCCGGCGTGCCGGCCGAACTGCCCCGCACCGTCACGGAGGTCCAGGCACGGCTGGTCCTCCAGGGCGGCACGAACCGGTCCGGCCCCGCCGTGAGCTCGCTGCGGCTCACCGCCGACAGGGTGAGCGTGGCCGCTCCCCGCCCCGCCTCGGCCGAACCGTTCACCGCCCGCGTCTACGCCACCCGCGAGGGGCTGGTCGGCGGGACCACCGCCAACGGGCATGTGATCAAGCCGAACGACCACTTCGTCGCCCTGCCCTCGCGGCGGGGCCTGTCCCCCAAGGGCAGCGCCGAGTACTCGGTACGGGTCTGCGGGCCCGCCCGCTGCGAGACGGCGCCGGTCTGGGACGTCGGCCCGTGGAACACCCGCGACGACCACTGGAACCCCTCCTCGGTACGGGAGACCTTCAAGGACCTGCCCCAGGGGATGCCCGAGGCCCAGGCGGCCTACGAGCACGGCTACAACGGCGGTCTCGACGGCTTCGGCCGCCGGGTCCTCAACCCGGCCGGCATCGACCTGGCGGACGGCACCTTCTACAACGTCGGCCTGAACGACAACGGCTGGGTGACCGTCACCTACCTGTGGACCGGCGACGGCACCACCACCAAGTCCTTCCCGACCTGGGGAACGGACGTCAGCATCCGGCAGTCGGCCACCACCGCGTCCACCCGCGTCACGGCGCTCCCCGGCCCGACGACGGTACGGATCCGCTGCCAGGTGCGCGGCCAGCTGGTGCAGACCGACGGCTACAGCAACGACGCCTGGTCCTACCTGCCCGACTACGGCGGCTACGTCTCCAACATCTACATCGACGTCGCGGACTCCTGGCTCCCGGGCGTCCCCACCTGCTGACGGGTCCGCCGGCGGCTGTCGGCGCGCTGCTTCTACGGAGAGTATGCAGGCGAGGGCCACCAGCGACGGTGAGTCGCTGGTGGCCCTCGCGTCTGTCAGGTCACGTCATCGGATGCGGCCCGGCCGGTTCGGTCAGAGCGTCGATGGGTTGCTGCAGCTGTAGAGGAGCGCGCCACGGTTGTAATAGTGAGGCCACTGCATACGGCTCCGGGTATCGGGGCCGTAGACGCCGTCGGCGGCGCTGCCGGTGAGTCCCAGCTTGTTGCTCTGGAGCCACCTGACGGCCTCGACCGTGCCAGGGCCGTAGCTGCCGTCTGCGCCACCGGAGTTGTTGATCCTCTGGGCGGCCCAGGTGCCGCCGTAGCAAATGATGATGGCTTGCTGAAGAGCTTCGACCGCCGAGCTGGAGCCCACCTGGTAGCCCAAGTAGCAGGAGATCCCGTTGTCCGTGCGGGCCGGGATCTTGTATTCGTTGGCGGTCCCGCCGAGATGGGGCACGTCGCGCCACGAGGTGGTGTTGCAGGGACCGTAGGCGGCATGGGCCGGGGTGGTCATCATCGGGCTGGCCGTCAGGCCGGCGGCGAAGAGAAGAGTCAAAGCCCCCAGCACTCCGCTCCGCATGCGGAGCGACGTGAATACTCGTTGCACGATGCAACCCTTCTGGTCGGTGATGTCGTCTCAGTGACGGCCTCGCCCATGGACCTTAGGGTCATCGTCGGCTTCGGACTTTGTCATCCATGCAGGACTCTTTGTCAGTGGTGCACTGCCTCGGTCGGCGCTGCGTTGCACAGCGAGAGACAACCCGTCTTGCGGCCGTGGGCCGTCGCTACTCGGCGCCCGAGGCGAGGTAGGCCCGGGCGCGGGAGGCCCCATTTCTGATTGCGGGCACTCCTTTTGCCTACGGTGACCGCTGAGGGGGTTATAGGTTGGGGTGCTCCTGAATTGCTCCAAGGTGTTCCGCGAGACTGTATGCGGACTCCCCGTCGCATGCCAGGACGACGGATAGCTTGCTGCGCGTTACACCCTCGGGTCGCTTGACATAGGACCATCGTTGGCCAACGCGCCACAGGGTCCTGAAAAACTCCTCACGAGCAACGTCATCCTCACAAAGCACACTCTCGGCAGATTTAATGATCAGGATGTGATGATCCGACGAAAGCCATTGCAGGTCGCGAAGGCAATCATAGAACGCATTCCAGTTCCAGCCAAAATATTCAGGAAACTCAAGGCGTTCCCAAAATTGCTGAAACACTGACATCTCATCGGGCATATCTTGGCCATTGAGGCGTGCAACGTAAACACTGCCCGACGCGGGTAGGAGTTCATCGAGAGGCACACCACCGCCTGTTGCGACGATGTGCATCCACGGTGCGATATGGATTACCGATGCTTCTTCTTCCATCACTCCGCCCATTCAGGACTTCTGCCCACAATATATGTCTCGACGCGCGGCGGGGCCGCGGCCTGGCGGGTGACGTGGAAGGCCGCCCATCCCGACGCGGGGCCGTCCCTCCCAGGACGGCCCCGCACCGGCGGCGCTACGACACCGACCCGCCCGTCACCGAGGCCGGTGCCGGTGCGTAGCCGGCCGGGCGGGTGGTGAAGGTGCCCCGGCCCTGCGTGCGGCTGCGCAGCCGGTTCGCGTAGCCGAACAGCTCGGCCAGCGGGACCGTCGCCGTGACGACCGCCGTACCGGACCGTGTCGCCTGGCCGGAGACCCGTCCGCGCCGGGTCGCAAGGTCGCCGAGGACCGTGCCGACCGCGTCGTCGGGCACGGTGACCGTGACCTCGACGACCGGTTCGAGCAGCGCCATCACGCCGGTTCTCAGCGCCGCACGCAGCCCGAAGCGCCCCGCCGCCCGGAACGCCATCTCCGACGAGTCCTTCGTGTGCGTGGCCCCGTCGGTCAGCGTCACGCGCAGCCCGGTCACCGGATGACCCCCGAGGGGGCCCTCCGCCAGGGCGTCCCGGCAGCCTGCCTCCACCGCGCGGACGAACTCCTGCGGCACCCGTCCACCGGTGACGGTCGACGAGAACGCGAAGCCCTCCGCACGGTCGTCGTCCGGGTCCAGCGGTGCGACGTCGAGGACGACATGCGCGAACTGCCCCGCGCCACCGTCCTGCTTGACGTGCCGGTACACCAGACCCGTCACGCCGCGCACGACGGTCTCGCGGTACGCCACCTGGGGCCGGCCGACGCCGACGTCCAGCCCGTGGGCGCGGCGGATCTTCTCCACCGCGACCTCCAGGTGCAGTTCGCCCATGCCCGAGAGCACGGTCTGACCGGTCTCGGGGTCGGTCCGGACTGTCAGGGAGGGATCCTCCTCGACCAGTCGGGCCAGCGCCGTCGCCAGCCGGTCGGTGTCGAGGCGGCTGCGGGCCTCGACCGCCACGGTGACGACCGGAGCGGCCGCCGTGGGCGGTTCGAGGAGCAGCGGCGCGGCCGGCGTGGACAGGGTCGCGCCGGAACGGGCTGCCTTCGGCCCGACCAGGGCCACGATGTCCCCGGCCTCGGCCCGGTCCACCTCGGCGTGCCGGTCGGCCTGTACGCGCAGGATCCTGCCGATCCGTTCCGAACGGCCTGCGCCCACGTCCAGCACCGTGTCCCCCTTCCTGATCGTGCCCGAATAGACGCGCACATACGTCAGCCTGCCCGTGGAGGTGGAGTTCACCTTGAACACCAGCCCCGCGAACGCCGCCTCCGGGTCCGCCGGCCGCTGCTGCTCGGCACCGTCCCGCGTGCCCCGCACCGGCGGTACGTCCGTCGGCGAGGGCAGATACGCGACGACGGCCTCGAGCAGCGGCTCGATCCCGCAGTTGCGGTACGCGGCACCGCACAGCACGACGACTCCCTCACCGCTGAGAGTCAGGTCGCGCAGCGCACCGGCCAGGGTCGGCTCCGAGAGGGCGGACCGTTCGCAGAACTCCTCCAGCGCGACGGGATGGAGTTCGGCCACGGCCTCTTCCAGCAGGCGCCGGCGCCGTGCCGCCTCCGCCAGCAGGGCGTCCGGCACCGGGCCTTCCTCGTACGTGTCCCGGCCGGCGCCCCAGATCAGCGAACGCATGCGCAGCAGATCCACCACGCCGGTGAAGCCGTCCTCCTGTCCGACGGGCAGTTGGACCACCAGCGGAACGGTATTCAGCCGTTCCCTGATCGACCCGACAGCCTGGTCCAGGTCCGCGCCCGCGCGGTCCAGCTTGTTGACGAACGCGATCCTGGGCACACCGTGCCGGTCGGCCTGCCGCCACACGGCCTCGCTCTGCGGTTCGACCCCGGCAACGGCGTCGAACACGGCGACCGCGCCGTCGAGCACCCGCAGCGAACGCTCGACCTCGTCGGCGAAGTCGACATGGCCGGGTGTGTCGATCAGGTTGATCCGGTGGCCGTCCCAGTCGCAGCTCACGGCCGCGGCGAAGATCGTGATGCCTCGGTCACGCTCCTGCGGGTCGAAGTCGGTGACGGTCGTGCCGTCATGAACCTCTCCCCGTTTGTGGGTGGCGCCGGTGAGATACAGGATCCGTTCGGTGACGGTGGTCTTGCCGGCGTCGACGTGGGCGAGGATGCCCAGGTTCCTGACGCGGGTCAGCGGACTGGTGGAGACGGATCGGTGTCGCGGGTCGGTGCGCACGGCCCATGGCCTTTCAGGTGTGTCGGGAGACAGGCAGCGCAATTCCCGTACGAGGGCCCTGAGTTGTGGATCACCCACCGTCCCCGGCAGAGGGGCACGGGCACATGGTCCCGCATCCATCGAGGGCACGGGCGCATGACGGCGTGCCGGGCGGGCGACCTTGGGGTCGCGCCACCGGGCAGGCGGGGATCAGCCGTTCGTCACGGGCTTCCGGTGGCGGCCGCGCAGCCGGCACCGGGTGGACGTGGACATCAGGATCACGTCGTAGCGTGACCGGGGAACGACGACGGCAGTGCGGCAACGCATGGTCGTGCTCCCCTCGATCCGACGCCGGACGGCGCTGCGATGCCGTGTGCACCGCGCGTTCCCGAGTCTAGGGAGAGAGGCCGGTCCCACGACACCGGTTATCTGCCGCCGAGTTGTGACCGATCGGGCGCGGCCCGCCCTCCACAGCCCTCCGCCGCCCGGACGTACGCCACGGGCGCTCCCGCCCTCCGCCGTGTCCGCCCGCCCCGCCTCCTTTGACTTACCTGTGAAGTCGACCCTTCAGGAAGAGCTGACGCACGCGGGTGTCGCCCCGGCGGTGGCCGGCAGGCTCCACGAGGCCGAGGACGCCGTGGCGATGGGCATCGCCCCCGTGTCCGGCGACATGCCCGCCCAATTGAAGGCCGCGGTCATCGAGGGAAGCGGCCAGGCCTTCATGAACGGCGCGCACTCGGCCGTGCTCGTCACCGGTGTGCTCTGCGTCTTGGGTGCCGTCCGGGCGGCGGTCGGCATCCGGCGCTCCCCGGAGGCCGCCGGGCACTGAGGCGGGTGACGAAGGCGGTGCCCGCCGTCCGTTCGGTGGGCACCGCCTTCGTCATGCCGCGGGCTCCGTGTGAGCCGTCGACCGGCCCAGGTACACGACCGGGCCCGGGTCCGGCACATCGATCTCCTGGAAACCAAGACGTTCGTAGAAGGCCCGCGCTGCCGTGTTCGCCCGCACCATGCAGAGGTGCACGGCCGGCACGCCCGCGGCCTCCAGGGCGTCCAGCAGCGCCCGCATCAGGGCGCGTCCGAAGCCGCGTCGCTGCCACTCCGGCAGCAGATCGATGTGCAGGTGCGCCGGGAAGGACACCAGCTCCGGCAGCACCATCCGCTCCGGCCGGTGCAGGAGAACCAGCATCTCCTCGACGGGCGTTGCCGGCTCTCCGGCCGGCTCGGGGTACCGCTCCGCCACGACCGGCAGCCATTCGGCGCGGAACCGCTCCGCGAAGCGCGGGGTGTCACCGGCGCCCAGGATGTAGCCGACGGCCTGCCCCGCGCCGTCGTCCAGCACGAACGCGAACTCGGGCTGCAACTCGACATAGGGGAAGGCGAACAGCGTCGGCATCAGCCCGGGATCCGGATAGAGCGACGTGGAGTCCCCGCCCTCGTGTGCCGTTCTGACGCAGATGTCCGCCAGCGCCGCCCTGTCGGACGGACGGTAGCGGCGCACGAAGGGAACGAGGTCCATGGTGCGCATGTCTAACAGCCACGGGAGCGCTCCCACAAGCGATTTGCACGCCGAAGACCTCCCGCCGGGGGGCGCAGCCGCAAGCCTGCGCCGGCCCCAGGAATCCCGGTCCGGTACATCGACGCCGCCGTCGACCAACTCAAAGCCCGGGCGGAGTACCGTGCCCGCCCATACCGAAGTTGAGGAATCCAACCGATGACGTACACGACGACACCCGACGGGACCCGCATCGCCTATCAGCTCCAAGGCAACGGAGCGCCACTCGTCCTGCTGGCCGGCCAGGCCAACAACCACCACTGGTGGGACGCGGTCCGCGCCGACTTCCACCCCGCCCGCAGCACCCTCACCCTCGACTACCGCGGCACGGGCGACAGCGACAAGCCCGACACCCCTCACAGCACCGAACTGTTCGCCCAGGACGTCATCGCCGTCCTCGACGACCTCGGCATCGACCGTGCCGACATCTACGGCACTTCCATGGGCGGCCGTGTAGCCCAGCAACTCGCCGCCCGCCACCCGCACCGAGTCAGCGCCCTGGTCCTCGGCTGCACCTCACCCGGCGGCCCGCACAGCATCGAACGCGGCAACGACGTCCGTCAGGCCCTGGCCCAGTCTCAACCCGGAGCCGCGCGGCAAGCCCTGCTGGAGCTCATGTACACACCCCGCTGGCTCGCCGACCACCCCGGCCCGCACCACACCCTCGGCGACCCCCGCATGCCTGCCCACTCCCGGCGCCGCCACCTCGCAGCCAGCAACCGGCACAACGCCTGGAACCTCCTGTCCAGCATCAGCGCACCCACCCTGGTCCTCCATGGAACCGACGACCTGCTCAACCCCACCGCCAACGCACCCCTGCTCGCCGACCGCATCCCCGACGCCCGGCTCCACCTGATCCCCGACACCCGCCATGCCTACTTCGAGGAAGCCCGCACTCACGCCGGCCCGCTGGTCCTGGACTTCCTCACCGCCACCTCGCACCGACCGTAGAATCGCGGCGGCCCGCCGCCGACTTCCTCCGCGCGGCCGGCCTGGAGCACCGATAGCCGCTGTACCGATGCTCCCGAGGCCGAACCCGTACGCAGAGTCAGCGTACGGGTACGCACGGTGGACGAGACAGGTCATGAAGCCTGACCATGGGCCGGTTGCGACACGGTACGTGGAAGGTGGCCGGGATGGCGGCGTGCGAGACCAGCGGGGACGACGGGAACAGCCGGGCGGACGGCGCCGGTTGCGGACCGGGCAGCGGCCCGCCCGGGGACACGAACGGCGCCACGGGCGCCGCCGAGCCGGAGAGTTCGGACAGCCTCAAGGCGTTCGGCGAGGTCGTCAAGGCGTTCCGGAAGCGTGCGCGGCTGACACAGGAGCAGTTCGCCCCACAGGTGCGGTACTCGGTGCCGACCGTGGCCTCCATCGAACAGGGCCGCCGGTTCCCTCCGGCGGCATTCGTCGATCGGGCGGAGGAGGTGCTCGACGCCTTCGGCGCGCTGCGGGGCGCGGCACGGCATCTGTCGCGGCGGCCGGGGCTGGCGAGCTGGTTCCGGCAGTGGGCGCAACTGGAGGCGGAGTCGGTCAACCTCTATACGTACGAGTGCCGTTTGATCCCCGGCCTGCTGCAGACGGAGGCGTACGCGCGCACGCTGTTCTCCGAGCGCCTGCCGCCACTCGGCGACGAGCAGATCGAGGCCATGCTCTACGCGCGGACGGAGCGTCAGAGATTACTTCGGGAACGGCCGAACACCGCGTTCAGCTTCATCGTCGAGGAACATGTGCTCCAGCGCGGCGTGGGAGCGAGCCCGGAACTTCTCCACCACGTCCTCGAACTCGCGGCACTTCGGAACATCGAGGTCCAGGTCATGCCGCAGAAACGAGTGACCCACGCCGGTGTCGACGGTCCTATCCGGCTGCTGGAGACGCCGGACAACAAGTGGTACGGCTACTGCGAGGGGCAGGAGAGCGGGCGGTTCGTCTCCGACCCCAAAGTGGTCAGCATGCTCCAGATGCGGTATGCCAGGATGCGGTCACAGGCTCACTCCTTGGAGGAGTCCCTGAGCCTGCTGCGGCAGATGCGAGGAGCGACATGACCACCACAGAACTGGCCTGGTTCAAGAGCAGTTACAGCGGCAGCTCCGGCGACGACTGCGTCGAAGTGGCGACCACCCCCGAGACCGTCCACGTCCGGGACTCCAAGGTCGAGCAGAGCCCCCGACTCGCCGTGTCACCCGCGTCGTGGACGAGCTTCGTCTCGTACGCCGCCCGGACCTGACTCCGCAGCGAGCGCGCCGCGCCGGTTCACGTCCGTTTCCGAGGCGCTCACTTGACCGCTGTCGTCGGTGGGCCTTCTCAGCGACGGTGGCGCCGCGGTACGAAGCGGACCGTCAGCCCCGGCACGGCCTGCGCGGCCGGGGACAGCCGGCTCTCGGGGACGACTCCGATCACGGGATAGCCACCGGTGGTGGGGCAGTCGGCGAGGAAGACGACGGGTCGGCCGTCCGGCGGCACCTGCACCGCGCCGACCACCATGCCTTCGCTCGGCATTTCCCGGTGCACGGCCCGCTCCAGCGGCGGGCCGTCGAGCCGCAGGGCGATGCGGTTGCTGTGCTGGGAGATCTCGTACTGGCCCGTGGCGAGGGTGTCCACCGCGGCCGCGGTGAACCAGTCGTCGCGCGGCCCGAGCAGTACGGGCAGCACCAGTTCCTCGGGCGGCGCCGGCCACAGCAGCGTGTCGGCATGCAGCGGTGGGCCCGCAGCCTCACCGAGGGGCAGCGTCTCCCCGTCCTTGAGCGGGGCCGGACCCAGTCCGGAGAGCAGATCGGTGGACCGGCTGCCCAGGACGGGGTCGACCGTGATGCCTCCGCCGACGGCGACATAGCTGCGCAGGCCGCTGGTCGGCGTGCCCACGTCGAGTACGGCGCCGACGGGCAGGCGCACGGCGGTTCCCCACGCCGCCGGCCGGCCGTTCACCCGCACCGGCGCCGGGGCCCCCGTCACGGCGACCACCACCGAGCGGTCGGTCCGCACCGCGACGCCGGTCAGCGTGGTCTCCAGCGTCGCCGCGTCGGCGGGGTTGCCCACCAGCCGGTTGGCGAGCCGGTGCGCGGGCACGTCGAGGGCCCCGGCACGCGGTACGCCGAGCCCGGCGTGCCCGGTCCGGCCGAGGTCCTGGACGGTGGTGAGGGCACCGGCCCGTACGACGTCCAGCGTGCCGCCGCTCATGCCGTGCGCCTTCTCGTCGCCACAGCGGCTGCCGGCGCGGCTTCCTCGGCGACGAAGCGCACGCGCGTGCCGGGTGTCAGCAGTGCCGCGGGTTCGCGTTCGAGATCCCACAGGCGCACCCCGGTCGTCCCGATCAGCTGCCAGCCGCCCGGGGAGGCCCGCGGATACACGCCGGTGTAGGGGCCTGCGAGCGCCACCGAGCCCGCGGGCACCGAGGTGCGGGGCGCGGGACGGCGCGGCACGTGGTACCGCTCGCCGAGGCCGAGCATGTAGGCGAACCCCGGGGCGAAACCGCAGAACGCCACCCGGTGTTCCGTACCGCTGTGGATCCGCGCCACCTCGTCCTCGGTGACTCCCCACAGGGCGGCGACGGCGCCGAGATCGGCCCCGTCGTAACGCACCGGGAGCTCCACCAGAGGACCGCCGCCGGCCGCCGACAGGGGGACGGACCACTGGCGCAGCTCGGCCTCCATGGCGTGGACATCGGCGACGCCGTAGAGGAGCACGGTCCGGTCCCCGGGCACGATGTCGCGGACCGGCGCCGAGGTTCCCCGGCCGCACCGGTCGAGGATGCGGGCGTGCCAGGCCTGTGCCTCTTCCGGCGTGTCCAGGTCCACGAGGAGGGAGTCCTCCCCGACCGGTCTCAGCCTCATACGAACGCCTCCACCTTGACCCCGGCCGCGTCGAGCGCCGCGCGCACCTGCCCGGCCGCCGCGACCGCTCCGGGGGTGTCTCCGTGCAGGCACAAAGAGCGTGCCCGTACCGCCACGGGTTCGCCGGTCAGCGCGGTGACGCGGCCGTCCCGCGCGAGAGCGACGGCCCTGCGGGCGACCTCCGCCGGATCGGTGATCACGGCACCGGGGGTGCTTCTGGGGACGAGCGTCCCGGTGGCCGTGTAGGCGCGGTCGGCGAACGCCTCTTCCGCGACGGGGAGGCCGACCCGCGCCGCCTGCGCGTGCATGGCGGAGTCGGGCAGGCACAGCACCACGAGCCCCGGGTCGGCGAGCCGGGCGCCGGCGGCCACGGCGGCCGCCTGCTCATGGTCGGCCACCACCCGGTTGTAGAGCGCTCCGTGCGGCTTCACGTAGCTCACCGCCGCTCCGGCGGCACGGGCGAACGCCTGAAGGGCGCCGATCTGGTACGTGACCTCGTCGGCGAGCTCGTTCGCCGGCACGTCCATGGCCCGGCGGCCGAAGCCGGCGAGGTCCCGGTAGGAGACCTGGGCGCCGATCCGTACACCGCGCTCGGCGGCCGTGTCGCAGACGCGGCGCATGGTGCCGGGATCACCCGCGTGGAAGCCGCAGGCGACGTTCGCGCTGGTGACGAGGGACAGCAGGGCCTCGTCATCGGTGAGGGTCCATCGCCCGAAGCCCTCCCCGAGGTCCGCGTTGAGGTCGATCACGAGCTCTGTCACCGCTGCGTCTCCTTGGAACGGTCCGTCGGTCAGGAGGTACCACCGCGCTGCTCCGGGTGCCCACGCGGCGGTCCGGTCAGCCGCGTTCACGATCACATCACACAACATAGAAAATCGTTGAACGATCCGACAAGGTCTCTGTTGTTTCGTTCAATGATTTCCGGTTGACTGACCCGGACCGGCCGGCGCGGTCCCGGAAACCGTCGGACGACCGCCGGCCGCGGGAGAAGGACGGACACATGACAGCCGAGGTCGACCCCGCCGTGCTCGTCGGCGACCGCGCCCTGCTCGGACGCTCCAGCACCGCCGAACGGGTCGCGGACATCCTGCGCACACGCATCTCCGAGGGGTACCTGCCGCCGGGGAGCAAGCTGTCGGAGGACGCCATCGGCGGCGCCCTGGGCATCTCCCGCAACACCCTGCGCGAGGCGTTCCGCCTGCTCACGCACGAACGGCTGCTGGTCCATGAGCTCAACCGCGGTGTCTTCGTGCGCATGCTGACCGTGCAGGACGTCACCGACATCTACCAGGTGCGCAGACTCATCGAGTGCGCGGCGGTCCGCGGACTCGATGCCCCGCCGTACGACCTGAGCCACGCGGTGGCGGCGGTCGCCGAGGGCGAGAAGGCCGCGAAGGAAGGCGCGTGGCGCGACCTCGGCACCGCCAACATCCACTTCCACCACGCCGTCGTGGCCCTCGCCCGCAGCAGGCGCCTCGACGAGCTGATGCGCGGCATCCTCGCCGAACTGCGCCTGGTCTTCCACGCGATGGACAATCCCCGCGGCTTCCACGAGCCGTACCTGGAGCGCAACCGCGAGATCCTCTCCGCCCTCAAGGCGGCTGACCGCACCAAGGCCGAACTGCTGCTCGCGGCGTATCTCGACGACGCGGAGCAGCAGTTGGTCGAGCGGTACTCCGAACTCCTCGGCCCGTAAGCCGCACACGCTCCGCGCCGCGCTCCGGTCGCCCGCCCCTCAGTGGGCCGAGGCCGTCCTCCCGGCGAGCCATTCGTCACGCGTGAGGGCGTAGATCACGGTGTCGCGCCAGCCGGTGTCGCCGTGGCGGTCCTGCCGGAACATCGCCTCCCTGCGCATGCCGAGTCGCGCGCAGAGGGCCAGGGAGGGCTCGTTGGCCGCGTCCACCGTCGCGGCGATCCGGTGGGCGCCCAGACCGGTGGCGAGGTCGAGCAGGGCCGTGGCCGCCTCGCGGGCGTACCCCCGGCCCTGGAACCCGGGGTGCAGGACCCACCCGACCGCGACCTGGGCATGGGCGGCGCTGGTGAGGATGAAGGTGAGGTCGCCGATGACCCGTTCGTCCCGCCCGCCGCCGAGACCCGGCTCACCGGGCAGCACGACGGCGAGGGCGACCGCTTCACCGTCGGCGGCCAACGTGCGCTGCTTCGCGCGCAGTTCGGTGTGCTCGCCGCTGGCTTCCCGGTCGCGCAACGGCCAGGGCAGATGAGCCACGACCTCGGGCAGTCGCTGATAGGCGTGGATGTCGTCGGCGTCCTGCGGGCGGATCGGCCGCAGTATCAGCCGCTCGGTCCTGATGGGCGACGCTTCCAGGCCGGCGAGATCGAAGGGCAGGCGCAGTCGCGGCTCGGTGCCGCCGGTTGTCGTGGTCATGAATCCCCCTACAGGACGGACCGGAACGGAAGGGCGCACGGTTGACCCCCACCGCACGGTAGCCGCCGCTCCGACGACGCACCCCACCGGTCCGGTTTGTCTCCCTGCGACCGGCGGGACCGGCGCGCCGCTGGCGTTATGCAGGCAGATGCCTGCATAATCGAGAAGTGAGCGACGAGGCGACAGCGATGGACCGGGTCTTCAAGGCGCTGGCCGACCCCACCCGGCGGCTCCTTCTCGACCGCCTGCGGGAACACAACGGCCAAACGCTCCAGGAGCTGTGCGAGCACCTCGCCATGGCCCGCCAGTCGGCGACGCAGCATCTCGACGTCCTGGTGCGGGCCGGCCTCGTCACCGTCGTACGGCGCGGACGGGAACGGCTGCACTACCTCGACCCGGGACCGATCCACGAGATCGAGGAGCGCTGGATCTCGGAGTTCGACAGGCCCCGGCTGCAAGCGATCAGCGCCATCAAGCATCAGGCAGAGGAGTACGCCATGACCGACGCACGACAGTCCGTGCCGACCTACGTCTACGTGACCTACATCCGCGCGAGCGCGGAGCAGGTATGGAAGGCCCTGACGGACGCGGACCTGACCGCGCGCTACTGGGGACACGCCAACGTCTCCGACTGGCAGCCCGGGTCGACGTGGGAGCACCGGCGCGCCGACGGCTCGGACACGGTCGACATCATCGGCCGGGTCATCGAGGCCGAGCCTCCGAAGCGTCTGGTCGTCACCTTCGAGGACCCCAAGGGGACGGCGTCGCCGGGCGGCGGCTCCGTCGTCACGTTCCTCGTCGAACCGCACCAGGACATCGTCCGCCTCACGGTGACCCACGAGAACCTCCCCGACCGGGAGATGCTCGAGGGGATCTCACAGGGGTGGCCGGCCGTGCTCGCGAACCTCAAGTCCCTGCTCGAGACGGGCGAGGTCCTCCCGCAGGCGCCCTGGGACATGTAGCCGCGGCCCTCGCTCGTCTTCACTCCGCGCACGACCGCAGAAAGAAGAAGACATGATGGACACCAGCCCGCTCGGTGACGCCTACGGCGCGCTGCTCGATGCCGCCGCCACGGTCGCCGGGTCCGGCGACGCCGTCGCCGCCCCGCCGGCCGGCGAGTGGAACGCCGACCAGATCCTGGCGCACGTCTCTCTCGTCACCGCCGCCACGCTCGCCGCCGCCTCGTGTGTCGCTTCGGGGACCAACACGACGTACGACAACCGCATCGCTCTCGACACCTGGACCATCGACCGCGTCATCGCGCTCGCCGGCGGCAACGCCGGTCTCCGGGACCGCATCCGCCGCCAGGGAGAGGCCCTCTGCGCGCTCGGCGGACCCGCGCTGAGCGAGGCCGAACTCGCCACACCGGTGCCCACGCGGCTGCTGTCCAACGGCAAGGTCCTGGTCGATCGGCCCGTGCCACTGAAGGATCTCCTCACGGGCCTGACGGAAGTGGAACTCCCCGGCCACACGAAGCAGCTCCTGGCACTACTCCCGAACGCCCCCGCGGCCTGATCTCGCGGGCCGCGCCGCCAGGGTCGTGCGGCGCGGGGGTCCGCTCCGACCGCGGCGGGTTCCGGAGACCGGCCACCGCGGTCGCACGGCGCGGGTCCGCTCGCACCAGGACGGCTCGGGGTGCGGCCACCGCGGAGGGCACGGACCGCGGCGGGTTCCGGAGACCGGCCACCGCGGTCGCACGGCGCGGGTCCGCTCGCCCAGGACGGCTCGGGGTGCGGCCACCGCGGAGGGCACGGGGCGGGGCGGGTTCCGGAGACCGGCCACCGCGGTCGCACGGCGCGGGTCCGCTCGCACCAGGGCGGCTCGGGGTGCGGCCACCGCGGTCGCGCAGGCCGGGGCCGCTCGGACCAGAGCGGGTTCGGAGGGCGGGCCGCAGCGGAGCGTGCCCGAGTGAGGGGGCGGCACGGCGCGTGTCGGGCCGGTCGGCGGTGCCCGTCGGACGGACGCCGCTGCCCGCCCGTCGCACACTGCGGCCGGAGCAAGGTACTCATGAGCGGTGGGCTCAGCCGGAGACCTCTCCGGAGCTTTCGACCGGCTGCCCGGCGGCACGCCGGATCTCGGCATTGATGCGCCGCGCTTCTTCGAGCTGGTCCTCGAGGATGACGATGCGGCAGGCGGCTTCGACCGGGGTGCCCTGGTCGACGAGTTCACGCGCGCGGGCCGCGATCCGCAGTTGGTACCGCGAGTAGCGCCGGTGACCGCCCTCGGAGCGCAGCGGGGTGATCAGCCGCGCTTCACCGATCGCGCGAAGGAAGCCGGGCGTGGTGCCCAGCATCTCGGCGGCCCGTCCCATCGTGTAGGCGGGGTAGTCATCGTCGTCGAGTCGGCCACCGAGCGCATTATCCGCTGCCATCTGCACCTCTTCTTCCTGAGAACGCGTCGAGGGGCCCTGGTGCCGTACGGCACCAGGGCCCCGAAGGAAATTGAACACCATCTGTCGGCCCTAGTCCTGCGCCGACCTTCTGTTTCCGCGGCATCGCCCCGAAGAGGGACGGGAGCGCGGGGATCGCGAATGCGTGACCGGGGACCACCTTCCGTTCCGGGGTCTTGCGGTACCCGGGGAGTCTTCCTCGCCCGGGCGATCCTGATGGCGTCTGCTTCCTCCGTTCCTTCCTCTGGGACTTACCTGCTACTTGGTACTGCTTCCGGTGGCCCCTGATCACTGCGGGCCACCCAGTACGGCGGTCAGCCCCGTCGCCATCCTGCGAAACCGGCTCCGGAACTCCACCACCGCACCGAACTGCGGGTACTGCGTGTTACCACTGCTCGGCAGTTCGTCTCTGCCGGGCTCTCTCTGATCTCGGCTACAACAGGAACACTAACCAGCCCGGGAGCGAATGTCTACTACGGCGAGCATAGATTTTTGGGCGCTCGGGACGGAGGTAACGTGAGATCACCGAACGGACCCGGCCAGGACGCTCCGCCCCTGCTCAGGGGCGCCTGTCGGTCCCGGGAGCTGCCGCCGGCAGCTCCACGGTGATGCGGAGTCCGCCCGAAGGACGCGGGGTGATCGTGAGCGCGCCGTCGTGCACGTGGGTGATGCTCTTGACGATGGCCAGGCCGAGGCCGACACCCCCGTGGTCGGTGCGTACGCGTTCGCTGCCGCGCCGAAACGGTTCCGTGAGTGTCGGGACCAACTCCGGCGAGAGCCTCTCGCCGGTGTTCTCGACCGTGAGCACCACGCTCCCGGGACGGACCCCCGTCTCGACCCGCACCGTCCCCTGCTCGGGCAGGTTGTGCACGACGGCGTTGTGGACGAGGTTCGTCGTCATCTGCAGCAGGAGCGCTTGCGACCCGGCGGCCAGGGCGATGTCACCGGAGGTCTCGAAGGTGACGCCACGCTTCTCGGCGAGCGGGAGCAGTGTTTCCGTGGCCTCCTCCACGAGGAGGGACAGGTCGACGGGTTCCCGGGTGAAGGACCGCTGCTCGGCCCGGCTGAGCAGGAGCAGCGCCTCGGTGATGTCGATCGCCCGGGCGTTGACGGCATGGAGGCGGTCGATGATCTCGCCGGGGTCGTGGTTCGGATCGGTGCGGGCCACGTCGAGAAGCGCCTTCGAGATCGCCAGCGGGGTGCGCAACTCGTGGGAGGCGTTGGCCGCGAATCTCCGCTGCTCGGCGACGTGTGCTTCGAGCCGCGCGATCATGGCGTCGAAGGAGTCGGCGAGTTCACGGAACTCGTCGTTGCGGCCTTCCAGCCGGATGCGGTGGGAGAGCGACCCGTTCGCGACGTGCCGCGTGGCGTCCGTGATGCGGGTCAGCGGGGCGAGCATGCGGCCGGCGAGCAGCCACCCTCCCAGGAGGCCGAACACCAGCAGGAACGCCATGACCACGGCTGCCCCCGCCGCGAACTCGCGCGCGAGGACCGAACGGACCTGCAATCCGCTGATGCTGCTCGTCACGTCGGGCAGGTTGCTCAGCAGGAAGACCCACACCGCCGCGATCAGCATGACACCGGCCAGCATGAGGAATCCGGCGTAGCTGAGGGTCAGTTTGAGGCGAACGCTCCACCCGGGCGCTCTATCCACGGTCTCCGCCCACGCTTCCGCTCCCGGCCTGCGACGGCGCGTCGATCCGGTAGCCGACGCCCGGCACGGTGGCGATGACCCAGGGCTCGCCGAGCCGCTTCCGCAGTGCCGAGACGGTGATGCGCACGGCGTTGGTGAACGGGTCCGCGTTCTCGTCCCACGCGCGGGCCAGGAGTTCTTCGGCGCTGACGACACCGCCTTCGGCGGCGACGAGAACTTCGAGCACGGCGAACTGCTTCCTGGTCAGTGCGACGTAGCGGCCCTCCCGGTGGACCTCCCTGCGGAACGGATCCAGCCGCAGACCCGCGATCTCCCGCACGGGCGGCCTGTTGTGCGCCCGCCTGCGGTCGAGTGCTCTGAGCCTGAGCGTGAGCTCTCTGAGTTCGAAAGGCTTCGTGAGGTAGTCGTCGGCGCCCAACTCGAACCCGGAGGCCTTGTCGTCGAGGCGGTCGGCTGCGGTGAGCATGAGGATCGGCATGCCGCTGCCGGAGGCGACGATGCGTTCGGCGATCTCGTCACCGGAAGGTCCGGGAATGTCCCGGTCGAGGACGGCGATGTCGTAGGCGTTGACGCTCAGCAGCTCCAGAGCGGTGTCGCCGTCCCCCGCGATGTCCGCCGCGATGGCTTCCAGCCGCAGGCAGTCACGGATGGCTTCTGCCATATAGGGCTCGTCCTCGACGATCAGCACACGCATGCTCCGATGCTAGAAGTCGGCGCATATCGTCGGCGTATCGGGAATCGCATACGCGCCCGCAACACCGCGTTGCCTTGACTGGCGGTATGACCCACTCCCCACCGTCGCGCGGACGACATCGGGCGCACGATCGATCGTGCCTGCCCGCCATGTGCGCAGAGCCCACCCAGGACCCGAGGATGCAGCAGTGACCGGCAGCGAGCGAGGACGGACGATGACGCAGGTGGACACGGCGGAGACCGGACAGGACATCGCCGGCCGCCGGGACACCGGCTCCGGGATCCGGCGCTCGCCCGTCCGCCGGGTGATCCGCATCGGCTCCGGGCCGGGCCTCTGGAAGCGTGGCCCGGTGCTCGCGGCGCTGGCCGTGCTGCTCGGCCTGTTCATGCTGCTGCACACGCAGATCACGGACTTCGGGGGCCTCGGCAGCCTGGTGGAGACCTTCCTGCCGTGGTGCGGCCTGTTCGTCCCGGTGCTGCTGGCCGGGGCACTGTGGCGGCGCTCCGCCTCCGCGGTGGTCGCGCTGCTGCTGCCGGCCGTGGTGTGGCTGAACCTCTTCGGCGGGCTGCTCGGCGACAAGTCCCACCCGGGCGGCGACCTCACCGTGGCCCAGCACAACGTCGGTGAGGGCAACCCTGACCCCGTCGGCACCGCCCGCGACCTGGCCGCCTCCGGGGCGGACGTGCTGGCCCTGGTGGAGCTGAGCCACCATGCCCGGGGCACGTACGAGAAGGAGCTGGCGGAGGCGTACCCGTACCACACGGTGCAGGGCACGGTCGGGCTGTGGAGCAAGCTGCCGCTGTCGGACACGCGGCCGGTCGACACCCACATGGACTACGGGCCGCTGGCGGACACCAAGCCGGCCGACGTCAAGATGGCCTACAACCGGGCGCTGCGCACCACGGTTGCCACGGACCAAGGGCCGCTGGCGGTCTACGCCGCCCACCTGGGATCCGTACGGCTGATGCCCAGAGGGGGCTTCTGGACGGACAGCCGGGACCGCAACGCACACGCGCTCGGCGAGGCCCTCGCCGCCGAACGGAACGAGCGGGTGGTGCTGCTCGGCGATCTGAACGGCACCATGGACGACCGCGCGTTCGCCGGCATCACCTCGCAGATGCGCTCGGCCCAGGACGAGGCCGGGGACGGCTTCGGCTTCACCTGGCCGGCGAATTTCCCGGTGGTGCGGATCGACCAGATCCTCGTCCGCGGCGTGCAGCCGCAGAGCTCGTGGGTGCTGCCGGCCACCGGCAGCGACCACCTGCCGGTGGCAGCCCGGATCAGCTGGTGACCACGAGGAACCGGCCCCGGCCCGGGGGTGCCGTTGATGAGCGGCCGCCAGGTGCCCGGCAGCCCGTTCCTGCGCGGAACGATCGCGCCTGAGGTGCGTACTCCCGAATCCCGGGCCCCCGCAACCGGACTCCGCATCCGTGCAGAGGGCCCGGGTGAAATAAACTCGCCTGTCATGTCGAAACCTGACGCTCTGCTCGTCGACGTGGCCGCCCTGGTGGAGTCCGGGCAAAGCAATCTCATGTCTCTGACCGTGGTCACCGGTGGCGCTGTCATCACCGGCCGGCTGGCACCCGAAGCCATGTGGCGGCAGCGGGTGTCGGAGGTCCTGACGGATTCGGAGAGCCTCCGTGCGTTCTCCGGCGCCTTCAGCGCCTCCCCCGCCAGGCAGGGCCCGCCCACCCATCTGCACTTCCACGTGGCGCGGATCCTCCAGGGCACGGTCGGGATCCCCGAGACAGGCGGTATGTACCGTGTCTCGATCGAAGACGTCAGCGCCTGGACCGTCGGCGACTTCAGCTACTCCGACCACTGAATCCACCACTACGAGACCAGTGACACCACAGGAAGAGGGCCCGACCGGCGCGCGCCGGTCGGGCCCTCTTCGTTCCTTGCCTCTCCGGTGCCCTGTCAGGTCCGGAGGGTGCCGCAGGTCAGGCCACCGTGGTGCCGAGCGAGGCGTGCGCCTGCTGGAGCGGGGTGAGCGTGCTCACGGGCGCGGCCGGGACCTGTGACCGGCAGGTGAAGCCGAGCCCCGTCATCGCCCGGACGACCTCGCCCGCACTGAAGTCACGGCGGTCCTGTCGGGTGATGACCGCGCCCACCTGCTTGACGGGGTACTGACGACGGCCGATGACCACGAAGTCACCGGTGATCGGCTCGGGCTTGACGCCCTTCATCGATTCCAGCACGCCACTCTTGGTCAGATCGAAGGGGAAGCGAGCGATGACGCAGCGCATGAGACCTCACAGGGAGAAGTGGGGAAGCGGAAGGGGAGTCCGCAAGGGGTGCGGCGGTTCAACAAGGGAGGGCGGCGACATCGCTCAGTCGCACCGTGTCCGTGCGGACGGCGCTGTCGCGTACGGCCACGAGCTGCGCCAGGGTGACGGATCCGGTGCACTGGTCGTCCGCGTCGCAGATGAGCAGATGCCCGGCGCGGGCGCCGGCCATCACGGACAGCGCCACCTCCACGGTCATGTCGCCCCAGGCCTTCGCGGTCGTGTCGGCACGGACCTGCGGTCCGGCCGCCGCCACGAGGCCGGCCGCCGTCCTGGTGCCGGAAATCGGACCGACCGGACGGGGCTTCAGCTGAACCAGTGCCAAGAGATGCCTCCTGCGACGATGGGTGAGGGCCTTTGAGCAATGACGTCCTGGGCTCTCAGGCCGCCGTGCCGACGGCAGCCTGCCGGCGGGGCGCGCGGCGCGGGGCCTGCGACGCGTTGCGGCCGCGCCGGGCACGGGAGCCGGCGCTGCGCGCGGGGCGCTCGGTCACCGGTGCGGTGATGACGACCGGCGTGCCGGACGGTGCCTGCGCGCCGGTGATGCGGTTCAGTTCGACGCCGCCGGACCTGACCTGAGTGGTCGTCGGGCGGACCCCGGCGTGCGACAGGAGGCGGGCCATGTCGCGGCGCTGGTTCGGGGTCACCAGGGTGACGACGCTGCCCGACTCACCGGCCCGGGCGGTGCGGCCGCCGCGGTGCAGGTAGTCCTTGGGGTCGGTCGGCGGGTCGACGTTGACGACGAGGTCGAGGTTGTCGACGTGGATACCGCGGGCGGCGACGTTCGTGGCGACGAGCACGGTGACATGCCCGGTCTTGAACTGCGCCAGCGTGCGGTTCCGCTGCGGCTGGGACTTGCCGCCGTGCAATCCCGCGGCCCGTACGCCGCTGCTGAGCAGGTCCTTCGTCAGCCGGTCCACGGCGTGCTTGGTGTCCAGGAACATGATCACCCGGCCGTCGCGGGCGGCGATCTCCGTCGTGGTGGCGTGCTTGTCGGAGCTGTCGACGTGCAGCACGTGGTGCTCCATCGTCGTGACGGCGCCGGCCGACGGGTCGACGGAGTGCACGACCGGATCGTTCAGGTAGCGGCGGACGAGCAGGTCGACGTTGCGGTCGAGGGTGGCGGAGAACAGCATCCGCTGGCCGTCCGGGCGGACCTGGTCGAGCAGGGCGGTGACCTGGGGCATGAAGCCCATGTCGGCCATCTGGTCGGCCTCGTCGAGGACGGTGACCGAGACCTGGTCGAGTCGGCAGTCGCCGCGCTGGATCAGGTCCTTCAGCCGTCCGGGAGTCGCCACGACGACCTCCGCGCCGCTGCGCAGCGCACCGGCCTGCCTGCCGATCGACATCCCGCCGACGACCGTGGCCATCCGCAGCCTCAGCGACCGGGCGTACGGGGTGAGCGCGTCGGTGACCTGCTGGGCCAGCTCGCGCGTCGGTACGAGGACCAGCGCCAGCGGAAGCCGCGGCTCTGCGCGCTTCCCCGCGGTACCGGCCAGCATGGCCAGGCCGAAGGCGAGGGTCTTGCCAGAACCGGTACGGCCGCGGCCGAGCACGTCACGGCCGGCCAGGGTGTTGGGCAGCGTCGCGCCCTGGATGGGGAACGGCACGGTCACGCCCTGCGCGGCGAGCGCCGCGAGCAGCTGCTCCGGCATGTCGAGGTCGGCGAACCGCTCGACGGCGGGCAGGGCGGGGGTCACGGTGACGGGGAGGGCGAACTCGCCCTGCGCCGCGGCGGGCCGGCGGCCGTAACCACCGGAGCGGCCACCTCCACCGGAGCGGCCGGAGGAACCCGAGCGGGTGGGAGCCGGCGAGCCGAAACGGCTGCCGCGGCCGGAGCCACCGCCGCTACGGGTGCGGGAATAACGGTCTTCGGTACGTGTGCGGTTCATACGGAACCTTCCTCGATGTGGCACGTATCAAGGAATTACCGCAGCAGAGGAGCAGCACGGAGAATCGCGAGAACGAGCCAGGCAGAAAGCGAAAACGAAAGCGAATCGGGCCGCTCGTGAGAATCCCCGGCAGGTCACCAGGCGGGCAGATCGATTCGGACGTCAAGGCCGGAATGAGTCCCTGCCGAATGTTCGTCCGGAGGCGGGAGGGACATCCGCCACGCGAGAAAAACGCGATCTCCGGAGGGGGCCGCGGCACGATGGGCCGCGGTGGCGGGGCCGGGGCCCCGCAACTGCAACGAGCCGGGGCCCGCACCCCAAGGTGCGGGCCCCGGCTCGATCACGCGTCAGCGTCAGGCCGGAACGATGTTCTCGGCGGTCGGGCCCTTCTGGCCCTGCGCGATGTCGAAGTTCACCTTCTGGCCTTCCAGCAGCTCACGGAAGCCCTGGGCGGCGATGTTCGAGTAGTGGGCGAACACGTCGGGGCCGCCACCGTCCTGCTCGATGAAGCCGAAGCCCTTTTCCGCGTTGAACCACTTCACGACGCCAGATGCCATGTCAAATCTCCTTCAGGGGCAGTACCCGGAGTCCACACCGTGCGGTCTCCGTGTCGCCGCAATGATCACCCCGTCCGGAAATGACCGGATACACAAAAGCGCTCACAACGACCTGAGGGCCGCCGGGGCACTTGGATTTTCGGGAACCACAACTGCAACTGATAACGACAGTAGCACGGTGAGATCGACCCCGCGCGGCACGTAATTCTTTTCCGCCTGTTACGCGAGATACCCTCACCGCGCGTTGCGCTGATTTCTCATCCGGCGGTCACAGATATTCGCCCGCCCCGGACTGATCTCTTCACGAACGGCGGCCGTCGGTCCCGTCGTGCGAGGCCGCCCGCGGCGTGCGGGGGCCCGGATCCCGGCCGACGCGCCCCGGTGGCGAGTGGGCGCACCGCCCGGCCCCGCGCCTGACCGGACCCGCCCCGGACGAGCGTGGCGCAGATCACCGCCGAGCGGCGGTCCCCGCAGTGACGCAGGCCATCGTCTGCCTCCGCGATCTCTGGGAAGGTCTCCGATACGGTGTCGAGCGCTTCGGACCAAGGTTCCCGGCGCATCGCCGCCGCCCATATGACCACCGGACGCCGGCACCGGCGTCCCGTGCGACATCGCCCGTCCTGAGGCCGCCCGGCCCGCGACACGACTGGGGAGTTTGATGTTCGGCAAGGTATTGGTCGCCAACCGCGGCGAGATCGCGATCCGCGCGTTCCGCGCAGCGTTCGAGCTCGGAATCTCCACAGTGGCGGTGTTTCCCTACGAGGACCGCAACTCCCTTCACCGGGCCAAGGCCGACGAGGCGTACCAGATCGGTGAGCCCGGCCACCCCGTGCGGGCCTACCTCTCGGTGGACGAGGTGATCAAGGCGGCCCGGAAGGCCGGGGCCGACGCCATCTACCCCGGCTACGGCTTCCTTTCGGAGAACCCCGACCTCGCCGCCGCGTGCGCCGAGGCCGGTATCGCCTTCGTCGGACCGCCGGCGTCGGTACTGCACCTGACCGGGAACAAGTCCCGGGCGGTCGCGGCCGCGCGGGAGGCGGGCGTACCGGTGCTGAAGTCCTCCGAACCGTCCGAGGACGTCGACGCGCTCGTCGCCGCGTCCGAGGACATCGGCTTCCCCGTCTTCGTGAAGGCCGTCGCGGGCGGCGGCGGACGCGGTATGCGCCGTGTCGCGGAGCCCGGGGAGCTGCGCGAGGCGATCGACGCGGCCATGCGCGAGGCGCGCTCCGCGTTCGGTGACGCGACGGTCTTCCTGGAGCAGGCGGTGGTCAACCCCCGCCACATCGAGGTGCAGATCCTCGCCGACGCCGAGGGCAATGTCGTACACCTCTACGAGCGGGACTGCTCGGTGCAGCGCCGCCACCAGAAGGTCGTCGAGATCGCGCCCGCCCCGAACCTCGACCCGGAGCTGCGGGCACGCATCTGCGCCGACGCCGTGGCCTTCGCACGCCACATCGGCTATGTGAACGCGGGCACCGTCGAATTCCTCGTCGACGAGCGCGGCAACCATGTCTTCATCGAGATGAACCCGCGCATCCAGGTCGAGCACACCGTCACCGAACAGGTCACCGGACGCGACCTCGTCATCGGACAGCTGCGCATCGCCGCCGGTATGACGCTGCCCGAACTGCGCCTCACCCAGGACGACATCGTCCTCAACGGCTCCGCCCTGCAGTGCCGCATCACCACCGAGGACCCGGCCAACGGCTTCCGGCCCGACACCGGCACCATCTCCGCCTACCGCTCCCCCGGCGGTCCCGGCGTCCGGCTCGACGGTGGCACGGTCCACACCGGCGCCGAGGTCTCCGCCCACTTCGACTCGATGCTCGTCAAGCTCACCTGCCACGGGCACGACTTCGCCAACGCGGCCCGCCGCGCGCGCCGGGCCATCGCCGAGTTCCGCATCCGGGGCGTGGCCACCAACCTGCCGTTCCTGGGCGCCGTGCTGGACCACCCCGAGTTCCGGGCCGGGCGTATCACCACCAGCTTCATCGACGAACACCCGGAGCTGATGCGGGCCCGCCCCTCGGCCGACCGCGGCAGCCGCATGCTCAGCTACCTCGCCGAGATCACCGTCAACCAGCCGTACGGTCCGCGCCCCGACGTCATCGACCCGGCGGACAAGCTGCCCGCCGTCCCCCTCGGAGACCCGCCCGCCGGGTCGCGGCAGCGCCTCGCCGCCCTCGGGCCGGAGGCTTTCGCCGCCGAACTGCGCGCCCAGTCGGCCGTCGCCGTCACCGACACGACGTTCCGCGACGCCCATCAGTCCCTGCTGGCGACCCGGGTCCGGACCCGCGACCTGCTGGCCGTCGCACCGCACGTCGCCCGCAGCGCACCGCAGCTGCTGAGCCTCGAATGCTGGGGAGGCGCCACCTACGACGTGGCGCTGCGTTTCCTCGCCGAGGACCCGTGGGAGCGACTGGCCAAGATCCGGGAGGCCGTGCCCAACATCTGCACCCAGATGCTGCTGCGCGGCCGCAACACCGTCGGCTACACGCCCTACCCCACCGAGGTCACCGAGGCGTTCGTAGCCGAGGCCGCCAAGACCGGGATGGACATCTTCCGGATCTTCGACGCCCTCAACGACGTGTCCCAGATGCGTCCGGCCATCGACGCCGTGCGCGCCACCGGCACGTCGGTCGCCGAGGTCGCCCTCTGCTACACCGCCGACCTCTCCGACCCCCGCGAGACCCTGTACACGCTGGACTACTACCTGCGTCTCGCCGAGCAGATCGTGGACGCGGGCGCCCATGTCCTCGCCATCAAGGACATGGCCGGGCTGCTGCGCCCGCCCGCCGCCCGCACCCTCGTCACCGCGCTGCGCGAGCGGTTCGACCTGCCCGTCCATCTGCACACGCACGACACCGCGGGCGGGCAGCTCGGCACCCTGATCGCCGCCATCGACGCGGGAGTCGACGCCGTCGACGCGGCCGTCGCCTCGATGGCCGGCACCACCAGCCAGCCCCCGCTGTCCGCGCTGGTCGCCGCCACCGACCACACGGAGCGCGCGACCGGCCTGTCCCTCCAGGCCGTCGGCGACCTGGAGCCCTACTGGGAGGCGACCCGCAAGGTGTACGCCCCCTTCGAGTCCGGTCTCGCCTCGCCCACCGGCCGGATCTACCACCACGAGATCCCCGGCGGGCAGCTGTCCAACCTGCGCCAGCAGGCCATCGCCCTCGGTCTGGGCGACCGCTTCGAACTCATCGAGGACTGCTACGCCGCGGCCGACCGCATGCTCGGCCGGCTGGTGAAGGTGACGCCGTCGTCGAAGGTGGTCGGCGACCTGGCGCTGCACCTCGTGGGCGCCGGGGTCTCGGCGGCGGACTTCGAGTCCGACCCGGGCAAGTTCGACGTACCGGACTCGGTGATCGGCTTCCTGCGCGGTGAGCTGGGCGACCCGCCCGGAGGCTGGCCGGAGCCGTTCCGCACCCGGGCGCTCCAGGGCCGCCCGGCGAAGGCCGAGACGCCGCAGCTGTCGGACGAGGACCGCGAGGGCCTGGCCCAGTCACCGCGCGCGACCTTGAACCGGCTGCTGTTCCCCGGCCCCACCAAGGAGTTCAACGCCCACCGCGAGGCGTACGGCGACACCTCCGTCCTGCCGACGCGGGACTTCCTGTACGGGCTGGAGACGGAGACCGAGCACACCGTCACGCTCGAGCCGGGCGTCACGCTGCTGATCGAGCTGGAGGCCGTCTCCGACGCCGACGAGCGCGGCTACCGCAGCGTACTGGCCACGCTCAACGGCCAGTTGCGGCCGGTGTCGGTACGCGACAAGTCCGTCGCCAGCGAGGTCAAGGCGGCGGAGAAGGCGGACCGGGCCAACGAGGGCCATGTCGCGGCACCGTTCGCCGGAGTGGTCACGCTCCAGGTGGAGGAGGGAGCGTCGGTGTCGGCCGGCCAGACCGTCGCCACCATCGAGGCCATGAAGATGGAGGCGTCGATCACCGCCCAGACGTCGGGCACGGTGCGCCGTCTCGCGATCGGCAGGATCCAGCAGGTCGAGGCGGGCGACCTGCTCATCGAAATCGGCTGACCCGCCCGTCCGGCACCGAACGGGCCGGTCCCGGCGCCCCCAGCGCCGGGACCGGCCCGTTCCTGTCGAGGGAGCTTCCGCCCGGGCCGCCCGGCTCCCGCCGGATGTGTTCCGGCGTCAGGCGACCCCGTAGGCCCGGGCGAGTGCGGCCACCGTGGTGGCCATCGCCTCGCGGAGTTCGGCCGGCGCGACGACCTCGACGTCGGTGCCGAGACGCAGCAGCTCACCGCACGCGTGCCCGGTGCTCTCGATCGGGACGACCGCCTCGATCCATCCGTCGTCGTCCGCGGCCGTCGCGGTGGAGTCGACCGCCTGCACCACCTCCGGCGGGACGTTGTCGGGCAGGCGCAGGCGTCCTCGCGGGGACAGACGGATGGTGGCCGTGCCGGTGTAGCGGCGGGCCTCGAAGTCGGCGAGGTAGGCCGCCCAGTACGTGCCCAGGTCGAAGTCCGCCGGCCGGCCGAACCGCTCGTCGCTCAGCGTCGCGTCGAGGACCTGGGTGACCCGGTAGGTCGCGGTCCGGCTCCGCCCGGCGGCCACGAGGTACCAGACGCCGGACTTGAGCACCAAGCCGTACGGGCGCAGTCGGCGATCCACCTCCTGCGGCGCCCGCCACCGCCGGTAGCGCACGTCCACCGCACGCCGGGTGAGCACCGCGTCGACGAACAGGGGGAGGTGCGGCGTCCGTTCGGGCTCCCGGTACCAGCCGGGAGCGTCGAGGTGGAACACGGCCGCGGTCCGCGACGCCTCCTCGCGCAGCCCCGTCGGAAGCGCCGCCAGCAGCTTCAGCCGAGCCGTCGTCACCTCTGCCGCGAGCCCCAGGTCGGCGGCGGGGCCCGGCAGCCCGGCGAAGAACAGCGCGCGTGCCTCGCCCTCGCTCATCCCGGTGAGGCGGGTGCGATAGCCGTCCAGCAGTTGATAGCCGCCCCCGGGGCCCGGCTCAGCGTAGACCGGCACTCCGGCGGCCTGGAGCCGTGCCAGGTCACGGTAGGCGGTCCGTACGGACACCCCCAGTTCGCCGGCGATCCCGCGGGCGGACATGCGTCCACGGGATTGCAGCAACAGCAGTACCGACAGCAGTCGTCCGGCAGACATGGAGGCATTCTCCTCGGAAACACTGACAGCCCCTGGCACACCGGGTGCCTACCGTCGGTCCCTGCCCGTCCCCGACCGGAGGGGCCGTGTCCTAGTGCCCCGGAGAATCGAACCGATCTGGAGTTCCGCCGTGCCTGCCACCGATCCCGCATCCCCTTCAGCCGTCACCGAAGCCGCCGTTGTCGTCGGCCGCCTCACCGTGATCGAGCTGCGCCGGTACACCCTGCGTCCCGGCCGGCGCGACGAGCTCATCGAGCTGTTCGACCGGGAGTTCGTCGAGACCCAGGAGGAGACCGGGATGGCCGTGCTCGGCCAGTTCCGGGATCTCGACGATCCGGATCGTTTCGTCTGGCTGCGGGGGTTCCGGGACATGGCGGCACGCCACCGCGCGCTGACGGCCTTCTACGGCGGCCCCGTCTGGGCCGAGCACGGCCCCCGGGCGAACGCCACGATGGTCGACTCGGACGACGTCCACCTGCTGCGTCCCCTGTCCCCCGGCACCGGGTTCACCGTCCCCTCGTCCCGGCGGCCCCCGGCCGGCGCTCCGGCGCCGGACCGGTTCGTGACCGCCACCGTCCGGTTCTTCCCTCCGGGCACGGAGGACGGCATCGCACTCGTCCGGGACGGTCTCCTGCCCGTGCTCCACGAGACGGGACCCGCGCCGCTAGCCGTCCTGACCACAGAGACGGCGCCCAACACGTTCGCCAGGCTGCCGGTCCACACCGGGACCAACGTCGTCGCGGTCTTCTCCTCGTACCCCGACGAGAGTGCCTGTCGCCGGCACCTCGCCGCCGTACGGGCCCATCCCCGCGCGCGGGACGAGGTCCTGCCGGGCATCGAGCGCGAACAGACCGCGGCTCCCTGGACGCTGCGGCTGGCTCCCACCGCCCGCTCGCTCATCTCCTGACCTGCACCGACACGTCGGACGCGACGACTGCCCGCCGGCCGGCCCCGTACGGCCGCGACCCGAAGCCACGGCGGAGGCCGGTGATTTGCACGATGCCGGGGTGTGCGGTCCGCGGCGAGACTGCCTGGGCAGTTTCCGCCCCCTTCCGTACGGAGGTGCACGATGTCTCTGCTTTTGAAGTGCCTGGCGAGAAGTCGCCGGCGATCAGCAGGAACGCGGAAAACGCTGTACGGCGCTCTCGTGCTGTCGATCGTCGCGACGGCCTTCGCGCCCGCCCAAGCCGCGGCGGCCCGGGCCACCGCGGCCCGAGCCACGACCACCGATGCCACGGCGGCGGAAGGACCCGTCGTCACGACCCGGTACGGGCAGGTGCGGGGGAAGGCCGGCCAGACGGCGAACTCCTACCTCGGCATCCCGTACGCCGCACCGCCGGTCGGGTCCCAGCGGTGGAAGCCGCCGTCCCCGCCCGGGCGTTGGCCCGGCGTGCGGGCCGCCACCACACCGGGCAACCCCTGTATGCAGGGTGCCGCATCCAGCCCCTGGGGGGACCTCGCGGGGCCCGGCACGCCCAGCGAGGACTGCCTGTACCTGAACGTCCACACGCCCGCCCAACGGGCCCTCCACAAGCGGCCGGTGATGGTGTGGATCCACGGTGGCGGCTTCACGGTCGGCTCCGGAACGTTCTACGACGGAAGCAACCTGGCAGCCAAGGGCGACGTCGTCGACGTCACCTTCAACTACCGTCTCGGCGCGTTCGGTTACCTGGCCCACCCCGGTCTGGCCGAGGAATCGCCGCAGGGGATCTCCGGCAACTACGGCCTGCTCGACCAGCAGGCCGCCCTGCGCTGGGTGCGGGACAACATCGCGGCGTTCGGCGGCGACCCCGACAACGTGACGGTCTTCGGTGAATCGGCGGGCGGCGGCAGCGTCTGCCAGCACCTGGTCTCGCCCCGCGCGATCGGCCTGTTCCACCGGGCCGTCGCCCAGTCGGGCTGCGGGTTCCCGCTGCCCACCCAGGAGTCGCAGCAGGACAGGGGCGCGACCTGGGCGAACTCCCTGGGATGCGCCGACGTGGCCTGCTTGCGCACCCGGCCCGCCGACCAGGTGCTCGGCGCCTCGCTGAACCCCACGGCCCGCTGGGCCCCCAACGTCGACGGCAAGGTCCTGCCGCTCCAGGTGACGGACGCGCTGGAGCGCGGCCGGTTCCACCGGGTCCCCGTCCTCCAGGGCACCACCGCCGACGAGGGCCGGCTCACCGTGGCGACCACGTACGACCTGGCCGGCAGGCAGCTCACCGCGGCGGGCTACCCGGTCGCGGTCAGGGCCCTCTACGGCGAACGGACCGACGAGATCCTGGCCCGCTACCCGCTGTCGGACCACGGCACGCCCGCGGAGGCGTGGGCGCCGTCCTCACGGACTCCCAGTTCGCCTGCCTCCAGTCCAGGACGGCGGGCCTGATGGCCGCGCACACCCGGTCCTACCAGTACGAGTTCGCCGACCGTCACGCCATGGACCACGTGAACCTGCCGATCAGCTTCCCGATCGGCGCCCCGCACGGTTCGGAGATCAGGTACGTCTTCGGCGGCGTCTCGGGCACCCCCGCCCAGAACACCCTGTCGGACAGGATGCTCGGCTACTGGACCAACTTCGCGAGGACCGGCGTCCCGTACGCCGCGGACGCCCCGCGCTGGAACGTCTTCCCGAAGGTCCAGACCCTGGCCCCGGAAGCGATCACAGCGGGAACGACCTTCCCCCGGGACCACAAGTGCGACCTGTGGGACCGGCCCGCCTCCTGACGACCCGACGGCCTTGACGGCCCGGCGCCCTTGCCCCGCGCTGCCGCACGGCAGCCGCTCTCCAAAGGCGCCGGGACCGTCGCCCCTGGCTACGGGCGGCCGCGCCCCGGAACAGGAGCTCCGCCCCGAGGGACCGCTCGCGCCAGGGCACACGAGCAGCGCGGTGTGAACGAGAGCCCTAGCGACGCAGCTGCGCGAGTTCGTGGTTCATGACTTCGAGGAAGCGGACCACCACGAGCAGTTCCTCCTCGCTGAACTGCCGGCGCGCGGCGTCGGTGCTCCGCGCCAGAGGCGTGAAGTACCCCCTGGCCACGGCCTTGGCCGCGGTCGCGTAGTGCAGGTGCACGACCCGCCGGTCGTCCGGCGCCCTGACCCGCTGGACGTGGCCGGACCGCTCGAGGCGGTCCAGGCACGCGGTCACCGCTCCCGACGTGAGGTTGAGCTGCTCCCGGAGGCGCCCCGGCGTCATCGGCGCGCCGTCCTCCCCCTCACCGGCGTCCATGATCGCGATCAGTGCCTGCACGTCCGTGAGATGCAGCCCCTGCTCGTGTGCGAACTCGTGGGCGATGCGATTGAACTCGGCGTTCATCCCGCGCAGCAGGACGGCAAATTTCTGCAACCCCGTGGGGTCGTCCGGCGGAAGTGTCCCTGAGGGCTCGTCTGTGCTGCGCATCGGACCAGGATATGATCTCTCAACTGTTGAGATATTCAATGACCGAGATACTTAGTGTTCGCGTATTGGGGAAGCAATGACACCCGCGTCCCGATGGGCCCGCCGGCTGGTCCCACTCGCTCTGCTGCTCGTATGGCTGGGAATCGGAGGCACACTCGGCCCCTACGCGGGCAAGCTGGGCGAGGTCTCCACAAACGACCGGGCGGCCTTCCTGCCGCAGAGCGCCGAATCCACAAGGGCCCTGGAGGCCCAGAAGGCGTTCAACCGGTCGGAGACCGTGCCCGCGATCGCCGTGTGGACCGTGACCGACGGCCGGGTCACCCCGCAGCAGCAGACGGAGGCCACGCGGCAGCTGGCGGCGCTCGTTCGAACCGAAGGCGTGGCGGACGCCCCCTCCCCCGCCCTCCCCTCGCAGGACGGTGAGGCGCTCCAGGCCGTCGTACCCCTGGAGCCGGACCTCGGCGAGGACCTGGCCACGGTCCTGCGGGACGTACGCGAGGCCGCGGAGCGGGTGCCGGGCACCGTGGTGCAACTCGCCGGCCCCGCCGCGACCCAGGCGGACCTGTCCGACGCCTTCGCGGGCATCGACGGTCTGCTGCTGGGCGTGGCCCTCGGAGCGGTGCTGCTCATCCTCCTGCTCGTGTACCGCAGCGTGCTGCTGCCCTTTGTGATCATCATCAGTGCCGTCCTCGCCCTGGGTCTCGCCTGCGCCGTTGTCTACGCGCTGGCCGATCAAGGTGTCGTCCGGGTCGACGGGCAGGTGCAGGGCATCCTCTCCATCCTGGTGATCGGCGCGGCGACCGACTACGCCCTGCTTCTGGCTGCCCGCTTCCGCGAGGAGGTCGCCGCGCGTGCCGACAGGACGGAGGCGGCGAAGGCCGCGGTGCGCCGGTCCTTCGGGGCGATCACCGCGAGCGCCGCGACGGTCGCCCTCGGACTGCTGGCCCTGCTCGTCAGCGACCTCACCAACAACCGCGCTCTGGGACCGGTCGGCGCGATCGGCATCGTCTGCGCCGTGCTGAGCACGCTGACGTTCCTGCCCGCCGTCCTCGTCCTGCTCGGCAAGGCCGCGTACTGGCCGGCGAAGCCGCGCCGGGTGGACGACGCGACGGAGGGCCACGGCATCTGGACCCGTGTCGCATCGAGGGTCGACCGCGCACCCCGACGCATCTGGATGTCCACCACGCTCGTGCTCGCCGCGCTTGCCGCCTTCTCTCCGGCGTTGTCGTCGAAAGGAGTGCCGCTGGACGAGATCTTCGTCAACGACGCGCCGTCCGTCGCCGCGCAGGAGACGCTGGGCAGGCACTTCCCCGCGGGTTCCGGCAACCCGGCCGTGATCATCGCTGACGCCGTCCGGGCGGCCGAGGTGACAGCCGCGGCCGAGAAGACCGACGGCGTGGCGTCCGCCGGAGCCGTCACCCGGTCGGGCAGGCCCGGCGGGGGCGACCCGCTCGTCGTCGACGGCCGGGTACGCATCGACGCCACGCTCGCGGACGCCGCCGACAGCGACGCCGCCAAGCAGACCGTCGAGCGGCTGCGGGACCGGCTCCACACCGTCCCGGGCGCCGACGCGCTGGTGGGTGGTTACACGGCACAGCAGTACGACACCCAGGAGACCGCGGCCCGGGACCGGACACTGATCGTTCCCGTGGTCCTCGCCATCATCCTGCTCATCCTGGTGATGCTGCTGCGTTCGGTGCTGCTGCCCGTCCTGCTCGTGGCGACCGTCGCGCTCAACTTCCTCGCCACGCTGGGTGTGTCGGCCCTCGTCTTCCGGCATGTATTCGGCTTCAGCGGCACGGACGCGTCGGTGCCGCTGTACGGCTTCGTGTTCCTCGTCGCACTGGGCGTGGACTACAACATCTTCCTGATGTCGCGGGTCCGTGAGGAAGCCGTCGCGCACGGCGCCCGGCAGGGCGTGCTGCGGGGTCTGACGACGACGGGCGGCGTGATCACATCGGCGGGCGTCGTCCTGGCCGCCACCTTCGCGGCACTGATCGTGATCCCACTCGCCTTCCTGGCCCAGATCGCCTTCATCGTCGCCTTCGGCGTCCTGCTGGACACCCTGGTCGTCCGCTCGCTCCTCGTACCCGCACTGGCCCTCGACATCGGCCCGCGTGCCTGGTGGCCGAGCGCGCTGTCCCGCGCCGACGGACCCAAGGGCTGAGCCTCCGGCGCAACCGGCAGGGGCGGCGGCCGTGAAGTGGACACGCCGTCCCTGCCCGGTACGGTCCGGCTCCGGCACGGACGTGGTCACGGCGGTCCCGACGGACAGCGAGAGGGAGGCGCCCACGCGGGTATGGAGGACGCATGCAGACTTTCCTTCCGTTTCCGGACTTCTTGGCATCCGCCGCGGCGCTGGACCTCCGACGGCTCGGCAAACAGCGGGTCGAGGCGTTGCAGGTGCTTCGGGGCCTGACCGTGCCCGGATACGGCTGGCGCAGACACCCGGCTGTCCGGATGTGGGCCGGTTACGAGGAGGCGCTCGTACGGTACGGGCTGGACATCTGCCGTGTGTGGACGGCCGAGGGACGCTCCGACACCTGCGCGGTGACTCTGGTCCACGACCTGCGGGTCCGCCACCCCGAAGTCGTGGCCGTGCGGTCGCAGCGGCGTCTCGCGGTGGACGGCGACCTCCCGCCCTGGTTCGGCGACCGGGACTTTCATCGCAGCCACCGGTCGGCCCTGGTGCGGAAGTACCCGGAGTTCTACCGGGACCGGTTCCCGGCGGTGCCCGACGATCTGCCCTATGTCTGGCCGACGTCCGACCGCGACCCGGAGCAGCGCCGGGGCCGAGCCGGGTGACGGCACCGCCCGCGACCTCTGCCGGATCCACCCCGCACGGGTGGGCCCCGAGCGGTGCCCGGCCGTGGACCGGCGGGCCTCCGCTCCGGTGCCTATGGTGAGAGAACGGCTCGCCGGACCACGCGGCGCGAACCGCCGCTCCGGTGGCACCTTCCCCACCGAGGAGGACCACGTGAGTGGCTCAGTACGTCCTCTGCAAGGCCGCACCGCCGTCGTGACCGGCGCCGCCCGGGGGCTGGGCGCGGCGATGGCCAGGGAGTTCGCCCGGCGCGGAGCCACGGTCGCCCTCCTCGGCCGGGAGGAGTCGGCCCTCGCGGATGTCCGGGAAACGATCCCCGGACCTGCCCGGTGCTGGGAGGTCGACGTGACCGACGACGACGCGATGCGTCGGGTGGCCGCCGAGGTACGGGACCGCCTGGGCCCCGCCTCCGTCGTCGTCGCGAACGCCGGAGTGGCCGAAGGCGGTCCGTTCGCGGAGTCCGACCCCGCGCTCTGGCGGCGGGTGATCGAGGTGAACCTCGTCGGGAGTGCCGGCACCGCCCGCGTGTTCCTGGCCGATCTCCGCGCCTCCCGCGGCTACTACCTGCAGATCGCCTCACTCGCTTCGATCGGCGCGTCCCCGCTGATGAGCGCGTACTGCGCCTCCAAGGCCGGCGTCGAGTCGTTCGCCCACTCACTGCGGGCCGAGGTGGCGCACGAAGGCATCGACGTGGGCATCGCCTACCTGAACTGGACCGACACCGACATGATCCGCGACGCGGACGCCCATCCGGTGCTGCGGGAACTGCGGGCGCACATGCCGAGGCCCGCGAGGAAGGTCTGTCCCGTCGAGACGGTGGCCGCCCGTATGGTGCGGGCCGTCGAGCGGCGTAGCGCGGCCGTGTACGCCCCGGCCTGGCTCCGTGCCACGCAGGCCGTCCGCGCCGCGATGCCCCCGGTGGTCACCTTCGTGTCGAAGCGGGAACTTCCGCGCCTGCAGCGGAGGACCGCCTTCGAGGCGACGGGACTGCTGGGAGCCGGCGGACGAGCGGACACCGACGGACTCCACCGGGCGGCCGCCCGGACCCCGGACCGCTGACCGCAGCCACCGTGGGGCGCCGGGCGGCGGCGCCCTGTCCACCGGGAGCGCTATGTCGACCGGGCCCTCGATTCCGGCGCGGTGCCGCCGCTGCACGGGCGCGAGGAGTTCCTGGAGGGCGTCGAACTCGCGGTCAAGCGCGGCTGGTCCGTCAGCCAGGAGGAGATCGACGAGGGCATATGGGCCGTCTCGGCGGCCATCCGGGACGACGACCGCACGGTGGCCGCCCTCTCCCTGTCCTGCCCGGAGTTCCGCCTCGACGACGCCCGCCGCAAGGCCTGCACCGACCGGGCGGTGGCCACCGCGGAGCGGATCTCAGAGGCGTTGCGCGGTGGCGCGGCCGCAGGCCCCGACGCCTGACCACCCGCATTCCCGGTCGCCCCGACGACGCGAGGCGGGGGGGGCCGGCCGGCGCTCAGCACCGGCCCCCTCCACCGCCGGGCCACCCCGCATCGGTGTGGTCGCGCCGACGCGGGGTGGCTGTGTCGGGGCCGCGACTCCCGCCGGTTGCGGCGGGACCGGTCAGGTCAGTCGGAGGTCCGGCGCAGGACCAGGCAGACGAAGCCAAAGCTGTCCCGGTAGGAGCGCAGCCATTCGGAGCGGCGGGTAGCGGCTGTCGAGAGAAGTCGGGAACTGTCCGGATCATCAGGATGATCCAGGGCCCAGGCAGCCATCGAACCCCAGCATGCCCATTCGTAATCGTCCAGCTCCCGGCGGGTGCTGACGTGGCCGTGGACGGGCGTCCACCCGTCAGCGGCCACGCGGTCCAAGGTGGTCGCCAGGTCGGCGAAGTCGCCGAGCATCTCAACGGCTTCCGGTGAAGGCTCCTTCTCCCAGAATCCGTCACCTACCAGGACGCGACCGCCCGGAGCCAGATGCTTGCGTGCCGCCGCGAGAGTGGGGAGCAGACCGCCGAAGGCGTGGGCGGCGCCGACGCTGAGCACCAGGTCGAACGAGTGCGCGGAGACGAAGTCGGCGGCTGCCTCGTGGTGGAGTACCAGGCGTTCCTGGACGCCGAGGCTGCTCGCGGCCTCGCGGGCTTGTGTCAGTGCGTCTTCGGAGATGTCGACGCCCTCGGCACGCACTCGAGGGTTGGTGGACAGGGCGCGAAGGAGCCACTCTCCTCCTCCGCAGCCGAGATCGAGCACATGCGCGTCGGGTCGGGATATCCCGCGCTCGAGCAGTTCGCGCACCGAATCGTCGTCGAGGGGAGACTTGATCGGATGATCGGCATGAGCGATCCTGGACATTCGTTCACGGTTCACCGGCGCAGCCTGACACCGCCTAAAGTCCGCGCGCACCTCCATTTCTCGGTGAACCGCCTGCCGCTCCGCTCATATCCCGTGCCCCGCCGAGTGGCGCCGAGCTCCGCGAAACAGCTCCCGCAGTCACGCGCATGACCAGCGGCGTCAAACCCACCTGTACAGCGACGAGTTCGCCTGCCGGTTCCGCGACGCCGGTGACGACCCGCTGCGCGCGGGCACTGAAGGTCTGATGCACCTCAAGTCCGACGAGGGAGCCTCAACGCCCGGAGAACGCCCCCGAGATGGCGTCTTCGAGGAGCATTGCGACTCCTCGGTAGTCTTCGCCCTCATGACGCGCGCTTGGATCCTGCCGGTGTTGCTGGTGCTCTGCGGCTCAGTCGTCGCGGCCTGGCAGATGTTCAACGGGGCCCCCGGCTCGGCCGCAGGACTCCTGCTGGTGTTCGTTCTCCTCGCAGGCGTGAACTCGCCTTTGGTCTTCCCCAGGTCGATCAGTGCGGCGGAGGCACAACGCCGCAGCGCGGTCGACGGCCGGCCGGTCGTCTACTGGAGGCCGGGCTGCACGTACTGTCTGCGACTGCGCATCCGATTGGGCCGCGGCGCCCGCCGGTTGCACTGGGTCGACATCTGGCGCGACCCTGCCGGCGCGGCAGCGGTGAGGGCAGCCAACGACGGCAACGAGACCGTGCCGACCGTCGTCGTGGCGGGCCGGCCGCACACCAACCCTGATCCTGCGTGGGTACAGGAACAGCTCTCCCGGCACGCGTGAGCAGGAGGGCACTCTGTCGCAGACGTCCGCGGGTGCGGCCCCGGCCACCGCGGACGGTCCTGTCGGCTCGGCCCCCGTCTGCCGACGCACGATCGTCGCGCGAGCCCACACCGCCCGCGACCTCCGGACGAGGGTCGGCCATTCGCTTCAGCTGTCGAAGTCGACGGTCAGCGTGTCGGAGACCGGGAACGACTGGCAGGTCAGCACGTAACCCGCGTCGACCTCCGCCGGTTCGAGCGCGTAGTTGCGGCGCATGTCCGCCTCGCCGCAGGTGACCAGGGCCCGGCAGGTGCCGCAGACGCCGCCCTTGCAGGCGAACGGCAGGTCGGGCCGCACCCGCGAGGCCGCGTCGAGGAGGGTTTCCTCACGCGACAGCGGAGAGGAGGTGGAGCGGCCGTCGAGGACGACCGTGACCGTGCTGACCGGCCCGTCGGGCCCGCGGTCCTCGCGGCGTACCGGTGCGGCCGGCTCCTCACCCGCGAAGAACAGTTCCTGATGGATCCGCTCGTCGGGGACACCCAGTCCGGCCAGGACCTTCTGGGCGTCCCGGACCATGCCGTGCGGTCCGCACAGCCACCAGTGGTCGGCATCGGACACGTCGACCAGCCCGTCGATCAGGGCCGCCAGCCGCTCGGCGTCCAGCCGTCCGGTCAGCAGCTCCGCCTCGCGCGGCTCTCGGGACAGCACGTGCGCGAGCTGGAAACGGTCGGGATAGAGGTCCTTCAGGTCGGCCAGCTCGTCGGCGAACATCACCGAGTCGGTGCGGCGGTTGCCGTAGAACAGGGTGACGCGGGAGCGGTCGTCGGCGGCGAGGACCGACTCCGCGATGGACATCATCGGAGTGATGCCCGAGCCGGCCGCGACGAGGACATGATGACCGGGCGTGGACAGGTCCGGGGTGAAGAGACCGGTCGGAGCCATCACCTCCACGACGTCCCCCGGCCCGACCTCGTCCACCAGCCAGGAGGAGAAGAGCCCGCCGGGCACCACACGCACGCCGATGCGGAGCCGGGTGCCGACCGGGGAGCAGATCGAGTACGAGCGCCGCTCGTCACGCCCCTCCACCTGGCGGCGAAGGGTGAGCGACTGGCCGGGCGCGAAGGCGAATTCCTCTGCCAGCTCGTCGGGGATGTCGAAGCTCACCGCCGCCGCGTCCTCGCACAGCCGCTGCACGGAAGCCACCCGCAGCGGGTGGAAGGCCGGGCGACGACGCGTGTTGCGGCGCCCGGGGGCGGGGGTCGCGCCCGCGAGGGCCGACAGGTCTGCCATCAGATCTCCTTGACGTACTCGAACGGCTCGCGGCAGGCGCGGCAGCGCCACAGCGCCTTGCACGAGGTGGCACCGAACCGGGAGCTCTCCTCGGTGTCCGCCGAGCCGCAGCGCGGGCACACCACCTGGCGCCGCATCGGCGACAGCGTGAGGGGTACCGGACCGGACGCGTGGCGCGGTGCCGGGCCGGGCGGCGCGATGCCGTGTTCGGCGAGCTTGCGCCGCCCCTCGGGGGTGATCCAGTCCGTGGTCCACGGCGGGTCGAGCACCGTGCGGACCTCCACACGCGCGAAACCGGCGGCCTTCAGCCTCGCGGCCACCCCGGCCCGCATCTCGGCCATCGCCGGGCAGCCGGAGTAGGTCGGGGTGAGGCTCGCGACGACCGTTCCGTCGTCACCGACCTCGACCTCGCGCAGTACACCGAGGTCCGCGAGGGTGAGCATGGGCAGCTCGGGGTCCGGTACCTGCTCGGCGATGTGCCGGGCCTGCGTGAGTGCGGTCACCATGTCGCCTCCGGATGAGCACGCGCCACGGACTGCAGCTCTGTGAGCAGCGGGGCGAGATGGCCCGTGTGCCGGCCCTGGCGGCCCGGTCCCTCGGCGGCCGGGGTCGTCTCCGGCAGGGCGAGACCCGCCGCGTCGGCGATCTGCCGGAGCACGGCGAGGACCTCGTCCCGGGCGTCGTGGGCGTCGAACAGCTCGTCCAGGTACGCGGTCACCTGCTGGAGCCCGTCCTGCATACGGCGGTGCGACTCCTCGGTACCGTCACCGAGCCGTACCACCCACTCGGCCGCGTACTGGCGGTGGTACGTCAGCTCCTTCACGCCCTTGGCCGCGACGGCCGCGAGCACCGGGTCGGACGAGTCGGTGAGCCCGACGAACTGGGCCAGCCGCCAGCTGGACAGCACCAGCAGCCGCGCCATGGTGAACGCGAAGTCGCCGCCCGGCAGTTCGGCCAGGGTCACGTTGCGGAACTCGTCGGGGTCACGGAAGTAGGCGTATGCGTCCTCGCCGCGTTCCGTGCCGTCGACCTGTCCGGCGCGCGAGTAGAGCAGGCGGGCCTGTCCGAGCAGGTCCAGGCCGATGTTGGCCAGCGCCACCTCCTCCTCCAGCTCAGGAGCCCGGGTGGTCCACTCCGCCAGCCGCTGGGCGCTCACCAGCGCGTCGTCACCGAGGGCCACGCACAGCGCGGCGAGCTCCGCGGCGTCGACGCCGTCCGGGACGGTGGTGTCCACGCCGTGCAACGGGTCCTCGAAGCCGGTGCCGTAGGCCCACCGGGTGTCGTCCTCATGGCCCTCGGCGAGGGTCATGTAGACGTGGTCGTCGCTCATGCCCTGCTCCTAGATGTGGGGGACGTCGTCGGGGATGTCGTAGAAGGTCGGATGGCGGTAGACCTTGTCCGCGCTGGGCTCGAAGAACGGGTCCTTCTCGTCGCGGGTGGAGGCGGCGATGTGCTCGCTGCGCACCACCCATATGGACACGCCTTCGTTGCGCCGGGTGTACAGGTCCCGGGCGTGGGTGAGCGCCATCCGGTCGTCGGCCGCGTGCAGCGAGCCGACATGGACGTGATTCAGCCCGCGCTTGCCTCGGACGAACACCTCGTACAGCGGCCAGTCCCGCTTCTCGCCGGTCATGCCGCGACTCCCTTCTCCGCGCGGGCCGCCTGCTTGGCCGCGTGCGCGGCAGCGGCTTCCCGCACCCAGTTGCCTTCCTCATGCGCGGCGCGCCGCCGCTGGATCCGCTCGGCGTTGCACGGGCCGCCGCCCTTGATGACCCTCATCAGCTCGTCCCAGTCGGGGGTGCCGAAGTCGTGGTGGCCGCGCTCGGCGTTCCAGCGCAGCTCCGGGTCGGGCAGGGTGACGCCGAGCTTCTCCGCCTGCGGGACGGTCATGTCGACGAACCGCTGGCGCAGCTCGTCGTTGCTGTGCCGCTTGATCTTCCACGCCATCGACTGCGCGGAGTTGGGCGAGCTGTCGTCCGGCGGGCCGAACATCATCAGGGACGGCCACCACCAGCGGTTCACCGCGTCCTGCACCATCTCCCGCTGCGCTTCGGTGCCGCGCATCATCGTCATCAGCAGTTCGTAGCCCTGCCGCTGGTGGAAGGACTCCTCCTTGCAGATCCGGACCATCGCCCGCGCGTACGGCCCGTAGGAGCTGCGGCACAGCGGCACCTGGTTGCAGATCGCCGCGCCGTCCACGAACCAGCCGATCACGCCGACGTCGGCGAACGACGGGGTCGGGTAGTTGAAGATCGACGAGTACTTCTGGCGGCCCTCGATCAGCCGCTCGGTCAGATCCGCGCGGTCCACGCCCAGCGTCTCCGCCGCCGAGTACAGGTACAGGCCGTGTCCCGCCTCGTCCTGCACCTTGGCGAACAGGATCGCCTTGCGCCGCAGGGACGGCGCCTTGGTGATCCAGTCCCCCTCCGGCTGCATGCCGATGATCTCCGAGTGGGCGTGCTGCGCCACCTGTCGGATCAGCGTCTTCCGGTAGCCCTCGGGCATCCAGTCGCGCGGTTCGATCCGCTGGTCCCGCGCGATCGTCGACTCGAAGTGCTCCTGCAGCGCGGGGGGAGCGTCGATTCCGGCCGACGAGCCGGCCTGCTGTGCAGTCATCTGTACCACCGATCCCTACCGACCATTCGTTCGGTCGATGATATGCCGAGGTTCCCGGGTTCCGGCAAGTGCCGGAGTGCCTTCAATTCCGTTGAACGCCGTTTTCCCCGGTGATGGTGGGTGACCGGGTCTCGTGGGCCATGGCGCTCACACCCTCTCCACCAGCATGGCGACGCCCTGCCCGACGCCGACACAGAGAGTCGCCAGACCCCTGCGGGCGTCCTCCCGCTCCAGACGCCCCAGCAGCGTCAGCAGAATGCGGGCGCCCGAGCAGCCGAGGGGATGTCCCAGTGCGATGGCGCCGCCGTCGGCGTTGACCTTGTCCTCGTCCAGCTCGAGACGGCGCATCACAGCGAGGGCCTGGGCGGCGAACGCCTCGTTCAGCTCGACGGCGTCGAGGTCCGCGGTCTGCCAGCCGGCGCGGGCAAGAACCTTTTCGGTGGCGGGGACCGGTCCGAGCCCCATGAGGTGGGGCTGGACACCGGCCGAGGCGGAGGTCACGATCCGGGCCCGCGGGGTGAGCCCGTACCGCTCCACGGCCGCCGCGCTCGCCACGACGAGGGCGGCGGCGCCGTCCGACAGCGGCGAGGCGGAGCCGGCGGTGACGATGCCGTCCTCGCGGAAGATGGTGCGGAGCGTGCCGAGCTTCTCCAGCGTGGTCGAGGGGCGGGGGCCTTCGTCCCGCGTGACCTCGCCGTCCTTGACCGGGACCGGAACGATCTCACGGTCGAAGCGCCCCGCCTCCTGGGCGGCGACGGCCCGCTGGTGGCTGCGCAGCGCGAAGGCGTCCGAGTCGGCGCGGGTGATGCCGTCGAGCGCGGCGACCTCTTCGGCGGTCTCGCCCATCGACAGGGTGTGCTTCACCGTGTCGGGTCGGGCGCCGGAGGGGACGGCCCGGTCCCAGGCCGTGAAGCGGGGGTTGGTGAACCGCCAGCCCAGTGAGGTGTCCTGCACCTCCCCCGGCTTGGCCCACGGGGTCCCGGGCTTCTGCATCACCCAGGGTGCGCGGGTCATGGACTCCGCGCCGCCCGCGACGACCAGATCGGCCTCGCCGGCGCGGATCGCCTGGGCGGCCGAGGCGACCGCGGTCAGTCCCGAGGCGCAGAGCCGGTTGACGGTGTAGCCGGGCACGGTGTGCGGCAGCCCGGCCAGCAGGACCGCCATACGGGCCACGTCCCGGTTGTCCTCGCCGGCCTGGTTGGCCGCGCCGAGGATCACCTCGTCCACGGCTTCGGCGGGGATGCCGGAGCGGCGCACGGCCTCGCCGACCACCAGGGCCGCCAGATCGTCGGGGCGGACGGACGCCAGGGCTCCGCCGTAGCGGCCCTGCGGGGTGCGCGCCCCGTCTATCAGATAGACGTCTTCGGACATCAGGCGGACTCCTCTCCGGTGACGACGGGGCGACGGGACTGCAGCACGGCGAAGCGGCCGGCCACGAAGGCCTCGTCGGAGAGGGTGGCGCTGGCCGCCGGGTTGGCGGCGCTGCCGTGGAAGTCGCTGAAGGCGGAGGACTGGTTGACGAAGACCTGGCCGGTGAGGTTCTCGGAGAGGTGGACACCGGCGTCCAGCGCGGCTTCCTCGGCGGCGGCCAGCACGTCCTCGTCGGTGGAGTGGACGGCGGCGGTCAGCGCCCCGTGCTCGCGCACCGTCGCCCGGAACAGGTCCAGGCTGTGCCGGGTGGAGTCGGTGCCGATCACGAAGGACACCGGCCCGAACCACTCGCGTGTGTATGTCTCCCGGTCGGTCTCCGCGTCCAGCCGCGCCACGAGCGGGGTCCGCACGTCGGCCTCGGCGTACTCCGGGTGTGCGACGGACGTCGACGCGCGCACCGTACGGCCGACGCCGTCGGCGCCCTTCAGCCGGTCGCGTACACCGTCGTTGACGATCGCACCCAGTGTGCCGGCGGCGCGCGCGGGGTCGGCGAGCAGCTTGTCCAGGGCGGCGGCGAGGTCGGCGGCGAACTCGTCCGCCGTCCGCGGGCCCTGGTCGGTGGCGATGCCCTCGCGCGGGATCAGCAGGTTCTGCGGGGTGGTGCACATCTGCCCGCTGTACAGGGAGAGCGAGAAGGCGAGGTTGCCCAGCAGGCCGCGGTAGTCGTCGGTGGAGTCGAGCACGACCGTGTTCAGGCCTGCCTTCTCCGTGTACACGACTGCCTGGCGCGCGTTGCCTTCCAGCCAGTCGCCGAACTCGGTGGAACCGGTGAAGTCGACGATCCGCACGTCCGGGTCGAGGGCGAGAGCCGCGGCGTCCCGGCCGCCCGGCTCCTCGACGACCAGCAGGACGAGATCGGGGCTGAAGCCGGCCTCGGCCAGCACCTCGCGGGCGATGCGCACGGTGATCGCCAGGGGTAGCACCGCACCGGAGTGGGGCTTGACCACGACCGGGTTGCCGGTGACGAGCGAGGCGAACAGGCCCGGGTAACCGTTCCAGGTGGGGAAGGTGTTGCAGGCGACGAGCAGCGAGACGCCGCGGCCGACGGGGCTGAACTTCTTGTCCAGCTCCAGCGCACCGCCCTTGCGCTGCGGCTTGCTCCAGCGCGCGGCTGCCGGGTGCTTCTTCTGCGCCGCCCACGCGTAGGCGACGGCCTCCAGCCCCCGGTCCTGGGCGTGCGGGCCGCCCGCCTGGAAGGCCATGACGAACGCCTGGCCGGTGGTGTGCTGCACGGCGTGGGCGTTCTCGAAGCTCGCCGCGTTCAGCCGGGCGAGGATCTCCGCGGCGACTCCGGCGCGTGTGTCGGGGCCGGCGGCGCGCCAGGACGCTGTGGCCTCCTTGGCCGCGGCCACGGCCGCGGCCGGCGAGAGCCGGGGGTAGCTGATGCCCAGCGGGAAGCCGTACGGGGACTGCTCCTCGGGCGCCACGCGCCCCTCCGCCGGATGTCCGGGCAGGTCGAACGGCCTGCCGATCTGCTCACGGAAGGCCGCCTCCCCGAGGATCGCGGCCTCCTCGCCGTACACCGACTTGCTGGGCGACTCGGGATAGGGCGTCCAGTGCTCCCGGCTCTCCGTCGCGGCCACCGCTCGCTCGAGCAGGGTCCGATGGCGCGCGAAGAGGTCGGGCGCCTCAGTGACTGCGTGATGCATATGACTCCCTCTTGACAGGCCCTGGCGTGGCTTGAATTACTGGCCTTGCCGCACGCTAACCGAATGTTCGGTCGGTATACAAGATGGTATAAGTCATGATCTGCCGACACCGCCTTCGCTTGTGCCTGTAAGAGCCACGGACCGGTCACCGTCGCCTCGGGAGCGGATGTCACGTGCGTGGCGCCCGCCCGCCCATGAGGGAGACGTGCCGACGGCCGGTGCCTGGGAGATCACCCGATTCGGGTGGCAGCGGCATCTACGAGGCGAGCGCCGTGCGCGGCGGGACAGTGATCGCGGAGTTCCGCGGCCGCGGCCGCGGCGTCCGGAGCAAGGAATTCGAGGAGCCGCAATGACCAGCGAACGGACCGCACCGGTGGATGCCCCACCCCGCCACGGTGAACCCCTTCCGGCGGAGCTGCTGGACGATGCCGAGCGGATGCCGCGCGAGGAGGTGGAAGCCCTCCAACTGCACCGCCTCCGCCGGACACTGCGGCACGCCTACGACAACGTCGAGCTGTACCGCAAGAAGTTCGACCAGGCCGGCGTGACGCCCGACGACTGCCGGACGCTGCCCGACCTGGCCCGGTTCCCCTTCACGACCAAGGCCGACCTGCGCGACACGTACCCCTTCGGCATGTTCGCCGTTCCCACGTCCGAGGTGCGGCGCATCCACGCCTCCAGCGGCACGACGGGTCAGCCGACGGTGGTCGGATACACCGAGAGGGACCTGTCGACCTGGGCGGACGTGGTCGCCCGGTCGATCCGCGCCGCCGGCGGCCGTCCCGGACACAAGGTCCACATCTCCTACGGCTACGGCCTGTTCACGGGCGGCCTCGGCGCCCACTACGGCGCCGAGCGGGCCGGATGCACCGTGATCCCCGCGTCCGGCGGAATGACCGCCCGCCAGGTCCAGATCATCCAGGACTTCCGGCCCGAGATCATCATGGTCACCCCCTCCTACATGCTCACCCTGCTCGACGAGTTCGAGCGCCAGGGCGTCGACCCGCGCACCACTTCCCTGAAGGTGGGCATCTTCGGGGCCGAGCCGTGGACCGAGGCGATGCGCCGTGAGGTCGAGGAGCGCATGGGCATCCACGCCGTCGACATCTACGGGCTGTCCGAGGTGATGGGCCCGGGCGTGGCGCAGGAGTGCGTGGAGACCAAGGACGGCCTGCACGTGTGGGAGGACCACTTCCTCCCCGAGGTCGTCGACCCGATCACGGACGACGTCCTCGCCGACGGCGAGCACGGTGAACTCGTCTTCACCACGCTGACGAAGGAGGCGCTCCCGGTCATCCGCTACCGCACCCGGGACCTGACCCGGCTGCTGCCCGGCACCGCTCGTCCCGGCTTCCGCCGTATCGAGAAGATCACCGGCCGCTCCGACGACATGATCATCCTGCGTGGCGTGAACGTCTTCCCGTCGCAGATCGAGGAGGTGGTGCTGCGCACCTCCGGCGTCGCCCCGCACTTCCAGATCCTTCTGAGCACACGGGGACGGATGGACCACATGACCATCCGCGTGGAGTCCCGGACGGGCACGGCACCGGAGCAGCGTGAGGCGGCCGCCCGCGCGATCGCCAAGGGCGTGAAGGACGGCGTCGGCGTGAGTGTGGAGGTCGTGATCGTGGAGCCCGAGACCCTGGAGCGTTCCCTCGGCAAACTGCGCCGGATCAAGGATGAGCGTGAGGCGTGACCTGCCGCCTTGCAACAATGGGCGAATGAGCAACACGCCCTCCGGACCTCCCGCACGGCGCGGGGAGCGCCCCGCCTACGACCGTGACTCCCTCCTGGAAGTCGCGGTCGCGGTCTTCAACGAGCGCGGCTACGACGGCACCGGCATGGAGGATCTTGCCCGGCGCCTCGGCCTGAGCAAGTCCAGCATCTACCACCACGTCTCCGGCAAGAAGGAGCCCCTCTCCCTCGCCGTCACCCGTGCTCTGGACTCGCTCTTCGCCGTGCTGGACGAGGAGCTGCCGGCGGGCACCTCGGCAACGGCCCGGCTGCGGCACGTCGTACGACGCAGCGTCGAGGTGCTCGCCTCGGAACTGCCCTACGTCACCCTGCTGCTGCGGATCCATGGCAACAGCGACACCGAGCGGCATGCCCTCGCGCGGCGGCGCGAGTTCGACCACAGGGTCGCCGGCCTGGTCATCAGCGCCGCGGCCGAGGGAGGCGTACGCGACGACATCGATCCCCACCTGGCAAGTCGCCTGCTGTTCGGCACCGTGAACTCCCTCATCGAGTGGTACCGACCCGACGGAGACCTCCCGGTGACGACCCTGGCCGACGCCCTCACGGCCATACTGTTCGACGGTCTGAGCCAACGGGAGACCGTCGATCCCGGCCCGGTCTCCGGGAGGGTCCGGGGCTGAGGGTCCGGACGACCGGAGGTCTCCTCACGCCGACGCGTGCTCCCACGCGATGCCTTTGCTGCTGCCCCGGTGCCTGTGGCGGCCGGCTCGGACGGTCCGTGCGGGCGGTCCAGCAGCGTGCCCCAGAAGGCCGCCACCCGTGCCGCGTCGACGCACTCGATCGCACGTCGCCCTTACGGCGTTCCGGGCGGCGCACCGGGCAACGGCTGCTCCGTCCAGATCACCTTGCCCCTGGGCGTGTAGCGGGTGCCCCACCGCTCGGTGAGCTGGGCCACCATGAACAGCCCACGCCCGCCCTCGTCCGTGATCGCGGCGCGGCGCAGGTGGGGAGAGGTGCTGCTGCCGTCGGAGACCTCGCAGATGAGGGTGGTGTCGCGCAGCAGTCGAACGTGGATGGGGGCGGCGCCGTAGCGGATGGCGTTGGTGACCAGCTCGCTGAGCACCAGCTCCGTGGTGAAGGCGGCCTCCTCCAATCCCCATTCGGTCAGTCGCTGGACGGCGGCCTGGCGGATGCCGGCGACGGCGGTCGGGTCGACGGGCACGTCCCAGCCTGCGGTCTGCTCCGCGGCCACCACACGGGTACGCGCCACGAGCAACGCGATGTCGTCATCGTGGTCGGCAGGCAACAGGGCGCTCATCACTGCTTCGCACGTCCGCTCGGGCGGGCGGTCGGGATGGGCCAGTGCGCGGCGCAGCTGTTCGAGTCCGACCTCGAGGTCGCGACGGCGGTCTTCGATGAGCCCGTCGGTGTAGAGGACCAGCTGGCTGCCTTCGGCGATCTCGAGCACCGCGGTTTCGAAAGGCAGGCCGCCCAGGCCGAGGGGCGGCCCCGGGGGCAGCTCGGGAAACTCCACCGCACCGTCCGGATGGACCAGAGCGGGCAGGGGGTGGCCGGCACGCGCCAGGGTGCAGTGCCGAGAGACCGGGTCGTAGACGGCGTACAGGCAGGTGGCGCCGATGATGCCGTTCCCACCGTCCAACGCGCCCGCGTCGTGGTCGAGGCGGCCGACGAGATCGTCGAGGTGGGTCAGGAGTTCGTCGGGGGGCAGGTCGAGCGCGGAGAAATTGTGCACAGCGGTGCGGAGGCGGCCCATGGTGGCGGCGGCGTGCAGGCCGTGGCCGACGACATCGCCCACGACGAGGGCCACGCGGGCGCCGGACAGCGGAATCACGTCGAACCAGTCCCCGCCGACCCCGGCGCGTGCGGGCAGGTAGCGGTACGCGACCTCCACAGCCACCTGCTCGGGCATCCCGCGAGGCAGCAGACTGCGCTGCAGGGTCACAGCCGTCGTGTGCTCCCGGGTGTAGCGCCGGGCGTTGTCGATGCAAACCGCTGCGCGGGCGACAAGCTCCTCCGCGACGGCCAGATCATCGTTCTCGAACGGCTCCGGCTTCTCCGATCGCAGGAAGGTGACCACGCCGAGGGTGACTCCCCTGGCGCGGAGCGGGACGGTGATGAGCGAGTGGATGCCGTAGTCGAGGACTCTCGAGCCGTGCTCGGGATGCTGGGCCGGCCCTCGCGGGGCGGCGTGAAGATCCGGCTCGAGCACCGCCCGTCCGCCGCCGAGGCCCCGGGCCTGCGGTGTCGACGGCATGTAGCTGATCTGCTCGCCCACCGGGAGGAGGGGGCTGTCGCCGCGGATCCCGGCGGCCGCTGTCCGGCGCATCTCCGTGCTGCCGGTGGGGGGTTCCTCACCGACGAGGACGGATTCCGCCAGATCGACGGTGACGAAGTCGGCGAACCGCGGGACCGTCACCTCCGCAAGCTCCTCCGCGGTCCGCGTCACGTCCAAGGTGCCGCCGATCCTCGTACCGGCGTCGATCAGCAGCCTCAGACGCCCGCGGGCCACGTCGGCCCTTCCGGTCAGCACGCGCAGCTCGGTGGTGTCGCGCAGCGTGGCAACGCTGCCGTACCGGCGTCCGTGCCGCTGCGTCGGCCGGACGTTGACGGCCAGCACCCGTTCCCCGGCGAGGTGGATCTCGTCGGTCGCCGGACGGCCGGAGGCGAGCAGTTCGGCGATGGGCGCGTCGAGACCGAGATCGGTGACGGGACGCCCCTGTGCATCCGGCGGCAGCTCGAGCAGCTGCCGTGCCTCGTCGTTGGCGAGCTGTAGCCTGCGCTCGTCGTCGATGATGAGGACGCCCTCCCGTACGGAGTGCAGAACCGCCTCGTGGTGCTCGTACAGGCCGGTGATCTCGACGGGCCCCAGACCGTGGGTCTGGCGCCGCAGCCGTCTGCTGACCAGTGCGACCCCGCCGGTGGCGAGGGCCAGTGCACAGCCCGCGGAGGCGAGCAGGAACGGCAGCTGGCGGTTGACCTGCCCCGACACGTTCTCGACGTTGATCCCCGCCACGACGATGCCGCGCACCGACCCGTCGGCATCCCTGACCGGCGCCAACCCTCGCATGGTCGCTCCGAGCGGCCCCTTTTCGAGCTCCGTGTACGTCTCACCCGCCGCTGCCCGCTCGACGCTCCCCGAGTAGAGCTTCCCGATCAGGCGCGGATCCGGATGCGTGTGGCGAATGCCCTGCGGGCTCGTCACGACGATGACGTCAACGCCGGCCAGCCGCCGAGCCTCCTCGGCACGGCGCTGCAAGGACGCGCTCGGGTCGTCAGACCTGAGGGCGGCCGGCGTTCCGGGCGAGCGCGCAAAGGCCTCGGCCACGGTCAGCACACGCTTGCGCGCCTCGTCCTCGCTCTGCTGACGCGCGTTCCACACGAACGCCGCCAGCGCCCCGGCGAAGAGCAGCGTCACGACCGCCACCAGCAGGGCGAATACTTGGGCGGCGACACTGCGCAATCTCAACGCTGCGCGCCGGCGTGATCGGCCGGCTACCCAGACCATTCCTCATCTGTACCACGCGGTCTGCCTTGTCACCATCGACCGCGGCAGGCCACGACGCAAGGTGACCCGGAAGATCTATTTCCACCGTGTCGTCGAGCGCGTGAGCAGAGCCGCACAGGCCGCACTCCTCGTTACGGCGCCGAGGAACAACGAGGCGGCGCACCGGGGGCAGCCCGGATCCCGCGATCTCCTCGGCCGAGCAGTACCGGAATCCGATGGCGCCGGAAAAGGCGGCCCATGGGGTGGCCGCCGGACCGGTCGCGGTGAGCACCTTCCCTTCGTGGGCCGGCTCACGGATCCGTTGCCTGGCGGATACGGAACAGGAAGCCGTGCGGCGTCAGGCCGGCGGAGGAGTGTCGGGGGCGGGCGAACCCTTCGTGTGCCGGAGGAGGACCAGAAGTGCGGCGAGGGCGTTGGCACCGATCACCGCGAGCCAGGCCGCGAGGTAGGAACCAGTGGCGTCGACGACCAGGCCGAAGCACAACGGCCCCACCGCAAAGCCCGGATAGAGACCGACGACGAGGATTCCGGAGGCCGTGCCGACACCTCGCCACCACCGCCGGCCGCACCTCACTCGACACCATGCGCCGGTCCTGGCTGCGCCCGCTGCGGGACACCGCCGAGAGCATCGGGACAGACTTCGCCCGGCCGGACTGCACATGAGGCCCATCGCCGGCGCGAACCGCGCCGCTCAGCAGCTCAGTTGCCCGAACCGCTGCCGAACATCGTGCGCGTGCATGGAGGCCGGGCGACCTCGTCCTCTGCGACAACCGCATCACCCAGCACTACGCGCCCGACGGCTACGGCACCCTGCCGCGCCTGCTCCACCGGGTGACCGTCGCGGCCTGAGCCCGGGCCGCCCGGCAGGAGCACGTACCCGGTGGCCCCCGCGACGGACACCGACCGAGGCCGTACGGGACAATGTGCGCATGCGGATCTCAGCCAGGGCGGACTACGCGGTACGCGCCGCA